>NZ_LT632322.1:0-600000 GCF_900119705.1 Murdochiella vaginalis | reverse complement strand
ATTCTTCAAAATTGGTCTCATTCTTCCGAATTTTTTCGCCAATGCCTTCTTGGTAGCTGGCGTATTTCTTTTCTACAAACGCATCGACACGCCCGTCCTCAATCAGCTGCTGCGCCTTGATCAGACCGAAAGCAAACGAATCCATGCCCAAGATATACGCATAGGCAATATCTTCCGGTGTAAAGGACGGACGACGCACCTTCGCATCAAAATTCAATCCACCGTTCGTGAATCCGCCCGCTTTCAAAATTTCATACATGGCAAGCGTGGTGTCATACACATTGGACGGGAATTGATCGGTGTCCCAACCCAGCAGCAAATCCCCCTGATTCGCATCTACGGAACCGAAAACACCGAAGGTGCGCGCCATCCGCAACTCATGCTGGAATGTATGACCTGCCAAGGTCGCATGATTCGCTTCAACATTGATGCGAAAATCCTGCATCAGGTCGTATTTTTCAAGAAAAGCGACGCAGGAAGCGACATCAAAATCGTATTGATGCTTCGTCGGTTCCTTCGGCTTGGGCTCGATGTAAAAATCGCCGTCATAGCCCTTGCTACGCGCGTAGCGAACGGCCATTTTCAGCATCCGAGCATAATTATCAAGTTCAAGCTCTACATCGGTATTGAGAAGCGTTTCATAGCCTTCGCGACCGCCCCAAAATACATATCCCTTTCCGCCCAATTCCATCGTCACGTCGATTGCATTTTTAACCTGCGTCGCTGCCCAGGCAAAGACATCCGCCTCACAAGAAGTCGCTCCGCCGTGCATAAATCGGGGATTGGTGAAACAATTGGAGGTTCCCCAGAGCAGTTTTACCGGCGTGTCCTGCATCTTTTCCTTCACATAGGCAACCATTTCTTTCAGGTTCTCGTTACGCTCTTGCAGGCTGTTGCCTTCCGGTGCAAGATCCGCATCATGAAAACAAAAATATTCAATGCCCAACTTGTCCATGAAATCAAACGCGGCATCCGCTCTTGCTTTTGCTAATTCCATCGGATCCGTTTTTCCCCCATAGCTACGGTCCATGGTGTTTATGCCGAACGGATCCTGCCCGCCCGCAACCAAGGTATGCCACCAGGAAAGGGCAAATTTCAAATGCTCTTTCATCTTCTTGCCCGCAATGATGCGGTCCGCATCATAGTATTTGAAGGCAAACGGATTGGTTGATTTGCTGCCTTCATACTGCACTTTCGGTACATTTTCAAAAAATTTCATAGATTCCCTCTTTCTTCTTTATTCCGCCACGTTGCGCCACTTGGAAACAATATCGAAAACAACGGCAACCGCCAATATAACCTCTTGTTTTCCTGCGGAAAGCCCACTTTTCCTTCTATAAAAAGCTCGGAACTGCTTAGCTCCGAGCTTTCAATCACCGGTCTTCTATTTGGTCTCTTCCGCTTCAAACGTCTTCGGGTCAATTTTTGTAATGCCGATGCCTGTCGCCGCCCAGATCAACGCAAAGATCATGCCGCTGTAATTCAGAATCGCGAAGGGCAGGTAACTCAAGGTCGGCACGCCCAGCGTCGTCGCCATATAGGCGCCGGCGGCCGTCCACGGAATCAAGCACTCCGTGCAGGTCACAGAATCCTCAAGGGTTCGGGAGAGTACTTTGGGATGCAACCCACGCTGGATATAAGCGGAGCGAAACGCTTCGCCCGGCATCAGGATGGACACCTGCCCGTTGCTGGTCACGCCCGTCGTTACGAGACAAGTGATGATGGTCGCCCCGACCAACTGGAAGGTGTTGTGAATCTTCGTCAGCAATTTCGAGATCAAAACATCCAATGCACCGGTGACCGTCATCGTCCCGGCAAAGGAAATGGCGCAGACGGCAATCAATAAGGTATTCATCATTGCCATCATGCCGCCGCGATGCAACAGACGGATCAAGTCGGGAGAAACCGCCGCCTCGTCGAAGCCCAGCATGGAAACATTAAATCCGTTCAGCGTCGTTTCGACGATGCTTTGCAGACTTGCCCCTTGGAAAATCGCCGCATTGATCAAGGCAACCACTGATGCTGCAAGCATGACCGGAATCGTCGGCTTGCGCGTCGCCGACCCAATCAAAACGATCAGTAAGGGAACGAGGAAAAACAGGTTCCACGAATACATGGAGTCCAACGTTCCGGTGAGGACCTGAACGGTTTCCGGAACGCCCACATTCGCCGTCGTGCTGACGTGCCCCAAAATCGTATATACAATGCAGGATAAAACGGCGGCAGCTCCCGTCGTCCATAACTGATTGTACACATGTTGATAAAGATCCACTCCACAAACAGCAGAAGCCAGGTTCGTCGTGTCCGACAGCGGGGACAGCTTATCACCGAAGTACGCTCCCGATACCACCGCGCCGGCCACCAACGCCAGATTGGCATTCATGCCGATGGCCACGCCCATAAAGGCTACGCCAATCGTACCTGCTGAACCCCAAGAAGTTCCGGTCATCACCGAAACGATGGCAGAAACCACAAACGCGGTCAGCGCCAAATACTGCGGACTAATCAGCTTCAGGCCGTAATAAATGAGCATGGGAATGGTACCGCCCAGCATCCACGAGCCAATCATGAAGCCGACAATGACTAAAATGAGCAATGCGCCCCAAACTTTAGCGATTTTCTCGGAAATTTCCTCCATAATTTCATCATAACTGTAGCCAAGATGAATCGCCATTGCCCCCGAAACAACCGCCGCCAAAACGATGAGCGGCTCCGCCGGAAGTCCCAACAGTCCGATGCCGATGCCGAGTATGACAAGCATCCCTAAAATAGGGACCAATGCCTGAGCGACAGTAGGCTTTCTTTTTACTCTTCCCTTCATTTTCGTATACCCTCCACACATTTTTTGATTCGCGTCAACGCCTCTTTGAACATTACCGGCGGCTGCGCCAGGTTGATGCGGAAAAATCCGCGGCCTTCTTCTCCATAGCTTCCTCCCATCGAACAGGCGACTTTTCCCTTGTGAAGCAACGTATCATTCCAGACATCCTCGGCAATGCCGAGTGCGGAATAATCCACCCACAAAAGAAAAGTTCCTTCCCCCGGAATCGCCTTGCAGGGGGCGCATTCCTGATCAAGAAAAGCAAGCGCAAACTTTCGATTTTCCAATATCACCTGTTTGGCAAGGGCAAGCCACTCTTCCCCTTCGCCGTAAGCCGCTTCCACGGCGGGGTTGCAAAAATAATTCGGATTATGGAACCCGGCGCTGCGCAGGCAATGTATAAATTTCTCGCGCAACGCTTGGTTCTTAATGACCATGCTTGCTGCTTCAATGCCCGGAATATTAAATGTTTTGGAAGCGGACGTGCCGATGATCATCTGGTCATATTCCTCAAAAAACTGTCCGAAACCGGTGAACGCACCCTCCCAGATAAAATCGGCATGTACCTCATCGGAAACGATCAGCACGTCATTTTCTTTGCACAACCGGACCATTTTCCGCACCTCTTCCTCCGTCCAGACGCGCCCGGTCGGATTGTGCGGAGAAACTGCGATAAACACTTTAACACCGCTTTGTAGCTTCTTCTCAAAATCTTCAAAATCAATGACATAGCGGTTCGCTTCCCGCACGAGGGAAGAGGCCACGATCTTCCGATCATTCAAACGAATGGCACCCTGGATCGGATCATATAGCGGCGTTGTAATGAGAATCGAATCGCCTGGGTTCGTATAATTTTGAACAATCTGACACAGCGCATTGATAATGCGAGGACAATAGACAATCCATTCGCGCTCCGGCATCCAGTGATAGTGCTTCCGGATCCACTGTTGGGTGAGGTCAATGTAGCGATCACTCACATTTGTATAGCCATAAATGCCGTGATTTGCCGCAGTGATAATGGTCCGCGTAATTTCCGGGGCAACCCGAAAATCCATGTCCGCGACGGTTAAAGAAAGAACGTCTTTTTCGCCTGTGTTTTCAATCAGTTCGTCCCACTTGGCACAATCGGTGTGCCTACGATCCACTGGATTTTGAAACATCGGTTTCCTCCTTGGTTATTGCGCCTTTTGTGAAAAGGCATAGACATTCTTCTGGTAAAAGGGATGCTTTTCGTCGTACACCGGCTGCGCAAAATAGGGAACGTTGATACTGTTGGGTGTGTATTGCGGCTCAATGCAAATCGCCGCAAACGGACTACGTTTTCCCTGCCACATAAAATTTCCCGCGGTATAGAGTTGGAAAGCGGACGCGGTGGATGAAACACGGAGAGAGAGATCTTCCGCGCGAATGACAGCCATCGGAGAAAGGCCGGACGTAGTGCACACGAAGTTGTGATCATAGCCCCCGCAGTCCTTCGGGTTTTCCGACAGCGCGGCGCGCAACGTACGCGCCTTGCGAAAATCAAAACAGCTGTCTTGTACCGGTCGAATTTCTCCCGTCGGGATGCCGGTTTCCTCGAAAGGCGTATAAAAATCCGCGTACAGCTGCAGCGAATAATCCAATACGGTTTCGTTCGTATCCAGACGGAAATAGGTATGATTCGTTAAATTCAACAGCGCCGGTTCCTTCGGCTCCGCAAAATACTCCACCGACAGGCTTTCGCCCTCCAAAGTAAAAACCGCCTCATACGCACAAGGAAAAGGTTTTTCCTGTGTCGTAAAAAAACGCAGACGGTTCTCCTCTACAGCCCCCTTCCACGTGACATGATCCAATCCGTACTTGCCACTGTGTAAGTTGTTTTTTCCGTCATTGCTTTCCCACTGATGTTTCTTCCCTTCCAGGAAAAAAACACCTTGCGCCAAACGGTTGGCATTGGGGCCGATTGTCGCACACAGATAATTGACATCCTGACGATACACTTCGGGCGTCGCATACGAAAGCACCAGATTTCTGTTCAACGCTTTATGATAGATTTCCGTAATACGCGCGCCATAATCCAATACCGTAACCCGCATTTTTTCATTTTCAAGAATATAGGACTGCATGGCTACCTCTTCTTAGGCGCTCCTTGACGACATCTTACGAACGGATTAATCTATAGCTAAGCTTGTTTTAGTTATTCCGGATTCCGAACTAACTTAATAATAGACTCTGTGTTTTGTGTTGTCAAGAATACGTCGGATGCAACCCGGATAGGATCTGGTTGGAGGAATCGATGACTGAGCATGTATCCAATGAAGTAGAAATTTTAACGACACTTTATAAACATCCCAACATCTCTCGTTCTGCGTTGGCCCAAAAACTACGGCTAAACAAATCGTCGATCTCGGAGTACGCTAATCAGTTGCTGGACTGTGAGATCATCCGTGAAAACGGCACAGGCGATTCGACGACGAAAGGGGGGCGCAAGCCGATCTGCTTGGGAATCAATTATCAATACGGCCTCTGTTTGGGCATCGATCTGGCGCCGCATAAAATCACGTATGCCTTATGTGACCTACAATTAAATATCATAGATTATGGAGAACAACTCGTTGATGTGTCGAAAGAAAACGCAATGCAATACATCTCGAAAATCATCGATGCGCAGCTATCTCCAGCAAAAGCGTATAAAGGCGGTCTACTTGGGGTTGCCTTCTCCATTCATGGAATTGTTGACAAAAAAAAGATTCGTTTCACCCCAAATTACGATATTTACAAATTGGATCTTTTCCGTGCCGTTTCGACGCGGTATCCTTCGCTTCCGGTCCATCTGCTCAATGAATCCAATGCCTCTGCGCTTTGTGAAGCATACAATTCGCATGTGCGCAACCTCGTAGCGGTAAACGTTGGAAGCGGTCTCGGTGCGGGAATCATTATCGACGGGCATCTCCTACAAGGAGTAAATGGATATGCAGGGGAAATCGGGCATGTCGTAATCGTCCCCGACGGAAAGCCTTGTAACTGCGGCAATGAGGGTTGTTTTGAACAATATTGCTCGGAAGGAGCCATCCTCTCCTTCTACAATAGCATTGCGCGTACCCCCATCACCACGGTTACGGACCTTATCCACGAATATAAGCAAGGAAATGCTTGCGCCGAACAAACGATTCAGCGTGACCTCAAATATATGGCGCTGTTAATGAATCATATTATGAAAACCATAGCACCGGAGCAAATCATAATTAACAGCGACCTCGCCTACCATATCGCACCCTATACACAAATGCTCACTGATATGACCACCACCACCTACAAACAAAACATAGAAATCATCCCCTCCGTTTTTCATCACCGCTCGGTGATTCTCGGTGCCATCTATCTGGCGATTCAGGAGTTTCTACACGCCTTTGTCTGAGTTAAGCGTTCTTACTTCCTCGGTTTTGTTAATAGAATCCCAACAACCGCTCCGATGAAAGCAACCGGAGCCAATCGGACGAAGAGCCATTCAAACGCATGAAGGAATGTGCCGACGACTGCCGTTTCCGGATCATGGAAATTCCATTGCAAATAGGAACTCTCTTTCGCAATCAAAACGGCAGCGATGAGCACAAGGAGCACACCGAATGTGATAAACAGCCCATGTAAAACTCTTCGTTTCGCTTCCTTGGCGCGTGCCAGCTGCAGGTTAATGACTTCCAGTTTTTCAGAAATGACGTTCAAATCATGAAGCGGTTCCTCGGTCTCCGTCTTCGTTTCACCGAGTAAAACGCTCACAGGTGTTTCGAGAATTTCTGAGATATGGATCAGCATTTCGGAGTCGGGAACCGATAGGCCCCTCTCCCCTTTGGACACAGTCTGTCTTACCACGTATAGCTTGATCGCAAATTCCTCTTGTGACAGCCCTTTCGATTTTCTGATCGATCGAATGTTATCGCTCAACATAAGTATAACCACCTTTCTTTCGTTGTTATCCTCAGTGTAAGAACGACAGGCCGTTGCTACAAGCAACGTAGAATAACATGAACGCGTAAAAGAGATTTTTTACTCTTCTTTTCCTAAAAGCCAATGCGCAATGTCAATGCGCGCCAGCCCTTTCTATTCCATGCTCCATTCGATCGTCACGGTGTCATCCACATCAATATCGTCCGCTTCAATATCGATGTCGTAAGAGTCGTCGGGTGTGGCAAGTAAGGATTTTGTCATGAACCCCTCAACAGGGTGCGAAACGATTTGTAACTCTCCCCATGAATAATCAATGCGTTCAATCTCTCCCAGTTTCACCCCTGCGGACTCGGCCAAAATCTCCGCTTTCGCTCGAGAATCGGCAACGGCTTTCTTAAGAAGCTCGTTTTTAACATCCTCCGGATGGGAGACGGTGTAATGGATGGTAAATTCGACTTCCACGGGACAATGAGACAGTGCATACAGTGTGCGACCGAGCTGTCGATTGTCATTGGGAAACGTAATTTCGGTATGATGTTCAAACTTATAGCCTATAAATCTTCTCTTATAGTCATCGTTCTTGTCCCGATAGCTTTCATATTCGGATTGAATGGAAAAATGTTTTGTTTTGAGATCCTTTCCGAAAAGACCGGATTTTTCCAAGGATTCCTTCAATACTTTTGTCTGGTCTGCGGATTCTTGTATCGTTTTTTCATAATCCGAGTAAACGCCCTCCGCCTCGATAGCCAAGCAAATGGTATCCGGCTTAACCGAAAGGCTGCCCTTTCCGGTCACTTTGATCGTTCTTCCCATTGTTTTTCCTCCTTAAAAGTGGCTCCGTGCTCATCAATCGGTATAGTGATAGTAACAAGAAAACCACCGCATTCGCTTTTTTTTATGGCAACCGTACCATTATGCGCATCGACAATCTGCCGTACAATCAACAACCCCAAGCCATGTCGTTGTTCGGAAGTGCCGGTATCACAGAGCATATAGTGCGGCGTATGATTCAGTTGTTCCAATATTTCATCGGAAACCCCTATGCCGTCATCCGCAACACGGATAATGCTTTGGCACTGATGCACAGAAACGGATACATAGATCGTACACCCGTTTTCATTATGGATGATGCTGTTTTGTATGAGATTTGCGACAGCTCGTTTTAGTAGAACTTTATCTACGTTGCTATTACAAACGGTCAATTCCTCATCTGTCTCCCATTGTATGGAAAAGCCCTCCGGCATACCCATGTTCATAAAATCCACAACAACCTGACGAACGACGGCAACTATGTTTTCTTCTTTTTTCTGAATGGGCTGCATCGTATACTCGAGCTTGGAAGCCAGATTCAGATCCTGAATCAAATTCTTCATTCGCTCACTTTGCTTTATAATCCTCGTTGCTTTTTTACGTTCGGCTTCTGAAAGCCGAGGAGAATTTTCCAATTGTCCAGCATACCCCATAACCATGGATAGCGGGGTCCTAATATCATGGGAAACCCCTGCGATCCAATTTACCCGTGCCATCTCCTTTTTTCGTAATTGCTCTTTTTGTTTCTGCAAGATGTCGGAGGCGGCATTAATATGGGCGGATATTTCGCAAAGCGTTCCTGTTTCTGGAAGATGCACGCGCTTTCCATCGGATAAGTTCTGTATTCCCTTGGTAATCGGATTGATGGACTTAAGAAGCTTTATATTTGCCAGTAAATAGATTCCCAGAAGGAATAAAACATTAATACCGAGCACACTGAGAGCCATCTGTGGAAAATGCGAAATAAGGCTGTACTTCCAACTGGGTTGTGTATGTTTCCAAAAGCTTGTTTTGGGAAATCCTAGGACGACTACTCCCTGTGCATGGTCGCCTGTATATGTGGGATAGCCGTTAAGATAGCCCACGCTTAAATCAGCGATATCGGACACTTTATAGCGATCCGGAATCGTCGCCGGAACATTTGGCGTTTTCCATAGGACTTGGTGTGTCGCATTATCAATCAAAATCGCCCATGCGCCGGAATCGGTCAAAATCGAAGATATTTTTTCGGATAAAACGTACTTGCCGTCTGCGGACAATTGCAAAGCTGCTCCGGTTTCTCTTGCTATGTTGTAAGGAGAGGCCTCTTTATCGGGAACATTGTTAGCCATAAGTACAATAAATGCAATGACATTTAATACGACGATGCATACGGAACCGAGCAAAAAAATGCCAACAAAACGATGTATAAGCTTCGGTATGCTTGTCATACTACTTCTCCTCCACAATCAGCTTGTATCCTAATCCCTTGACGGTAATCAGCGAAACGGGCTGTGAAGGATTTCGTTCTATTTTTTCTCTAATACGTCGTATATGTGCCATTAATGAATTCTCATATCCAAATGGATTATCTCCCCATGCCGCCTCACACAATGCATCCATCGTTATAATACGCCCTGCGTTTCGGTGCAGAACGGAAAGCACGTCATGCTCCTTTGCCGTCAATGGAATATGTTCGTTATCTTTTATGACTTCCGCCGCGGAAAAATTAATCTGACTGTATTTCAGTTTCACGACCGGGCTTTCCCCTTTGTAACTTCTCCGTAAAATTGCCATGATACGAAACAGCAATTCTTTGGGAAGAAATGGCTTAACAATATAATCATCCGCGCCCAAGGCGAACCCTTTAAACAGATCGTGCTCTTCTCCACAAGCGGTAAGAAGCAAAATAGGACAATCGCTATATCGTTTTATCTGCTCCATGAGAGCAAAGCCGCTTCCATCCGGAAGCATCACATCTAAGATAGAAAATTCCGGACGGTATTTTTGTATCACTTGGATTGCCTCTTTCATGCTTTTAGCAGTCCGTATATGATGAAATCCGTATTCGTTCAGGATGGAAACGACCATATCTAAAAGTTCCTGTTCATCATCCACTAGCAGGATATTTTTTTGCAGCAAATAGCCATCGGAATTCATGATACATCCTCCTTTTCCTATATTATGCCATGTAAATAGACATTTTTTTTGCCTTCCTTGGCCAATGTAAGGTAGATGTAAGGAAGAGAGAATCTTGTCGTAAGGTTAGTGCCATATCCTATCTCCATGAAAGGAGATATTGCTATGAACCATATTGTCACAACCGAACATCTAACAAAAAAATACAAATCTTTTGTTGCGGTCAATGCAATTTCGCTGCATATTCGGAAAGGCAGCATTTACGGTTTTCTTGGTCCGAATGGAGCCGGAAAATCGACTACCATGAAAATGCTCTTAGGGCTGACCGCTCCCACAAAAGGAAACTTTACCATCGATGGGAAACAGTTCCCGAAAGATCGCATATCCATTTTAAAAGAAATCGGCTCGTTTATTGAGTCGCCGTCATTCTATGCCAATCTGACCGGACGAGAAAATCTTGACATCATCCGTCGTATTTTAGGATTACCACAAAGTGCTGTGGAAGATGCCTTAGAACTAGTACGTCTTTCCGAGTTTGGCGATCGTCTTGCAAAGCACTATTCTTTGGGCATGAAACAGCGGCTAGGACTCGCCGGGGCATTGCTTGGCAGACCGCCGATTTTAATTTTGGATGAGCCGACAAATGGCCTAGATCCGTCCGGCATACACGAGATTCGAAACCTGATTACATCCTTGCCGGATCTTTACGATTGTACCATCCTGATTTCTTCTCACATGCTATCGGAAATCGAGCTGATGGCAGATGACGTCGGAATACTGAATCACGGGCGCTTGTTATTCGAAGGTAGTCTGGAACAACTACGTCAACATGCCCTGCAATCCGGGTTTGCAACGGATAATTTGGAGGAGATGTTCCTATCCATGATTGAGAAAGATAATGCCGCCAGCAAGCAGAGGGCAAAACTATGAGAACTCTTGTAATCGAACTTCGAAAATGCAAGCGAACAGGCTTTATTCCTATCATGATCGCTGCAGGCATCCTAGGAGCGGTCTACGCATGTATAAATTTCATAGTGCGAAAAGATGCTTTATTACATCTGCCTCTTGCACCTATGGATATGCTTCTTACACAACTATACGGCATGATTGTGGTATTTAATATGTTCGCTCTTATCGTCGTAGCCTGCATACAATACAACATGGAATGGAAAGGCAATGCCATAAAAAAAATGTATATGCTGCCTATGCACGTTTCAACGATGTATCTATGCAAATTTTTGCTGATGACCGTTTTGCTGCTTCTGGCGGTTGGCCTTCAAAATCTCGCACTGGCAAAAATCGGGCTAACCGTTTTACCGCAAGGCACATTTGAGGCCCGTGCCCTGCTATCGTTTACAGGCTATTCCTTTATTACGTCCATGCCGGTATTGGCCTTTATGCTTTTGGTATCATCACAATTTGAAAATATTTGGATACCGCTGGGAATTGGCGTCGTAGGTTTTTTAAGCAGCATGGCGTTAGCTTCGTCCGACTGTCTACTTGTTATGGCATCTCCTTTTGTTGTAATGCTAAAACCTGCAGTTGCCATGAGTGCGCGGCCCGACAGGGTAATTGCTCTCCTATCCGTGATCGAAACCGTTCTGTTTTTCGTTTCCGGATTATGGACCGCTGCGCACCTACACTATGAATAAGGAGGGCGTAGAATGCACTTTTTTGAACTGTTGAAAATCGAATTTTTGAAAGTCAAGAGAAGTAAAATACTGCCTTTGCTTTTTGTTGCCCCTCTGCTTGTGATCGTGTCGGGCGTGGCAAGTCTTCACAGGTACTTTACTCCGGAATATACCAACGCATGGGCGGCTATGTTTATTCAAAGTGCCCTACTCTATTCGTATTATCTGCTTCCGCTCAGCATGATTGTCATTTGCGTGATGCTTGCAGGACGGGAAGCCGAGAATAATGGGATGCTAAAGATGTTGGCATTGCCAATTAGCCGACATTCGCTTTCTGCCGCCAAATTTTGTGTGCTGGTATCATATCTACTTATGGAGATCATCGTATTTCTTGTCGTCTTTGTGATAGCCGGACTTTTTGCAGCCGCCAGCTCAGGAATTATCGAGCCTCTTCCAGTGCTGTATGTACTGAAATGGTGTTGTGCGCTCTTTTTTACCATGATTCCGAGCCTAACGATCATGTGGGCGATTACGGTTCTTTCTGATAAGGCCTTCGTGACCATCGGGTTGAATATCCTTCTTGTCCTTCCCAGCATCTTAATGGCCAATACGCCGCTTTGGTTCGCCTATCCGTATTGTTACAGTGGTTACTTGGTTACTTGCTCTTTGCATGCTTTTACGACAACGGGAATTCACAACAGCTTTTCCCTTGTTCCGTTTTTGCCGTGTGCTGTTCTCCTTTTTCTATTCGTATTTTGGATTTCCATAACCTCTTTTGGAAAAAAGGAAATGCGTTGACAAGCCCGACGTTAACAATCGGCTCAAGGCTCCGGCGAACCTTGAGTCGATTTCAACGATATAATAAAGAACCATCACAAGGCAAATTCGTGCCCACCGTTTTCTGTAACGGCATCGATTCTTACGCTGCCTATTCCGCATTGTCGAAGGCCATCGCGGCGCGGCTCTGATTTTTACGTAGGCGGCGTGGGGGAATCGCCAGTCGACTTGTCTCTTTGCCCTTCATCGGAATAATAAAAGGTTGTTTATCGGAATAAAAGACTCCCCTACTTTCAATCCTTTTCGCGTCCCCTTCTTTATATCTCTAATAGTAGTTGTAACGCCAAATAGAGCTTTTGCATATCATGGTTGGCACGAGGAAGCCCCTCCACTTCATAAGAACTCTCATTTAAGACATCTCCGGGTTCGAGAAAAGGATACAGTTCAAATCCATAAAAATCACAGGCCGCCTGTACCCCGGCAAGCTCCATCTCCACGGCGATGCATCCCTCCGACTTTCGTTTTGCGACAAGCCCGCGCGTCTCCCGAAGCATCACATCCGTCGTCCAGACTTTGCCTTTCGTATAGGGAGCTTTTACTTTCTTAAAAAACGCTTCCACTTTATCGTGGTTACGGATGGTCAGATAGTCGGAAGGAGCCGCATGATAATAAGAAGCCCCCTCACCTCTATAGGCCTCAGTCGGAATGATATACTTTCCAAAAGTCTTTTCCCTGTCTAAACTTCCGCAGGAGCCGAACATAATAAATTGATTGGCACCGGTAAGCCAGTTCACTTCTACACATTGCGAAGACGCCGGAGCGGATCCTATCCTCGATAAGTAGAAGGCAAATTCTTGCCCTTTATATTCGCTTTTATATATCGGCATTGCGCCATTGCAAGAGTTTACCTTCCCGATTTCTTGGCATGCAAACTGTTCAAGCATATAGTCCAGTATGCTTTTTGAAAATGTGATCAAACATTTTTCGATTCCCTTTTTCTTTTCGCCGTAGAAATCTTTTAGGCTTATAACCGCCTCGGTATCTTTATCGTAGCTATCGATTATCATGATGTAACCTGTTACTGTAATACCTTTCCCATCCTCTAGTATCTATCCAATATCTTTGCTCTATCATACCAGCAAAGCGAAGCATGTTATACTTTCCTCTGAAACGAAACGTTACACCCTTTCATCCGTAATAATATGTGCAACACCTGTATGCGGTGTTTGAAGAAATTCTTTCATGAACGATGGATACGCATGAACTTTATCCAGTTCATCAATTGGTATCCAATACATCGTCTCTTTCACCCCGGACATGGTACGGCTTTGACTCATAAACACTCTTTTGCCCATTGGTTTCATCCAATAATAAAAGGCAAGCTCATGGAACTCGACGCCTTTCAAGCCGGAACTGCCAATGAAAAAATTCTCATGGATCAACGCCAGATGATCCACTTCATAGGAAACGCCCGTCTCTTCCAAAACTTCTCTTTTCACCGCTTCTTCGGCCGTCTCTCCCATGTGGACGGCTCCCCCTACAGAATAGAAATAATCATCTACTTCATTTCCTGCAAACAACACGCAATTGTCTTCGACGATAATGGCGGCTGCTCGATATCGAAAGGCCTTTTTTTCATTTCTAATAGCACAATCTTGTTCCATTGTTTTTGTCCTGTCCTTTTCCTGATATAGGGATTTGCTGCTTGGAAATTGTCTTATTTCTTTGCTTTGTGAATTTCGGTTACCAAAGAGTGTAGACTGCATCGTGCAAATGAGTCAATGGTTTTTTCTTGTTATGGGAAAGGGAGGGCGAATTTCTTCATTCGATCGTTGGATGTACAAATCATACGTTCCAGCATGGAATTCGTAGCGTGCGTCCCCGGCAATAGTAGTTTTGGCGTACATCCAGGAACGGTTTCGGTATGCACGACCCTAGCAAACAGGAGTTTCGTTTCTCAGCCATGGTGCGTGGCCCTGGTAAATGGTGTAGTCTAGCTCCAGACTGGGCCGCCTCCCGTGATAAACGACGAATCATAGTTTTAGACAGGGCCCGCTGCCCCTGATAAACGCCGTATTTTAACTCCAGACAGGGTCCGGCGACCCTGATAAACGGCGTATTGTAGCTTCCGACAGGGTACATGACCCTGATAAACGACGAATTTTAGCTTTAGACAGGGCCTGCCGACCCTGATAAATGGTGAATTTTGGATTCTGACAGGGTCGGCTGGCCCTGATAAAAGACGAATTTCAGCTCCAGACAGGGTCGGTCGGCCCTGATAAACGCCGAATTATAGCTCCAGACAGGGTCGGTTGACCCTGTTAAATGCCGAATTATAGCTCCAGACAGGGTCGGTTGACCCTGACAAATGACGAATTTTAACTCCAGACAGGGTACGTAACCCTGACAAATGACGAATTTTAACTCCAGACAGGGTCCGGCGACCCTGATATATGCTTAATTTTAGCTCCAGACAGGGCCTGCCGTCCCTGATAAGCGACGAATTTTAACATCAGACAGGGTCCACCGTCCCTGGTAAACGCCAAATTTTGACTTCCATCAGGGTACGCGACCCTGATGGAAGTCAAATTATAGTTCTAGCCAGGGCGCGGTAGCTCCGCCAAATGGTGAAAGGGTAAAGCCACCCAAGATAGCTGCCCGACCGATTGACCCGCTTCAATGAGATGAGCCGAAGCGGATATCGCTATTCAAACATAAGAAGAAGCGCCATCTTAAACTTCTTCGTTGCTTTAACCGCGTGCAGAGCGGCTTTTGCAAAGTGGAAATTTTCGCCTGCCTTGATCGGATGATCTTTTCCCTCGTATGAAATCATCGCTTCGCCGTCCAAGGCAAATAGCAGTGCCTCGCCAGGAGCAGTGTGCTCGGGAAGTCCCGTGCCTTCATCAAAGGCCATAAGGATACACTTCATCTTGTCATTGTGCGACACATCCATTTTGACGACCTTTCCTTCCGCATACGGTACAAGATCGACCAATTTGAAAACTTCGCCTGCTTTGATTCTTTCGTTCATAAGATCATCCTTTCTTGTTAACGCCTCCGTATAGGCCACGTATAGACCACAGTTTCTTCGGTTATCATTTCATGTGATCGTTTTTTGTATGCCATCGGCTTCTTCTTGTTTTGATTTCCCGCTTTGATTATATTAGAATGTAAGCAACAAATACGTTGCCTTGGCAACGGAATAGAGGTTTGCATGAATACTTTTTTTCTGACCACGACACAACTTTTTTATGGCATCAGTGAAAGCGAAATCAATGAGCTGCTCCTCTGTCTGGGAGCAAATGAGCGTAAATTTCAAAAGGAAGAGATCATCTTCCGGGCAGGATTACCCGTCAACGAGATCGGGCTTGTGGAATCCGGTAGCGTCAATATCGTCGTTAATTTCTACTGGGGAAATTGCAATATTTTTGCCCATGTTGGAGCAGGACAGGTGTTTGCAGAAAATTATGCCGCCATTCCCGGAAAAGAGCTCCTCTGTGAGGTCGTTGCCTGCGAAGAAACCCAAGTGCTTTTTTTAAATATGCAGAATATACTGACTACCTGCTCTCGCGCTTGTGCCTTCCATACCCGCCTCATAAAGAATATGCTTCGGATTTCCGCGCAGAAAAACCTGAATTTATCAGCTCGCATGATGCACACCGCTTCTCATTCTCTGCGGCAAAGGCTACTATCCTACTTGTCCGAGCAAGCACTGGAAAATGGAACACCACACTTTACCATCCCGTTTAATCGCCAGCAACTTGCGGACTACCTCGCTGTCAATCGCAGTTCTATGTCGAAAGAGCTGTCCAAAATGCAGGAGGAGGGACTACTGACTTATCATAAAAATAGATTTACATTGAAGGAGCCTCGCCTTTATGAATAAATTACAATGCAAGCGGATTTATGAGCCGGCCAACGAAACGGACGGTTTCCGTATTCTTGTGGATAGACTATGGCCGCGGGGCATCAAAAAAGAAAAAGCCCATATTAATTTATGGGCTAAGGAAATTGCCCCTTCAAACGAACTTCGGAAATGGTTCTCTCATGATCCGGTAAAATTCGATGCGTTTAAAAAAAGATACAGACAGGAATTGACCAGTAATCCGGCATCACAAAAATTAAGCAATCTCTGTCTACGAAAGATAAAAGATCAAAACATAACCCTTCTTTATGCCGCAAAAAACGAACAATACAATCAAGCCATCGTAATAAAAGAATGGTTAGAAGAACAGCTCCCGGATTAAAAACAGGAAAAGCAAAATCGACGACCTCGTGGAAACTCTCTAACGCAGTTGTTCTCACTGAACACGCAATCCCTGCAACAAAAGGTTCCCCACGGAATCATCTCAGCAGGGAACCTTTTGTGTTAACTCAGGCTTATTCCTTTTCTCCAAGAAAATGGGTCTTGGCAAATTCCATATCCTGCACAAGCTCAACCGTGCCTATATACTTGCCGGCAGCATCCCTTACCGCCAAATATTGGACGAGCATGGTTCGTCCGCCCTTCTTCATCCAAACCGAAACCTCATCGCGGCGGTTATTTCGGAAATCATCAATAATCTGTCGTACCATCGGTTCAATCTTCGGCGGATGGCAGGAAAACACCTCGCGGTCAATCGCCATAACGGGACGCTTGAATACCTTCGGCCCTTCGTTGAAAAAGCGATTGATGTTGTCGGCATCGACAAAAGTAATCTCCATCGGGATCGTGTTCAAAAGTGCAGTAAGTTGTTCCATGGTCAGGTGTCCGCCCGGCATAACGATCTCATCCTCTGTAGCGACCGATGCCATCGTTCCTGCGTTTTCAGCCTCTTCCCATGTTTCCTTTTCTACACCAAAGCAGGCCGCATAATCCTTGGAATCCCGATAAATACCGTACCATTCTTCTTCCGTAAAATGCGCTGCACAAATGGGAAACAAAATGTTCTGTTCTTTATAAATCATCTCCTCTGCGCGAACCAGTACGGCGTCCAGCCGGACATTCCATTCTTCGTCATGCTCTTTTTCTCTCGCAAGTACGCCCAGCTCGTCACGGATTTCATCGTCCACCGTCCACATCACATCGGAGGGGCCGGATATGCCATACTTTACCTTAAGCAGAGGATACAGCAGATCGCCCTTCTTTGCATAGTGGATGGAAAGTTCCCGAATGGAGGGAAGAAGAGAGCCATCACGCTTTTTCTTAAATTTTGCAAGCAACTGGGAAAGCGCATTGTTTTCCTTCGTCAGTGTGTACAAGGGATGCCCGATTTTTTCTCCCATCACGGCAGCGAGCCCTTGTTTATCGGTGCCATTTTGCACAGGGGCACTCTTGTCCCGAATCTTCTTTCTTACTAATGAGGCTTCCACTTCTTTTTCGGCATTGGCGATTCTCTCCTCTACCGTTGCGCCATGGAAAAGCGCCGAATGGACGTCGCAAAGGCGCTGCACCTCGGAAAGTGGTGTGCCCTCCGCCAGCAACTCCTGCTCCGCCTGCATGATCTCGGAAGCGTCGACTTCGCGGAATGCACGGACAAAGTCTGCCCTTACCTCTTCCAGATCTTCCCCTTCCCCCAGCCTTTTCAAATAGGCTTTGAGTTGTTCCGTTCTGTCCTCGGGAGAATGGCTCGCTTCTATTTCTTCCGTTTCAGCCGATACTGCAAAGGGTATCTCCGGCCTCTCACCGACAAGTTCAAAACCATGCTCCATCAAGGTCGTTACGATTTTCGTCATAGGAATGTTCTTCATCTTGGCGCCCTTTGGAATGGTCACCATCTTGCCAATCGAATGCCGCATGGCCTTTTTCGTGATCTCGGTAAAGCCGAGCTCAGCCATAATATCAATCAGTTCCGGGTATTCCTCTGTCAGTATAAAAACACTTTTATTCAAATCCAGTTTCTTTGCCATAATCACAGACTCCTTTTCTTTTTTATTTTATTTTATCCTGTGCGCACGTTCCTTTATGTTGCTATGACAACATATTTTGCAAATCGTAGCATTTCTGTAATAACGAGCGTAATGACAGTCACGCTGCGACTGCGTAGTTGAAATTTTGTTAAATCGGGGACGAATACGTGTGATATCCGATTGCTCTACTTTGATGCTGGATCAAAACAGAGTTAAAAGATATCCGTCCAGCAGCGCGACAAGAAAATACAGAACCAGCGCTCTTAGAAAAGCTTGCATGTGCTTTTGGGGATTTTGGTAGAGTTCCTTTTGCGGTATTTTTAATAGTCGAATCCGCTTGGTGTTTCTCCACCATAAGAGATCAATAACGATAAGGTCAAAGGCATTTAACGTTTCACCTAAAAAGAGCAAGCTCATAAAGTTATGCAGAAAGTTCGGCTGACGGATTCTGATTCCTAAAGCGAAAAACAAAACGGTGAAGATTAGAAAATTGGCTATCCATATGGCAAATTTGCTTGTTTCCCTATATTTTCCTCGGTATTCTTCGATCTCTCGGATTCGCTTTTGCACTTCATCCGGATAGGACATGTAATTCCTCAAATTTTTCTCGTCCGTGCCGGTGCCTAAAAAACAAAACACGAAAAATGCAGAACACAAAATGACGGTTTCCAGTAAAAGCATGGGCTTCCCATCCCTTCTTTGCGTACCTGTATTAGAATTGCAACAATGCAATCATTTCATCCTGTGCCTCTCTGCCTTCTCTAAAGAAGCGCAGCAACGGATAGCAGTGACACATCCCCTCGCCTACAATCCTCTCATGTGGAGCATCGTATTTATCCATCGCTTTTTCAAAATACTCCGCAAAAGCATATAGACATTCATTTTCACCGTAATAAAAATAGGTCTTTGGAAAATCCGAAAAGTCTCCGCATGTCCCATCCAGCATATATTCGGGCACATCTTCATTGCCCACTAGGATTTCCCTGGCGGTATGGAAGTAAGCCGGATCAAGCAGGATATCTTTTGAGTTGAGGGCTTCTATCTTTTCCCAAAGCTCTTTACTTTCAGCAGAATTCTTATTGGGAAGTCCGCCCGGAGAAACCGCAAAGATCCTGCCGGGCATGGGTAAAGGCCGGCCTAAGGCATTGTTATGTAAAAAAATTCCAAGAGCCAAGCATGCTCCTGAGGAGAAGCCCAATGCTCCTATCTTGTCCGCCTCATATGTTTTTGTCATCTTTTTATACGTTTCCAAGCAAACTTCATACGTCTTCTTTATATTCTGATCTGCTGTACAAAGGGGATAAAATAGGAACCACACATCTTTTCCTGTTTTTTCCATTATTCTTTCGGAAAGAGAAAAATCCAATTGATCCGGTCCCGTAATCATGCCTCCGCCAAAAAGATACAGCACCGCTCCTTTTGCCGGATTTTCATTTTTTTGATACGTCAGAACCCTATGTCCCATCACTTTTCGATCAAAGAGAAAATACTTTTTTCTGCGAGCCCTTTCCATCGCCTTGTCCACATCAAAAGCAGACTTTGCGTTTTGTTTCTTCGCATATTCCAAGATATCTTTCTTGGACTTTCTGAATATTTTTTTCACGCCCAAAAGTCTGACTATGCCTGCCGCGATTTTATAAGTCAAAGACATTTTTGCACCTCCGTTTTTTAATACGTGTTGAATGGAAAGATCCCTCTTCTTATCTACCTTTATGAATCCTCCGGTTCTATTCTCCGGTTCTATTCTGCTTTTTCGGCATCCACGGCCAACAACGGTTAACGCGCCTGCAATACTCCTGATAGGCGTTGCCATACCGATCCTTCAGCCATTTTTCCTCGGTATGCTTCATAAGCACCGTCAGGAGCCCCCAGTAAAGAAAAGGAAGAATGAAAAACCAGGCATTGCCAACCATGAGAAGAATTCCTGTGCAAAGAAGCATAAAAGCGGAATAAACCGGATGCCTGACCCAGGCATACACCCCCGATGTCACGAGGCGATTCCTTTTAATATTTTCATCCAGTTTCGAGACGATAACCGCCTGTATCCATATGAATGCAGACAAAATGATGAAAAGCGCACCAATGCTCATGAGCAGTGTTTGCAGAGAAGTCAGCCTCCCTGATTCCAATACAGGATGATCCCTTAAAAGCACCGCCCCAAGCGTCGGCAATAAAATGGAAACAACATACACAGGCCCTACGCCGAAAATTGGTAAATGGTCATATTTTTTCATCGCCTGTTCCCGCTTTCTTTTGTTAGTTTATGCTAACATTATATTTCTGATTTTATTCCATTTCAATAGAATATCGGAAAACGGACGAACCGATATCCTCTTGAAAAAGCGATCTTCCTCTTGCTTCGCAATGGATGTCTGCGCGCTCTATTATTGTTGGTTTCGTATAAGGTACAAAGGAAATAGCATCGCATGGGCGCCCCTGGCAAATGGTGTAATTTTAACTTGAGACAGGGTCGGTGACGCTGATAAATGACGAATTTTAGCTCCAGACAGGGTACGCGACCCTGACAAACGGCGAATTTCAGCTTTAGACAGGGTGCCGTCATCCCTGATAAATGTTAAATTTTGACTTCCATCAGGGTGTGCGACCCTGACAAACGATGAATTTTTGCTTTAGACAGGGTCCGCCGGCCCTGACAAACGACGAATTTCAACTCCAGTCAGGGTGCCGTGACCCTGATAAATATTAAATTCTGACTTCCATCAGGGTGCGCGACCCTGACAAACGGCGAATTTCAGCTCCAGACAGGGTGCCGTCATCCCTGATAAATGTTAAATTTTGACTTCCATCAGGGTGTGTGGCCCTGACAAACGGCGAATTTCAGCTTTAGACAGGGTGCCGTCATCCCTGATAAATGTTAATTTCTAACTTCCATCAGGGTGCGCGACCCTGACAAACGGTGAATTTCAGCTCCAGACAGGGTGCCGTCATCCCTGATAAATGTTAAATTCTGACTTCCATCAGGGTGTGTGCCCCTGACAAACGATGAATTTTTGCTTCAGACAGGGTCCGCCGACCCTGACAAACGATGAATTTTCACTCCAGACAGGGTCTAGCGTCCCTGACAAACGTCAAATTCCATCTCCAGACAGGTGCGCTGACCCTGATAAACGATAAATTCTAACTCCTGCCAGGGTTCACCGACTCTAGCAAAGGGTGAAAGGGTAAGCCGCCGCTGATAGCCATCTGACTGACCAGCTTCATTAAACAGAACTTTGTTATCGTTTCAACGTCTTCAAATACTCTTTCTGTTTCGGGGTAATGCGCCTGCTTTCCCGAGCTTTCTGTATTGTCTTATTGTGCGTCCATGTGTCAAGGCGACGATCTTCCAAATATTCTATGGTCGCATCCCATTGCTTTGCCAAAGCGGTGGCAAAGAACCACGCAATCATCATGCGAACATAGTACTCTTCAAGATGAACCGAAGCGGGTATTTCCAGATAGGCAGGCTTAAAATCTTCGTCCAGAAAGTGAGACAGCAACATCTCAAGTCCAAAACGGCAAGTATATGTCTTTTCCGATGCGGACCACTCTTTGATTTTTTCCAAAAGCGCTGTTTTATGCTGCTTGAAAATTTTAGGAGACAGGATATCGCAAACCGCCCAATTGTCTACGTATGGCAAAAATGCATCAACCGCTTCAACACAGGCATCATAGTCCGTCATTTCCGAAAGGAGGAGGCTGTGGAGAATATTTTCGTCATAGTATGTATGCGGCAAATCGCTCAAAAATATCGAGGCTTCCGGTTCCTGGGCAAGCCTTTTTGCAAGCTTTCTGGCCTCTGGAACTCGGACTCCTATAAACCGCTCTCTTGGAATATTCGGCGTCAATTTCGCCTGAAAAGCAGCATAGGCAACATCCTGCAAGGCAAATAATTCTTCTATGATATGCACTTCGTCTATTCTCCGTTACTATCCGCACGAACATAAAATGTGCTTCTGCCCGAACCTTTTCGGATGATACGTCCTTCCTCGGTTAGCTTTTTCAATGCTGCCAGCGCAGAAGACCTTCCTACACTTGGACAGTGCGCTACAATATCTGCTCCTCTAAACTTTCCGATTTTTTCCTCGGTATATTTTTTGACAATGTCGTATGCCGTACTGCCGTTTCCTCTTTCAGCCATTAATCCGACACGCTCTTCAAATTCTGTATAACATGCCAAAATTACCTGCAGCATATATCGGATAAATGGCGTCGGATCATTCCGCTCTTCATGCCATCCGGCATCGGATTTTTCAAGCGTATCGTAATAACGATCCTTTGTTTTCTCTATCTGCTGTTCAATGCTTATGTATTTTCCCACACGATATCCATTCTTGTACAAGAGAAGCAAGGTAAGCAGCCTACTCATTCTGCCATTGCCATCATTAAACGGATGGATGCAGAGGAAGTCACAGATAAAAGTCGGAATTAGTAATAATGAATCTATTTTTTCATTTGCAACGGCCTGTTCATAGGCATTGCATAGATTCTCCACCGCATCCGGTGTGTCATAAGGCGCAATCGGCGTAAACCTTGTGACCACCGTTCCATCCGGCTTTGTCTCATTGATATAGTTCTGAACGTTCTTAAACTGACCGCCGTATGAGAATCCTGCCCTTTTCAGAAGATCCCTATGAAGCTCAAGGATGTACGACGGACGAATCGGAATGTACGCATTACTCTCATGAATGGTATTCAGCACATCTCTATAACCCATGATTTCATCTTCCGCTCGGTTCCTAGGAGTAGTTTTCTCCTCAAAAAGCTGTTTCATACGAGTGCTTGTTGTAACAATTCCTTCAATTTTATTTGATGCTTCTGTACTCCGTATCTTTGCGATTTCAACCAAACGATCCAACTCCACAGGCTTTTGACGGATAAATAAATCCTGTCTTCCTTTGCGCTCGTGAATCTTTGCAACGAGATTTAGAATATCGGTATCCCAGGCCTTGTCATAGAGCCTGCTGTAATCAAACGATCTCATTCGCACTCCTTTCGTCCAGAAAATCTCTTTTCATCCAATTATACTTTATTTTGGACGAAAATTGCTCTGTTGGACAAATCATAGCTCTCCCGTAAGCTTCTGATACTCTTCGCTTCCCGTGTCGGACCAGTTCGTCTTTCCGCTCTCTGCAAGGGCCCCGGTGCGGTATTCATAGGCATAGGTGTTCTGCATCTGCGCATCAGTGGGAGACCAGCTTCCCTCTGCCGTTTTGGAAGCCTTCCATAGGACATAGAGACCACAGCTTCCATTCTGCGAATCCCGGTCATACTGCAAATACGTAATGGCTGCATCGCTTTCCTGCAGAATAAAGTACGCGTTTCCTTTGGCCGTATAGTTCTCCCGGAAGGTAGAGCCTTTTGCTGCAAAGTACGCATCAAAGATCTTCAACGCTCCGTTGCGGATCTTCTCCGCTTCGGAATCCGCGTTTGTGGAATGCTGTGCGTCCGAATTATTATCGCTTGCCGGATTTTCCGAAGTTCCCCCATCCGCCGGTTCTGCCGCATCTGCCTCAGTCTCTTTGCGATTGTCACTGCGCAGTCGTTGATACCATGCAGATTCACTAAGGTTCGGATCCGTGTCTTTTGCATCGGTCATGGGGCGAAGAAAGCGCAAGAAAAATGGCCCTTCGGGCTCATAGAGATAATATTCAAAAGACGAATACGAATCATCCACGTGCTCGGTGTAGGTTCCATTCGCATTTTGTTTCACCGGATAGCGGAAAAGCAGAAATAGAAAGTCCCAAAATCCAAGGGCCAGAATAGCAAAGCTACAAAGCAGAACGCTAAGAACGCGAAGTGCGATTCTCCCGCCTTTCTTCCGTACAGAAGGAATCGAATACCGATTCCAGGAAATACCGGTCAGAACGGTCGTGATCATCCAGACAACCGGCATCGCCGCGCAGAGTGCAAAGGCCCAGGTCTGCAGCAGCCATTGATTCGGAAGACGTCCCGCAGTCATTCCGAAAAATGCCGTTAGAATTCCGCTGAGTACAGAAAACCGGCAAAGGATCGGTGCAATTTTATTTTTATCCTGTTGCTTCCTCTGGCGCAAAAGCAGTGTGTCGCGCTCTCCATGATCGCGCGGAACCGGAAGCGCATGATTCTTTTCCAGTAGCAAATATATATACTCTGCACCTTCCACAATTCGGTAGAGATCCGAATATTTCTGCACGGTTGTCGTATTTCCGGAGTCCAGCTTAAAAGAATCCGTATAGAAGGCATACGCCCATGCCTTGTCACGCTCTATATGGGCGCTTAGGAATTGGGTGCGGAGCTGGTGTCTCCAGACAAGAGGAATCGCAACAAGAAATAGAAGGGCAACACCATAGCTGATCCATCCGAAAAGCCGTAGTTTTTCCGCCAGCATAAAGGCCGTTCCCACAACGGTTAGGATGGCAAATAGGGACGCCGCCAATTGCCGGACCTTCTGGCGGTACAATTCCTCGTTCATCCTGCGATAGTTTTCCCATGTCTGTATATAGGATGCACAATAGAGTGGATTTTCTCCATCCGGGGAAATTCGATCCTTAGGAATCCGGTCCTGTTTTTCTTTCGTCAATGACTCCGACATTTTGCCTTCCTCTGTTCGCATGTATGCAGCGATAGAAACAATTCGAATCGCTTGTTAAGAACAATTGTATCCTAATGGAAAAAACCGCCGGCAGGACTGCCCTACCGACGGCTCTTGTTCGTCAAAACCTTATTTAACGCTCTTCTCTTCTTTTTTTCAACAGAGCGATCGCACCGCCTGCTGCCAAAATACCGGAAGCACAGAGGGAAAGTGCGCTCATATCTCCCGTTTTCGGTGCCCTTGTACCCGGCTTGGCCGGCTTATTCGGCTCGTTCGGCGTAACCATGCCCGGTGTACCCGGCGTGTTCGGGTTATCTGACGGTGTCACCGACGGATTGGGTTCCCATTGAGCAATAAAGGTATGGTCTTCATTTGCTGTATACAAATCGCCGGGGTGATACTCGGAGCCTTTCCAGTATTGGAAGGTATAACCGTCTTTTGTTGGCGCCTCCAAAATTTTAACAGTAACGCCCTTAGTCTCTACCTGTTTCCGAACACTTGTATTGCCGCCCCAGTTTCCTCCATTCGGATCATAAGTAAGGGTAATCGTACTGCCTTTCCCGTCCGTATTATGGCTTTTTTTAGCCTTCCAGATAGCTATCGCCACGGTGTCTTTGGTGACAGTGATTTCGGTACCAGCGGCTACCTCTTTCCCGTCAATTTCCCAAGTCTTGAACTCTTGGTTATTAGGGGCAGTAAAGCCATTAGGTAACACCGTGTATTTACTGCCCTTATCCACAGTTGCACCCGTCATGGTTCCGCTGCCACCGTTGGCGTCGTAGGTAATGTTTACTTGGATTTTCTTCCAAACAGCTTTTACGACCGTGTTGTCTTTAACAGTAATCTTGGCGCCTGGCGCTACTTCCTGACCGTCGACCTCCCAAGCCTTGAATTCTTGGGTGTCATCCGGAGCGGTGAAAGCGTTCGGCAACACTGTGTACTCACTGCCCTTGTCTAGGGTCGTACCATCCATAGTTCCTTTGCCGCCGTTAGCGTCGTAGGTCACTTTCACCTGGATTTTCTTCCAAAGGGCGGTGACAGTGGTGTTATCGCTGACGGTGATTTCGTCACCGACCTAGTATTCCTTCTCACCTATCTTCCAGCCTTTCAACTCCTTATTCTCAGGAGCCTTGAACGTGCTAGGAGGCAGTTTGAAAGTACTACCTTTCTTGACGGTTTCCTTGTTCATAGAGCCGGAGCCTTCACCTGGTTCAAAGTTGATATCAACCATGATGTCTTTCCAGATGGCTTTCACCACGGTATCTTTGGTGACAGTAATCTCGGTGCCAGCTGCAACTTTTTGGCCGTCAATTTCCCAAGTATCGAACACCTGGGTGTCATCGGGCGGGGTAAAGGTATCCTTTGCAGGAAGTTTATAAGTTTCTCCTGTTTTCTTTGTATCTTTTATCTCAGTACCTTTTCCACCATTTGGTACAACTGTAACCTTGTAGGTTTTTGTTGCTGTGGCTGTGAATACATTGTTCTCAGCAGTAGCTTTGAAATTTGTTCCTTTATCCTTGTCATTCCATGTTACATCTACATAGGTAGCATCTGATACTGTTGCTCCTACATCTTCAAAGCATGTTTTTTCAGTTTTTGAGACTTTTTCTTTAGATAAATCAGTTCCCGGTTTAACTTTATAGGTTTTGGCAGTAACAGGAGTTTCCTTATTACCTGTTTTATCACCTGCTTTTACACCTTCACCTAACTTCAATTCAACATCTATGGCATCGTCAGGTAGGTTTTCCTTATCCGATGGGCTAACAAGGTCGCGGACGTATAGCATTTGTTTTTCTACTATGATTTCAGAACCATCATCAAAAGTTACTTTTATCTTGCCTGTGAAATCACCTTCAGCTGTGGTTCCTCTGGAATTTTCATCAGCAAAAGTTGTTTTTGCTTCGTCTAAGAACTCTTTTATTTTTGCTTTGTTCTCATCTGTTGCAGAATCTTTTGCCTTGACGCCTTCCTTCCAGTCAACTTCATCTTTAACCCATTTTTTCATAACAACCGGGTCGAGACCGCCCAGGGCTTTAACTTTGTCAGCTTTTGTTTCTTTTACAGTTAAAGTTCCTGGATCTGATGTAAGTGGATTTTTATCGTCATCCGCTATTCCGCCCTTATCGGTTACTGTAGCCGTTACAACTGTTTCGCCTTTTACCTTGTTCTTAGGAAGAGTTATAACTCCATTTACTACCGTTCCTTCACCAGCAATAGACCAAGTTCCATCATCAGCTTTTGTCGCTGTAGTTGTTTGATCCTTACCGTCTTTATCTTTATAAGAAACAGCAATAATCTGAGCATCTGTATCTTTTTCATTTGGAGTGATTGTGATGCTTTTCTTGTCTTCACTTAAGGCAACAGTAGGTGCGTCCGGCTTGATATTCTTCAGCAGATCTTTGGCTGGGATTGTTATTATTGGTTCAGCTCCTTCATTTACCTTTAATGAACCATCTGCATTTGTTTCCGGAACAAATTTATAACCATTGTTCGGATCCCAAGTACCTGCTACATCATTACCACTAAATATCTTGACATTGCCGCTGTCATCAATTTGTATAACTGCCGGTACTCCATTCCAGTCTCCGGTTCCGTTTGGTAATTTAGATATGCCATTTACTGTATATGCTTTTCTTATAGCAGCATCAATTGCTTTTTTATCTTCAGATGTTAATTTTCTAGGGTCTCTAACTTCTGTTTTTTCTACTGTTACCGGTCCAACAGTAGTTTTAGAACAAGATTTGAATTTATGGGGTTCTTTTACTGTAACACCAACTTTTTGATCAAGTTTTAAGTCAGGGTTTGGAATTGTATATGAAAATTCTCCTGTTGTGCCATCTACAGTTGCACTTACCGGCTTAGATGTGTCTTTGTCAACTGAACACTTACCTTTATCACAATAGCTATCTTTGACCGCATCGCTAAGTTTAAGGATTATTTGTACTTTTATGCCGTCAAATGGTCCCTCTCCTGACAGTTGTCCCTTAATTACATTATCTACAATTGTAATACTGCCAAGAGTAGCTCCTCTAGAATATTCTTCAACTTGTTTTATTTTTAAGTTTGGAGCTTCAACTTTACCTGATCTTGAATTATCAGTATAGGTTACTTCATAATAAGCATGGCCAGTACCATCAATAGAAAACTTAACTGATTTAATATCGCCGGCTATTGCAGTGTTTGCATTGTTAAACATTTCAACAGCTTCTGCTTGTTCGTCTCCATTAACTTGGTTGGATGAAGTTTGTTCAATCCAGATTTCACCAGACGGCATTTGCAAGTCATCTATATGCTGATTCTTTAAAGATTTTTTAGCTTCCTTAACGACACCTTCAGAAGTCTCGCCACCATACTCTTGCTTTACAGTAACTTTATCGCCCTCTGCAAGTTCACTAGCTAAAGTAACTTCCCATTTAGAGTTGCTGTTAGTGTATGGAATAGTAACCGTTTTTTCTTCGGTTCCACCTGCTTGACGACTCACGGTCACGTGAATAATCACGTTTAGCTGTTTTGATTTCCGTTGCCCAGATCCCAAAGTTGTTCCAGAAACGGTTTTATCTCCAGCAAATACATCATTAACAGTCGGCTTTGTGGCAGCGCGCACGGGTTGCCCAACAATCTCCGGTCCGATCTCTAGGTCGTCGAGATCGTCGGCATGCAGCATCGGTGTGGCCAGCGTAAGGGCCAGGATGCAGGATAAGAAAACAATGGATATCTTCTTTATCCATCCGGTTGACTGGTGTTCCTTACCGATCGCCTTGTCGTGGATCTTGCGATCGGATTTTCCTTTGTAGTTCGACATACCAACCTCCTCATATAGAAATATGCTTATTAATCATCCGAATCTGACTTCTATAGTATAGCATGAATTGCTTGATTTTAGCCACTTTTCTTCTATTGAATGGTCGGTGTACCGTAGAGATACAATGGATGGGAGACCAAACGATCGTCAAGAGTCTGCCGCCCTCGAAACGGAAGTTACAGAATCCGTTCCAGCGGAAGTTTATGCCCGTTTCAAAATTCGTTCAATCTCATCCAGATTCTCGGCAAAATAGACTCCCTCCTGTCGCTCTTTGGAGGACAGGCCCTTTTCAATCATATGATGCAGCAAGGCTTTCAAATCATCGTAGTAGCCGTTCAGATTATAGAAAATGCAAGGGGCATCCAGTTGTTTCAAAGACACTTTCGACATCACCTCTGCAATCTCCTCCAAAGTTCCTGTTCCACCGGGAAAGGCAATAAAGGCTTCGCCCAACGCAATCATTTTGTTTTTGCGTTCCGACATATCTTTGGTCACGATGAGCTTGGTTAGTCCGTCATGCTGCAATTCGTTTTCGATAAAAAACTGCGGCTCAACTCCGGTTACCTCACCTCCGGCCCTCAAAACGCTGTCTGCAAGGAGGCCCATTAGTCCCGATTGGGAGCCACCATAGATCAGTGCATGTCCACTCTTTCCAATCCATGCTCCCAATTCCTCCACTGCTTTTCGTAAACATGGATCATTTCCCTCGTTTGAACCAAGATATACGGTAATATTCATGAAAATTTCTCCTAAAAATTGCGAGATGCTATTTTGTTCTGAAAGAGTAAGTATTTTCCCTTTGCCCTCTCTTTTCCCTTCGCCGAAAGCCACCAACTTTCGAAGGGCTCCTTCGATGGAGCTGACACTAAGCGAGGGGCAAAGTTCTCTTAATATCCTGCTTGGTAAAACTGCCTACTAGTAAAGATCCTTGTTCTTTGCGATTTTTGCCTCCAGCGATATGGAGATGCCAGCTTCGTGCCGATGTTTGAGGTCTCTTCATACAAATATAGAGTAGCACAATACGCAGGATAGGAGCTCGTGGACATAATAAAAAGCCACCCCGCAAGGAGTGACTTCAGAGATCGAAGAGATCGGCGTGAGAGGACGACTTTAAGCATTGAGCACCTCGTTTCGTGCATCCAAAAAAGAATCGTAGCGCTTGTAGTTTTCAGGATTCGCTTTCATATCGTAGTACTCTTCAAGCGCCGCAACGGTTTCATCGTTCGGTACATCGCGCTTAATGGCGAACGGAATTGCCTGCTCCCTGACAGATTGTCTTAGAAAAATGGTTACTGCCGTTGTGAGATCCATTCCGAGGTCTTTAAATAACGCTTGAGACTCTTTCTTAAGAACCGGATCAAGGTTAATATTTGTACTTACTTTCGCCATGAATCAATCACCTGCCTTTCATGAATATCATAATCGTGAAAAGGCACAAAATCAATAGATATATGCGTAATAGGCATATAACACGCCGTTTTATATGCCTCTGGATGGGCGGGGAAAATCTCACACGCCTTTCCACCATTGATGACCGAAGAAAACTGATATATAAGATTCTAAACTTTATGAATTCCGTTCCGATTCTTCACAAAACGATTCCGGAATTCCGCAAAGCGGAGCCAACAAAGTATCGTCTACTTCAAGTAGCAGATTTTGTATGTTCCATGGAACTTCTCAAGATTAAGAAACAGGAACAACGTCTTAGCGAGTCTGAAAAAAAGTTCTTCTATAAACCGCAAGAGCTTAAAAAAACATTTTTCAAATCTGTGGATCGTAAGAATATCCACAACAATCTTGATGCCGAGCCCTGACGGATTCTTCGATCAAGTAAAGTGAAGTCCGCAGTTATACTACCGACAAGGCAAGGCCCAAATCAATCATCACGACTTCCCGGGATACGACAAGGACGAGGACGGAAGCCTCCTCATCATTCCCGAAGAAGCCGAGGTCAAAAGGTACATCAGAAAAACCTTGCTGCCATTGAAAATTTTGTTAAGAATCAGGATGTTGAAGAACTGGAATTTGAAAACAAGCTCGTCCGCCAGTTTATTGAGGAGATTATAGAAACGGATGAGGGCTGGAATTTCACTTTACGACCGGGGCGGATGTGATAGTGAAAGATTGAAACTGAATAGACTTCTTCATTATTTTGTTAAATCAGCTTAAATTCTTCCCTGTAGTCTAGGATTGGCATCAGGCTATCATTAAACTTATCCTTGTTTTTCTCGAAATAGCTCTTAGCGGCTGCACATAAATGTCGACAGTAAATAATTAAATTAAATTCAATTGTTTCTTTACAGTCCACGGCATTTAGGGAACCGAGAGTGTGTGTGGTTCCTATATCCATTTCTGCAGAAATACACAGTTCAGATTTTGTTTAAAGCTCCCATCATTTCCCTCTAAATCAGCTGTTGCCGAGTATCCGCCGACATGAAGAACTTGATTTCGTAATTTATACATAAGTTCTGCTGAAAGAAAATCTATACTGGCAATGCGTCTTGAGCTAAAGCCTGCGTTTCGACAATTTTCCTTACTGGATTCTGACAAAATCAATCTCCCACTATTACAGGCTCAGAGTCATTCCATAAGAAATATCTATCCCACAACCTCAACCAAAAAATACATATATCCCACTAACTCCATCGACAAAAACATCTAAGGCACAAACTCAAAGGAGCGGTTTTCTAACCAGTCCACTCAACAAGTTCCAATCCCTTTATGAAAAGCTCTCGGTCGTTGATCTTATTCGTCAATGCACAAGCAAGACACTTCTTTTTGCAGGCCCTTTACCGTATGATTTCATGCTTTTCTTCCCGCAGGCTAGGGAATGCTATTTTGTTCTAAAATAGCAGGTGTTTTTCCCTTTGCCCTCTCTTTTCAGTTCGCCGGAAGAGACCAACTTTCGAAGGGCTCCTTCGATGGAGCTGACACTGAGCGATGGGCAAAGTTCCCTAATATCTTGCTTGGTAAAACCGCCTATTTTGCTTCGAGTTGCAAGCCTTACCGTATCAAGGGCAGAACGCTTTGTTTCTACGAGTGCAAAACGGTCTTCAAAATCCCGATAGGCTGAAAGAATAGTTCCAAGCAGATATTTAATAAATGGAACAGGATCGTCCGTTCCATCATGCCATCCAATCTGTGATTCATAGAGCGCGTCATAGTAAAGATCCTTGTTCTTTGCGATTTTTGCCTCAAGTGATATATATTTTCCTACATAAAACCCATTTCTGTACAGAAGCAGTGTTGTCAGCAATCTGCTCATGCGTCCGTTCCCGTCATTAAACGGGTGAATGCAAAGAAAATCATGAATGAAGATGGGAATTGCAATCAGCGGTTCAAGCTCCATGTTCCCAATCACACGATTATACTCTTCACAAAGCCGATCAAGCGCATCCGGCGTTTCATAAGGCGCAAGCGGAGTAAACAGCGTTTCCGTATGTCCGTCAGGATAAGACGCGGTGATATAGTTCTGCACTGTTTTCGTTCTGCCGGCTACGGGGTTATTCACATAACTGTATAAAACCTTGTGAAGCTGAAGAATGTAATTTTGCGTGATCGGAATCGCATCAAATCTTTCATGAATAATGCCAAGTACATCCCGATAGCCCGCAATTTCCTGCTCATCACGGTTCTTAGGTGTTGTCTTTTCCAAAGCAAGCTGCCTAATGCGTGTACTTGTTGTGACAATTCCTTCAATGGCATTCGATGCCTCGGTACTTTGTATTTTTGCAATATTCACCAGCTTTTCGAGTTCTTCCGGTCGCCTTCTCAAATACATCTCCTGTTTACCGGCTTCCTTATATATAGCTGCAATGAGTTCCAGCATCTCTGAATCCCACTTGTGTTCTCTTATCAAAGAGTAGTTGAACTCTCTCATTCCCTTACCTCCTGGCCTATTCCCTTAAATATTAGCTCAAAATAAGGGAATAGCCAAGAATAAACTGTGACTTTATTATGCAATGAACTATCATTTTTCGGGATATTATGTGTTTTTGCCCTCACAAGACATCAATACCACCGTCTCAACGATCAATGTGCAACTTGTTATTGCAATTTACGTAATTTAAAAATTACGATATAAAAGCGACTAAGTTTTTTATTCTTAGTCGCTTCAAAAATTGTCTATATGCGCTTTACAAAGCTATTTAATTCTTAAATATTGGTTGCTTTGAAGCATTTTGTTTTTTTACAATCTCCAGCTTGCAGCTCGCTCTCTTGCCTTGATAAATGCCGAATAAATCCCTTCTCTATTTATCAGATCGTTATGTTTGCCTTCTTGAACCAATTTACCGTCATCAATCACTAGTATCTGATCGGCTTTTTTCACAGTTGAAAGTCTGTGAGCTATCGAAACTACCGTGTGTCCTTTGGACAATTCCTCAATCGCGGCCAAAATCTCATATTCATTTTCAGGATCAACGGAGCTGGTCGCTTCATCCAAAAGAATAATCGGTGCATTTTTAAGTAATGCTCTAGCAATAGAAATTCGTTGTTTTTCACCACCGGAAAGAGAACTGCCACCCTCACCTACCATGGTGTTATAGCCATCAGGAAGTTCCATAATAAAATTATGGCAACGAGCCTTTTTAGCGGCTTCTACTACTTCTTCATGACTTGCCTTAGGATTTGCAAAGCGAATATTATTCTCTATAGTATCTTGAAAAAGATAAACATTTTGGAAAACAAGTGAAAGATTTTTCAGTAAACTTTCTACTTTATAATCTCGTATATCCCTATTTCCTAATCTTATTTCACCACTGCCAACATCATAAAAACGAGAGATCAAATTGATTATTGTTGTTTTCCCGGAGCCTGACGGTCCTACGATAGCTGTCTTTGACCCTTGTGGAATAGTAAATGAAAGGTCTTTTAAGACAGGATTGCCTTTGTCATAACTAAAGCTCACCTTATCAAAGACGATATCCTGATTTTCCATAACTTCTAAAGTGCCGTCACTTATTTCAGGAATATCTAAAACCTCATCCAAATATTGCATATTGGCAGGATTTTTAACCATGAGGACGGCTGCATTTTCAAGTTGTTTTAAACCGCCGAAAATCATAAAGCCGGCAGCCGAAACGGTAAGTGCATGTGGTAATAAAACTTCCCCTTTCGTATAAAGATAACAAGAAAATAATGTAACAAGAAGACTCGAAAGATTAATAACAGTAGAAAAAATTCTCGTACAAATAACAAAGACGATTTCAAAATGTACTTGAGAAAGTCTGAGCTCCTCAGAAGCATTATTCAATTTAGAATGAATTTCTTCAACAACACCTTCCTCTGTAAACGGAAAACTGCGAAGCACAGGAATCCCGCTAATGCTGTCAACTAACGCATCACCGAGCTTTGTAATCGCTGCATGTTCACGTGCAATCTCTTTTTTTGCCAGACTAATCATAAGAGACACGCATAGCCAAATAAGAATTAAACAAATTAAAGTTAAAAATCCAATTTTAGTATTTACACCGAACATCCCAACCAACAGGAAAAAGGATATTGAAATGCCTGAAACAGCAAAGTCGATACTCATTGCAGAGTAATTTTCAAGACTCTTCATAACATTGGTAAATGCCGCCATAATTCTTGATAGGCTTTGTTCTGCAAAATATCCCATAGGCGCCTTTTTAAGTTTTTCGCCAACTTCCAGTCTGTAGTCCTTGAAAATGCCAAAGAAAACACCGTCACTAAGACCGCTTTTCGCCCAGCCTGTCAAAAAATTAAAAAGAAAGGAAGCAAAGAGCACTCCAAAAATCGTCCAAATATGGTCTCCGGTAGTTTCATTCATCCAACCGAATGCAAGAAAGAGAGCGAAAAATGCAAACAGCATGGAAGCATTTTGTAGAAAAATAAGAAACATTCCCGCCTTAAGACGATTTTTATACTGTCCTGCCAGTTTGAATGATAATTTTATAAACTCCATGTCTTACGCCTCCCCTAAATATTGTTTCCAAAGGCTTGCATAAAGCGGCTCTTTCATCAGTTCTTCATGTTTCCCCTTGGCGATAATTTTACCTTTATCAATGAGAATGATTTGATGTGCCTGCTTGATGGTATTTAACCTATGAGCAACCATCACAAGATTTTTCCCCTTTACGAGATTCGATATTGCTTCTTGGATGAGAGCTTCGTTTTCAGGATCGGCATAAGCTGTTGCCTCATCCAAAATAATGGTTGATGCAGGTTTCAAAATTGCTCTGGCAAGAGTTATTCTCTGTCTTTCACCGCCCGACATGGCTCCTCCTGCTTCTCCCGCTTTGGTATCATATCCATTAGGAAGTGCCATAATAAAGTCATGGCAATGAGCCGCTTTTGCCGCCGCAATAATTTCATCTTCGGTTGCATTAGGCTTGCCAAGACGAATATTATCTCTAATACTTACGTCAAAAAGAAAGTTATCTTGTGAGACAAAAGAGATCTCTTCCGCAAGCTGCTTAAAGGAAATATTCTTTGTATCAACATTACCAATGGAAATTTTACCCGATGACTGATCCCAAAAGCCTGCTAAAAGCTTTGCAATGGTAGATTTTCCGCCACCTGAAGGTCCGACAAGCGCAGTCACTTCTCCGGGGCTTGTTTCAAAAGAAATATTATGCAATACCTCAGTTCCGTCATGATAAGAAAAACTTACATTATCAAATTTTATCCCCTTGTCCCTATCTATAGTAACTTTATTTTCCGCATCAGGACGTTTTTGGACAGGCATATCAAGCAATTCTTGTATGGATGCCCAAGTATTAGAAGCCATCTGAAAAAGTTCAAAACTCGTAATGATTGCAAAAGCCTGTGGAAGAATAGCAAACGGCAGAATAAGTGATAAAAGCAATGTTTCAATGCCTATTTGCCCGTTCCCATATAAATAAAAAGCTAAAGGCAAGCTCACTATCTGTGGTGTCATCATTGCAGCCGTCATCAGTGCTTTGCCAAACCAACTTTGCTTCCACCATTTCATCGTTGAAAAATGGTAGAATTTTACCGCATCCGCAAATTTACCATACGAAGCTTTGTCTTGTGCAAATGCTTTGATTACAGGAATTCCACGAACATATTCCGCACTTCTGTCGGCAACATTTGCATAACTTGATAACCACACCGCCATTCTACTACGGTATTTATACATCATTGTAATCATTCCGACAAAAATAATTGGTAGTGGCACAAATATTGATAATCCTATACGCCAATCTAGATAAAACAAAATCACTGTGCAGAGTATCGGATGCAAAAGCCTGCTCGGTAGCTCCGGCATAATATGGGCTACCCAGTCTTCCATATCTGCTACTCGATCCATGATAATTACCTTAATTTTACCTACAGGATTATCCACCAAATATCCCATTGGAATTACCTTTAATTTTTCAAACAAAGTCTGTCTCAGTTTTGCAAGTATGGAAAAAGAGGTTTTATGTGAAATAGTTGTGCTAAATCCTGTAAATATAAAGTACAGGAGCAGTGATCCTATTGCAAAAAAAGCATATTTCAATAGTGTTTAAAAGCCGACCGGGTTACCCCCGGCATTTTTTATAAGCCATCCTGCTGCATAAGCACTAAAGAAATAAGTAGAAAAACTAAAAAGCTCTCCAATGCACGCAAAAATAACAGAAAGTCGCATCCTACCCTTATACTCAGGCGCTACACTCATAAGCGCTTTATTTAAACCACCCATACTGATTTTAGGCTTTTTTTCGCTTTGCTCTACATCCCTTTCGATTCGCTGCATAATCTCATCGGGAACATCCAAGTTTAGACTCTCTACCTCTCTTATTAAATTTTCATTTTGCTTGCGTTTCTTGCTGTCCGAAGCAGAGCAACTCAACTCATCATTTTTTTTCTTCATTCACTCATCTCCATTTCAGTTAGCTTGTACTAACTATTAGTTTAAAAAAATTACCTTTTATTCCTTTCTAATAGACATACGCTTCCGTCAAACTCGACTTCTCCACCAAGTTCCGATAAAGCTTGGAGCGGGTCATAAGTTCCTCATGACGACCTATGCCATTCACCCGGCCTTCTTCAAAGACGACAATCTGATTCACATTTTCAATCGACTTCATCCGATGAGAGATGATGACCACAGTCTTGTCTTTCATCAGGGCATTCAAGCTCTTTTGAATGGCCATCTCATTTTCCACATCAAGGGAAGCGGAAATTTCGTCCAGAAGGAGGATGGGAGCATCCTTTAAGAAGGCTCGGGCGATGGATAGTCTTTGCCTTTCCCCTCCGGAAAGCTTGCTGCCGTTCTCCCCGATCAGGGTTTGGTAGCCCTCGGGAAGTTTTACGATAAAGTCGTCGCAGTGAGCCTTCCTGGCCGCTTCCATGACTTCTTCATCACTGGCATCTTTGCGGCCGATGCGGATATTTTCCATGACGGTTCCATTAAAGAGGGTCACATCCTGAAAAACCATGGAAATCTGCCGATAGAGGCAGTCCGGAGCGATATCTTTTAGGGAATGACCGCCAATGGTAATCTCGCCCCGGTCCACATCGTAGAGGCGGGAGAGGAGCCGGATCATGGTGGTTTTACCCGACCCGGAAGGTCCAACCAAGGCCGTCACTTCCCCCTGCTTAGCTGAAAAATTTACCCCATTCAAAACCGGATTGTTTCCATAGGCAAAGGAGAGGTCCTTCACTTCAATATCAAAGTTTTTCAGTTCCACTTCCTGTCCCCTTTGAACTGGTGTGTTTTGGAGTTCCTTGATACGATCTACCCGGACATCGATGTGGAAGAGTTCCGCGATGTTCATGCTGACGCCGTCCATGGCGGAGGTCAGGCGGGTGGCGGCAATCATATAGCCGATGGCATAGAGGGCCGTCATCTGTCCCTTAAGCATAAAATAAGCCACCGTCAGGATCGTGCTGGCAAGGGCCAATTTGGCAATGGTCATGGCCGACATGACCGGGATGCCCTGTCCCACTTCGGCTTGCATGTGCATTTTTTCGGCTGCCCGTATGGCCTGGTGAATTTCCCGTCTTTTCTCTCCCACCAGATTGTAGGAGCGAATTTCTTGCTGCATTTCGATGGCATCCTGGATAATTTCCACATTTTTTCGGCTTTGGTCATAGAACTTTTTCTCAAAGCTTTTTTGGTAGCGCTTGGAAAGAAGGATGATGACAAAGCTAACTGCCGTGGGGATAAGAATGGCCAGACCAATCCAAAAATTGCTGATTACAATCATGAGGAGCATGAGGACTAAAAAGATCCCCGCTCCGATGGCCTGAGGCACAGCATGAGAAAAGGCGTGCTCCATATCCAAAACATCCTGCATCATGGTCTGGGCCAGGTCGGACAAGTCATGTTTGGCAAAATAGCCCAAAGGGAGTTTTTTCATGGTGTCGGCAATGGCAATGCGCAGATCTCGGGATTCCGCGTAGGTCGTGTTGTAGGTGGCCCGATACTCAAAATCCAAAGCCAAATACATGAGTACCACGATGGCGACCATGGCCAACAGATAAAAGGCCGGCTGACTGAGATTTCCATCGGCCAAAAGGTCCTGGGCAAAGGCAAAAAAGGCCATCATAGCCGCCATGTAGGTGATGTTTACGCAAAAGGAAGCGATCGATGCTCGCATCATGCCCCTCGCCCCTTTTTCCGTAAGGGCAAAAGTTTCTTGTAATTTTCTTTTCATCAGGCGACCCTCCAGTCATTGGCTTGGGCATAAAGGCCCTGCAGATAGGCATAACGCCCATTTTTTTCCATTAAATCCCGGTGGCTACCGCGCTCGATAATCTTACCTTCCTCCACGACCAGAATTTCATCCGCCTGGCGGATGGAAGAGAGCCGGTGGGCAATCATGATAACGGTTTTTCCCTTCATGAGGTTGCTGAAGGCCTGCTGGATTTCATATTCATTTTCCGGGTCAGCTGCTGCCGAAGCTTCATCCAGAATGATGATGGGGGCATTTTTCAAGATGGCTCGGGCGATGGCGATGCGCTGGATCTCACCACCGGAAAGGTGGACGCCCTTGGAACCGATCCGGGTCTTCTCTCGGTCAGGAAACTTGTCCAAAATATCTTCGCAGCGAGCCAGTTTCAAGGCTTCCATGACTTCCTCCCGAGAAGCCGCCGGATTGCCGATTTGAACATTGTCGTAGATCGTGGTCTTAAAGAGCTTGGCATGTTGAAAGACCATAGCCAGCATCCGGGTGCGAGCCAATTCCGAATACTCCGACAGAGCCCTGCCACCGAGGAGGATTTCCCCTTCCTGAGCCGGATAGAAACCGGCAATGAGCTTGGCTAAGGTGGACTTGCCCCCGCCGGAAGAGCCGACCAGGGCGTAGGTCTTTCCCCCATCCAGATGAAAGCTTACGTCCTCTAAAACCTTGTCTTTTTCATAGGCAAAAGAGACGTGCTTAAAGTCGATGGCACCGTCCGTAGCTTGGTCAACGAAACCGGAGGCCGGCTTACCGGTCTGCATTTCCTGAATCAGGCTTTCGATCTTGTCGATGGAGGAGGAGGCCAGGTAGGAATGCATGCCCACATACATAATCTTCATGAAGGCCACGAAGAGTATGCCGCAAAAGAGGACATAAAAGATGGCCTTCGTCAGGTAGAGTTCGGGATCTTCCCCTTGGGCTAGGAAAAAGAAGGCCAAGGGGATGAGCAAAAGGTAGACAGAATTAAAAAAGGTTTGGAAGGTCACGTAAGGAATGCGGCAGGACATGCTGTAGGCCAGCACCTTATCCGCATAGCTGGCGATGGAATCATAAAAGTTTTTCATGGACTTGACGTTGGCATTAAAGATCTTGACCACGCCCATATTGCGAACATATTCCACGGCATGTGCCCCCATGGCCTCCTGGGCCTGCATGTATTCGCCCATGAAGGAGGATTCTCCCATCATCTTGCGGCCAATTACGCCGCCGACAACAATCGTCAAAATCATAAAGACGCAGAGTCGCCAGTCGATCATGCCGGCCAAGATGAGGCCAAAGAGGGGAACAAAGAAGGCAGCGGCCAAATCCGGCAAGAGATGGGCCACGCTGGTGTGGGTTAAGGCAGTATTATCATCCAGCATCTTGCGGATTTTCCCGGACGGATACTTGTCAAAAAAGGCCGAGGGGGCCTCTAAAAGAGCATCCATACCGGCTTTTTTTAAGTTTGCCTCCAGGCGGAAGGCGACTAGGTGGGTGGCCATGCAACCGATAAAGTAGATTACAGTGTAGGCCAGGGCACAAAGACAAAGGATTGTGACCAAATGGGTCAGACCCTCCAGGCCGGATGCGGCCAAAATCTTTTCTAAAAATAAGTAAATCGCCTGGTACTCGGCAATGAGGGCAACAGAAGATCCGATAATAAGTAAGAAGGCCAACATGAGAATGCCTCCCATGCCGGGCACGTAGGGTTTCATTTTTTTGTAAACGGACATAGAAAACTCCTTTCTCGTTAAGCGCAAATACGCCATGAAAAAACGATTTATCAGGATACAATCCATTAGTTGGTCTCGGCTAACTAATGGATAAAATTTTTAGGTATTCATCTTGCCCTCCCGCACATAGTCTAAAGCAAGCTTCATCATAGCCACAAAAAGCGGCCGGTTTTTACGGAAGACTTCCCGGGCGCCTAATATTTCTGAGCCCAACATGATGGTATTCATGAAATGGAGCAGGAGGTCGGAATAGAAATATTCCATACCTTTTTGCGATTCCGTTCCAAAACTTTCTTCAAACATGGCACGGTTATCCTTCTTCAGTTCCTGAAAAAGATCTCTCAGAGCCTGATTTCTCTGGGAGGCCTGAAGATAGATAACATAAAGGCTCATGAGGTCGCTTTCATCCAAGACCTTATCCACCATCAGGTTGACCAAACTTTCGTCGTCCCATGCCGAGGCTTGACCGACCGTCTGCTTTATGATGTTAATGCGGTAGGCGATGCCTTCAATCATCAGATCGTGGAGGATGTCGGTGGTGGAGGCATAGTAGTGGTAGAACCCCCCCTTGGAAAGGGAGGTTTCTGCAATGATGTCTTCCATGGTGGTTTTTTCAAAGCCTTTTTCCAGGAAGACAGACTTCGCCGCTTCCATAATTTCCTTTTTACGCTCGCTTTTAGATTTAATCACTCGCATCATTTCCTCCATCGACGGTATCGTCTATCATGTTATCTAATGCTAACTCTTAGTTTTTATCCTGTCAACAGGATGGAGACTCTAATGCGAAAATATCTTTTCGCGATAAAAGCCACCCCGCAAGGAGTGGCTTTAGAGATTGCGTTCCATTCAAGTCTCAACATTCGGTCAAGACTGCTCCTTCGAATTCCGATGAATTCTATTCCCTACGCCCACAAAAGCATAACGTTTGAATAAAGTCGTCCTCGTATTCCTTTAAAAACGCTCTAAATTCCGATGGGAGAATATGCAAAGCATGACTCACCATCTCTTTCATTGCTTCCGAAAGACCATTTTGTTTTAAATAGAAAGGCCAAGCCACGGAACCGGTAATGGCACCAAGCGTATCCGCATCTCCTCCTAAGGAAATCGCATTGCGAATAGCATCTTCAAAGTCTATGGAATCAAAGAATGCAGCGAATGCCTGCGGAACCGTCCCCTGGCAGGACGGATCAAAGGCGTAATGAGGACGAATCTCTTCAACGGTCAACCGCTCCGGATAGAAATGTTGATAAATGTAATGGCGAATCTCTTCTTTCGATTTGCCTCGTTTCGCCAGAAAAATAGCGGCCGCTGTGGCTTGCGCGCCCTTGATGCCTTCCGGATGGTTATGACTGACAAGGGCACTTTGCTCCGCAAAAAACAGCGCCTGCTCCAATGATTCCGCCAATTCACCACAGGCGGAAGCTCGCATGGCTGAGCCATTTCCCCAGCTATTATAAGGCTCAGGATTCTTTGTCACTAACCACTGTGAAAAAGAGCCACCATAAGCCCCCGTAGGATTTGGATAGGAGCGGCCAATAGACTGCATGGTCCGGATAAATTGATCTTGCAAAAAGGCCTCGTCCTTTTCCTTCTTATCCGCAAAGGCTTGTTTCAAAGCTAGCCCCACCGCAATGGTCATCAAAGAATCATCCGTGTAATCCGATTCCTCCGAAAAAAGAAGGAAATTCTTGGACTTGATGGGCTGAAATTCAAATCTTGATCCCACAATATCTCCTAGGATTGCTCCAATCATCTTCTTTTCTCCTCTCTGCATTTTATGAACGCGAATTCTCTTCCTTTTGAGAATTCGGACCCGTCCAATTATGGAACGAAACATCTATTCCACGCACTCACCCGGACAAAAGCGCTACCGTCTCCACGTGGATTGAGATGACCGGATTGATGTCTACACCTCCCTTGAAGCCTTGCCTCGTACAAGGAAACCGGGCCGAGAACGTAGACCCGTACGTGGAAGCTGTTCAGGGCTTTTTCCTTAAGAATCAATATCCCTATTCTGCATTGTTGAATAAGTGTTGTCCCGTATTGCAATCAGTTGATCGATAACCTCATCATCGCAAATAAGGACAGAGATAGCGTTCTCTAAAAATTCCTAGAGTTCAGGTGATATCTCTTTCAACGAAAGACCGGTATCCTCTATCCAACATTGCATAACTTTTATTGCACCATTTTGCAGCCGTCTGTTCCACGAGCATATACCTGTGCGAATAAATTGCAGCCCAAAGCCAACATGATGACGTATTGACTGAAGAATAAAGTCGAAAATATCAGGGACTAGCTTTCTCTGGTATTCCATTGAATCTTTGTCGGGAGCACATATATATTGAGAAAGATTAATGTTTTCTTCAAGAAAATCCAGTAATTCTTCTAAATGATATCCTTTCTTGATGAGATTCCCTGCTAGCCAATCATATTTTTGGAAATCCTTTTGTACAAAGCGAAACGCATCTGCTTCGTAGGGTAAATCAAGCCGAATGGCTAATCCAAAGGAATTCCCTTTTTTTGTCTCTTGCAAGATCTTTTTCTTAACCGAATCATTGATTAGTTCGTCCCCCTCTTTTTTTAAATGGAGAAGAGATTCCTTATCCGATACATAGTCGATAACATCTAAAATCGCAGAATAATCTTCCGTACGTAGATCCTTCCTGCTTCTAGCAACTTGAAGGAAAGTTCCAAGTAACTCCTCCTTTTCTTCAATAGCGGAAATCCCCATTACCGGTTCTTCTGAAAGCAGTGCTGAAATAACATTGGATATGCCACAATATAGGTCATGGTCGATAGGAGCTTTTAAATGATCAATAAGATCTGCCTTTTGATAAATTGTCAATGCGGAGTAATCCGGCATGACGTCATTGTTGATGCCTTCTGTCAGTAGCCAAAGTTTTATCTCTTCCGTTTCCGGTTTTAACTTGTCGACTAAGTGTATCCTACCCCACCCGGTTACTTTTTTTGCCGCATCAAAAATCTCTTGATTCCCATTTCGCCAGTTTTGCATATGAAAACCGGCATAAAAAGTAAACTCATCATATAAAGCCAACGTACGGATAATAGGCTTATAAAGCTCCAAATCTTCCAGTTCAAATAGCTCTAGGAGCAAGAAGCCCAGCTTGACGGCTTCTTTTTCATTTGCCTTGAGCAACAATTGGATCCCAAAATAGATAATTTCGCCTAAATTTAGGTCATTTTCATGGTCCATAAGATACCGGACAATGTCATCTGAAAGTGGATAAATGCTATGATTTAAGCCATATTTTTCCGCTTCAAAAATGGCCTGGCCTACTTGCCTTTGCGAGGCCATTTCAATAATGCAGGCCCAATGTTGAAGTTCTTCCTTCATATCCTGCTCATTCGTAGAAAGGTGATATCTTAACATGCCATCCCAAGCACCAGGTGCAAAGGTTATATCCCCGTTAGTATCTTCACTTGGAAGGCTAAAATCGGAATCAAGTTGTCCATTCTTGTTTACTGCAGAGTGAATCTGCTCATAAATTGATTGTCTCATATCTTCCCGCCTTCCTTCAATCGACTAATTGATACCCATAGTCATACACTGGTTTATTGAGTAGAGTCTTTTTCAATACGATGCGCTGCTATGGTTCTCATTTCCCATTAATCGCTAAAAACCCATCCCACTGCCACACTCCCCCCCCCCAAAAAATACATCTATCCTGTGCGCTCAAGGAGCAAAAAACATCTATCCCACGAACTCTATCGGCAAAAACATCTATGGCACAAACTCAAATATCTAACCAGTCCACTCAACTATCCCCCGCTGAGTCCAAATCCGGGTTTGTGCAAATTTTCTTGCTAACTTTTTTCAAATTATCGAAATCTCCCAAACCCATTGATTTTAACGCTTTTCACCCTTCCCGTGACATCAATACCACCGTCTCCACATGGATTGAGATGAGCCGATTGATGTCCACACCTCCCTTGAGACCTTATCTTGTACGAGGAAATTGTTCAAGGCTTAGACTCGTACTTGGAAACTGGTCGAGTTTTCCGGAATCATTACTAATATCCCTCTACCTCGTGACGATATTATCTATAGATTATTTTAACTCATCTTATGATCGCATCGTCGTCAGCCTGTAAAGCGTGTTATAATACAATACTACATGTTAGACATGACTAACTAAAATTTGAGGTGATTGAATATGATTATGCATGATTGGAACAGCGAAAAGAAAGACGTCATTCTGCTGATCCACCCGATGCTTTCCTCAGCAAATGGAATGAAAACGTACATTGCCGACATTGTCGGGAATGGATACCGCTACTTCGTACCGGATCTTTCCGCACATGGTGATGCAATTAAAGACACCTACAAAAGTGCTTTTGACGAGGCAAGGCAAATTCATGATTATCTGGTCAAAAATCAGATTATGAAGCTTAAGCTTGGCTTTGGAGCCTCCCTGGGAGGCGTGATTCTTCTGCAGCTTCTCAAGTATGACGATATTCAGTTTGAGCATGTGTTCTTTGAGGGAACGAGCTTTTACACTAACGCGAAACTTCTGGAACGGATCCTCAGATTCGTATTTCTGAAAAAACATAAAAAGGCCGTGGCAGATCCGGCGCTCAGTGTTAAGAGGATGTCTTCAATGTTTGGAACGGAAGCCGCTCCGCTTCTGGCAAAGCATTTTATCGCCATGAGCGAGGAAAGCATAAGGAATATCATTCACGACTGTGCATTTGTGGAACTGCCGCCATTATCCGATACGCTTCAGAAGAATTGTCTGTTTGCCTATGGTGATAAGGATTTCGACTACAAGAAGGCAAGGAGAATGCTCCGGAAGACATATCCTCATGCAGGAATGAAAGTGTGGGGAGGCTACGGGCATTGTGAGAGGATGACGAAAGATCAAGAAGGTTATTGCCATGACATCGAGGACTATATTCGTGCATAAATACAATGCGAGGTGAGGTATTCAATGAAGAAAGAAAAAACAGCCATGCCTTGCGACGTCATCGCAAATGTCATCTTCATGATTGGAGATTGCCTTGTGGATGCGTTCGGAGCAGGCCTGAACGCTTTTGATCTGCTCATTATCGACCTGTGCTGGTGGCAACACAGCAAGCCCAGACAGTTTCAAGGCATTAATGGCGGGAAAATTTATCTTGGTGCAAAGAAACATGTGAAGGCTTTTCTGAGAACTATTCCTGTTTTTGCTGTGTCAGCCCTGCTTGTTTCGGGGATATTGCAGATTATTCAATAGGAGGATACAACATGGATATATTTCGAGCAATACTTGATGGAATAGCAATGGCCGGAATATTTAACGGAGCTGCGGCAACTGTAGTTTTGATCAATCCAAGATATTTCTTCGATTCTTACCCGAAAGCGATACAGAAAGCCGCACCAAAGCAAATGACCAAAGAGGAGAAGCACGTTAATTTCATATTCACTATCGTGGTTATGGGCATCTGCGCGGCATATGAAATCATCAGTAATATGCACACAGGCATCACCGGATTCTGGCCCTTATTCTGGACTGGATATATCAATTGGAATATTGTAAATTTCGGAGACTTTTTTCTTCTGGACTGCCTGTTATTTCAGGGGAAATATAAAGGCTGTATTGTCATACCGGGGACAGAAGGCCATCCGGATTATGAATCTGGAAACTGGATGAAGCATCTTGGACTCTTAGAGCATTTTCTGCTGTGGCCATTCATCCTGGTTCCGATATATAGCGCGGTACAAGCCGGGATTATTATGCTGGTAAGAGTTGTCCTTTGAAGAATAGATCCGTCGGGTGTACGGTGATGCCTTTAAGCGCTGGATTCACAACTGTATCGAGTACATTCAAAGGAATCCAGAATGGGAGCTACTCTTGTCCATTATGGCTTCCCTGGCTCAGCATGAAAGCCTTGCGGCAGATACTGTTACATCTAGTTCATCCATATCTATTTTTACTTTTATGTACTTATTGGAATCTAGTTTGGACAGAAGCACAATCGTCTCCACATGTGTCAAGACTACCCTGATGATAACACTACATCAAGAACTTGGTCTGCACGCTCGTTGCACGATGGAAGTTGGCAAAGGGAAGAATGCTTGAGAAAAAAACATCCAGTATGCTTTTAGAAAAGCATAAAAAAACTACAAACACTTATCGGTTCATACGTCATAAATACCTATATAGTTATAAAATTGCTCATGCAACCGCCTCATTTCATCCGGAGCCTTTATTGAATGTCGGTACATAAACTTTTCTCCAAAACGGCTTCGAAAAATAATCCCAAGAATAAACCCCATAATGGAGCATGGAAGAATTTGTAAAAACTTCATTTTTATCGGAACAGGTTTAATTCCTTTTGTTTTAACATTAAAAAGATTTCTTCTGATTTGCTTCGCTGTTTTATTCATTAATACACGATCGTTTCCGGCATGCTCAGGATCATCTGAATGATAATAAGCATCTGCAATCGGCACGACCATTGCAAGATGACAAATCTGCCATGAATGCATGTCTTTTACAACTTGGCATGGAATCATTGCTGATCGGAACAAATCGAACAGTTCTTTTTCACGACCACCTGACATGCCGATTGTAGTTGGCTGAATAAAGCGAGGCGTAAGGGCTGCATCCAAAATATCTCCGTCAAAGCCGCCGCCGGCACCCGGGAAAGCAGGGAGGATACGTCCTTTTCCACAAATCTTTTCCCATGTATCATACGTTTCTAAAGAATTTACCATAGTTACAATGACAGGACTTATATTAGCTTTCAGTTCCGCCAAAGCAATATGTAACTGATTTTCTCTTACCGCAAGCAATATAAAATCATAACTGTCTAACGGCAGCAGTAGAGATAAAACGGATACTTTGGCAGTCCGAATCTCATTATTTTTTTTATACCTTAGCCCATACGTCTGTAATTCTTTCAAACGATTTCCACGAGCATATACGGATACATCTGCTCCCGCTTCGGAAATCAAAGCCGCATAAAGACTTCCTATCACTCCTGCACCATAAATCAATACTCTCATCTTCACGGTCCCTTTATGTTTCTTCCTAAATTTCGATGTATTTTTACGTATCCAAACAAAAGCTCACTATCCATTTAGATAAATGGCCCGAAAATTCATCTTCATAATATTCCAACAATCAAAGCCTGAACCGCCGCTACAAACGATATGATCAAAAACGGAGTAACTACAAAATGTTCCTTGATTGCCAAATGCTTCATCCAATTACTGAATTCATAATCCGGATGTCCCTCTGTCCCCTGAATGACGATTTTATCCTTATATTTCCCTTGGAACAACAGACAATCCAACAAAAAGAAATCTCCTAAGTTTAATATGCTCCACTGAATATACCCCATCCAAAAAAGATTCCAAAAGCCCGAAATGCCTGAATGTATAAGACTTGCTATGGAATATATGAAACAAATCCCGCAAATTACAATTGTTATAATGAAATTTATATTTTTCTCTTTTTTTGTCATCTGTTCAGGTGCAGCTTTCTGAATTGCCTTTGGATAAGAATCAAAAAAATATCTCGGATTAATAAGTACCAAGACTGCCACTGCACCGTTAAAGATTGCGGCTATTGCAATCCCGTCCAGAATCGCTCGTATATAATCCATAAAACTATCTCCTTAGTAAATTCTATTCTTTGTCGCCGTATACTTCCATAGGAAAGATAAACCTCTTATAATCCGTGATACTCTCCCTTTTCAAGATAAAGCATATATTCCTGAATAGTTTTTCATCTCCTGCTCACTTGCATTTAAATATTTTTTAAATCCTATTAGCTTAAGAATCAGTTTTAATATACTATATCTTAGTGATAACCTGGACGTTATTTCACCTCTCCATTTTCAAAAATACAGCATTTTCACAGTCTGTCCAGATCTTTTCCGGCATTTTATAATTATTGCAGGAATCGAAGGTTCGCCATAAGGAAGCTGATACGGGGTGATTCCCCCATCTATGATCGCACTGCTGACCTTTACCCGCTTTTCTGCAAGAAAACGAGCAACGATTGCCCCTCCCATTGAGCAGCCATAGATACAGGAAACAGTCTTATGATCATAGTGCTACGCAAGAAGCGGTTAATAATGATGATTTAAAAGGCGTGAAAATATTAATCCCAGATAATAGAACTTTGGATCTCTGCGTGATTGGCTTTTACCTATGCCCATGAACGGGCAAGCGATAATCGAAGACTAGGCCGCTAAATTAGCATTTACCGCCTGGGTGCACCTTTTAACGATAGCCCTTGCTAAGCCTTGCTACACAAGAGCAAACTTGCACCCACCTAATCAGCCTTTGACATCAATACGACACTCTCCGCCGTTGGCGGCTTACCGCTCAGCCTGCGCTTCGCTTGCCTTCGCGGGCCGCCTTGGCATGATCAAGACCTAACATGATGAGCGAAAGCGAATCAATATAGGTCTGATGCAACCATTTGCCCAAATCTTTGATTTGGTGCAAATGTCTGCTGACCTACTTTTGATGCTGCTTCGAGCCGCTTTGCGGCTCTCGCACCATCAAAGTTAGGGCTTCAACTTGTTCATCATTGCCCAAACTTATATTCAAATTATAATCCCTTTTATATTGATTTTTTTTTACGGAATAGAAGAAATTTCTAGATTTCTTATAATCTTGATAGTTTAAACGCAAAAGCAAAATCTGTTAAGATGCTTTTTGAGCAATCATTACACCGATCGGTGCAAGACCTCCATATACCAATTTCATTTCAACTACTGAAAACCCATATTCCTCAATAAAATCTTCAAATTGATTTTTATTCCATTCTTGATAAATCTTAAATCCTGAAATAGACATCAAACTCTTTATAATTTTTCTTTGTTTTCCTTCTTTCCATAGAAAGGTAGAAGCAAACAAAATCCCATTAGGTTTTAAAACCCTATATATTTCTTTCATTGCCTCATCTGGCTTAGGCATAATATGAAGTGCATTTGCGATTAGCACACAATCAAATTTTTCATAAGCAAAGGATAGTGATGTTGCGTCAGCTATTTCAAATATAAGGTTTTTGGCTTCTCCACGCTTCCTCGCTTCAAGAATCATTTTTTCAGAGAAATCTGTGCCAATCCAGCTTTCAGTATGCTTTGAAAGACTAAACGAAAATTATCCTGAGCCGCAAGCAAGTTCTATTCCGACACTGTATTTGATACAATTTAACGCTGGTGCGTAAGTCATGTGTTTAACCTCGAAATCCCTTGATTTACAGGGATTTTCGCCTTTCTGCGGAGCTTCCTTTGATGCTTTTCGTGGCAGTTTTTGTATGAGTTTTTGCTTTTATATATCTCTTTCCATCATACCTGTTTCCGATTTTCGTACCCCTCGGAGAGCAATCGTTAAAAAGTGTCAGTAATCGTTAAAAAGTATCGGGAATCGTTAAAATGTTCAGATTGCTCATCAACTTGCCAAGAATTCAACAACGAACGCCTGAACGACAGCTGCGATTGGTATCAATAAAAATGGCACGAACAAAAAATGCTCCGCAAGAGCCAAGTGCTTCATCCAATTCTTAAATTCATAGTCCTTGTGGCCCTCTGTGCCGGGAATAACAATTTTGCTCTTATATTTTCCTTGAAATAACAGACAATCTAACAGCAAAAAATCTCCTGCATTTAAGATGCTCCACTGAATATAGCTCATCCAAAACAAGTTCCAAAAACCAATAATTGGGGAATGCATAAGGCTCGCAACCGAATAAACAAAACATATCCCAACGAGGCCGATAGTGAATATGAGATTTATCTTTTTCTCTTGCTTTGTCATGGGTAAAGGAGCTGCCTTTTGAATGGCTTTTGGATAAGAGTCCAAAAACCATCTTGGATTGATCAGTGCCAAGCTTGCGACAGCCCCATTAAAAATAGCAGCGATAGCTACCCCATCCAGTATTGCTCGAAGGATATCCATAAACCCATATTCTCCTTAATCCACACATCCTTTTACAAAAGCCATATAGGCCACTGTGTTTTGTGTCATTTCTTCGCAGTGTCCATAGCCTTGCCAGATTTTTAATTTTTCCTTGGGATAATGTTTCTTGATGCTTCTTCTTGCATGTCCGACATTCAGATTCTTATCCCCATAAGAAAAGATGGTATCTTGCTTCGTATCCTCCGATAAATGTGGCAAGCGGATATGTCCGCAATCATAAACAATATTTTTGATACTCTGCTTGTCCATCGTAACAAGCGTATCAAACAGCATGTTCGCATAGATCCCATAGCGTTTGGCGACCTTATCAATCAGCGGTTTTGGATCTTGCCGCGCCTTCTTTTGTTTGCTCAGAAACACATGCTCCAGCATTTTTGATAGAAGTCCGGCTTGTTCACAAAAGCTGGTCCCTTCAAAGAACAGTTTTTGAAAGTGTAGGCTTTGATCTTGGAGCAGTTCAAAAAGAACGCCGCCGCCCAATGAAGCGCCAAAGGCAAGTTTTATGGTGCAGAGATCATGCTCTTTTAAGTAATGGGCAAGCGTGGCTGCTTCCTCAGCTGTACTTACATAAGGATCGTCTTTTGCCTCTCCATGTCCGGAAAGGTCGGGCACAATATAGAGATACTCACATCCCAGCTCATTCGTCCATCGGTAAAACCGCCTGTTGGAATTGAAGTCTGCCCTGTCCGCAATGCGTATCTGCTCAATGGTCGCTTCATCAACGCCGCACTCACGCAGCAGCTTTTCCTCCGCTTCTTTCCAGATACGCCATTTCCTGTCCTCCCGTCCGTGGTTATATGCCATGCTTCTTTTCCTCCAATCAGAATTGATTGAGAGGGCAGAGAAAAACCCCCTCATTTTCCCAAAGGAAAAAACAAGGGGGCTGAACGCCTTAAATTTTAATTTTCTATTATCTTTCTTAGTTTTCTTAGGATTCTGGCTTTGCGTTTGTTCACAACGCTCTGGGTTATGCCGAACCTCGCCCCGACTTCACGCTCAGAAAGTCCGTCAAAAAAGATTGCCTGTATCAATTCCTGTTCACTATCCGACAGCAAAGGCAGGGCGGCTTTCAGCCTGTCCACCATAACCGCATTGACAACGGTTTCCGCAATGTCTGCCGCTTCATCAGCGATAAAGTCTAAAGGCTTCCCCTCGCTGTCCGTAAATCCATCCAGAGAAAGCAGGCTGTTCTTCGTATCTAATTTTTTCAGATAACGCCACCGTTCCTTATCTCGGTAGAAGTCCGTGTATTGCTCCCTCACGACTTCAAGCAGACAGCCTTGAATGGGGATAAACAGCTTGTCCATATAGGTCTGGTCGGATTCCCTGCGGCGGCAGAAATCCGTATAGGACAGTTCCACATATCTGCCGCTTTCCTTGATATATACCTTTCTCGGTGCGTATTTCACTGTAAGTACCTCCCATCTGAATTTTTGAAATGTTCAAAATCCAGATGGAGAGGTGGCGAACGACACCTAACACCACTAATAGCCCTATGGCACTTTCCAACAAAAATCGACAAAAGAAAAACCGCAAAGGCTCTATGACCTTTACGGTTATGGGAAATATTAATTCTGTTGTATGGAGATTGTACTTCTACATTCAAGGCAGGAAGTGCCGTTGCATAGGCAGAAATTTTTTTAACTGGTTTCCTGCCGTTCTCTGATATGCTATGTATTGATAAATTTTGCTTCGTATGAGCAGATAGATAACTGCCCGAAAAAAGGACATAAAAAAATCCCTCCAAATTTAAAAACAAATTCAGAGGGTAATTTAGGGTATAACAAAATAACCCACCCGAATATCGTTTTTTTTATTTGGTGAGTTTGTTCTTTCAAATACGAAACAAAAAGAGCCGATGATTCGTGAATTGATCCACAATTTCATCGGCTCTGCGTCTTAAGCGTCTGGCTCTTTGATGACAGTTATCTTCAAGTTGTCAACTTTAATCAATCTTTCTTGTCTGCATTTTGGACAATAAAGGGGATAATTCTTCAAAACAGTGTCCTTCCTAATTTTATTACGGGTTTTGCTCCCACAAACAGGACATAATATCCATTCGCATTTCATCATAATTAGTCTCTAATCCTTTCAAATCTCATTTTATACGACTTTTGCAAGCTGTTAAGCTAACTTGTGGAACATATGCCGAACCTTATCTATACGGCTATTCGGGCGGCGGGGTTGGCAAATAAATTTACCAATAGCTGGCTGGTATCCTTTTAACTCTGTCAAGCAGACTCCCTGCCCATTTGTGAAATAAGTTAAATCGTTCCTGTATTCTTGAATACATCTGGCAGGGATTTCTCCTTTCAGAATGACCTCGTTATTCTTTAACTGAGTACTTACAATATCTGCACAATACCTTGGGGCATCATGATACGCCCGTGAGAGATATTCCTGCGGTGCATAAATTTCAAAGTGGAGATATGGCTCTAATAGTTCTGTCCCTGCTTTTTTTAAAGTCTGCTCCAATACGATAGGGGAAAGCAGCCGAAAGTCTGCGGGGGTACTTACAGGACTATAATACAATCCATATTCAAAACAGATTTTACAGTCTGTCACTTTCCATCCATACAGCCCCTGCTCGCAGCCATAGAGAACCCCCTCCATAACCGCATTTTGGAACGATTGGTTTAAATATCCAAGTGAAACTCTGCTTTCATACTGCACTCCGCTTCCAATAGGGAGCGGCTCTATGGACAACCCGATAGAAGCCCAGAAAGGATTTGGCGGGACTTCTATGTGGATGGTATATTCTGCTTTTCTAAGCGGTCTTTCCATATATATAACAGTAGGCTCTTTTATTTCTGCCTCCACATGATATTTTTCCTCAAGGATGGCACAAATGACTTCCATCTGCACTTTCCCCAAAAAAGAAAGTATAATCTCATGCGTTGTAGTATCCACATAATATTTTAAAAGAGGGTCGCCATCTGAAATTTCTGTAAGTGCCCCAAGCAATATTTCCCGCTGTTCAGATTTCTTTACTGCAATCGTTGTTTGGAGCATAGGAAGAGGATTTTCAATAAATTTTCTCTGCGGCAACAGCATTTCGTTCCCCAAAATACTGTTTAGCTGCAAAACATCATTTGATAAAATTACAATATCACCAGAGCAGGCTGTATCTGATGAACATAATTCACCGTTTGTCGGAACACACATCTCTGTGATTTTTATTTTCTCTTTTTCAGATATTCTAATAACATCCCTCAAATGCAATGTTCCGCTATATATACGCACATAAACAAAACGCCGCCTTTTCTCTGAATATTCAATCTTAAAAACCTGCCCGCATAGTTCAGATTGACCTTCAGGCGTTGATGAATAAAACTTACTGGCAATCACTTCTATAAGCTGCCGAACCCCCAGATTGTTTTTAGCGCTTCCGTGATAAACGGGAAATAACGTTCCGTTTTGGAATCTCCTGTTTTCTTCCTGTTCCAGTTCTGACATTTTAAACGGTTTCCCTGACATATATTTCTCTAATAGTTCATCGTTTCCCATAATTACCGCATCCCACTGTTCCATATCGTCATTGTCCGTTACATTTATATGGGGATGCTGCCCAACCTTTTGCTTCACTATAATTTCCGAAGAAAGCTTTGCTTTCATTTCCCGATATACCATTGGCAAATCAATCCCCTCTTGGTCAATTTTATTGATGAAAAAGATTGTCGGAATCTTCATTGTCTGTAGTGCATGAAACAGTATACGGGTCTGTGCCTGTATGCCATCCTTTGCAGAAACTAATAATACTGCTCCGTCTAAAACGGATAAAGAACGGTATACTTCCGCCAAAAAATCCATATGACCTGGCGTATCTATAATGTTGACTTTTACATCCTCCCACTGAAAAGATGTCACTGCTGTCTGGATAGTGATTCCCCTTTGACGCTCCAAATTCATTGTATCTGTTCTTGTTGTGCCTTTATCTACACTCCCTAGTTCTGTAATCGCACCACTGGTATACAATAAACTCTCCGTTAAAGTTGTCTTTCCTGCGTCAACGTGAGCCAGAATTCCTAAGTTAATTATTTTCATGTGATTTTCCTCCTATCAACACCCAAAAAGGGCATAAAAATACCCAGTGATAAATACTCCTATCACTGGGTAAATAAATCCAATAGCCCCAAAACACTTATATGTTTTCGGGCATATAAAATTACATGATAAAAGTATTCTTAAACTGGGTACAAAAAACTAAGCCCCATATTAAAAGTTAAACAGGACTGCTACTTTTTGTTCCCACTATCAAATTGACAGTTTATTTAAGAATACCTTGCCGCATATTTATTAACTCCTTGTATAAAACTGAATTTAATTATATTCCTTAACCCTTTATTTGTCAAGCTGACAAACTAAAGCAGAAAAAGCGGCAGGATTTCACCCTGCCACTAATCATCTGTTTATGCAAAAATAATTTCTTTCTCCACAATCTCCCTCGCACAAGCCCCTATATTATTAAGCCGCCTAACCCATTCTAAAGCGTTTTCTTCCTTTAGGCGTTCTGTTATGCCCTGCGCCTGTTTCATGCCTTCTATGAGCCGCTCAAAGCATTCCTGCGCCTGCCTGTCGATGTCGGCAAGGTAGGTGTTGAGCCTGCCACTTGTAAGAAGATTGGTGTATGTAACTTTGCGGTACTGCTTCAGATAGTCTAAATGCTGCTGTCCCCATATGCCTATTGGCTGTTCTTCTTCGGCGGGTACAGTTAAGCATGGGATTAAATAATCGCCTTGCCTTTCGTATCTGCCGCCCATTTCCTCAAATAATGATGTTGCCATTGTCTGTTACCTCCACATTCTTTTTTATTTTGAATGTCCGCAAAATCCGTCCTACATCTTTTGCCATGCTATCCATCATCATTTTGCCGGAAAAATTCATCGGATGGATGAGGAGGATAACTTCTCGCTTGTTCTGATTGATGTCATGAATCACCATGATCACACCTCCTTGAAATCGCTCCCTTTGCCCATGGTGCCATTGATTTTTCTGGCCACTAAAAAACACTCTGGCCAAGGACTGGCCGGTAGAAGTTCGCATTGCAGGAGTTCAAAATCGTTTTGGCAGATAAATGCTTTAAATTCTGCAAGTTTCCAGCTGTGAAAAACATGAAATCCGATTCTTTTCATCAGCCACAGCTTGAGTCGATGGATCTTTTCTTCAGCGACAAAGGTGGGTGCGATCAGTAAGCCATCTGTTTTAAGAATGCGATGAATTTCTTCTAAGGCCTTTTTTGGCTTTGGCATAATGTGCAGCGTATTAGCTATAAGCACAACATCAAAGCGATTGCTGTCAAAGGAAAGTGCTGTCGCATCTTCCACGCAAAAGCAAAGATTTGAAGACTTTTCTCTTTTCTTTGCCTCTGCAATCATGCGTTCTGAGAAATCTGTAGCAAGCCATGTTTTTGCCTTTGGCGCAAGCGGAAGGCTAAGCTGTCCAGTGCCACATCCCAGCTCCAGCACAGATTGCTCATCCGACAAATGTGCTTCGATTTTCTTGATTAATGTCTCATAGAGTTGTTTGTTTCCTTTTTCCTGTATTCGCGTATAGAGCTTGGCAATGCGATCCCAGAAGCTTTTATTATCCCGATTTTCTTTTTGTTTCATGATTTAAGTTCCCTTATTGAACCCACACACATAAGCCCGCCAAGACAGCAGAGCCCACAAGTATAGCGATGACATGGATGAGGTGATCTTTTTTGTTGTAGCCAAAAAGCTGCGGGCCCAACAAGGCTTTGACTTCCGGATAAAAATGCGGAAAGAACGTAGACCTACAAAGCAAAAACCAATCAAAGAAGAAAATATCAAAGACTTTCAGCAAAAGCATCATCACGGCAAAGCGTATATAAAACTGCAGGAAGGTAAAGCCATTCTTGATACCGTCTACTGCACCGACAATAACAGCTCCCGCCATACAAAGCATTGCCAGCAGGGCTAAGCTCCAGCCGAGGATATGCTGTCCGCGAAAACGTTCTGGTTTTTCCTCGACGGCTTCATAAACGGCTTTGGGTGCTGATGTAAAAAACTTCTTGTCCTGGATAAAACCTACGCCCGCCAATAAAAGTAAGAAAAGCCCTGCCATCATAATCGAGGATAGGAAAAGCGTCAGAATCATTGTTTACCTCCATACTGTGCAGCTTCCGGCAAAAAACCACCCTGCGCACCTTCTGAGGTGTCATCGCTTTCGTCGTAGCTGTCATAGGGCGCCGCAGGATCAACGGGCTTTTGTTTGCAAAAAGCATTACACGCTTTATCGGTATGACGAAAGACAAAGTCGAAGTCGCGGCTGTAACCCGTATGTCCGGTAATGAACATCGGACGCGAGTTTCGTTCTTCAAGCTTTGCCTTCAAAGTAGCAAGAGAGCGAATGGCCAACTTGTTGTTTTCTGCTAAGGCATTGATAAAGCTATAGCCGCCGTCATAGCCCAGCCAGATGGTATCACCCAAGAACACATAGGCATCGTCAATGAGATACACCAGATGTCCCCAAGTGTGGCCCGGCACTAAGAAGCATTCGATGCGGATATCTCCGATAGAAAAGATATCGCCGTCTTTCAGCAGCGTTTTTTCATTTTTGATGACAACCTGCGGAAGCTTGTAGAGCCCGAAGCTTACCTTGCGGCGTACCTCACCCGTCAAATAACGATTTTCAATTTCTCCGATGTAGAGATGGGCATGTCTGAAAAGACCGTCGCTGTCCTCTTCCACCGCACCGACATGATCGGTATCCTGATGGGTGATAAGAATATCTTTGATCTTGGCCGGGTCCAGATCCAGCCATTTCATCTTCTCTTTCAACCGCGGATAGTTGTAGCCGGCATCAAGCATGATGGTCTCATTGCCTTTGGTGTAAAAGAAGATATTGGCGGCATACTCCCGCACGCAGCGCACATGCTCATCAATCCGGCCCGTGTTGATCGGCTTGAAGATGCCTTTGCCACGGTAGCCTCTTGACATGATTTTTAATTGAAATTCTGTAGCTTTCTTAGACATAACGGATGACTTTCTTTTCTGCTATAACTTTGTTCTCCTGTATTAATCGGCAAGTTTGCCGTCATTCTGTGGTGTAGGCTCTGCAGGATCCTCATGAACGGTTTCAACGATGTCGTTTAAATCGCAGCTGAGAACCTCACAAATTCTCAGTAAAATGTCCGTTGTAACGTTGTCGCCGCGATTGAGTTTTGCAAGTGTCGTGGAGCTAATCTTTGTTTTCTTTCGCAAATCTTCTTTTGTCCAGTTAAGATCGATTAGCCTTTTCCATAATTTGTTATAAGAGAGTTTCATATTGCCCCCATGTGTGTGATGTGTGCTGACGGCACTATTGCGGTTTTTCACTATTCTTCTTGTTTTTCTTGGTATTCCATGTGTATCCATATAAGGCTTTGGTCCCATCATCAAGATGAATGACACGTAACTCATCAGATAATTCAACCGCTTCTTGTCCATAGGCAGGGGAAGCATCAAAGGCAAAGAATACTTGTTTCGGATCGCCGCAACGATCATATAATTTTGCTGTCTTCTCGTATAGCTCTAACATTTTAACAACCGGCAAATAAGCAATCTGCTTGATGACCGTAGAATCATGGATAACGAAAGGAAGTGCTGTCAATTCCAAAATCGCCATGTCAAACAAAATCAGATTCTTTGATTTTGCACCGGCTCCGTTATCGCCTTGGGAAGAAAAACCATAGCCAAGTTTTCCTTCTCTGGATTCTTTGAAAGAGAAAAATGGTGCGAGGCGATCTTGATACGGGTAAAGAAAGTCATTGTTCCTTTGGAATGCGGCATTCAAGTCGCTTGCCAGACTTCCGAGAATGGCAGGCCGTCTTTCCTTCAGTGCTTCTCCGGTTTCTTTTTTGAGCTTCTTCAGTTCCTGCGTCTTGTCAAACATAGATATTTGTTCCGCAAGACGCTTTATCTTTGCGACGGTCTCACCATTTTTCTCATAGGTTTCATCGTCCAGTTCAATTGATTCATTGAGCGAGTAAATTTTCTCCTTAATTTGTTTGATCGCCTCATTGACAAGGCCAAGCTCTTTTTTGTAAAGCTCTGCCTGTTCATCAATCTGATCATTTAATATTCCGATGAGAGAGCGATGATAATATTCGACTGTCTCTAATTTTTCTTTGTTCGCTTGAGGAAAGAACTCATAAAAAGCATTTAACTCCTCACTGCTTATCCTGAGTTCTCCCGCCAACGTAGCCTCGACAAGTTTTAGCCTACTTTGAAGAGCCGTTCTTTTTTCTTCCAGTGGTCTTAAGCTCATGCGCAGTTTTGAAGCCTGCGATTTAATTTCTCTGGTCTTATCATATAAAGATAAATCGGCGGTCACCTTTAAGCTTGCGAGCTTCGTTTTTGTTTCGCTTAACTCTTCGGCTGCTTGTTTTCGTTCTTTTTGGGAACGCAGCTTTATATACGGACTAAGTCCGCTTTTTGCAATCGTCTCCAAGCTGGAATACTCACTGGAGGCTTTTGCCAGTTCGTCTTCTAAGGCTTTAAGCTCATCGTATTTTCCGAATAGTTTTTGAAGTGCTTTTACTCCCGCCTCATCAGGTTCTCGAGGAGCTGCAAGTAAAGGTTTAGTCAAATTGGCAAGAGGTTCTTCTCCGATGCGTACAAAGCGACCGATTAATTCACGCCATGTGGAATCATTGAAATCCAGGCCATATTGCTCGGCTAAAAATAATTTATAGTCATCGATCGTCCACTCGCCGGACTTCTCCTGATACGTGTCATCGGCATAAATACTGATAAACCCATGGCGCAACGTATCACGCGAAAGATAGTAGTAGTCTTCGCCGAATTTGAGCGTGAAGTAAATCGTATGGTGCCCTACAGCTTGCGGAAGTGTAATGGTATCCGTTGTCAAAAAATCCTTACCGGCAAAAACGAAATCAATGATATATAGCACCGTTGATTTTCCAATGGAATTTTCAGCTTTCGCACCACCTTCGATCATGTTGAGTCCACCGTGGAAAATAATGGGCGGTCTCTGCTTTTCGTCTTCGATGAATTTATCTGACCATATACTAATGAGCACGCAAGATCACCTCGCTTTTTTCGTCTATCGTTATTTCTTGAATTGAAAGAAGCAAAGCAAGCTCTTCAATAAGTTCAAGAACTCCACCAACCTCACCAGCAATTCTCTGGGATAAATCCGCTACAGAAATGCCATCTTTCCCAATAGCCCGTAAGATGATGGGGAAATTAGATAATGTGCTTTCTTCATAGGTATAAAGTTTATTCGGCAGTCTCATCAGAAATAGCCTCCTTGCGAGGCGAAAAGACCTCACATATTTGTATGAAATAACAAACTACAATGGCGCAGATATACTCACCTGATCCTGTTTCGTGACTCATCCATTCTGTTATCTTTTTGAAGGCTAAAGGCTGCTCAACCTGCAGCCGCTTTAGTTCAAGCCACATGCCTCTTACTTGATTGCGTATTCTTTCAAAATCCAAAACGCCGGATGAGTCCAAGCTCTTCAGTTGTGTGTCAATAAAAGATTTGTAAATAGCCATCGCATCGCGGGCTTGGAGCATCAGCTCCTCGTCTGCGATTTTTGTTTTTAAAGGATAGGCATTATATTTGGGATCCGTTTGTTTTTTAGCTGCCGGAATATCTTTCAAAGCAACCAGTAAAGCCGTGATTTCTTTGTCTAAATGCATGGGAACTGTCGCTTGTTCAAGTTTCTCTTGTTGCTTAAGCAGCGATTTTTTCTCATACAGATTTTTTTGTTGTTCCGGCGTATGGCTTAAGTTGTATTGAGCGGCGCACTCCGGGCATAAAACTGCAAAATCATCAATGGTTGGATTTTCTTTGCTCTCATCAATCTGAATGATGTCATAGGCAGGAGCCGTCTTGGCATTGGATGAAATTTGTAAAGATCTACCGCACTTAAGACAACCTCTGGATTGAAGCAACAACTCTTCTTTGTAGTCGGTTAAGGCCGCCCATTGATTGATTAGTATTTCGTATTCTTTATTTCGGTTTGTCTGTTTTGCTTTCTTTTGCAAAATCCTGACAAGTTCTAAGCTTGCCTGCTTAACGAGATCCTTAACCTCAACGTCAACACCATAGGCGGCGAAATTATCTGCTATTAGCTTTTTCGCGGGTAGATCCAGGGCTTTGATCAACCCCATCAAGTTTTTTAGGTTCAGACGTGATAAAAGCGCATTAGCAAATTTCATCGTAAAGGATGACGCTCTTGAAAACATCGACTCTAAAGTGGCATCGCTGGGTAGAACGGACGGATCTTTTCTGGTTGTCCACTCATCTTCCGATACCGTCGTGAACATGGAAATGAGTTCTCTCATATAAGAAGGTCCGCCGAGACCACCCGGAACGAGCGGTTTCATAGCTTTACACCATTCATTAAATTCCAAGGCGGATCCTCCTTTCTTTTTTCTCAGGTTTTCTCAGGTTTTTCTCTCAGGATTTCTCAGGGATCGGAATCAGTCACTTTGTATTCTAAAGGTGCAGTTCAGAAACCCATCTACACAAACCCTCTGATTTATTAATTATAGCATCTGAGGTTGCATCGAGTAAAGAAAAACTTTACGAAAGTGGAGGCTGTGAGCTGACATGAATTCAGAAGGGAGGCGATTTACATGGCGAGAAACACCAAGCAGACATCAGCGAAGATCGCTCGCAAGGCATCAACTGTCTTACGCGACGGTCGCTTCAGCAAGACGTCCAAAGCTGTAGCCGGAAGCGCTCTGGCGCAGACGAAGCCAAGCAAACGCAAGTAATCATTGCATTAGGCGGATGATGATCTGTTCTCACGTGTGAACACCCCATCTGCCAGCCCTTCGGGGCAACTCGTATCACGGGAACGTAACTGTTCCATTCAAAACTAAATCTAAGCCTGAATTACGTAATAGGGCGAGGGTTTGAAAAGAACTATTTTAGGTCGAAAGGCCTGAAACAAGCGTTTTTCACACCTTCTCTTTTCTGCGCCCTATTTTCAGGTTGTCTGTTCAAGAGTCGGTGTCAAAATGCACCGGCTCTTTTCATTTCCTCGCTCCTTAACCGCAAGTCAGGCGGACAAGGAGTCAAGAAATGTCAAAGAAAGAAAATCATGTATCAAAGATTTATATTCGCGGTCTCGGTCTGGTCGAGACAAGCCCTGAACACAAGAAAGACTACGAGAACGAATGCGCCCGTATCCGCATGAAGATGCAGTATCACGGCGAATGCCACGTCACCAAGGCAAACATCAACCGCTGCGATGGCATATGCGTCGGCTGTCCATTTCGTTCTGCCGGGAAGTTTGTCTCCATCCATGACACCGTACAAACAGACAGCGCGCTTACCTACGCCGATGTGCTTCCTGCATCGGAAGCGTATTCACCGGAAGGCGTCCTTGCGCGTAAAACTTTGCGCGAAGAACTCAGCCGTATTTTCGCAGGTCTCACGGACGAGGAGCGCCAAATCATCCGTCTTGTTGTCGCCGGTCAATCCGAGCGCGACATGGCAGAAATCCTCGGCATCAAACGTACCACACTGAACTACCGAAAACGTCAGCTTTTTGCTCGGCTGAAAAGCCGGCATCCGGAGCTTCGTGACCTTCTTTTGGATCTCATCTCTTATTCCTAAACCTTAAACCTTCGTCCAACGTCCCTCCCTTTCTTCAGGGAGGGATAGAGGGGCAAAACGGCAGGCCCCGAAGGAAAGGAGGTAGCCATGAGACCACAAAGCAATGTGCCGGGTGTGACAAGAGAAGAACTCATCGAAGTGCTCTCTGCCATATCAATTATCACCAAAGACCTGACAAGAAAACTGATTCAGACAAAGAAAGGAGGCAATCCTTATGGGACAAATGAAAAAGATGAAAGCTGTTATAGACGACCTACATTCCTGTAGCGAACAACTAAGCGATATCGCTGCCGAGCTGGAAGCGATGTTCAGCACGGCACCGGAAGAAGTGACGGTTCCTGCAAAAACGCCAAAGCCGGAGCTGAAGCTTGAAGACGTGCGGGCCGTCTTAGCGGACATCTCCCGTGCGGGTCACACCGCAGAAGTGCGCGCCCTGATCGAAAAGTACGGCGCGGACAGACTCTCTAAAGTTGATCCGAAAAATTACGAAGCACTGCTTCGTGATGCGGAGGTGCTACATGAAGGCTAAACATGCGCTGCTTTCCGCATCAAGTGCCTATCGCTGGCTTGCCTGTCCGCCCTCGGCTCTGCTTTCGGCAAAGTATGAGGACACGTCAAGCTCTTATGCACAAGAAGGCACCGCGGCGCACGCTCTTGCCGAGTACAAGGTGCTGAAAGCGTTAGGCAGGAAAGCCGATGATCCGACGGAGAATCTTGATTATTTTAACGAGGAAATGGATGAAGCGACCGATGCCTATGCCGGCTACGTGCTGGAGCAAGTCGCCGAAGCTAAAAAGGCAACGATTGATCCAATCGTTCTGGTGGAACAGCGTGTGGACTTTTCCACCTATGTACCGGATGGTTTTGGTACTGCCGATGCCCTCATCATCGCCGACGGCAAGCTTTCCATCACAGATCTCAAATATGGACAGGGCGTGCTCGTTGAAGCCGATCATAATCCGCAGCTCATGTGCTATGCCCTCGGGGCCTATGAGATGTTTTCTGCGCTCTATGACATTGAGACCGTATCGATGACGATCTTTCAGCCACGGCGTGACAGCGTATCCGTCTTTGAGATGAAAGCATCGGATCTGCTGGACTGGGCAGAGAACACACTCAAACCAAAGGCGGAACTTGCCGCCGAAGGTAAAGGCGACTTTACAGCCGGCGAACATTGCCGCTTCTGCAAGGCAAAGGCCGACTGCCGAGCCAGAGCGGAAGCCAATCTCGCGCTGGCAAGATATGACTTTGCCCTTCCGCCTACCTTAACCGATGCGGACATCGAAGCGATTTTGCCTCTTCTTGATGAACTTACAAGCTGGGCGGAAGACATCAAGGCCTATGCCCTGACACGTGCAGTGGCAGGAAAAGAGTGGTACGGATATAAGCTCGTCGCAGGAAGAAGCAACCGTAAATACGTAAACGAAGATGCCGTCGCAAAGAAGGTATCCGATGCAGGCTTTAATCCTTATGAGGAAAAGCTCCTCGGCATCACCGCTATGACCAAGCTCTTAGGCAAAAACCGCTTTGAGGAGCTGCTTGAAGGCTTAATTGAAAAGCCGCAAGGAAAACCAACCCTCGTGCCGGAGTCCGATAAACGTCCGGCCATGAATTCAGCAAAAGAAGATTTTAAGGAGGAAAATTAAATGTCAAAATTTACAAACCCGATGAAGGTTATCACAGGAAAAGACACTCGCTGGAGTTATGCCAACGTGTGGCAGCCAAAATCCATCAACGGCGGCACACCGAAGTACAGCGTTTCGCTCATTATCCCCAAGTCCGATACCGTCACTTTAGGGAAAATCAAAGCTGCCATCGAAGCCGCCTACAAGGAAGGTGAAGCCAAACTCAAAGGAAACGGCCGCTCGGTACCCGCACTTGCGGCAATCAAAACGCCGCTTCGTGATGGAGATGCTGAACGTCCGGACGATGAGGCGTATGCAAACAGTTATTTTGTAAATGCCAACTCCACCACCAAGCCGGGCATCGTCGATGCCGACCGAAATGAAATCATCGACAGCTCCGAAGTTTACTCAGGCGTTTACGGCCGCGCGTCCATCAATTTTTATGCGTTCAACTCCAACGGAAATCGCGGCATCGCCTGTGGTCTCAACAACCTGCAGAAAATCCGTGACGGCGAGCCGCTCGGCGGTCATGCTTCTGCCGCAGAAGACTTTGCAACCGATGATGACGATGACTTCTTGAGCTAAGAGGTGTGCCATGACAAATCTACTTGATTTCATGTGCCAGCTCATCTTATCGATGGCTGTCGGATTCACCTTCGGTGCCGCCTTTGCCAACGTGCTCATTGCAAGGCTTGAAAAGCGCGAGAAGAAAAAGAACGACACCACAACCCGTTAAAAGCAAATGATGCGGAGAGGCAGACTGGAGATGCAGTCTGCCTTTCTGCCATTTAGGAGGTGAAATTTTGAAAACACTTAGCATTGATATAGAGTCATTTTCGTCCGTTGAACTGGCCAAAGCAGGCGTATATAAGTACGCCGAAGCGCCTGATTTTAACATTCTGCTCTTCGGCTGCTCGATCGATGGCGGTGAAGTTCGGGTCATCGACCTTGCACAAGGCGAACAAATCCCCAACGTCATTCTGGATGCATTGACAGACGACACCGTTATTAAATGGGCATATAACGCGAATTTTGAGAGAGTTTGTTTATCTCGCTATCTATCGGATATCGGCATAAGCCTTGATCCCTTTCATGACCATCATCCGCTTTCAACAGAGATGGCAAGATTTCTTAATCCCGCCTCTTGGCGCTGTTCGATGGTCTGGGCAGCAACTTTGGGTCTTCCACTATCACTGGAAGGTGTCGGTACAGTACTCGGCCTTCAAAATCAAAAGATGAAAGAAGGTAAAGACCTCATCCGATATTTCTGCATGCCGGACAGGCAAACCGGAAAACGACATCTTCCCTCTGATGCACCGGACATGTGGAAAACCTTCAAGGCCTACAACAAGCGCGATGTCGAGGTGGAACTTTCCATCAAAGAGAGGCTCAAAAATTACCCTGTGCCGGATTTTCTCTGGGACGAATACGCCATTGATCAGGAGATTAACGACCGCGGCGTGAAAGTCGATCTTACTTTAGCGAATGCAGCCGTTGAGATGGACAGGCGCTCAAAGGATGAGCTCATCACCAAGATGAAAGCCATCACTAACTTGGAGAATCCGAATTCGGTCGTTCAGATGAAAGACTGGCTTGCCCAAAACGGTATGCCCACGGAGTCGCTCGGCAAAAAGCAAGTCGCAGAACTGATTCAAACCGCACCGCCTAAGCTGCGGGATGCTCTTATGCTTCGCAGTCAGCTTGCCAAATCCTCGGTTAAGAAATATCAGACGATGCAAAATGCCGCCTGTAAAGATGGCAGAGTTCGTGGCATGTTTCAGTTTTACGGGGCCAACCGTACAGGGCGCTGGGCAGGAAGACTCGTGCAAATGCAAAATCTCCCCAGAAACCACCTGCCGGATCTTGGCGCTGCCAGAGCGCTGGTGAGAGTAGGAGATTTTGAAGCTGTTAAATTCCTCTACGAAGATGTACCGGACACCTTATCCCAGCTGGTACGGACCGCTTTTGTTCCAAAGGAAGGTCATAAGTTCATCGTTTCCGACTACTCAGCCATTGAAGCCAGGGTTATCGCCTGGTACGCAGGGCAGCAAGATTCCCTCGATGCCTTTGTAGCCGGAAAAGACCTTTACTGCGAGACGGCATCGCGAATGTTCGGGGTACCCGTCGTTAAACACGGTATCAATGGAGAACTCCGCCAAAAAGGGAAAATAGCAACACTGGCCTGTGGCTATGGCGGCTCGATCGGAGCCTTAAAAGCGATGGGCGCGCTTGAGATGGGACTTTCCGAAGAAGAATTAAAACCCATCGTTGATGCTTGGCGATCTGCCAATCCGAAGATCGTCAGATTCTGGTGGGACGTGGATCGTGCCATCCTTGAAGCTGTCCGCCATAAGAAAGTCACCAAGACACACGGTCTCACCTTTCGCTGCCGTTCCGGCATGCTCTTCATCATGCTGCCCTCCGGAAGGGCCTTAGCCTATGTAAAACCAAAGCTCGATGAGAACCGCTTCGGATCTCCCTGCGTCACCTATGAGGGTGTCATCACCGGAAAGAAATGGGATCGCATTGACTCCTACGGTCCAAAGTTCGTGGAAAATATCGTGCAGGCAACTGCTCGTGACATCTTGGCCTATGCCATGCGGACACTTCATAACTGCTCGATTGTTATGCATATCCATGATGAGGTCGTGATTGAAGCCGATCCTCGTATGTCCCTTGATGCAGTCTGTGAACAGATGAGCCGCACGCCGCCGTGGGCTGAAGGCTTGCCGCTCAAAGCCGACGGCTATGAGTGCGAGTTTTACAAGAAAGATTAAAAAGTCTCGGCTACCAAAACGGTAGTCGAGATTGTTTTAAGGGAGTGAACGTTTCGTTCACTCTATGAGAGCGATGCTGCTCAATAACACTTTGTTATTGAGTTTTCAAGGGTGTCACTTTTCGCTACCTCCTTTTGCGGTTTTAGCAATCTGAGCAGTGGCATGTTTTTTATTTTCTCTAAAAAGTTCGTCCAAACCATCTCCGTTTCTTCAGGAAGTGATGAGGGCAGCAATGGTGCTCCCTCCATCTGTAGAAACGGAGGTTTTTAATGCAAGAACTAATTCCAAAAGACGAATACGGAGTATTCGCAGACAACCATGACACAGCTCGTGTCGATTCAAGAGCAATTGCGCAATTTTTCGAGAAAGAACACTTCCATATCCTGCGCGACATTCAAAAACTCACTGAATCCAAATCTGGATTGAGTGAACAATTTGTTAAGCTCAATTTTGAGCTCAGTAGTTATAAGGACAATACCGGACGAAAACTGCCCTGTTACTACTTAACTCGTGATGGTTTCACCATGTTGGCAATGGGATACACCGGCAAAAAGGCAATGCGGTTCAAAGAACTCTATATCAAGCGTTTCAACGAAATGGAAACCTTCATCAAAACGCTGGTATCGGCAAGACAGGAGTTCCCACTGCTGACGGAAAACATCCAGCTTCTCCATGACAACCCGAAACCATATCACTACTCGAACGAATGCAATATGCTTAACCGCATCGTGCTTGGCATGGATGCCAAGCATTACCGAGAAGTACACGGCATCGATAAAGGAACATCCATACGTCCGTATCTTTCGCAAGATGAAATCTCCATGCTCAACATTTTGCAAAAAGTCGATGTCGGACTGCTTGTTGCCGTCCCTGATTTTCAGCAACGAAAACGCTACCTCGAATGGTATGCCATGAAACTACAAATCAAGGAGGTGCGCTGATGGAAAACCTATATCAAAACGCAGAAGGCTACGCGGATCCGACCGCCTATGAAGCAATCTTTAAGACGCATCGCTATCCTTATATGCCGCTTGTCTATATCGCCTCTCCTTATGCTGGAGATGTTGAGAAAAACACCGAAGCCGCCAAGCGCTATGCCCGCTTTGCCGTTGATCAAGGCTTTATCCCAATCGTGCCCCATCTCATGTATCCGCAGTTCATGGATGAGAAAAGCGAACGTGAGCTGGCGCTTTTCTTCGGACAAATCCTGATCGACAAATGCACCGAGCTTTGGGCATTTGGAAAACCCTCTCTCGGTATGACCAAAGAGATCGGATATGCCAAATACCACAGGCGAAACGTTCGCTATTTCACCGAGGACTTGAAGGAGGTTGAAGAATGAGAATCAGCTATTCGAATGTTCGCGGCAAGAAAACAAATACAAGCTATCCCTTTATTGCAGAGATCAAAACGGCAGACGACCTGAAAAAGGTCGCTGCCTTTGATCACGTCTGTGCGATTTACAAGGATGGCTATAACCAGCGCAAGAAGCTCATCAAAGGCTACAGAAGCAATAAAACCTTTCAGGAATCCGACTGTCTGCCGCTGGACTGTGACAACGTATCTTCCGATCCATTAGCTTCAGATATTCCACCTGCTGAGTGGAAAACCCCGAAAGATGTTCAAGCGGCTTATCCTGACGTGCGCTTTTTTGTGGTTTATTCCCGAAATAACATGAAGGAAAAGGACGGAAAAGCCGCGCGTCCCAAGTTTCACATCTACTTTCCTCTGAAAACTTCCATAAGCGATGCGAAGCTATATAACCGCCTTAAGAAAAAAGTGCGGGCAAGGTTTCCCGCCTTCGATGATGGTGCACTTGACGCGGCGCGTTTCTTCTTCGGTGTTGAGAATCCACAGGTTGAATATTTCGATGGTACTTTTTGCATTGATGAATTTATGAGCCGTGCCAATGCCAAAATCACAGAAGGCGCGCGAAACACTACCATGTCCCATTTTGCAGGACTTGTGCTCAAGAAATATGGCACCGATGATAATAAAGCGCATGAAGCCTATCTTGAGGAAGCAAAAAAATGCACACCTCCGCTTTCTGAAGAAGAACTCAGCAGCATCTGGAACAGTGCAGTCGGTTTTTACAACAGCACCATCAAAGCGGATAAAAATTATATCTCGCCTGCTGAATACAACAGCATGGAATTCGAAGAAAGTCTCATCCCGTCTGACTTTACCGATGTCGGACAGGCAAAAGCCTTTCTCGAAGCGGCTACTGACAAGGTCATCTATGTCAAAGGTCTCGGTCTCTATTATTTCACGGGAAAAGTCTGGAAAGACGATGACCTCTTAGTGCAGAAAGCGCTGCAGGGATTTACCCATAAGCAGCTCTGCCTTGCGTGGAAAATGATGAATGAAGCGGAAAGTGATGAAACACAGGAAAAAGCGGAAGCCTTCTACAAGTTTGTCTTAAGCCGCCGGAAATCTTCCAACATCAAGGCAACTATCACTGAGCTGAAACCGATGGTGCAAGTCGATGTGAAAATGCTTGATAAAGACGGTTTTCTCTTAAACACGCCGGACGGGACGGTGGATCTTCGCAGCGGAAAATTGCGGACGCATGATCCGAAGGACTACTGCACCAAAATTTGTGCTGTATCACCAAATGACAAAGGTATGGACGAATGGCTCCGGTTCCTTCGTGATTTCACCTGCAAAGACAAGGCTCTCGAAGATTACCTGCAGCTGGAATCCGGTGTAGAGTGCATCGGAGAAGTCTTAAATGAAAATCTTGTGATCCAGTACGGTGAAGGCGGAAACGGTAAATCCACCTTCAATAACGCCAAGTTCTATGTTTTAGGAGACTACGCCGGTACCATCTCCGCCGAGCTGTTAACCGTAAAGCCGACCAAGAACAAAGGTGCGGAGCTTGCCGAGACACACAACAAGAGGCTTATTCTCGCAGCCGAGCTACCCGAAGGGAAAAGGCTCGACTCAGGCTCTTTGAAAAATCTCTCCAGCACAGATCCCATCCATGCTGAGAAAAAATTTGAAGCACCATTTAACTTCATCCCGACGCATACGACGGTGCTTTATACCAACCATCTGCCCAAAGTCGGGACCATCGACAAAGGCACCTGGGACCGCCTGATCGTTATTCCTCTAAAGGCAAATTTCAGGGGTGCCAAGGGAGAAATTAAGAACTATGCCAAGGTGCTGTCCGAGCGATGCGGCGGAGCAATTCTCTCGTGGATGATTGCGGGAGCAAAAAGATACATCTCTTCCGGTTTCAAACTGGTACCACCAAAGTGCGTCCAAGATGCCATGAACGCTTATCGTGAAGAAAACGACTGGATCAGCCATTTCTTAAGTGATTGCTGTGAGGAAGAAAAAACAGCTACCCAAAATGGGGCGGTGAATTAAGAAAACATTTTAGCAAGGAACGGTGTAGCCAAACGGCTATGCCGTTCTTTGCTGTTTTTCCGTTGTATTTTGGGCTTTTTCTTTCGCCCGTTCAAAATCAAATGCACCGATGAAGTTATATACAATCGTGATTTCCCTTGTCTTGGATTTTTTGTCGGTATGGGAAACTTCGATACGATCTATAAACTCCCGTAGCATAGCAGCGTCAAGCTGCTGCATATCGGTGTACTTCTTTACCGCGCTGATAAACGCTTTAACGTTGGTCTTTTGTTTTTCCTGCTGCTTGATTTCTTCCCGTAGCACTTCTGCCATAGCTTTTAGATTGCTCTGCTCCAATTCGTAATCATGGGACATTTTGATAAACCGTTCGTCAGATAATTTCCCGGTTACATTGTCCTCATATAAATGCATAAACAGATTATCCAACTCGGCAATACGGCTTTCGGCTTTGGAAAGTGTTTCGCGCTTGCAGGAAAACTCTGCGTCGCGCTCTCGCAAACGGCTGTCTGCTGCTTCCTGCACAAACTCGGCTTCATACTCTGTTACATAGTCGATTGCTTCCCGTAGGTTTTTCAAAACGATTTCATACAGAACAACATTTTTGATTGAATGGGTCGTACACAAGTCTTTGCCTTTGCGATAGGTTGAACAGATAAAATATTTCTGTTCTTCGGTGAAGTTCGTTGCTCGGCATTGATACATTTTACCGCCGCACTCTGCACAATAAAGCAGCCCGGAGAAAATACCCATATCGCCCATTTTGGTGGGGCGGCGGCGGGATTTGCGTATGTTCTGCACAATGAGAAATACACTTTCCTCTACAATCGGCGGCTGCGTGTTCTCAAAGATCACCCATTCGGACGGGTCGTTCCACAACTTCTTTTTGCTCTTGTAGGATTGCTTGCGGGTTTTGAAGTTTACAGTATGCCCTAAATACTCTATCTTTTCAAGCATACGGGAAACCGTTTCATTCGTCCACTTGTACGGGTTTGCCCCCGGCTTCGGCTTGTTGCCGACTTTCATACCCTTTGACAACCAATAGAACGTAGGATTGAGGATTTCGCTTTTCTCTAACCATTTTGCAATTTGTGTCGGTCCCATGCCGGAAACGCACAATGCGAAAATCTGCTGCACAACGGCTGCGGCTTCCTCGTCAATAATCCACTTCTTTTTGTTGTTGGGGTCTTTCATATAGCCATAAGGCGGGATTGTAGTAAGGTGTTCGCCGGATTTTCCCTTTGATTGCCAAGTAGCGCGTATCTTCTTTGAAGTGTCGCGGGCATACATTTCATTGAACACGTTGCGGATTGCGGTAAACTCGTTTTCGCCCCGCGTACTGTCAACTCCGTCATTGACCGCGATAAAATGCACGCCAAAATCGGGGAACAGCATATCGGTGTAGAAACCGACTTGCAGATAATCACGCCCGAAACGGGACATATCTTTGACGATAACGCGCTTGATTTTTCCAGCTTTTATATCGGCAAGCATACGTTGAAATCCGGGACGGTTGAAGTTTGTACCGGAATACCCGTCGTCCTCGTCATAATGTCGATAAGCGGTAATTCCATGCTCCCGGCAGTACCGTTCCAAAATCTTCTTTTGATTGGCAATACTGTTGCTCTCGCCATCTAATTTGTCCTCTTGTGAAAGGCGTTCATATAAAGCCGTTATGCCCTCGTCCTGCGCTTCCTGCTGCTGATCGCGCACATAGAATTGCAAGACATTATTTGAAATGGCTTCGCGGACTTCTTCGCTTAACACTTTAGGAACAGCAATCTGCTGAAAAGAAAATGTCTTTGTCATTTGCGCTCACCGCCTTTTGCGGTAAGTGCTGCATACCCGTTGGGGGCTGCGTGATAAAGAAGTCTTTGCATTTGATTGTCAAGGTACAAAGTATCTGTTTTATGTACCGCACAAACATAGTATGCGGTTAATTTATCCGACTGTTTCATGTTACCTCCTATTCCGACAGCCGGACAAACAGGTTATGTATATTATACCACAAAACCCGTCGTCCGTCTGCAATAGGATTACATTTTCGGCATTATACCGGGCTTTTTCCCCGGTTTAAGTCATTTTGGATTAAGCGGCGTACCTTTGTCGCGGCGTCCTCTTTTACACCGTCTTTAACAACGGCTTTGACAATATAGGTAATATCCCCGATTTTGTATTCGCGCACAACCGGGGATTTTGTTGTTTGCTTCATTTGTTCCATAATGTAAAATCCCCCTTTCGTGGGATAACAAAAAGATTAAAAATGAAAGGCAGAAACGAACGGCTGTCAGCGGCAGCACCGCGGGAGTTTCACCCCTGCTCATTTAAGGCAGCTTTATCCAATGCCTGCGACGCTCTTAACGCTCGGACTATGGCTATAAAGGCGTTTCGTCCCGCCTATATGTCGTCGCCCACAAGCTGCTAAACCTGTTTTGCAGCGCGGTATTTCTCGCTCGGCTTCCCCTGTGTGAAAAGCTGTCCTGGCGTACCCGCTGTTCGGCTCGATATAAGCGGTATGTATTCGTTTGCCTGTTATACTGCGCCGCCGTTATCTTGCGGGCTTTCTTTATCAAGGAACAATAAGGCTTTGTCAGCCTGTAAAAGCATACCGTTTCCGATATGCTTTTACGGAACGACAAACAGCCCATAACGGGAAGCGTGGAAAGGGGTACACGCTCCCCGCATGGGCTTAAAGAGTTAGCCTACATGAAACGCAAGAGTGCGGGTAATAAGGCGCACTTGCAGCCTGTTACGCATTTCTTCGTCCACATAGGAGTAAGTATTGCCCGCGTCGTCTTTCAGCGTTCGGGTACAAAGTTTCGCTATGTAACCCTCGTAATGCTTCAAGATCGCGCACATGGCGTTTGTGTCGCCGTTTGCCGCTGCGGAAATGACAGGGAACGGCAACAGATTTTCAGATTTCCTAACGGTGTTCATCATCTGCTTTTCCCTCCAAATACTGTTTGATCTTCGCAAGCGCGGATTTCCTGTGCCGGAAAACCGTCGTGCGTACAACATTCAGCAGTTCGCCAATTTCCGCGTCGCTCATATCCAAGAAGTAGGACAAGAGAACAATATCGCGTTTCCTTTCGGGCAAAGCGTTAAGGGCTTCGGCAAGCAGTTCATTTTTGACGAGTACATCAAAGCCGGACACTTGAAAACGGTAATAATCGCTTTCGTATTCGTCCGTCGTGAAAAGCTGCGCGAGTTCGCTTTCGCTCAAATCCGAAAAAGTTACTTCGCGGGCTGCGCGTTTCGCAAGGGTGCGGCGGTAGCTTTTCGCTTCGCCTACCAACGTTTTCTTTGCCAATGCGTCATACTGATGTTGTATTCTTTCCTTGTCGGAAGAAGATAGCTCCATAGAGTTCACCTCCTTCCCGCGTGGAGTAGAGGACGGGAGTTAAAGGCTTGTCCTCTCTGCCCCTTTCGCTCCGTACCCGTTCGGGAGATGGCTCTTTGTTGCTCCTTTCAAAAATAAATTGAAATAAACAAAATGCGCCCGTCCGCAAGACGCGGACGAGCGCAAAGGAAATGTAAGCAGTAGCTAAATGTATTGACAGTTCACATTCATAGCCGGAATATCCCGCTTGCGGAGCATAGCTTTTTTTGACCGCAAAGCATTAGGCGGGTTACAGTAAATAAAAATGGACACGGCGATACCTCCCCGATACCGCCGTATCCTTAAAAAAGGGCGACTTTAATACACTACCCGCAATCCATTCTATAATAGGGAACAGCGGCTTTTGCGCAATATTAAATAAAAAAGCCGATAACACATAGGTTTTTTGACCTAATGCGTTATCGGCTCTGCGTCTATGCGTCTGGCACTTTTAATCATTTTTTTTTGAATTTATTATATGTGTTAGCTAACTGTCCACAAGCCGCGTTAATCTCTCTGCCATGAGAAACTCTCATAGTAACTTCAAGTCCTGCTTGCTCTAATTGATGTTTGAATGCAACTATTTCCCGTTTCTGTGGTGCTTTAATTCTTGAATTGCTTGTTGGGTTGTATTGTAACACGTTAATCATAACTTTTTTGCCCCGAAACCATTTTGCAAGTTGTCTTACATCTGAGGGCCGGTCATTTATACCCGGTAAAAGCAAATACGCAAAGACAATTTTGCGATTATGCCTTTCAGAATAGGATAAGGCTTGCTTAACAACATCTTCAATAGCATATATGCGCATGTGAGGAATAATACGATTTCTTGCAGATTGTGTTGCTGCGTGTAAAGATATTGTCAACTGAATTTTAAGATGTTCCTCGCGCAATTTTTTTAATTGATCGACCGGACCAACTGTTGATATGGTAATGCCGTCGGTTGGAAAGTTGAGCCCATATCTATCTCGGAGAATATGGATTGCTTTTATCAAGTTGTCATAATTGAATAAAGGCTCTCCCATACCCATAAAAACGATACGGTTTACTTTTCGACGCAACAATATAATCTGTTGTACGATTTCTGACGATGTTAGATTACGAACAAAGCCATTTCGCCCGGACTCACAAAAAATACAACCAACAGGACAACCGACTTGTGTGCTCACGCAAACAGTTCCACCATCTCGCCGCTTGATAAAAACCGTTTCAATGTATTTGTTGTCTTTCAGTTCGTAAACATACTTTTCAGTATCACTGCTTTTGCAAATATTTTTTACCAACATTGATAGATTTTTTTTGCGTGGTAATTGCTTATATAATTCTTCATATAAGGCTTTTGCTTCATTCTCGCCAATAACTTCCGACATTTCTTTGTAAGTAAATCCGTATGGATCATTCCGTACTTCCGCAGGCGTATATTTAGGTAAACGTTTCATTTTTATATCCTTTCTTCTAAATAATAAAAGTTTGTTTTTCTGTATTTTTGATTACAATCTCTAATTTTTCTACATCAATGATATGCGTCAATTTGCATTTAGGGCAGAAAAGAGGAAAATCTTTTAATACAGTATTATGAAATACTTGAACTCTCGTCTTTCCGTTACAAATCGGACATTTTATCCAATATTTTTTAAGCATTATATTTCACTCGTCCTTTTTACACAAAAAAATGCAGGTCAATCCTCAACATGAGCATTGACCTGCATTTATAATGCACAGAGCAGTACAACAAAACTAAGGCATAGCTTGCACTATGTCTATACTATATCTATACGTCGTTAGTTTTTTGTATAGCATCCGCAAAATAAGCATGACAAAAAAGCCCATGTTGAAAATGGGAAAATCCTTTTTTTCAATGCTTATCTAATACGCATGCTATGCAACATAAACGCCGCCTCCTTTTACATAAATTTTATTTTATCAGAAAATCAGTCTACTGTCAATACACAACAGGAAGTATTTAACCTAATGATATGAATTGTATAGACATATCCAAGAAGAAAGGTGAACAGTAGAATGTAATAGGGTGAATGAATAATGGCAAAAAGACCTGTACCATTGTACGATTTTAAGGCTTTCGGGGCAGCCATAAAAGCCGCGAGAAAAGAATACAAAGAGAGCCGCAAAAAGGTTTGCGACGAGTTATATATCTCACCGCGTTACCTTGCGAATATCGAGAACAAGGGACAACAGCCGAGTTTACAGGTGTTCTATGACCTTGTAACCCGTTATCATATTTCGGTAGATCAATTTTTCTTTCCGAACAGCAACGCGGAGAAATCCACCGGGCGGCGGCAGCTTGACGCGCTGCTGGATGGTATGAGCGATAAAGGCATACGGATTGTAACCGCAACGGCAAGGGAGATAACGGAAGTCGAACAAGCAGAGGACTAACCTCACAATATGGGAAACAGGAGATTGCAGCGCATGGCGGCTGCAATCTTTTTTTGCGTCCAAAATTAACAGGAACGCGCAACAAATACCGCCTTTCGGTGGGGGTATGGAGTAGATAGCAAGCACAGCAAACGAGTACCCGTTTGCGGAAAATGCTTGTTGGGATAATCCCAAACCCTTATACCGAAAGGCGGCGCGGAAATGGAAAACCGAAAGAGAAATATACAGATGAAGTTTTACGTTACGGAAGAAGAAAAGCGGCTGATCGACGAGAAGATGAAGCAGCTTCCTATCCGGCAATACGGCGCATACTTCCGTAAAATGGCGATAGACGGGTATATTCTTGTCGTTGACCGAAGCGACACGAAAGCATATATCCGGGAACTGCAAGCGGTGAGCCGGAACATCAACCAAATTGCAAAACGCGCCAATGCGACGGGGACAGTTTACAGGCAGGACATAGAGGACATTAAAAAGGCGGTGGACGAGATATGGCGGTTACAAAGACGCACCCTATTAAATCAACCTTAAAGGCTGCGATAGACTATATCTTAAATCCCGAAAAGACAGACGGGAAGCTGCTTGCGTCCTCTTTCGGCTGCGGGCTGGAAACCGCCGATATTGAGTTTGCATGGACGCGGGAAGCTGCCGGAGATCGCGGCACACATTTAGGGCGGCATTTGATACAGTCTTTCGCGGTGGGAGAAACCACCCCGGAAGAAGCGCACAAAATCGGAATGGAACTTGCCGGGGCGGTGTTAGGCGGCAAGTATGAGTTTGTTTTGACAACCCACGTCGATAAAGACCATTTGCACAATCACTTGATTTTTAACTCGGTCAGCTTCGTTGACTACAAAAAGTACCATTCCAACAAACAAAGCTATCACCATATCCGGCGTACCAGCGACAGGATATGTAAAGAGCATGGGCTATCCGTCGTCGTGCCGGGACAGGACAAGGGGAAAAGCTATGCGGAATATACCGCCGAAAAGCAAGGTACAAGCTATAAAGCCAAGCTGAAAACGGCAATAGATACCCTCATTCCCCAAGTGAAAGATTTTGACGAACTGCTGCGCCGCTTGCAGGAAATGGGGTATGAAATCAAACAGGGCAAGTATATTTCTTTCCGCGCCGCCGGACAGGAACGGTTTACCCGCGCAAAGACGCTCGGCGCGGCATATACGGAAGAAGCGATAAAGGAACGTATCAAGGGCGTGTATGCTGCCAAAGCAAAAACGCTGCGGGAAGATAAGAAAATCCGGCTTGTCGTTGATCTTGAAAACAGTATCAAAGCCCAACAGTCGGCGGGCTATGAGCGGTGGGCGAAAATCCACAATCTGAAACAGGCTGCTAAAAGCATGAACTTCCTAACCGAAAACAAGATTGAGTATTACAGCGAACTTGAAAGCAGGATAGCCGATATTATGACCGCCCATGACGCGGCGGCAAAGGCGGTTAAGGAAGTGGAACAGCGTATGTCTGATTTGTCGCTGCTTATCAAGCACACCACCACATACCGACAGTTAAAACCGATTTACGATGAATACCGAAAATCGCCGGACAAGGAAAAGTATCTGCGGGGACATGAAAGCGAAATTATCCTGTTTGAAGCTGCGGCAAGGGCATTAAAGGAAATGCAGATAAAGAAGCTGCCCGATCTCGCCGCGCTGCGTAAGGAGTATAGCAGCTTAAACGACAGGAAAAGCAAATTGTATGAGGATTATCGGCAAGCCAAGAAGCAAATGCAGGAATACGGCGTTGTCAAAAAGAACGTTGACAGTATTCTATATCCGTCCCAAAGCAGGGCGAAAGAACAGGAACGGGGCTAATAGATTTTTTCACAAAAACCTGTTACAATCAAACTGTATTCAAAGAACAAAGGAAGTGTATATATGGGCTATTTAGCGGCGGCGGGAGCCTATTTAATAATCGGTCTTGTAGTTAGCTTTATCCTTATGGTAGTGGGGCTTTTTATCGGGCATATCATTGTTTTTGACAGTATCGCCCTCGGTATTATATCCGGCGTGTGCTGCAATCACTTTTTCACGCTGCACCCTGCATTATGCGTGCTGATCGGCGCTGCTGTATTCGCGCTGCTGCTGTTTCTCCAAAAAACACGCTTTGGATTTTGGGTAATCGGGGTGCTGCTGTCCGCTGCCTGGGCGGTTATTTTCGGGCTGCTGGCGTTTATTATCTCCAATGCAGATCAACTTTGGTTTTATGTGGTCTGCGGGCTTGCTTTTATCATCATGCTGCTTCTCCATATCAAGGCAAGAGATAAAGCATAAAACAAGGGTAGCAAGTGGAACGTTAAGGGCTGAAAATGGCTGTATTTCTGCGGCTTCCAGAGCGCGAAAACGGCATAGACGATACTTTATACTCAAACCTCAAAAAGTGCCTTTCTAATGTTCCACGAAAACGCAAAAAAGAATGGGGCGCGGTGCCAACAATCGGCAGCCGCGCCCCCGTTTCGTTAAGGCTTATTCGTCGTCGGTGAGAGTAAAGACAGTTTCGGAAAATGCGCTGTCCGTCATGGCTTGCAGCTTATTTACCGCTGCGGCGGCAAGCTGGCGCATATCCTCGTCCATGTAGGGCATGGCAGAGTTGATATTATCAATCGTCCTTTCCCGGCTATCCTCGGCGTAAATCGCAATTATGTTTTCTTCCTCAATGGTAAAGCGGATATTCATACTATCAAACCTCCAAATCCTTTTTCTGCTCTTTCTGCTTGTCTTTCGGCTGCTGCGCCGCCTGTTTTTTATACTCGTCCAGCTTCTTCAAAATGGACGGTTTCTTTTGCGGCAGCTCCCGTTTCTCGGCTTTTACCGCTTTCGCAAGGTCGGTAACGGAGATCGCTTCGCCCGCCTTTGCCCGCTGCTCCAAGTCTGCGACGGTGGGCGTTTGCGGCGTGTTATTGATAATCCCGTCAAAGTTGTTGTCGTTCTGCTCTACAATGTCCTCAACGTGCTTTAAGGGATTATCCCGCTGCGGCTGCTCGGCGGCTATGGCATAAGCCTGTGTGCCATTTCCCATAATGAGATACTTCCCGTCCTCCGACGCATGATGAAAACCAAAGCCCGCCGCTTCGATCTGTTCGCGGCTCATGTCGGTAATATGAAAATTGCCTCTCGGCGTTCTGACGGTTTCGCCCGTCATAAGGCTTTCGGGGGTCGCTTCCGGCTGCTGCTTTTCAAGCTGCCCGTCCTTGTAGGAATACCCTTGTGCCGCAATTGCTTCAAGGGTCTTGCCTGTAACGTCGCCATAAATCCGCTTGTCTGCGTCTACAAGCAGTTGCAGCGTATCTTTTACGGTATCGGATAGGGCTTGCTGCTGTTCGGGAGATAGCTTATCAAATACGGGGGTCTGCTGCGCTTGTTCCTGTAAAAACTCCGGCACCTGCTGAAAACCTATGCTGTCTACATAGTGGGCGGTGTTCTCGCCGTTCTGATGAAGCACAACAATGTCGGAAACGGAAAGGCTATGCCCCTTAAAATCGTCGGGGCGGTCGATATTAAACTTTTCCCAAATGCCGCCAAGCGTCATATCCTTTGTAAGCGGCGCGGTATAGACGAGTTCATAATTTGCCCGGTCAACGGTATGCCCCGTTGCTTGCAGACGGTCGAAAGGCTCAAAGCGCAAATCCATAGTTTCCTCTCTGCGGGCTAACTGATAAATCCCGTAGCTGTCCTCCTTGCCGTTGAGAAGCAAGGTTTCTTTTGTTTTCGCTTCCTGCTCCTGCTCGGCTTGCCGCTGCTGCTGCAATTCAGTAAAATGCCCCTCGATCTCGGTAATGAGTTCCTTTGCGGTTGCCTGTATCGTTTCAAGGGACGCTTTTAATTCGGTCATTTCCTTGCCGCTGCTCCACCCGGCAACATAGCCGAAAGAGTAATCCGACGTATCAAGCCCGAAATGCTGACACACCGTATAGGCAACGCTTTCAGCCTGTACCTCGCGGCTGCGGCGGTCAACGCGGTTTTGTTCCTCCGGCGGGGCGTTCAAGTCTACATCGTGCAGCTTCGCATGGGCGATTTCGTGAATGGCGGTCTTTACCGCCTGTAACTCGCTCACGCCCTCTTTGATTGCAATACGCTTGTCGGTCAAACTGAAATACCCATTTGCGCCGTTTGTGATCTGCTCAAATGCAATCGGGACGGGGGACGCTTTTTCAAGGGCGGCGAAAAAATCCTCGTACTGCTCCACATCGGCAAGCAGCGGTTTAACGGAAAGGTCGGGAAACTCCTTGCCCTCGGTCTGCGAAATATCAAAGACGGTTATAACCTTAAAGGCGGGGACGGTGATTTCCTTTTCTTCCTTAATCGGCTTTCCCTCGCGGTCAAGCATGGGCTTTCTCGTTTCGGGGTCGATTTTATCAACCAGCTTTTTCACCTTGTAGGGCGCGGGGGCAAAGATTTTAATGCCTTTCTCGCCCTTTTTTACATGACGGTCAAACTCCTTTTCCCATTGACGGAAGCCCATTACCAAATTGCCGCCCTGCATAGCAATTAGGATAGTGTTATTCAAACTATAATCATGGAACTTCGACATAGCGGTTAGAAACTCTTTGTAGCGGTCGCTGTCAAAAATCGCTTGTACGCCTTGCTCCAAACGGGCGGTGATCTCCTTTACCTTTTCGGCGGGCTTTTCGGAAGTAAGGACAATGGGGACGACGGGGCGGGGCTGCTGCGGCTCGGCGGTAGGTGTTTCTATCTGCTGCGCTTCGGCTGCGTCCATATAGGCTTTGTCCTGTTCGCTGCGCTCCGGCTGCGGGTAACTCATAATCTTGTATTCCTCTGGCACTTCGCGCCCCTCAAACTGTCGTTCCCACTCGTCGCCGCTTTCCACGATATAGCCGTATTCAGTAAACGCACCCTTTTCCTGCGCGGCGGCGTTCCTGCCAAAAGTAGTAAGGTCAATGCCGCCTTTCCATTCTTCGGGCATTTGTACCATGCCGGATTGATTTAAGTAATAATCGCCTAAATCGCGGTAGGTATGTACTTCGGGGATATGGACGTAAAAATCCACGTTGTAGGTGAAGTCAATTACCTGTCCGATATTTGCAAGCCCGTTTTTCTGCTGCAAAGCTGCGTTCAGCTTGCCAACCTCGGCGGGGTCAAGCTGTTCGAGCCGCGCTGCAAGAAAATTGAGTTCGTCCACGTCGGCGGCGCATACCATTTCATAAGGCAAAGCAATATGTTTCTCCGGGTCGTCGGAATAGCCGCGAATGGAAAAATCCTGCGGGTTGTCGGCGGTAATGCCTACGTTCCGCATAGCTTCGTGTAACTGCTCCTTTGTGGCGGGCATATCCAGCCAATAACCGTCGGGGTCGCCCGCTTCAAAACGGCTGCGGTTGCCAATCATAATAGAAAACTGTTCGCTCATGTGTTCACGCTCCTTTTGCTGCCCGGTAGTTTCGGGGATAGCTGCCGCCTGTGGCTGCTGCTGCGGGGGTTCCTCGCCCTCAATGGTATAGCCCGGTAAAAGCATACCGTTTACTTTGAAATGCTCGGCGTACTCCTGCGGGATAGGCGGGGAGATTTCCGTAAACAGACGGTCGTATGCTTTGATACGTCCATTCAGATACTTTTCCATAGCCGCCTTGTCGGAAAAAACCTTTCTATCCTGTCCGGCGATCTTCGCTTGCCCGTTCCTGTTTGGGCTGTTGGTGTAAACGCCCCATGTAAGGGAATAAGAGTAAGGGACGCTTTGCTGCTTCTCCCTGTCGTAACGGGTGTTCTCGTAAATGTGGTAGTTCATCTGATATACCCGGTTGCTGCGGGTGTATCGGTCATATTCGCCTTTCCGCCACTCGTTAGAAGTGTGCTGCACAACGGTTGTCCTTGTGTATTCAATCGCTTTGTCAAGCAAAAGCGTTTTGCCCGCCTGTTCCTCCCATGCGGCAGCTCGGCTTGAGAGATCGTTAAAAATCGCCTGTTCCGCTGCCGCGCTTTCCTCGCGCATGGCGTGTAGCTGTTCCAGCGGCAAGGAAATATAGGGGGCAATATCCCTGTCTTTTGCTTCAAAATATATCCGGCGTTCTATCCGCATGGTTTCGGCGGTTTCCAATTTGTCATGGTCGTATGAAGAATACGGCATATTGTTTCATCACGTCCTTTCTCGATTTTTAAGGGTTTGGGACTATCCCAACAAGCAAAATGCCCGCGCCGTTCCAAGAGCAGCGCGGGCATTTCTCGCAAACGGGTACTCGTTTGCTGTGCTTGCTATGTAGTTGTTTTTATCCGTAAACGCCTGTTTCTCTCGCTTTCCGCTTTCTGTCTGCGGCGTATCTTTGCCGCACAATCGGGACAGTATTTCGCCCGGTTGCTGCCCGCCGCAAACGTGCTGCCGCATACCGCGCAACGCTTCAAATCGGTTTCCCCGCTGCGGGTGATCTGTTCGCATAGCTGCCTGTCTGCGGGTAAAACCGCTTCGCGGAAATAACGGCATAACAGCGAATAGCTGATACTCTGCACACAAACGCAAGTTTCCCCGTCGTCCAATAGCAGACAGTTCCCGCAATCGTTGTTGGCGCACGCGGCGCGGGTCATTTTCTTAACGGCTCGATACTGCTTTTCATCAAGCCTAATCATTTTCGGTTCTGCTCGACGCGGAAGTTTACATACTTGCCGCCTGTGTCGGCAAGCAGCACAACCCCGTCAAAGGTCTTTCCCGTTTTGGTAGAGTACATACCCTTGATTTTTACCTTTCCGTCTTTCAAAAGGGCGGCGGCAATCGCCTTTGTGAAAGTCTTTTTGCGCTGCTGAAAGAACAAGTCATTTTTCCACATGACAAAGCTGCACGCCCTGTCGGAACAGTAGTAGTTTTTCTTGCCCTCGTAAACCGTCGCGCCGCAACGGGGGCAAGTGCCGATTGCTTCCCGCTGCGGGGTAAACAGCTTCGCTTTATCTTCGGAAATCGCGGAATAGGTTTTGACAAGCCCCGCTGTCATTTCCTCAATGCTGCGCATGAAATCGTCCGGGCTGTCGCTGCCTTTGGCAATCCCGGTAAGGCGGGTTTCCCATTCTGCCGTAAGCTGCGGGGACGTAAGGACTTCGGGCAGGATAGCGGCAAGGTTATACCCGTCCTTTGTGGGGATTAGCTTTTTGCCCTTGCGCTCGGCAAAGCCCGCACTAATGAGTTTTTCAATGATACCCGCCCGCGTTGCGGTAGTGCCTAACCCTTTGCGCTCTGCGTCCTCCGGCGTTTCTTCCTTGCCCGCGTTCTCCATAGCGGACAGAAGCGTATCTTCGGTATATGCTTTCGGGGGCTGCGTGTAACGCTCGGAGATCTCCGCTGCCGGATTGTCAAAGGTCTGCCCCTCGGCAAGCGGCGGCAAAACGGTTTCCGGCTCTGCGTCCTCGTCCTGTTCCTCGAACGCGGCGCGGGACAGCTTTTCAATCTCACGCCACCCCTCGCAAAGCGTCGTCTTTCCCTTTGCGGTAAAGGTATAACCGCCGCAAGAGATAACTGCCGTAACCGCTTCATATTCATAGGGCGCGGCTGCGGCGCAAAGCAGCTTCGCGCATACAAGGGTCATAAGTTTTGTTTCGCTGTCGGCAAGGGAAGAAAAGCCCGCTTTCAAAAACTCGGCTGTCGGCAAAATGGCGTGGTGATCGGTTACTTTGCTGTTGTCGCAAACCCTTGTAAGGTCTGCTTGCAGCTTCACGTCCCGCATAAAGGGAAGCAGCGAACAAAGCCCGGTAATGAGTTCCTTTGTGCTGTCCTGCATATCGGAAGTGATATATTTGCTGTCGGTGCGGGGATAGGTCAAAAGCCGCTTTTCGTAGAGGGCTTGCGCATAGTCAAGGGTCTGTTTCGCCGTAAACCCGTACAGGCGGTTGGCTTCGCGCTGCAGCGCGGTAAGGTCAAACAGCTTCGGCGGTGCAACGGTCTTTTTCTCTTTTTTGAGGGAAGTACAAACGGCTTGCGATTTCTCGCAAGCCGCTTTCATCTGCTGCGCTGCCGCTTCGTCGTTCAGCCTTTCGGACAAAGCCGAAACACCGCCCGCGTCCAGACGGACAACATGATATTTTTCTTTTTTAAAGCTGCTGATCGCATAGTCGCGGTTTACCAGCATGGTAAGGGTGGGCGTCTGCACTCTGCCGACATTCAGCGTTTTGTGATAGAGGATAGAGAAAAGGCGGGTCGCGTTAATCCCGACAAGCCAATCTGCCTTTGCTCTGCAAAGCGCGGATTGATAGAGGTCGTCATAGCCGCGCCCGTCTTTGAGGTTTGAAAAGCCCTCGCGGATTGCGCTTTCTTCCATACTGCTAATCCAAAGGCGGGAAAAGGGCTTTTTGCAATTTGCCTGTTCATAGACAAAGCGAAAAATGAGTTCTCCCTCGCGCCCGCTGTCGCACGCATTGACAATCTCGGAAACGTCGCTGCGGTGCATAAGGTCTTTGAGTACGGAAAACTGCTGCTCCTTGCCGCTGGCAACGGTAAACTGCCAATCCTGCGGGACAATGGGGAGATCGTCATACTTCCATTTTCGGTACTGCTCGTTGTAGGTCGCCGCGTCTGCAAGGCTAATCAAATGTCCGATACACCAGGACACAAGGTAGCCGCTGCCCTCAAAATATCCGCTGCGCTTTTCATTCGCGCCAAGTACGGCGGCAATCGCCGCCCCGACGCTCGGTTTCTCTGCAATTACAAGTTTCATACTTCCTCGTCCTCCTGCTCGGTTTCTAATTCTTCCTCGTCCTCGTCAAAGTCGAGATCGTCAAGGTTGCTGCTGCCTTTTGCCGCGTCCTTTTTGGGCTTCATAATCTTAAAGTAATAGAACGCGCCGCCGCCCGCTACGGCAAGAAGCAGCACGACAAGCAGAATAGCACCGCCCATGCCGCCGCCTTTATCTTCCTTCGGCTCCGGCTGCTCGGTTTCTTCCGGCTCTGGCTCGGCTTCCTTGCCCGCGCACTCGCTCATATTGACGCTGCAAACGGGGCAATCGGTGTTGACGCTTCCGGCAACGCATTTTTCAGTACAGCTACAAGCGGGGGCTTCGGTCTGTTCGTCCTCCATAAGCTGCAAAAGGTCTTTTTCATCAACTTGATTGAGGAAATGGACGGTGTTTTCTCCGTCCTCGGCGCGGTCAATGATGATGTAAAAATAGTTTCCGTTTTTCGTAACGACGGTAATAAACTGTTTATCGCCGGACGCTTCGCCCGTTATGTCGTCCACAAGGCTCATGTTGCCCTCCGGCGTTAAGGGCTGCGGCTCATAGCCGCCCGTCGTTTCTTCCGGCTCGGTTTCGGTTACGGGGGTAGGCGGCTCGTCACTCACATCACCGCCGCCCGCAAAAGCGGTAACAGAAAAGCCGCCCATGAGTACAAGGGCGGCAAGCAAAGCGGTAACGCTGCGGAACAGTTTTTTATGCTTCATCTTCGGTTTCCTCCTGTTCGTCGGTATAGTCTGCGTCCGGCTGCGGCAAAATGATTTCGCCGTTGGCATAGGCGGAGAGGAACGCGGCAAGCTGCGCCCCGTCAAGGTGTACCGCTTTCACCATTTGAACGATCTGCGCGTTTTCTTCCTCGATTTTCTGCGCTTCAAGGTCTTTCAGCCTTTTTTGGTATTCAAGGATTTTCGCCCTCGTTTTCTCAATATCCCTTTCGATACGGTCAAGTTTCGTGTTTGCCATAGAAATTAACTCCTTTCAAAGTCAGTTGTAATGTAGCCGCCCATAGGCGTAAAAATGGGATTGCCAATAGCTTGTATCAAGTTTTGCGTATTGTATCGGGTCGCCACAATGCAGCATGACGGGGCTTCCGTCCCCGTCCTCGCCAACGTAGATACCCACATGAGATACCCCCGGTGTGTCATATGTACCCGTAAAGAAAACCAAATCCCCCGGCTGCGGGTTGGAAACGCGGGTTGAAATGTTGTAAAGCCCCTGCGCCCCAAGTCTGCCCGTATTGTATAAGCCGCTGTTCGTCAGCACATAGCTAACAAAACCGCTGCAATCAAAAGAGGTTTCCGGGCTGCTGCCGCCCCACACATAAGGAAAACCGACATACTTTTCCGCTTCCTCAATGAGCCGCGCAAACTGTTCATCTTCCAGATAGGCGGGCGGGATTTCATAATCCGCTGGCGGGTTTTCATAGTATTTTGAAATATAGCCGGATTGCGGGAAAAGGTCGGGTCTGTTCCCAAGCGACGACATATACATAACGTACATGGATAGCTGTTCCTCGCCCATAATGTAAACGGGAACATGGGAGAGGTTGAAGTTTTCCAAATCCACATTGAGAATGTAATAGTTATAGGCTACTTCAACGTCGTATTCGTTGCCCTCGCTGTCCGTCCGCGTTTCGGTGCGGTAGCGTACCTCGACTTCCTCCGTAACCGTCAAGATATACTGTTTATCAAAGAGCATTTCAAGGGTGCTTTGCGCTTCATCGAGAGTAAACACGCCCTCATGCCAAGCGGAGAGGATAGAGATTAGCACATACGGGTCATGCTCGATCTCGTCAGCCGTTACCCGGTATTCGTCATAGCCGGGGTATTCGCTTTCGATGTTATCCAGCATATCCTGTAACTCGGCTTCCATAGCGACATACGCGCTTTCTGCGCCTGTAATATCCGCGTCCTCGGAGAGATAGGACGACGCAATCAAGCCGCTGCCGCTGTTGCCGCCGAACAGGGAACAAGAGGACAAGCCGCCGAAAAACAGAAGCACGATAAAGGCAATCCCGCCCACAATCAAGCAGCCTTTCCAATGCCGGACGACAAAGAACGTCGCCCGTTTGGTTTCCTGCGCCGTTTTCTTCGCCGCCTTTGCGGTGGCTTCGGCGGTCTTTTTCACCTTGCCGCCCGTTTTCAACGCCTTTGCATACTGCTTTTTAATGCGCTGTTTTTGCCAAAAACGGGAAATCGGGTTGGAGTGCGCAAGGGCGGGGTTATCATGCAGCGCCTTTTGGTAGAGGAAATCGGCGTTTGCCTTTGCTGCCTTTTTCTCGGCTGCTGCCGCCGCCCGGTAAGGTTTCAGCTTATGGCTGCGTATGCCGCGTTTTACTGCCCGCGTCGTCATGCCGCCCGCTTTCTCGCCCACAAGTTCTATCCTGTGTCCGCTTTCCACACCGACGTTTTCTTTCTCCACCTCATAGATTTTTCCATGTACGGCGGCGTCCAATTCCTGCGCCGGACGGGATAACGGGTTATGACGCAACTTGCCGTTTGGGGGCTTATCCGTTTTTTCAAAAGCAAGGCGCGTCTTTGCTTTGCCTTTGGCTTCGTCAAAAACGCGCTCTTTTGTGATTTTGGTCTGTTTGGGGATAGCTGCCCGCGCTTTGTCTAAACGGTCAGCCGCCGTATCGGATTTTTTGATTGCCTTTTGCAGGTCCGGCGTTGCCCGTTCCGCTTCGGAAAACTGCAAGCGGGACGTATGGGTTTTAAGCTGTGCTGCGTCAAGGGTCTTTTTCTCCGCGCCCTTTTCAAAGTGGCGGCTAACCTCTGTGCCAATACGTTGGGTGGCTTTTTCCGCTGCTCCCGCTACGGGGGCTGAATAGTTTTCCTCCGGCGGTCTTTCGCTGATACTCGTTGTTTCGCCCGTCGTAAGGTTTTCCGCAACCGCCCCGTCGCGGGTCATTTTCTGCGTTACCTTGTCGGGGGCTTTTAATTCCTTGCTCAATGTTCATCACCTCCAATACGCTGTTTTGCAAGGGTGCAGTATTCGGGGTTGATCTCTATACCCACATAGCGGCGGGAAAGGCTTTTTGCCGCCGCTGCGGTCGTGCCGCTGCCTAAAAACGGGTCAAGCACAATCCCGCCGACAGGACAGCCCGCCAAAATGCACGTTTCCGCAAGTTTGGGCGGGAACGCTGCAAAATGCCCGCCGCGATAGGAAGCTGTGTTGATCTGCCAAACGTTGCGGCGGCTGCGGACGGGGGAAATCATTTCGTCGGTGTATGCGCCTTTCCTGCGGGGACGGTTGATTTTCTGCGGCTGGTTTTGCCCCGGAACGGTAGCGGCATATTTGTTGCCTTTCCCAACTCCGCTTTTCAGCCGTACCGCCGTTGTGGGGGCTATCGGCTCGGCTACTGCTTGCCAATCATAGTAATATTTCTTTGACTTGGTAAGCAGAAACACATATTCATAGCAGCGCGTCGGTCTGTCCCGCGTGCTTTCCGGCATGGCGTTTCCCTTGTGCCAAATGATAGAACTGCGCAAATACCAACCGTCGCCCCGCAAGGCAAGGGCTACAAGCCACGGAATACCGATTAGGTCTTTCGGCTTGCAGCCGGGGGCGCGGTGGTTTACCGCCACTTGCTGCCCGTTCCTGCCTTTGGGATATTTCGGGTCTTGGTGGTCGGCTTTGCTGCCTGTGCCGCAATAAGTGTCCGCGATATTCAGCCAACAAGTACCCTCCGGCGTAAGCACCCGCTTTACCTCATGGAAAACCGCCGTAATGCGGGAAACATATTCCTCCGGCGTTGCTTCACGCCCGATTTGCCCGTCTGTGCCGTAATCGCGCAAAGCGTAGTAGGGCGGGGACGTTACGCAACAATCCAAACAGTTATCCGGCAAGGTTTGAAGCACCTGCAAGCTGTCGCCGCAATAGATTTTATCCGTTTCTATCCTCATGCCGACACCTCGCCGGGCTTGGTCGTCATCACGCGGTAGAGTTCCGTATCTTTCGGGAAACGGTCAATAAAGGGTAAAATCACGTTGCCATAGAAGATAAGTCCCTCGCCCGCTTCGGAATGGGTTACATAGGTCATTTGCTGCTGCGAAATGTTAAGCTGCTTGGCAAGGATTTCCCGGTCGCCCTGGGCTTGGTTGAGCATATAGACAAAATCGCTGTTTTCAAAGATGTTCTCCACCTCGCGGGACGACAACAAATCTTTCACGTTTTGGGTGATACCTGTCGGAATACCGCCCCACTTCCTAAAACGCTTCCAAATCTCGACGGAATAGGCGGCGGTCTGTTCCTCTTTCAAGAGCAAATGAAACTCGTCGATGTAATACCGCGTCGCCTTGCCCTCGCTGCGGTTTACCGTTACTCTGTTCCATACTTGGTCTTGGACGATAAGCATACCGACTTTTTTAAGCTGCGTACCGAGTTCCTTAATATCAAAGCAGACAAGGCGGTTATGAATGTCAACGTTTGTCCTGTGGTTAAAAATGTTCAAGCTGCCGTTTACATAGAGTTCCAATGCCGCCGCGATACGCTGCGCTTCCTTTTCCGGCTGCTTCTTGATCTCGTCGTAGAGGTCGCCCAAAATCGGCATATTTTCGGGCTTCGGGTCGGCAAGGTAGTTGCGGTACACGCTGATAACAGCGCGGTCAATCAAGGTCTTTTCGACAGCTTCCAGCCCGTTTTTACCTCCCATAATCAACTCACAAAAGGAAAGGATAAAATCGCTCTTTAAGGCTATGGGCGTGTCGCCCTCGCTGTAATTGAGGTTAATATCCATAGGGTTAATGTACTGCGTGCTGTTCTGCGAAACCTTGATAACCTGTCCTTTCAAACGTCCGACAAGGGGGTAATATTCGGCTTCGGGGTCGCAAATGATAATGTCGTCGGACGTGATAAGAAAAGCGTTTGTGATTTCACGTTTTGCAGAAAAACTTTTGCCGCTGCCCGGTGTGCCGAGTATCAAGCCGTTGGGGTTTTTCAGCTTCTTTCGGTCGCACAAAATCATGTTGTTGGAAAGGGCGTTTAAGCCGTAATACAATGCTTCGCCGCTTTGGAACAGCTCTTGCACCGTAAAGGGAACGAAAACGGCGGTGCTGCTGGTCGTCAAGCCGCGCTGGATATGGATAAGGTTATCCCCCAACGGGATAGAGGACATAAGCCCCTGTTCCTGCCGGTAGTCAAGGAGGGTCAAAATGCAGTTGTATTTCTGTGCGATTGCCGCCGCCCCGAACACTTCGTTATCCAATTTCTGCTTGGTATCTGCAAGGTTTAAGACAAGCAGCGTAAGCAGAAACATTCTTTCGTTGCGGCTCTGCAAATCGCGGAGTAGGTTTTTTGCTTCCCCGCCGTAGGTGGCAAGGTCGGACGGAATAATATCCATGTCATAACCGCTGCGGATTGCTTTCTTTTGTTCTTCAATCTTCATGCGGTCAAGGTCGGTGATCTTGCGCTTAATCGTCTTGATTGCTTCGTTGTGGTCGATACTCTGAATGTGCAGATTGACGATAATCCCGTTTTCCGCGTCCATGAAGTCAGCAAGCATACGGTCGGAAAGTTCCGGCGCGACGATCTGCAAAAAGGAAACCGCACCAAACTTGCCGCCCATTTGAAACATTCGCCCGTCGCCAAATCGGAAAGAGGACGGGGCGATAAAGTCTTTGACGGAAAGACCGCTTGCGGGTAGCCATTCCCACGCAAAGTTAAAGCGTTCCCCGTCCGGGTGGAAAATCCCATGCAGCACTTCAAGACGCTGTTTCCCGTCCAATACCCGCGCCGCCGCGCCGATCACCTTAAAATGGTTGAGGGTGTCCGTTTCAATGCGGGCAAGCCGCGCCCGCGCCGATCTGATGTCCTTTGCTTCAACGGTAAAGGTAAGAAACTTGGTCTTGATAAGCCCGTTGTTTCCGCGTTCAAGCTGCGTCCTAAGCATTTCGGTGTATTCTGCTCTGATACTGTCGAAATCGTCATTCTGCGGCGCAATCGTGATACTGTTCTTGAAATCGTCCTTGTTCGCATGGCGGCTGATTAGGGAAAGCTGCACGTTGATAGAAGCGTCGAATGAGTTATACATATCGCAAAGGGCTTCAAAAATGGCGGTTTTGTCGTCCGGCTGCGCAAGCTGATAATTTATATCCTCAAACTCAATGCACTTGGAATACCGCCCGTTTGCAAGGCGGCAAATCCCGTCCTTATACATTCGCTCAAACGGTATGCTGTCCTGCGCCGTATAGGGCTTCCCGTCGCCCTTTGCCTGTCGGATAAGGGTATCTATCTGTTTTCTTTCCTGTCGGGAAAGTTTACGCTTTTCGTTTTGGGTGTTTTTCTTTTCCTTTGACAATCGCCCGTACCTCCTTATCTAATTGCTCTTGCCGCGCAAGGGCGGCATAAAAATTGTTGGTCTGATAAGGTCGCTCTTTGGGGCGAAGAAACTTCACTTCCACAAATTGCCGAATAATCACTTCCAGCGGTTGCCCGTTTTTCTCGTACATGGCAAGCAAAAACATAGGCAGCATGGCAAGCACCATGCACAATGCCGCTGCGCTCGTTCCAACGCTGCTTTTTACCAAAAAGAACAGCGGCAGTCCGATTGCCACCGCCGCGCTGAAACAAATTAGCTGTCGTTTCGTAAGGTTGAACATTACCTTGCTTTTGATTTTTGTTAAGTCCTTTGGGACGGTTACATACGCCATTTCAAACCTCCTTTCCGGCAAACCGTATGTCGCTTTTGATTTCATTTCCCCATACGTCCCAACCGGGGGTATGCTGCCTTGCAAACAGTTCAATGCGCGGGAGATCGCCCATAAGGGCAAGTATCTTTTCCCGCGTTATATCCGGCTTTTTGCTGTGCTGCTCGACGGGGGAAATAATAAATTGATGTACCTTGTTTGATTGTCGCTTCGGGTGTCCTTTGGTAGCAAGCAAGCAGATTTCCGCATTTCCTCGCGTCCAAAAGCCCAAGCCATAAAACCAAGTGGGCGATTTCCGATTTTGCTTTAACCATACAAAGGCAACGGATTTATAGGTAAAGCCCCAAGCCTTGATTAACTGTAATGCTTCTTTAAGCTGCGGGAACGTCGCCCATAGGAATAAAATGCAGTCCTTATCCGCAATTTCTTTGACGGGTAAAGCGCAAAGTTCCTCAATGCTCATAGTGGGATAGTGCTTTTCCGCTGCGCCCTGTACCTTGCTTCTCGCGTATCTCCAAGGGGGATCGGCGTAAATGATTTTGTATTTCTTCATCTGCACCCCCTTAATGCGCGCTGAATACGGATTTTGCAAGGCTTCCCGTTTTGAAAAGCGTAAAACACAAGAGGACGGTATAGCCCATGCAAGACCAGATCGCGCCGGATATGTCATCGGTTGCTGCGATTGTCTGTATCAAAACCGCATAAATACCGACGCACACAAGAATTAGAAAAGCCTGAAAACCGAGGGCAAGCAAGGATTTTAAGTAGTTCTGTCCCATGCCGCCCCATTCACGATTTACCATTGTCGCAACGGGGATAGGGGCGATACTCGTTACAAGGTATATTTCAATCATGCGCCCGTACACCACCAGCATGATACAGATAGACAACGCTTTCATGGTAAGCCCCACAAAGAGTGATTGAAACCATAGCCCCAAAAGCCCGCCGACGCTCATAGCGTCCAGCTTTGCTTCTATATCGGTGATAACGGTTGCAATATCTATGCTTGTGTCGGATATGATAACGCCCGCGCTGTCGTTGACGACGCTCTGTGTAATGTCAAATACGCCCATGACGATGTTCCAAGTATTTGTTACCAGCAGCACCGCAACAAAGGTTTTGAAAATCCACTTGAAGAAAATCCAAGTGTCGAGATCGTGCAGATTGTTTTTCTCAATTACAAGCTGGATTAGTTCGTAGCACATGACAAAGGTAATGATAACGCCCGCAATCGGCACAATGACGTTTTCCGATAGGCTGCGTATCATATTGAATATGCCCGCGTTCCACCCGGCGGGGGTTGTGCCGACTTGCGTTGCGATTTCTCCAACCTCTGTATTTACGCTGTCGAACAGCCCGGAGAGATTAGAGAGTATTCCGTCTGTCAAAATGCCGCGAAACCAATCTTCAATCATCTGCCATATCAAAAGCTAATCCCTCCTTTCCCGCGCCCTCCCGCGTGAAGCGGGAGAGCGCGGCGGGTAGTGTTAGTTTGTGGCATTATCCAAACAGGCCGGAGAGCAACGGGACAAGGGTAAGCCCAATAAGGGCAACGCCGCCGCCCGCCATCAACTGTTTCATGCCCTGCGACTTCGCGCCGGATAGCGATAGGTAATCCCTTGAAATTATCTCAGGATTTTCCCCCGCTCCACACCGTGCGTGCGGCTTTCACCGCACACGGCGTTCCATCGAATTCAGTAGTTTTGGGACATGAAGCACACAACTTACACACCTCGTTACAGCATTTCATTCAAAGAATAATGGGCGGCATTTCTGCCAATGCACGAAGCTTGTTAAGCTTTACAAGTTGTTTTGGTTCAAGATTAAGGAATTTCAGGAGTCTCTCGACTGTTGGGTCTTGTGTTGCATGGATGATGGTATGCACATCCTTCTTAATCAAAATCAGGTTGGCATATTCATCGGTTCCACCTTTGCTGACCGGCAGCTTATGGTGACAGTGGATGTCATGAGGAGCCATTGTCTCCCCAGTGACAGCACATTTGCCGTACTGCGCCGCATACAGTGAAATCCTGTTATCCGCATACTCTATAGATCGACCCCGGACAGGATTACGCATCACCCAAAGCATTGTTTCTGTGTCAATTTGAAGATTCTTATGAATCAACTCACGACCTTCCACCGTATACTTATTGACCGCCTTGCGTTTATGCTGGGCGTTCTTGGGCTGTGCAAATCCCACCGGAACCACAGGCCGCTTGTGAAGAAATCTCAGCTGTCTGCTTTCTCCATATTTCCGCTTGATAAACCCATCCTTGAGATATCCTGTTTTGGACAGATCGCCTTTCAGCCTGTTTCTGAGCTGTTTGTTAATACTGAAGGCAAGCTTTCCGAAGTCATGAGATACTTCTGTAGCAATACAGTAGTATTCGTGAAGGCCTGCAACAACAGAATTGTATTTCTGTAACTGCATGAACTGTGCTTCTTCTGACGAATGAGCCAGCTTCTTCACTTCTTCGGATAGCTTTTCATGCGCCTTTTTGTACGCCTTATCGCTCATATGAGACCGAATGACATATTTCCTGCCCTTTTTACGAACTTTCAGCTTGAATCCGAGAAATTCAGAATACTGCCGTTTCAGGTTCGCTACCTTGGATTTATCAGGACTGATATCCAGCCCCAGTCTGTCCTTCAGCCATAATTCTGTGGCTTTATAGGCCCTGACAGCTTCCTCATGAGAGGAACAGAAGATTTTGAAATCATCTGCGTATCTGACCGCGTGCATTTCTTTCAGTCTGCTTCTGCGCAAAGCTCTGTAAGAATGGCTCTTGATCTTTGTGCCACTCGCATTTTCTCTTATCTTGAATTCTGTTTTGGTTGGCATTTCTTCCCATTGGGAAGCAATCCACCAATCCAGTTCATTCAATACGATATTTGCAAGTAGCGGTGACAGGATTCCTCCCTGTGGTGTTCCCTTGGTCGGATAGACCTTTTCACCGTTTGGCATGATGACCGGCGCTTTCAGCATTTCCTTAATGATGCATATCAGCTTTTTGTCACGGATTCCCAATGCCCAGATTTGACGGATCAGTTTTGTATGGTTGATGTTGTCGAAGAATCCTTTGATGTCAAGATCAACGACATGATGCAGGTGTTGTACCTGCACCAGCCGCATACACTGTGCAATCGCTGTTTCAGCAGAGCGATTCGGGCGGAACCCGTTTGAATTCTCACTGAATTTTGCTTCACAGATCGGCTCCATGACCTGTAAAACGCACTGTTGGACAATGCGGTCTATGATCGTGGGGATTCCCAGCGGTCTCATCTTTCCATTGGGCTTTGGTATCTCCACACGCCTTACGGGGCGCGGGTGATAGTTGCTGAATTGATTTCGTATCTGGCGGACGTATTCTTCCTCACTTAATTTCATGAGGCTTTTTATCGTCCGCTTATCCACACCAGCCGTATTACTTCCTGTATTCTTTTTGATCGTCCGATAAGCCAGCTTGATGTTTTCCTCGCTCTCAATGATTTCCATCAGATGATTGAAGGTTTTTCCATTTTTGCTTTCGGCATACAGGCGGTCAAAGGTTGACTCCATGTCGTAATACTCTGAATTGCGGATTTTTCTTTGTTTACTTTTCCTTTCTTGCTGCTCCGAAGTGGGCACAGGCATCCTCTCCTTTCAGTTTGGATTTTCTTTGTCATACTCGAAGCTGTGTTTGTTGTGTATTTTATGATTTTTACTGAATTCGACTTGTGGCCGTCCCTCCACCGCTTACTTGTTCACGGCTTCACAGGTACCATGCCACTGCTCTCACTGGAATAAAGAATGGTTATTGCCCTCTCGCGAAGGTATTCCCATCCACCACTTCATCGGTCTGCAACAGCCTCCATGTTCCCAGCTTTCCACGTTCCGATATTCCTATCATTGGATACCTTTAGGTCTTTCCTCTGAGCCTGTATCCGGTCATGCATAACCGCATCGCCTGTAACGATGCATGGACTTTCATAACAACCAGTCTTACTTATCCACGGACACCACCGTAAAAGGTGTACTGCCTTTCGACAGTATCAACGTTTAGACTCGTACATTCAGAAATTCGTCAGATATCTCTATCATCCTGACCATGGGTAACCGAACCCCGGCATATAGGCAGCACCATCCACCGCTGGACAGCTTTCGTGTATCGTCTGAAAATCATACTTACGACTGCTCTCTGCCGACTTCACCGAGCTCTATAACATCTTTTGGGGAAACCTGTTGCATGGTTTCCTGCCATTCGGAGTATTAGGTAGGCGCTTCAGGGCGTTACTCCCTCATTTCACCAATCGGAATATCAGTTCTCCAAAGTTTTCGGGTCAATGCCCTTCGACTTTGTGCGCAAGCTTTTCACTTACGAACGTGTCGCCCGGTTATCATTACCATAACCTTCCATCAAGTTAATAACTCCCCATGCTCCTAAACCTGCACCAATTGCAGTTACAAGTGTTTTTAAAACTCCAACTCCAGCTGTAAAAAATTCCATATTATTCCTCCTCGTTTTCTTTCTTATTTTCTATTTTGTTTAGTGATTTAACTATAAAGTTCTTGTAGACCTTATCTCCTTTTTTATTTTCTTTGAAATATCCAAAGACATGGATTAGATCTCCTTTTTCAAATTCTTTTACAATTTTTACCTTTTCTCCATATACTGAGCAATTTGTATATTCTTTGCCCTTTCCATAATTTTTAACAAGAGCAAAATTTGCTACTTGAACACTTTTTCCATCTTTTTCAAATTCTGAAAATTTAGCTTCCTTAACTAAATTTGCATTAATATTTATCATTTCTCTATCCATTAATTTCTTCTCCTTAATCTATAAATTTCAATTAAAAAAACGACTGAACTTATAATTCAATCGCTAAATGTCTTATATGTTAAACTATTTAAGTGGGACTTCTTATCCTTACCATCTTAACCTCCTAATTCTGAGTATAAAAAAAGACGATATAGTTTTTAATTTCTATCGCCTTAGGTACTATTTCCATTTAATTTTTTAATTAGATAAATTGAATTTGTTATACAATAAATTTACTTGCTAACTTATACACTTGATTTATTTCTTTACTTTCCAACTTCCAGCTATTGAGTTCAGCTTTAATTAATTCTGGAAATTTTTTGCTAATATCTCTTAAAGCATTTCCAACCGATTTTCTTACATATTCACTCGAATCTTCTTTTAAATTGACTAATCTTTCAATAGCTTCATTCGGATTTTCTTTGAAATATGGTCTACTTGTCCATATTCTTAATCCCTCTGTTACTGCTCTCCTCGTATTCGGATTTTCATTTTCTAACCATTCATCAATTATTGGGAGTGCTTTTTCATATCCTATTTTCTTGCAAAATTCATCGAATGCCTTTGCCAATACTTCCTGAACTCTCCAATTGTCATCTTTGGAAACTTCATCTCTCATAAATCTTAAAATTTCTTCATATGATGATAAATATCCAAATAGAAACACACCATACATTCTAACTTGATATACATTGGACTTATAAGCTAAAAATGCCAATTTTTTGCTATGTTCATTATTATTAGATTTATAATCAGCAAAGGCTCTTTTTTCTTGCTCTTTAAAGCCGTTCTCTATCAAAGAGAATTCTTTTTCTAAATTCAAAATATATTCTTTCAATTATCCTATCCTCCTCACTAAATTCAGATCTATTTATATAATCTTGTATTTATAGTCTGCCTATTCAGTTTTACTTTTCCTTTTCGTTTAATGCATCTTTCAATGTCAAACAAATTCTTCTCATCAAAATCTTCCAATAACTTGTAATTCTTATGCTTCGTAATATCAAATTTATCAGATAAGAAAGGTCTTACTCCACAAGCAAGTTCAAGCACCTCCATATCTTTATTCAAATGAGGACTAAGATATTCACAAACTTTATCATAAACCTCTTTATCTTTTTTCATAAAAGGGGCATACAACTTAGCAAATTTATCCTAAAATTTTTTGTTGCTTTTATCAATCATTTCAACGCTCCTTTAAATATAAAAATGATCCTATCAATCTTTATATTTAGCCTATTTTCTAATTGATACCTTGCAAGAAAGGAATAATAGCTGTTCCTATACCAAGTAGGAATGTAATAAATGCAGAAAGTCATATGCTGTTATTCTTTTCTATTAAATCATTTTGAAGTGTCTCAAAGCATCCATGATGGCTTCTTCTTTTTCAGGTGTACACTGTGGAATAATTTGTTTCTCCTTTTTAGACTTGTTGTAATGTTCTCGTAATTCTATTCCACATTTCCTTTTTATCTGTGCAATATATAATGTCGAAACTTTTAATTCAAATTTATTCCAAACATATTCTTTGATTTGAGCATATGTTGCTTTGCTCTCCGCACTTGTCAAATCAAGCTCATCCAGCTCAATTTCAATATTTATATGCTTATCGACATCAAGTTTGGACAAAAGTGCTACCGTCTCAACGTGGCTCGATTGCTCCAGATGGATGTCAAATAATCGGGCAATCCACGGAAAATCAGTCCGTTCGTTCTCGGAAACATATCCACACCCATTTTAACCTCAAAATTGCCATTTTCTCGACCGCGCTCGTTCTCGGAAACAGGTCGATGTGCTTGTTCCTACTATAATAAAGCAACCGCACAGATTTCCCAATCGCCTCAAGACTTCGCTCTGAGGGAATATGTCCGAAAACCTGTGATTTCCCATCCACTCAACTCTACTGCTGCCGGAAGCGATACTTGCCTTTTCCGTGTCCGGTTTTAGATCGTCAATGTCCGGTTTTGCAGTTTCAATGTCCAGTTTTTCTGTTTCCTTAAAAGTGCCGCTGCTATGCAATGTCCGGTTTTGCAGCGGAAAGAATACCGCCATCGTTCTGGTGTTGCCCTCACCGAAAACATAGATCTGCCACAGTCTGGAAACAAAAAACGCAAGGTGGTAGATGATCTCATCCGGCGTGGGAATAGATACCAGTAAACAGCTTTCTGTGAATGGAGATATAGTCATTCGGCGTAAAGCTGAAGGCACGCTCGGATTCTTTGATATATTCCTTAAATGGATCGTTGTTCACTCCATATCGCCTCGCTTTTTTGCCCATGCCATAAATCCATCCTTACCAACGAAAAATACAAAGGCGATGCGCTCCTGCAAAAGTCCTTTACCACGAACTTTCTTACCAAAGAGCACAAGATAAACGAAGGCGAAATTCCGCAGTACTACGTCTCCGGAAACCACGAAGCCATCATTGAACCGGAGGTGTGGGAACTCGTACAACGCGAGATGGAACGGCGCAAAAACGAAAAAGGAAGACACAGTGGCGTGAGACTTTTCTCCGGCAAGATCTACTGCGGAGAATGCGGAACAAGGCTCGGTTCAAAAGTCTGGCATTCCAACGACAAATATAAGCAGGTCATCTGGCAATGCAACAGGCACTGCAAGAAAAACTCCCCCTGCAAAAACGGCGTGCATCTTACCGATGAGGAGCTAAAAGCCGCCGTCCTTTCTGCGACCAACAAGCTCATAGAGAATAAAGATGAGATTCTTAATAGCTTTCAAGAGATTGTCGGAGGCGTTTATGATACTCACACCTTGGAAGGCGAAAAAGCCAAGCTGGAAAGCGAGATGGATGTCTGTGCCAAGATGATCGAAGACCTTATCCGCCAAAATGCTGCCATCCCGCAAGACCAGAGCGAGTACCAAGCAAAGTACGAAGATCTGGAACGCTTCTACAATGAAAAAAAGGCGGCCTTAGCGAAGGTCGAAGGAAAGCTCAAAAAGATGCAGGCGACCAAAGTCGATATCAAGTTCTGCCTGAAGCAGCTACAAAAACAAGACAGGCTTCTGCAAACATTCGACGAACAGAGCTTCTGTGCTCTTGTAGATCACATCACGGTATTCAGCAAAGAAGATATCCGCATAACCTTCAGAAACGGCAGCGAGATTTGCTCTTAGCCGCCGTTATTTCATCATCTGATCAAAATAAGAAATGAGCTTATGATATTCTGCCGTCTGTAAATCAAGTTTCTCATATCCATCTTGTTTGATCAGAAGGACCGTCCGGCAGACTTTCAGTAATAGTTCAATGTCATGCGTAATAATAAGTGTCGGGCGACCTTTGGCAAGTTCAAAGATAAGCTCGGCGATTTTATCCATGTGCATGTAATCCAAACCGCTGGTCGGCTCATCCAAAATAAGAATTTGCTTTTCACTCAAAAAAGCATTGGCGAGAGCCAGCCTTTGCTTTTGCCCGCCGGATAAGTTTTGCGGATGCTCGCTGCGTTTATTCCAAAGATCAATATGCTTAATGATCCAAGAGACCTCTGCCAAATAAGCATCGCTTATTTTTTTGCCGTTCGCGAGCGCCTCGTTTTCTACGGTATCAAAAAACAGCTGGTAGTCTACATCCTGCATCATGTAGTAGGCATTTTTCAGTCGTTCTCGCTGAGTTTTTCCCCATGAAATATCTTGCTTCTTGCCGGCAAGTCCGCAGAGAACACGACCTAAACTGCTTTTTCCGATACCATTTGTGCCGACAATCCCCATGATTTCATCGGAATGTAAGTCAAAGGATAAATTCGAGATGAGTTCTTTTTTGCCTACAGAGACATGAACATCCTTCGCAGAAAAAACACGCTCACCTGTCTTTGTCGTGTTGTGCGGAACAAGTGCGGAAAAATCTATCGCTCGAAGTCCCAAGTCTTTACAATCGGATGATTTCAGTTCGCCCGCATCAAATTCTTTGATAAAAGTTCCGTCTTTCATGACATAGAGCTTATCGTAGAGATCCTCCAAAAAATATAGTCGGTGTTCGGCGATGATGATGGTTCTACCCGACGCTTTGAGCAATTTCAGGATGCCTTGCAAATCTCGGATACCTTCTTGATCAAGGGAAGCTGAAGGCTCATCAAAGAAAATAATCTTTGTGTCATAAACTAAGGTAGAGGCAATAGCTACCCGCTGTTTTTCTCCACCGGAAAGTTCATTCAAATTTTTATCCATTAAGTGAGCAATGCTCATGTACTCAAAAGCTTTCTTCACCCGTTTTCTCAGTTCCGCCTGCGGCATGCCGAGGTTCTCTCCGACAAGGGCGACCTCATCTTCTGCCTTGCGGGTAAAGAATTGATCGGATGGATTTTGAAATACGTTGCCGATGACCTTAGCCAAGGTACCCGTCTTAAAATCATGCAGATTTTGATCCAATAATGTGACTTTGCCATCCAGTGTGCCTTCATACTGATCCGGTATGAGTCCGTTCATCACTCTGGTAAGCGTTGTTTTTCCGCAGCCGGAATTACCGGTGAGTACGACCAGTTTTCCCGGTGCAATCGCAAAATGAATAGCATGCAAAGATGACTTTTCTTCTCCTTGATAGGTAAAGCGCTCAATATTGACTTTCATGATGTCCATAGTGCAACTCCCAAAAGCGCCACACCGGCAAACAGACTGATGCCATCTGCGAATTTAAAGCGCATATCATAATAACTGGTTTTTTCTCCTTCATACTCGATACCTTTGGCAATAATTGAAGAGACAAGCGTTTCGCTGACATGCAGACACTTATATACCAAAGGAACAAAGTACAGCTCAAAAGTGCGGACGGGATGCAAAAGGGAAGCATGAAAGCCGCGGATTTTCATACCGTTTCGAATCTCATGCAAGCGCAGGCCAATTTCATCCATAAAACGCAAAGCTGCAATCATGGCTACACTAACGGTGTTGGGCATATGAAGCTTGCGAAAACAGGCTAAGATTTTTGATGGGCTGGTAAGAATCAACACAATGCCAATATTAAAGATCGGTATGAAGCGGGCAATGAGTGCAAAAAGTCCTATAAAAATGCCTGTGACATATCCCAAATCAGCGAAGGCCAAAAGATACATCATGCCATAGGAAACAGAAAAGACAATAATCTGTCTAAGGAAGAGACCTGTCGAGGCATTTAAAGCAATCAACAACGTCAGAATAAGCACTGCCCAATAGACCGTTTGATTGCCAAAAAAGACCTGGAAGGACACCAGAATCGTAAGCGCGAAGAGCGTAAACGGATGCAGCTGTCCTTCCTTCTTTTTCTTTAGAGCTGATTCCTTTATCATCAGCTAAGCCTGCTTTGTTTACTATTCTTTTCAAAAAACTTGTTATTGATGAAAAGCCCGAAACGGCCGGCGATAAGCTCCAAAACAATGTTTACCAAAACGCAAATCACTATTACATTTCCGGTATAGCTGGCCACCATCATTTGCGCTTGCTCTAAACTCATGCTGCTGACAAAGCGTGCAATGTTTTCGGCACCCAACAACACAACAAATAGAATCGGATGCATGGCGTAAATAAACATTGATGCGCTGAAAGCCATGGCAATACGGTTTTTATTGCTGTAATCACCTACAATCAGTTCAGCTATGATACCGGCAACAACACAAATCGGTGTTGCAATCCAATAGCCCATTGCAATGTATAAGAGACCGATAATCAGCCAAAAGAGAAACGATGCACCTCGCTTTTGCACCTTGCGTGCCATGATGACATAGACCGGCGCGACAAAGAAAGCGCCAAATCCTGCGGATACATAAAGTGAAACCACGCCTAAAAGTCCCGTCAGCATACCGATGCCCATAGCCAGAACAAAGCCAATGACTCCAAGCACTGCAATTTGTACCACATTTTTAAGTTTCATAAAATCCTCCTTAAATGCTTTTTATATCTTCCAAGACTCAGCCGTTTTCCGAGCCTGAAGGAACCTGGAATAAATACCGTCTTTGGCGGCAAGTTCGTTATGTGTGCCACTCGCCACTACTTTGCCTTCATCAATCACTAAAATTTGATCGGCGTTTTCAACTGTTTTCAAGCGATGAGCAATCATAATGATGGTTTTATCTTTCATTAAGCTGTTCATAGCCTGCTGAAGCTTATCTTCGTTTTCCGGATCGACATTGGCTGTTGCTTCATCGAATATGATGATGGGCGCATCTTTGAGGATGGCTCTTGCAATAGAGATACGCTGTTTTTCACCGCCGGAAAGAGATGCACCGCCTTCTCCGATTACCGTTTTATAGCCTTCCGGCAGACTCATGATAAAATCATGGCAAGCTGCTTTTTGAGCAGCTTGAACGACTTCTTCATGCGTGGCATTCATGTTTCCAAATTTGATATTGTTTTCAATGGTGTCTTGGAACAAATAGACGCTTTGGAACACCATAGAGATCTGATCCATCAAAGAGGTCAACGTATAGTCCCGAATATCATGTCCTCCAATTTTGATGCTTCCTGCATTGACATCCCAGAAACGGGCAATTAAATTACAAACCGTTGTTTTCCCGGATCCAGAAGGGCCTACGATGGCCGTGGTTGTTTTTTCCGGAACGGTAAAGCTTACATCATGCAAAATTTCTTTGCTTCCATACGAAAAGTCAATATTTGCTACCTTTATGGAGGCTTTTTTCGGACGGATGTCTTCACCATGAATATCCATAACCGGCATCTGTTTTAGGTTTTCTACCTGATCAATAGAACTGGATACCACACGCAAAACAGCCATAGATGAACCGGCGGAATCAATCTGGGCAAAAATCATAAAGGAAATGATAACGGACATCAGAGCATTTTCCGGAAGCATAGTTCCTTGCACGTAAAGGTAAATAGCTGCAACGATAATCAAAATGCTAAAGAGCTTTAGCACAAAATCCTGGGCCATATTATAAGGCGTAAACATTTTTTCAATAGCAAGGTTGGTCTTCTTGTTACGACGAATTGCCGCATGAACCTTTTTATCACCTTTCCCTGTCAGATTAAAGGATTTAATAATGGACATTCCCTTAATCTGTTCAAGGACGGCTTCCACCAGTTCTGCTTGCGCTTCTTGGCGTTTCGGTGCAAGGTGTGCCGTCTTTTTCTCCATCGCCGAGGTAACCCACAAATAAATCAGTGTACCGACAATAACGATGAGACCGATACGCCAATCCCAGATCAAGGTTATTAAAGTAAACACAAAAGCATTGAGAAAGCCTCCCATGATATTGATCAGCACAACCGGAGCTGTGTTTTCTACATCACCGAGAACCGTAGTAAGCGTTCCTACAATATTGCCGGTGTTTGCTTCATCAAAATAGCCCATAGGCACGGTCTTCATTTTGTTTGCGACCGCAAGTCTCTGCCGAGCCACCATGAAGTAGCCGGCATGCGTTTGCTCGAGCTGAGCAAAGTAGTTGGTAAGAGCACGTCCGAAGATGCTGATAAGGAGAAAAAGGAGTGCCAAAAGAGCAGGGTTTATGCCGATATCTTTTCCCAGCATCCCTAAGATGACAAAGTAAACAGCACCAATTTGAAACATATAGAAAATGGCAAAAAGAAAGGAAACGGCGATGGACTTTCTAATATTGCCCTGTTCCTCTCCGGCAAAATGTCCTATTTTTTTCAGTGCGTTCAACATGTTATTTGCCTCCTTTCGCGCCTACATGAGCAAGCCACATACTTTGATAGAGCTTTGACTTTTCAAGCAGCTCTTGATGTGTGCCATGATTTTCGATTTTTCCTTCTTCTATGACGAAGATTTGATCGGCTCCCGTGATGGTGGAAAGTCTATGAGCGATTGCGATAACGGTCTTCCCCGCAACAAGTTGTCCCAGTGCTTGCTGCATCAGCACTTCATTCTCGGGATCAATGTATGCTGTTGCTTCGTCGAAAATGACAATCGGGGCGTTTTTAAGCATGGCGCGCGCAATAGAAATCCGCTGACGCTCACCTCCGGAAAGATGAGTGCCTCCTTCTCCTGCAATCGTGTCATAACCGTTTTCCAGATTCTCAATAAAGTCATGACAGCCCGAGAGCTTCGCAATGTGCTCCACGTCTTCATCCGTAGCACTCAAGCAACCCATGCGAATGTTGTTGCGAATGCTTTCGTTAAAGAGAAAATTATCCTGAGATACAAAGGAAACGCTGTTATAGAGTTGTTCTAAGGGAACCTTTTTCGCATTGATGCCACCGATAGCGATGCTTCCTTTTTCCACATCCCAATAGCCGGCTATCAGTTTTGCTAAGGTCGATTTGCCGCCGCCGGATGGACCTACAAATGCATTAAAGCTCCCGTCTTTTATGCTTAAAGAAACATCATGAATAATTTCTTTGGCATCTTCACCGGATTCATAGGAAAAAGAAACATGATCAAGAACAATGTCGTGTTTGTTGAACGATATCGGGTGTTTTTCATGCTGCTGCTCTTCGGCAGCTAAGAGCGCATCAATCTGACCGACAACCGTTCCCACCCGAGCCAAACTGTCCACAAAATTCATGGCAGCCATCAAAAGGCCCGAAAGGGAGAAAGAGAGGATCACCGTCGTCAAAAATGTGCCTCCGTCCAAACTTCCACTTTGATAAAAAAGATATCCTGCCGGCAAAACAGCAAGCAGCGTTGTAGGAAGTATCGATTTAGACAGCGACATTAAGAACTGAACGCTTTTCATCCAGTCGTAGTAGTATTGGGCATTTGCGAGAATTTTCTCGGAAAACTTGTGATAGCTGCTCTCTCCTTGATTGAAAGCTTTAATAACTTCAATGCCTCCGGCATATTCCGCAATAGCGGCATTCATCTGAGCGCCAACCTGGACCGAGCCGGCATATTGCTTGCCGTAGCTTTTCATAATGATACTCATAAAAAACATTCCGATCGGAATGGATACCAAAGATAACAGTGCCATGCGCCAGTCCAGTACAATGAGATAAATCAAAATACAGAGCGGCCCCACCATATTTGCCGTCATTTCCGGAATAAGATGAGCAACCGGACGCTCCAAACTTTCCACCTGATCTACAATGAGCTGCTTCCATTCACCGCTGGGTGTCGCTGTTACTTTCCCCAGCGAGAGTTTTGGAAGCTTGTGCAGCATTTTTTCGCGCAGTTCCTGTAAAAGTTCAAAAGTGGCTTTATGGGAAACGGAAAGCGACAGTGAATATAGAACGGATTTCACGGCATAGCCTAAAAGCCCGACAACGCAGGCTTTCATATAAGCACTGAAGTCTGTCACACCATTAAATAAGTTTGTCAGAACCTGTCCCGCAACCACGTAGGGAACGATACCACCTAAAACTCCAAGTACCGCAAGACTCACAGAGAGTTTTAGTCCGGCGTGCTGACTGGCAGCCAGTTCCCACAGACGCTTTATGGGACTTTGTTTTTTCATGTTTTTACCTCCTCACGATCACATATAAAGCAAATTAGATAACTAAGTCATCTCTTGGATAAAAAAATATAGAGCTACGGGCTGCGGTACTTTTCCCAACCCGCATTGAAAAAATTAGACATCGTCTTTGCCATACTGAGAAGCTGTTCTTTATCGGATGCGTGTACAACGAGTTCAGAGATGGCGTTGAAAAATGCATGATTGATGATATGGACACTTTGCTTGGTCATAATGGAATCCGCGTTTTCTTTCCCATGGATCATCTCTAAAATCGACCAGTCATTACGATCCTCAATTTCGATGAGTTTATCTAAGAAATGCTCATACTTTGTGCCATAGGATTTAAAAATAAGAAGCTCAAAGATATCTTTATGTGCATAGAAAAACTCAACACTTTTAAGCGTCCCTTCTTGTTTGAGTTCAAGAACTTTTAAGATTTTTTCTTTGGGAATGGGAAACTCCGTGCCGTAGGTGGAAAAACTTTCTTTTTCGTAGTAGTTATAAATTTCATTGATCTTATCTGCTAAAGGCTCTACCAACTTTGCAAACAAATCTTCCTTATCTGTAAAATGCTTATAGAAAGCTCCTGTTGTCACGCCAGCTGATTTACAAATTCTTCTCAAATTTGCTTTTTCATAGCCTTCCTCCAAGAAGGCATCCAGACCACTTTTTAGTATGTTGGCATGAGTTTCTTCAAAATTACCTGTAGTCATAGATCCTCCCATCAAAAATAGTTCTTGCTTAGATAACTAAGTTATCTAAATATTACACCCAGCTGTTGCTATCTGTCAAGAGAAATATTTTTACGTCAATAATTATGACCAGAAGAAGGCCTGATTTTATATGATCGGGATGCTATTTTTCCTATCGAATTGTTTTCGTGCCCCCCATACCTATTTTTCGTACCCCTGCGTATGAGTTTCGTACCCTAAGCGGCTGTGCCGTTAAAATGTATCAAATATGTTGTTTTGTTCTCTAGTTTCATTACGTGTTGGATACAATAAAACCTTAGCTTTGAACTCTGAAACTTTAGCCTTGAATTCTGAAACTTTAGCCTTGAATTCTGAAACCTTTTTAAACATCTAAAAAGACGGTATTACTACCGCCTTAATTATTTACACATAACGTATTTAGATTTAGATTTCTATTTCATAGAAACTTGATCCTTGCTAAGCTCTACAAACTGGGATTTGTTGTAGTTATCTCCCATTTTCTTTAATTCCATATGTAATACACAAGCAAATACTATCTCAATAATACATGCCGCAACAGCAACCGTTGTGCCGTTTAATGCACATCCTAAAATCAAGGAAATCATCGGAATGGAAATTGCAGCAACTGTATATCCCTTTGATTGATACAACCATGAATAGGGAAATAAATGTGCTCCAAACACCATAGCGTATACCATAATCATCTTTTCCGGAACCGCACTAAACACCCACATAACGATTAATAAATAAATCATTTGATTTAAGGTGAAAATGAAGCCTAATTGTCCAAGTGGATTTTGTTTTGAAAAGATATCCACCTTTATAAGTTTACCAATGAGCCAAGCCAGCGGTAATAATGGGCATGAACAGCAAAATACCAATAAATTTTTCATATTCATATTGATATCTAAAATTGACACAAGTACTATCAGAAGCCATATAATCACCGATGCCATGATAAATGGTAATCCTTTTTTCTGCTGAATTGCAATTTCTTTTCTTAATTCATCCACCATTTTCTCCTTCAGAAATTCAAATTTGTCTACACCGCCTTAATCTTATAATTTATCAATTCTATAAACGCTATCACAGTCGCTCCTATCATCGGAAGCCCATAGGGACTAAATAGGAAACCGATAACCAAGCCAGATATACCTATTCCAACTTCTCCTTGAATAAAAGAAGCTAACGCCCCAAATATGCAGAACATCATAACGATCAACATTGAACACTCTGAAAATAGCGTCTGTCTTATGCTGAGGTAACACGGACATGATACGGTTATTCGTACCAAAGAGTAAGATTGCCGCAAGTGTGATACCTTCTTTGTTCGTTTCCGGATCCTCAAGTATGAGTCCGCAGCTTCTGAGCATTTCCTCATCCGTCATGTCAACCCACAGATGGTGCTCAGTATTCATTCTCGCCATTCTCCTTGCTCGATCCATAAGATCATGGCGAAGGCTTGAAACCGGGATGGTAGTGTGGGAGACCTGATCTGTCTATACAAGCGGGACGGTCATTTTGCTTTCGCTTCAGCATATCTATCTTTGCCCCACCAATTTGGCATGAGCTCCTTCAACGTGACAGTCTTCCGCTGTTCAAAGTCCTCCATAATCTCCATTTTTTCATTTTCTTCATTCAATTGATAAAAGAACTCTCTACACGCTCCACAAGGCATACCGCTTCCTGCGCCATAAGGTGCCTTGTCGCGGAATGCGATCAGGCGCTTCACCTTCGTCTGTCCGCTATTTACATACATATTAAGAGCGGCCACACGTTCTGCGCACAAATTAAGAACCCCACTGCAGCTCTCAATGCAGAAACCCGTGAAAATTTCTCCGTTTTCAGCTTCTATTGCGCATACAACATGATGTGCGTAAACGAATGGAGAAACTTCCTCCGGATGAAATTGTGCCTTCGCCTTTTCATACATTGTATCCCAAATATCCATATATCCCTTTTCTCCTAAAATACCTAAATTTATCGCATAGGCCTTCCTATTTGCATATACTCCAGTTTCATCATAATCTTTCCTATCGAAAACTATTATCCGAATTAGACATCTATCTCACAGCCACAACTACCCCAACATCTAACTCGGCAACTCAACATAGTGACATCTATTAAGGCAACTCAACTCTCACACTTTTTGACCTGATCTGCCCTTGGATAAGTTACCGAGAAGCATTCGTCCTGTTCGATACCAAATTTTCCCAATTGCCCGAAAACCGCAGTATTACTGGGCTTTCGCGACTATTTCCCCTCGACCCTAGACATCAATACCACCGTCTCAACATGGATTGAGATGACCGGATGAATGTCTACAGACTCTTTTTACTGGCCCTCGTACAAGGAAACTGGTCAAAGAATATAGACTCGTACATGGAAATTGTTCAGAGCTTTTCTCCTGTTCAAGGTAATTGGTCTATATTCTTTCTCATTTTTGATACACTTTTTCATAGTCGTAAAAACGGCTATATGGCCATATGGTTCATCTCAGGATTTACTTTTATTATCGTATCGCAAACCGCTTCTAAGAACTCCATATCATGTGATATCACTAATATCAATTTGTCCTGCCGCTTTGCCTTTATCAGATTTTTTGCCACGATTTGCATAGTTCTGTGGTCCAATCCACTGGTCGGCTCATCAAGAAATAGAATTTTCCTAAAAGACATCATCCTGAAAGGCCCGGCTGGAAGACGAAAAAGACCGGATCCTGAAATAAAAAGCCAGTCAGAAAGCACACCAGAAGAACTTGGCTGCCATCGAAAAATTCATCCGAAATCAGGACATCAAAAATCTGAAGTTTGGGAGTAAGCTCATCTAGGAAATAGCAAGAACCTCATCGCAACGTTGCCATATTTCCGGACTATGGGTTGCAATGATAATCAGACGCTCAGGATCACGCATTTGAAAGACCAGTTTTAAGATCTCATCGGCCGTTTTGGGATCCAGGGAAGCTGTGGGTTCATCCGCTAAAAGCAGGGAGGGCTTCTTCAGCATCAACTTGCCCACCGATATGCGCTGCGCCTCCCCACCCGACAACGTATAGATCTTTCGATCCAAAGGAAGATAAGACAGATTCACCTTGACCAGAACGTCTCGGAAAGCCTGCTTCTTTTCCTCCTTACTCATCTTTTTTCCTACAAGTCCTAAGTCCAGGTTTTCAGCTACACTCGCATTCTCAATAAGGCCAAGATTTTGGAAGAGATAGCCCAGTTCTTTTTCAAAAAAGGTCCGCTCCTTATAGCTTTCCAAGGCTTTTCCACGGTAGATGATTTGTCCTCCATTCCAAGCTTCCAACTTGGCCATCATGTTGAGAAGAGTTGTTTTGCCGGATCCGCTTTTCCCGATCAAAGCATAAATATTTCCGGCTTCAAAACGAAAGGACAAATCTTTGAAAATTTGATGATCTCCATAGTTTTTTTGGACTTTAATCAGTTCCATCATCTCTATTCTCCTTTCAATAAGGTAACGGCACTTCGATTTTCTCTCTTCATTTGCCGATGAAGAAGGATGCCCTCCATCATCATAAATACAAGAAAGACCAGAAGATTCAGTAGGACTTTACGGGATAAAACGAAAAGTAAGATCAGGCCGCCTGCCATCACCCCTCCTTGTAATTTTAAATAGTTTTCATGATTTTTGAAAAAAGAAAAGCCTGAAATTCTTCGAATAAAAATCATTCGTCGGAAGTGTTCGAAATACAAACGATTCATGACCACAAAGGAAACGGCCGCTGTCAGTGTACCAATGATGCTCCCAATTAATAAGGTAATCAACTCAAAACGGTAGCCTGCCACCTGCTCTAGGTATACATTCCTTGTGTTTTTAATATGAGAAACAGACCTGCTTAATCCATGTTTATGAAGAAGCTGTTCTACCCTATCAAAACTGGGAAATAGGAGATAGGCATCGATTCGAGAAGACCATTGCTTTGCAGAAGTGATAGACTTGCCTGTAGCTTTAGGCGTCAGCACAAGAATATAGGGATCCTCCAGATATTGTCTTGGTGGCTTCCCTTCATAGTTATAAAAGAAAACCGGGTCCGCTTTCGCACTTAGCAAACGAATAGGTTGTATATCTTCTTTACTTCGCTTGGATTCTTTTCCCCAAAAAGCCTCATAGAGATAGCTTTGAAGAGCTTTCTCAGCCTTGGCTTTTTCCTCTCTGGAACAATTCTTGGACAGGATTAGGCCAAATTCGCCTTCCTGCAAGTGTTCCATCTTTCTTTGTTCATTTGGATCGGCAAGGATCTCCTCCCGTTTTAAATAGGATGGGCTAACCAGCAAAATTTTCCGACTTTCCTCCAGACTTGGCAAAATTGGGTCCTGCTCTCGTAAAAAATGCTCGCAATAGAAAACGTCATCTTCCATAAAAGCGTCCGCCGTGAAATCGTACCAGGCTAGATCCCGCTGATTTTGCAATTCTTTTTGATAAGGATCAAAGGCACCTAAATTCATACTAAAATGAAAAGCATCCGATCGCTTGGCCCATGCCTCCGTCCCCTCCTGAATCGTTTGATACAAAGGATAGACGACAGTGACCATGTGGGTTCCAAAGCCAACTGCCAAAAAAGCGATTCCTTGCCCAATTAGTAGGACCGCAAGGGCCGACTTAATAGGCATTCTCCCCTTTATAAGATCAATTAAATGGCTTTTTCTCAGCACTCGCCAAAAAATGAGTTCCATCAGAAGGGATAAAAGAAGTAGGATTATGGCATAGATTCCGGCACAAGTCAAAAGGAAGAGAATAAATTTGTCGTTCCAAAGTCTGGTAAGGATAAGAAAGAAAACCGAAACAAGACCCGCTGCGAAAAAGCCTATCAAAATAGCGAATACATCGTCCAGCAGGGATGCTTTTAAAAGATGCCAACGACCTATGCCCGAAAGGACCTGTATCCCTGATTTTCTAAGGTCTTGAATCCGGCGCATGGTGATGAGAAGAATGAAAAGCAGGCCGAAAAGAAGCAAGCTAAAACTAAGTGATGGCCGTGGGAGATAGCCTAGAACTAAGGAAAATAAAGAATGATCATCGGGAAAATACTCCGCCTTCGCCCCATGAGAACGAAGGACTTCAGCTAGCCTCTCCTGAGAAAGGGAGCCACGTAAGATGCTGTAGGAATTGACCGGGTCCACTTTCTCCTGATCCTGGCTGCTAGCCTCTGTCATACCCTGGGGCAACTTCCCTGGGCCGAATAGAAGGTAGGAAAAATGGGATGTCTTTCCATCTTCATCCGTTGGCTGTGCAATTCGTAAACTAATGAGACTGTTGGTTTCTTTGCCCAGCTTGTCTAAATCCTTTTCTACATCCTGCCAATCTAAATCTTGAGGCATCGATAAGACGAGCACATCCGGATACATCGTAAAAAGCATGCCATCAGGCTTTTCCTGGAGGATGAAACAAAAAAATAGAACAAAAATGATTGAAGTCAAACTAGTAAACCATCTCTTCATCACAACCTCCTTTGGGAGCCAATATTATGAAAACAGACAACCATTTCTTCTTCATAATTTCGTCCTTAATTCCTCAGCGTCCTACTTTCTTACAAGTTTATTGTAATCCATAATTTCCTTAAATGCATTCATCCTGTACACTCAAGGGGCAAAAAACATCTAAGGCACAGTCTCAAGCGACTTGTTATCTAAAGAGTACACTCAACTATACCTACTTGTTTTTTCAGACCGCTCCGATCAGTTCCGCGGCTCCCATTTTACCTAATTAACTTAAATGTCAAAAGCCCCTTGATTTCAACGCTTTTCACCCTTCCCTTGGCTGTAGAATTCACCAATCGCGCTTCGCTTTCGCTCGCGCTCTTGGGAATTCCTGACACGGCACCTACCTACGACTCGCTGACGCTCGTCGGGTTAAGTGCGCAACATCAGTGCCACGCTCTCAACATGACTCGATTGCTCCAGATTGATGTCAGATTTTCGCGGTCGTTCGCGGGAATTTATCAAAGCGTGTTTTTGCCTCGAAACACACCGATTTTTACCCTTGGTATGGATAGGATTGCAGACGGGCTTATGGCTGACGGCATCCTCACCGGCGCTGGCAAGGTAAAATGGCACACCAGCACCATCAACAAGATTCTCCGCAACGAGAAATACATGGGTGACGCGCTACTTCAAAAGACCTATACCACAGACTTCCTGACGAAGAAGCGGATCAAAAACAACGGCACCGTTCCTCAATACTACGTCGAGGGCGACCACGAGGCAATCATTCCGAAAGAGCTCTTCATGCAGGTGCAGGCGGAGCTTGTCCGTCGCCGGGTAGTCCACGTCAGCCCGACAGGTAAGAAACGCAGGTTCTCCTGCAATCACTGCTTTGCACAGATGGTTTTCTGCGGAGACTGCGGTGAACTTTACAGGCGCGTCCACTGGAACAACCACGGCTGCAAATCCATCGTCTGGCGCTGCATCAGCCGCTTGGAAATCACCCATGCAGAGATGCCCTGCGAGAACCGCACGGTCAACGAGCTCCTGCTGCAGGAGATCACGCTGAAGGCCATTAATAAGATTCTGACCGAGCGTAAGGTCTTTTTGAAACAACTGCAGGCAAACATCGCCAAAGCCGTAGTCAGCGCCGATACCCTCTCGCCGGACGGCATTCAGGAAAGGCTCTCGGAGCTGCAAAAGGAGCTCATCAAGAAAGCCAACAACAAGCAAGACTACGACGCCATCGCCGATGAGATTTTCCGGCTCCGGGAACAGAAAGAACAGTCCGAGGTCGACAGCCATCGCCGGGAAGAGACCATGAACCGGATCAAAGAGCTGCAGGACTTCATCGCTAAACAGAAAACTGACATCACAGAGTTTGATGAGACTATGGTTAGAATGCTCATTGAGAAGATTACCGTCTTCGCCGACCATTTCACCGTGGAATTCAAGTCCGGCCTCACAATCGACATCGAAGCATAAAAAGGCTCCTCGCCACTGAACCGAATCAGTATTGAGGAGCCTTGGTCTGTCTTATTCTTCTTTTGTCAGCACTTTCTTCTGCCAGCTGCGTTTTCCGCATTCTGGGCATTTCATGTATCTCGTCCGTCCTATATGCATAGCAAGATTTGTCTGCCAGTATGTAGGAACATATCTGTGGTGGCAATTCTGGCATTCATAGTATCCGGCCTTTTGCTCAATTCCCACAGCGATAAAAGCGACCGTAAATATCATCACGAGAGCGAATACGATTAGTACGATTCTCAGCCAGACTGGCATCTCTATAAATGACGCCACAAACACCATGACCAGTCCAGCAATGACGGCAGGAAACGCAATCCAGTATTCCGTCCTTAGCATTTGCCGGTTCTTTTCTTCAACCTCTCGTCTCATCGCCAGCAGGTTTCTTCTGCCCGTTTGTCATATACTTCTGCCATAATTCTTTCGCCCGACAGGAGTTCGTTGACGTTGATTTTCAGAAGCTCGCACAGCTCCAGCATAATCCCGGAATCCGGCATGGACTTTCCAGTCTCCCATTTTGATATTGCCCGGTCACTGATTCCGAGCTTCTCGGCAAGGACTGCCTGAGTCATGCCCTGTTCCTTCCTGCAGGATGCCATGAATTTTCCAATTTTGATTTGATCCATATCGGGCACCTCCTTTCATGACTCAAGCATAGTCGGAATTGATGTGAATTTACACGAACCGGCAGTTGATTTTTGCCCACTCTACCACTGGTTGAGTCCAGTAAAATGCGCTTCTCACCTCCAATGATGGCAATGTAGGAGTCTTGGTCTGTCTTAAAAAATAAGGGATATGTTCCCATGTAGCGCAGGCCTGATGAGCCCGATCACAATACTTTTATCTGATTTGCATTTAGCTTCTTTTGTCTCTACAAGTTATATCTCTCCAAAGTTCAAAAAATTTCTGACATCTATCTCGAACACTCAACTACCCTGACATCTAACTCACTAACTCCACTTAATGACATCTATCTCGGCAACTCCACTCTCACATTTTTCCGGCCGTGCCGCCGTAGATAAGTTCTCTCAGAGCGTTCACCGTCTCCACCTGCTCGAAGCTGCCGGAAGCCGAAAAGTGCCTGAAATCAAGGGCTTTCGAGCCTATTTTCCTTCGACCCTTGATAACAATACTACCGTCTCCGCCGTCGGCGGCTGACCGCTCAGCCTGCGCTCCGCTTGACTTCGCGGGCCGCCTTGGCATGAGACCTACTTTTGATGCTGCTTCGAGCCGCTTTGCGGCTCTCGCACCATCAAAGTTAGGGCTTCAACATGTATCAAGACTACCATGATGATAACCCTACATCAAGAAATAGGTCTTAACGCTCGTTGCAGGATGAAATAAGGCAAGGGGAATGTTGTTGAAGGGTGCGAATCAAAGGCTGATTAATTAGCATAATTATTCATATAACTTAGGATTTGTTCGTTGACGACATCAAAACCAATTTACTCTTTCATCTCTAAATTCAGGATCGCTGCTTTGCTGATAAGGGTTGTAGTTACTTCGATTGCATCCATATTCCTTTAAAAATTTTATCTTATTATCAGCCGTCCATTCAATCAAAGAAATTCCGTCAAATTCTTCTGTTTTTCCTGTATGCATTTCATTTTTGAAATACCATTCAACGATAGTCTGATTTTCTTTATGAAAAAATTGCTTAATTTCCCATACCAAAACTTTCCCTCTCGTATTCCACTCTTTAAACCAGTGTTTTACTGTTTGCAGATCATAATATTGTGGTCCCCAGTTTTCCGTGTAAACCACATTTTCTGAAAAAATATGATCCATACCTAAATCTCGTTGAATTATCCACATCTCAAACCACAAACGTATTATTTCTTCTTTTTCTTTCATAAAAACCTCATAAGTTAAATGTTCGTTTCATTAAAATACATGAATCTCAAACTCGTGCTTCATGGATTCTTCCAGCAACCGTCTATATGCGCCCATAGTGAATACAATATCAATGCTACGAATCGACAATCATTTCATTCCATGTGTAATCTGTAAAGAAGATTGTTTGTCTCATTTAGCTTTCTTGGGTTTCTTTTCGGGCAGTTCCGTATACATACCTTCCAGTAGTTCTTTAATTAAATCCGTATCCTCAAATCTGTCGAATACGTGCATCAACGTCTTTGAACCTTCATAGTGATATCGCAATTCTGTGCCTGTAAGAAGTCTATCCGATGTAGGCGTTTTCTTCAGAAACAGTTCATTATCGCCAATATCACCTATCAGTTTACCGTTAAGGTATACAAGGTATCCGCCCAATATTCATCCATCTCGGAGATCAGATCATCTTTTTTTAATAAAACTGAAAGTATGGTATGAGGATGGGTGCCTAAGTCCACTGCAAACCGGTATTAATTATTCACTATTCAATTCAACAACAACTATTTCAGGTCTGTTATTGAAACGAACAGGAATGATACTGTTACCTACTCCACGGCTGACGATCATCGTTGTATTATTTTTGGTATATATCCCGGCATCATATTTGGGAAATAATCCCTGATTTGGCGCAACTACACCGCCTATAAACGGCAACCTGAATTGCCCGCCATGAGCATGTCCGCTCAAAACCAGATCAATATGTTCCATAACATAAGCCTCAAATGTCTCCGGACGATGAGACAACAATATACAATATTCCCCCGATAAGTTCATCTGATTTAGCTTTGTTTGAAGCATACTTTCTTGAAGCGCAGAGTCTCTGTCTGTAAAATCAGGATCATCTAATCCGGCAATTTGTACCGTCTGACCGCCTTTTTCTAATTTTATCACCTGATCATGGAGAATATGAACATTTTCATCAAGAAGCTTTTCTTCCAGTTCAGAAAACTTACTACCGATCCATGCTTCGTGATTGCCGGTTACATAATAGCATGGCGCAATCTTCATCAGCTTGCTTACCAAGGCTGTGGCTGTATCAATGTTTGTCTTGTTTGAGTCAACCAAGTCTCCGGTTATCGCTATCATATCCGGATGTTCTTTCTTTATTATTTTTGTTATCTGACTGTTGTCTCTACCAAACTGTGCATTGTGGAGATCTGATACTACGGCAATCTTATAACCATCAAACGTATCAGGCAGCCGATCACTGGTTATACAATAACGAGTAACACCAACAGTTACATTCCCCCATATAGTCCACAGCACAAGGGCTAACAAAAGCGTCAATGCTATAACCATCAAGCGCTTCTTTTTTCTATTATAAAAACGATATTCATTGCTATTCTTTCTAAATCTAATCATACACATGAAAATTAATCCTTTTAAGAAGGGTTAGAGACAAAATTCCACATCCAATAATTACTGCAAGACTATACAGTCTTCCACTGATTGATGCCTCATAATACCCTGCAAGTTGCAGGGCTGCCGTGATTGGATAAAAGGTTGTTCCCAAAGGCAAGAGGTTCGCAAACAAACCTGCGAAAGAATATACTTCTGCGAAAACAAGAGCAAGCCAATATCCCTTTTTTATTATAGACACAAATGCAATAATCGGTGATATTACTATAAAAATACCAAATCCATTTAGCAGATACACCTTCATCATTATTAGTACACTATTCAACTGTAAATCGTTGAAATGAAGCATCGCCTCCACAAAAAATGTTATTGCAAAAAGGAGCAAATAGATAAATAAACTCAGAAGTAATGTAAGCGTTAGTTTGGCTTCTGTAAGTTTTGATTCATCAACAGGAATCATCCGAAGAGATTTAAGCGTGTCCTCCTGTTCTTCTCGACATATCGTGTAACTGCCTAAAAGAGCAATGATACCGGGAAGAACGAAAAAAGTCGCCAGAGAAAGGACAGACTCCATGTACCACCCCACATTATCAATGTAACACTTTCCATAATGTACAGATAACCCTTGTGCATATACAACTGCGGCTACCATAAGAGTTGAAAAGATTGCAATCCAAAGAACCTTTGACCTTCGCAGTTTCCATACTTCTGTTAATAATAAGTTTTTCATTTTCTTCTCACTTTCCTAATTTTAATATTTTATAGGCAAGAAAGACAGAGATTATGTCCCATAATCCTATACAAGAAATCGCCATTGATATATTTAACGATTGCCCTAATGTTACACCCGGAATATTTTGTACTATTAAAGCTGCGGCACTTGATAGTGGATGCAGATATGGATTAACCATTAGCAAAAGAAATCCGGAAAATGTATAAAGCAATGTGACACATACTGGCAGAATATATCCTTTTTGTATTAAAGCTACTGCAAGTACCGGCATCATTGCCAGCGAAATTACAGAGCCTATTTCCAAACTTTTTGAAAGCAAAAAGTTACTGCTTTCCCAGTCAAAATCAAAGTATCCGAAAGCTGTTCCTAACAATCCGGACAGAATAGCGGAAATCAACATAAAACTCATAGAGAATAAAAATAGAACGATAAATTTACTGAAAAAGAATTTTATCTTACTGATTGGTATAATCCAAAGCTGTTTTAACACATCATTTTGATTCTCCGTATAAATAATCAAAGTAGAAAGCATTCCTAAAATAACCGGTAGTATGATCCATGGAGTGTAACTAAACACCGCCCATTTATAGAATTGAATCGCAGAAATTCCAGACGCTACTTCTCTACTGAAATAAATTAGTGCAACAAACGGCATAACTATTGACGAAAGCATCAACAGCCAGACTGTTTTTCTGCGTTTCAATTTATGAAATTCCAGTTGGAGTAAATTAAGCAATTCCTTCTCCTCCTGTAATTCTTTTAAAATAGTCTTCCAATGTGTCATTGCAAACTTGTGAACCCATAACTGCAATATCCTTTAGCATAAATGCTTTATTTATTGCGGCCACATCTAAAGACGTATCATAAATTCGTATTGTTTGTTGGTCTTGAATGGAATAATCAGTCAAATGAAACTCTTGTTCTAAAATCAACGCCGCTTTAGAAACATCTGAAACAAGAATAAGAATACACTTCCTATTCTTTTCCTCAAGCTCACGCATCGAGCTTTCTTCCAGTAAAACCCCGTGATCTATGATGCCTACATCATCTGCCAAAAGTGCAATTTCTGAAAGAATATGACTTGAGATCAAAATTGTTTTTCCTTGCTCCATACTCATAGTTTTAATAAACTTACGAACTTCCGCAATACCAATAGGATCAAGACCATTTGTTGGTTCATCCAAAATCAAAAGTTCAGGATCGTGAAGAATTGCATTTGCAATTCCGAGTCTTTGCTTCATGCCAAGAGAATATTTGCTAAATAGCTTTTTATCCTTGAATGGAAGCCCAACAACATTCATCGCATGCTCAACTGCATTAGAGGACGCTGTCCCTCTGAGCTTTGCAAATATTTCCAGATTTTCAGTTCCTGTTAGATTAGGATAAAATCCCGGCGTTTCAATAATTGCTCCAATTCGAGGATAAAGTTCTTTTTCATGTTTCATTATATTTTGTCCAAAAACTTCTATCTCTCCGGATGTAATAGATGTCAATCCAAGAACGGTTTTCATTATAGTTGTTTTTCCCGCCCCATTACGTCCAAGTAAACCATAAATACGACCACGCTTTACATGAAGATTAACCGCATTAAGTACCGTTTGATCGCCATAAACTTTTGTAAGTCCTTTTGTTTCGATTACTAAATCTGTCATTTTCAAATCTCACTTTCTTTTTAATAAGTTCTTTTCTTTAAAACTGCAATAGAAGCCATCATTGAAACTACGCCAATCAGCAGTAAAGAGAACGCACAAACAAGAGGCGTAATAGTCAATGTAATTCCCTGACCCCAAAACTCAACCATTTCAGTTGCAGCAGCAGAAGTCTTTGCATATATGCCCATGGCACTGATTAGTGGATGCACTCCCATAAGATAATTCGGAGCAAGCACAGCTGGAAAAAGATAAAGCAGCGTAGCTCCAATCGGAAGAACATAGCTTTTAGATACAATCGAAAGAAAAACGATTGGAAGCATGGCTACAGGAATCAAGATTCCACCAGTCAGAAACAACGTAACAGCTTGCAAAATAGTATGTGAATTGAAATCCGGGAAATTACCAGTAATTGCTCCGCCAATTACACAAAATACGAAGGTAAAAAGACATAGACTTACCGATAAAATGATGATTACAATCACTTTTGATATATATATTTGCGTTTTTGAAAGAGGAATAGTAAGAATCTCTTTCCATGTGTTGTTTTTATGCTCTTCAAAAAACAATGTTGTTGCAATCAATCCAAGCGAAATAGGCAAAAAAAGTCCAGTCAAATTTTTAAAAGCAAGCGTATAAAGATCTCCAAAGCTATCCATAATAGAACTACTCCTTGATATACTATAAGCCCGCTCGATAGCATATAACCCCATCAAAAATGCCAAAGTAAATAAGCCCCAGAGCATCTTGTTTCTTTTCCATTTTTTAAATTCTGCTATTATTAACGTCATATCATGCAACTCCTTTCTGTTTCAAGTATATCAACAGAACCTTGTCGTAACCTTGCCGCAGTCTTGCTTTTTCCTTGCTTTAAAAGAAGAACCCTGTGAAAACTCACAGGGTTCTTGGCAATGTAATAGTAAAAGTTGTCCCATTTCCTGATTTGCTGGAAGCTCTGATAGTTCCGTTGTGTATTCGAATTAATTCTTTTGTAATTGCAAGACCAAGACCATTTCCCGTTCCAGTCCGAGAAGAATCCACTTGGTACATTCGCTCGAAAATATGAGAAATATGCTCCGGTGAAATTCCTTTTCCGTTATCTCTTATCATTATTACTACTTCATTTGAATCTTCTATAATTGTAAAAATAACATGGTTCCCAGAGCTATGAGCAATGGCGTTTTGAAAAAGGTTATTTAATATTCGTGTATATGCGTTTGAATCTATATGTATTATATATTCCTCTTCAGGAATGGCGATCTCATATTGAAATCTGTGAGCTTCAAGCGTAGGAATCCAGTCTGCGACAATTTCACGAGATATTTCATTTAAGTCTATCTCTTCAAAGTGAAAAATTTGTTCACCCGCATCCAGTTTTACCCATTCAAATAAAGATTCCACGAATTGTCGTAAATGCTGTGCTTTCCCCGAGGCAATATGAATGTATTCTTCTTTTTCATCGTTTTCGACCAGTCCGCTTTCGACAGCATCTAAATAGCCAACCAATGACGCCAGAGGTGTTTTCACGTCATGTGAAAGACTGGTCATTAAACGTTTATATGCTTGTTCAGATTGTTTTTGCTGAATCAGGCGAGTTTGATTATTGATTGCAATTTCATTGATACCATAACAAATTTTTCTGGTTATATCGTTATCACGGCTCAGAATACGGCGGTTCATATTTCCTGCCTTTATATCATTTAGAGCAACTATGATAACATCAATCTGATTTCGAATCCGAAACAACTTACTTATAAGAAAAATAATTATCAGCAAAGCAAGAATTATAATAAATGTCAGCAAATAGTATAAAGTCATGTCATGCCTCCGCGTTAAAGCGATAACCTACACCTCTAACCGTTTGAATATAGTATGGATGTTCAGGATCTAATTCAATCTTTTTTCTTAACTTGCTTATAAAAGACATGATATTGCTGTCGTCAAACGCATACTCATTTTCCCAAACCTGTGTATAAATTTGCTTTTTTGTAAAAACACACCCCCTGTTTTCTGCAAAGAATACGAGTAAATCAAACTCTTTTCCCGTTAGTTCAATAGGTGTATTTGAGATCATAACAGTCCGATTGTTTTTATCAATCTGCATATCATTTAGGACAATTTTATCAATTTCTTTTCCAATTTCTGGATTTAAGGCGGTATAACGACGAATGAGAGAATTGACCCGAGCCATTAACTCTTTTATGCCAAAAGGCTTTGTTAAATAATCATCCGCACCAAGTCTCAGCCCGGAAACTTTGTCATTCTCATCACTTTTCGCTGTCAGCATCAATACCGGTACATTGCTCTTTTCTCGAATTTTTTTTAATACCTGAAATCCATCTAATTCAGGCATCATAACATCAAGAATAACTAATGCACAGTCATCTGTTTCTCTTAAGTACTTGAGTCCATCCACCCCTGTATAGGCAGACATTGCATAAAGATTTTCTTTTTCAACACACTTTTTCATAAGTGCACATAAAGATTTATCATCGTCAATGATTAATACAGTTTTCATTTATGTTCCTTTCGTTTTGCATGTAATGTCTAATATTTTTCTCGCTTCACATACCGAAGCTCTATATCGTAACCCAGAGCTTCCATCATTTTGACAAGCGTGTTGTTGACGATGGTTTCCTTGCTGCGGATCACCCGGTTCACATAGGGAGCGGATGTACTGATTTCCTTCGCCAGCTTTGCCTGGGTGATTCCGGCTTCAATACATTTCGTTTTCACATCAAGTTCTATATTATTTTTAAGCACGTCAGGCTCCTTTGTTCTCGTTTTCTTTAATTAATAAGATAATTTATTATACCACGACGCATTGATGATTTCCACATAAAAAATCACCCGATGAAATGTAACCCGAGAGTCCCGTTTGTAAGCTGAGACTCCCGTTTGGTAAGTGAAAGGTGATGTTTTGTAACCGAGATTCCCGGTTTGTAAATGAAAGTCCCGTTTGGTAAGCAAAATTCCCGGGTTTTATTATTTTAAAGACATGCTACAATGAGTTCAGACCAGATTTCTGCACGCCAAACAGAGATCGAATCACGCTCGAAACTTTTTGTATACGGAGATTCCATCCCTGGTTTCAATCGTTCAGTTGTGTTCTTCCTCTGGCGGCCGTGCATGAATGATGGTTACTTCTTGAGAAGTTTAGGCTTCAGGATGATGTTCTCTGCTGTAACCTTTGAACATCCCAGTTTCTTGAGCACTTCTTCTCCGTAAAGGAAGCTGAATGAGTCGTAGGGTGTACGGTCATTCAGCTTCTTTCTTTTGTACGAGTTGATGTGGTTCATCATCTGGGTCACATCTTCCTGCGTCAGGTTGTCAAAGCTGGTGCCCTTGGGAAGAATCCTCCGGATCAGTTCATGATTTACCTCACAGGAGCCCTTCTGGTACGGGCTGGATTAAGACTACCCTGATAATAACCCTACATCAAGAAGTGAGTCTTAACGCTCGTTGCAGGATGGAACTTGGCAAAGGGAATGTCGTTAGAGCGTAGGAGTCCAAGACTTTTCGAACGAAAGAAAAAGCTTGGACTCTGAGACTTGTTTAATAGTGATTAAGCTTTGGTTATTGGGATCCAAAGTTCCATTTTGTATTCCGAGAGTATGAAAGTTTTTCTGTAAAAAGCAGATGAAGGGTTCCGAATGGGTCTCCTGTGATATACACTAAATCACAGGAGGCTTTTTATTATGGCAACAAGAAAAAAGAGACCCATCCATAAAGTCGTTATGACCGAAGGAAAACGCCAGATCGTTCAAAAACTCCTTCAGGAATATGACATCGAAACTGCAGAAGATATTCAAGACGCACTCAAGGATCTGCTAGGAGGCACCATCAAAGAGATGATGGAGGCTGAGATGGACAACCATCTTGGCTATGAGAAATCCGAGCGCTCTGATTCCGACGATTACCGCAACGGCTACAAGGAAAAGACCGTCAACTCGCGCTATGGCTCTATGCAGATCGAAGTCCCGCAGAATCGGAAATCCACGTTTGAGCCCAAGGTTGTCAAAAAACGGCAGAAGGATATTTCAGACATTGATCAGAAGGTCATCTCTATGTATGCCAAGGGGATGACGACTCGTCAGATCTCCGATACATTGATGGATATCTATGGTTTTGAGACTTCAGAAGGCTTTATATCCGACGTGACGGACAAGATCCTGCCGCAGATCGAAGAATGGCAGAACCGACCGCTAGACGACGTCTATCCCGTCCTTTTCATTGATGCGATCCACTATTCCGTACGAGATAATGGAATCATCCGAAAGCTTGCTGCATACATCATTTTAGGCATCAGTTGCGAGGGAAAAAAAGAAGTTCTGACCATCGAAGTCGGTGAAAATGAGAGTGCAAAGTACTGGCTGTCGGTATTGAATGGTCTCAAAAACCGCGGCGTAAAAGACGTCCTAATTCTCTGTGCCGACGGGCTGACCGGCATCCGCGAAGCCATCCAAACGGCCCTCCCTAAAACAGAATACCAACGCTGTATCGTCCATCAGGTACGGAATACGCTGAAATATGTGGCGGATAAGGACCGAAAAGCTTTTGCCAAAGATTTAAAGACGATCTACAATGCCCCGAATGAGGAACAAGGACGCGCCAACCGGGATCACGTGGCAGAGAAGTGGTCAGAGAAATACCCGCATGCTATGAAACGATGGGAACGGGACTGGGATGTCATCACACCAATCTTTAAGTTTTCTGCTGACGTCCGAACGGTTATCTATACGACCAACGCGATTGAGAGTCTCAATGCCACCTACCGCAAGCTGAATCGGCAGCGAAGTGTTTTCCCAAGTGCTCAGGCGTTACTGAAAGCCTTGTATCTAGCCACATTTGAAGACACGAAAAAATGGAGCCTGCCGATCCGGAACTGCGGTCAGGTCTATGGTGAGCTGGCGATCATGTACGAGGATCGGCTGCCGGCCTAAGTTCTAAATACCGTCAAAAACGGGCAGAAAACCCTGCCCGCTCTTGACATACCATCCGGTATGGAATTATATACTAAGCAACTGCCAGACAGCCGGAACTGCTGTTATCTGGGCTGTTTGGTAAGAAATCATATCACAGGAAATCCTATTTACAGAAATTCCTTCACACACGGGGGTGCGGACATTTTCTTGGACTGCCTAAACAGCAATTCCAAGACTACGTCTGTACTCCAAAGGACTCATGTTACCAAGTGTTCCTTTGATTCGCTTTTCATTATACCAAACGAGGTAATCATGTAAAATGCCCATGAATTCTGGCTCTTGTTGTGAGGATAAACTCGTCGGACAAGGTGGACGGATCCCGGAGAAACTGTTCCTGGGCTTTTTTCAATCTTTCAATGCTTCTTAGATCAAACTGATGTATACTAACTGACATAGAGGGCCTCCTTCGTGTTTTTGGTTGTGGTGTGGAAGCTTAACCTTAACACGTTGGAGTACCTCTTTTCTATTGCTTTTGAATTCCTACAAAAACTTTACACTAGCAATTCTCTCTTTTCACAAATTCAATTTTGCCGCTCCGACATCTATTTCACAGCCACAACTACCCAACATCTAACTTGGCAACTCAACATAGTGACATCTATCGTAGCAACTCAACTCTCACACTTTTTGACCTGATTTGCCTTTGGATAAGTTACCGAAAAGCGTTTGTCCTGTCTGATGCCAAATTTGCCCGATTGCCCGAAAACCGCAGTATAATTAAGCTTTCGCGGCTATTTTACTTCGACTCGTGACATCAATACTACCGTCTCAACATGTGTTGTCAATAGGATAGGAATACAAATTATTAACCTCGTCGCTTGAATGAGGATACAATTTGTTGTCAGTTTCCTCATTAACTTCCTTGGCATTTTTTCTTCTGCTCTTGAATAATCTTCCGTCCTGAGAATCTTTTTTTCCAGTCTTATATATGATAGTAATCATTGCAGGATCAATATCACCATCATCATTTGTCCCACCGATTACGATTTTGTCTACTATACTTTCAAATACTGTCCTATCAAACTCTTCAAGATATTTATTAGACTCCAGTAACTTCTTAAACCCCTCAAGCCTTTTCTTCAATGCTTTTTCATCAGTCAGTGTTACCTCTAAAGTCCTCTTTTCTTCGAGCAATTTTTCCTTGCTTATGGCTATTTCATTATATTTCTCTTGATATATCTCCATACTGATTGCTTCATTAAGTCTTAATTCTACAAGGTCTTTTTCTTTCTTCAGTATTTTATCAAGTTGATTGCTTATTTTCTTCAAGTCCTTTGCTAAGCTATTATCTTTTAGCTCTTCTTCCACAGTTTTCAAGAACTCATTTGTAATTTCTACATTATTGTGGCATACCTGACGATAGCTTTCCATAAATGCTTTTTCTATGGCTTCTTCCTCAATGCCTTTGCTATGTGGACAATATTTCTTTCCGTTTTTTGTTGCATTAACACATTGCCAAATTACCTTTGTATATTCAGAGCTTGAATGCCAATTTCTTCTTGAAAGCATGTGTCCACAAAAACCACATTCAAGCATACTGCTAAAGGCGTATTTTCTTGAATACTTTTCTCTTTTGCCACCATTGTTAGCAACAGTATTTCTATTTTTTGCTCTTCTTAATCTAATCCCCTGCGCCTTTTCAAAATCTTCTTCAGAAATAATAGGTTCGTGATGATTCTCAATATAGAATTTATCTTGTTCTCCGAAGTTATCCAATCTTCTTTTTGAAATAGGATCAACAGTAAATGTTTTGCCCATAAGAAGATCGCCCTTGTATTTTTCATTCTTAATGATTCCTAAAACAGTGGTTTCAGTCCACCTCTTATGCCCTCTTGGTGATAAATAACCTTGTTCTTCAAGCTCTCTGGAAATAACCATCCCACCAACACCTTCAAGGTATCTCCTGAAAATATATCGTACAATCTCAGCTTCTTTTTCATTGACGGAAATACTCTTGGTCTCCGGATCATAGTCATAGCCTAAACACCCTTGAAACCCGACCATTTCTCCTCTTTCCATCTTCATTCTCAAGCCTTTTTTAACATTGGCTGAAATATTTTCCACTTCCTGTTGAGCGACTGAACTTAAAATAGTCAAAAGCAATTCGCCATCCATCGTTAATGTATTGATATTTTCTTCTTCAAAAAATACTGCAACATTGTATTCCTTCAGCTTTCTAACATATTTCAAGGTGTCTAAAGTATTTCTTGCAAATCTTGATATAGATTTTGTAATTACCATATCTATATCTCCGTTCATACAATCATTGATTAATCTTTGAAAATCAATTCTTCTGTCAACCTGTGTGCCGGTTATCGCTTCATCAGCATATATCCCCGCAAGTGTCCACTCATTATTTTGCTTTATAAAATCTGTGTAGTGTTCTACTTGAGAATTATAGCTGTTAATTTGATCTTCGGTATCCGTGCTGACTCTGCAATAAGCTGCTACCCTCTTTATTGAGCGCTCTACACAGCCTGATGCAGTTCTTTTCAGTGTGGTATCACCTTTAATAACTTTTACATCTCTTTTCACTGCACCCGCCTCCTTTTTTTGTATCTTTCTATGCAGTTTTATTATACCACACTTCCAAGACATTATAAATATAATTCTGTGGGAATGTTATACTTTTTCATCAATTTAATTTTTATCTTTTTATATTCAATATCGCTGAGTAAGTGCTTAGAAAGTAACATAGACAGCATAGATAATTGGAGGCTGTATTTTAATAATTCATTATTCATTTCAACTCCTCCTCATTCAAATTTATTTTTAAGTTTAATGACATTGGTAGGTGCTTGGCAGCAACATAGGAATCTCACCTCCGCCTCTTATTCCAGACGAGCCGGCTTAAACTATTGAAGTATCATTATCACTACTTGTTTCAACGAACAGATTGCCACATCTGTTTTTATGTATTCTTATTTATCGCTCGCTTTCTTGTTTCCTTGATTTATCAGTATTCATAAAACCAAAATTTCTTTCAGCAGAAAGGTCATGGCGTAAGTCATAATTCTCCACAAGTAGATAAAGTCCTACCTTGGTCTATTCAGTTGTCAAGGAACAAGTGCCTATTGGCTTTTAGAGAGATTTTCTTTTAAGCAATTCTTGAAAATAATTCTTCAATTAGATTAAGAGGACAGATCTCCCTTCACTTTATACAAGGAAAATCTGCCCTCATGCACAAGGCGATTACTTCATAAATTCTTCCAATAGCACACTTAGTTTTTTAAGAATGCTATTTTTTCGCCATTGTATAGCTTGATAGCTCACTTTCTTACCTCTCGCTATGCTTGATAGCGTTTCATCATTGAAATACAAACGCTCTATGATGTCCCTTTCCTCATCGTTTAGTTTTGATATAGCATTTCTGACTGCCTCAATCATCATCTGTGTTTCAACAATCTTTGCTACATCAACGCTTTCATCAGCGATGTTATCTACAAAATTCCCATCATGATCCAAAGAGGAAAAGAAAAGCAGGTGGTTTTTTCTGTCCACCTACTCTAAATACTTCTCGTGTTCTTTTTCTCGCCAGTAGACTTTATAAATATCTTCACTGACTTTTACCTTTTGCCCTCTGACATAAAGGTAATACTCTTTTGCCATAAAGTTTCCTCCATTTCTTTTTTGTCTATTTGTTTTTCAGACAAAAAAGGAGGACTCCTGCACATAAGCATAAAAAGTCCTCGAAAACGGAAGAAACCTGTTCTTCCAAAATGTTTTAAATTTAATTGTTTATAATAATTACTGACATCAAAAAGGTCTATTATTATTTTCTATATAAATAACAGACCCTACATAACACATAGCAATTACCTCCACTATTTAATCAAATTTTCCTTACTCGAAAAATATATATTAGAGCATTCTTTTAAAAGATCCTCTATACAACAGTTAAAAACCCAAGATAATATGCCGAAAAAATCTGAGCTATAAATATTAGTAGTAATCCACTGTTTTTGATACTTCTTTCTTTGAAAATTGCATATCCTCCACATAAAATCCCTATAATACTAAAACACCATCCAGCAATAATAATAATCATAAGTTCATGAGCAAGAATTTCATATATTGAAAACCAATGAGCCATTCCTGTAATTCCAGAAATCCCAAGCATAGCTCCACAAATATATAGATATATATGATGTCGCATACATCTCTTCCACCTTTGTATCGTTGAAATGATGCATATAATCAGTAATGTTAAAAATAATAATGTGGTTGATATATAAGTTCCCAAGCTGAACAAAAATGCTATTTTCCCTTGTGTGTTAGTGGCAGGGATATAATCATGAGCTAATCTAAAGCTCATAGAATGTACTTTGCCGTCATTTATATTAAAAGCAAGTATTTTTTCTTCAGGACTCGCATCCTTGCAAAAGAAAATGTTAGAATCTATTTGTTCGTAATATTGCTTTTTATCTTCAAATGGCATGGTAAGACAAAGACGATTTCCATCTGTCACTCTAATGGAAATCATTTGCTTTTTCCCTTGTATTTTTCCAACATTTTTCAATGCAGAGCGGGCAGGAAGATAATCTCCGCTTAACATCTTGAGATCTAAATTTTCTTTTATCTTTTTTTCATCAGCTTCTGTATATGCAATTTTTTCCATAATCTCCGAGCAAAACTCCGTCTCCATTACATTTGTCAATATTAAAATTGCTCTCTCATTTTTCGGTTCTACCCATATTTGTGTTTTGAATCCGTATGTTCCACCTTCATGTCCATGCATTTCCGGATTATTCGCATATTGCCAGAAGCCGTGAGATAAACCTGAATTTGCACCATAGGAGCGATAGGTTTCTGTAAACATTTCTTTTTTAGTATGAGGATTATTAAACAATAGATTATCTTTATCATTATTTTTAGCCAGCTCTTGTGCATAATTCAACAAATCCCCAGCTGAGCCATTCATTCCACCAGCAGGGTACATTCTTAAATACATATTCGGTTCTTTGCGGAATCTCTTTTCAAAAAAAGAATAACCGACTGCCTTTCTTGCCAAAATCGTAGGATTATCATTTTGAAATGGACCTATCGATGTATTGTTCATATCTAAAGGTTTCAAAATGTGTTCATTTACATATTCTTTGTAATTTTGACCACTCACTCTTTCTACAATAAATGCAGCTAATGCAGCGCCCCAGTTAGAATATGCGCTTACCTTGCCCGGTGAAAATACCTGTTCGGGTTGATGTGAGGACAAGACTTCGGCTAATGTAAATTCCTTATCACTTTCAAAATAGCGAAGGTTAATAAGCTGCTCCTCGAAGCCCGCCGTATGATTCATGAGATGACGCATTGTAATAGGTGTATCATAGTGTAAATTTTTCAAAAAACCTTTTGGTAGATAGTTGCGAATATCCGCATCCAAATCAATTTTTCCTTCTTCATTTAATTGCATCACACCTACCCATATAAAGGTTTTTGATATTGATCCCCATTCAAAAACTGTGTTTTCAGGATCCATAGGTATATTTTTTTCTAAATCAGCGTATCCGTAGGCTTTTGAAAACACAATTTCTCCGTGTTCAGATACAATGACACATGCACCTGGAACGCTTTTACCTATATACGCATCCGCAACTTTATCAATAACAGTTTCGTAATGTTCAGTTTCTTCCGCAGCAAAAATAAAGGAACGCGGAAATAAAACGACAAAGGCAAAAGCAATGAAACAACTCAAAATGACGATTTTTTTCATGATATCTCACCAACATTAACCTTGTTTATTTCCTGTGCAAGCTTAGTAATGCGCTTGTATTCACTAATTAGCAATATAATGGCAATCAAAATTATAACGACATCATTCAAAGGCAACGCCAGCCATACTCCGAGAACATTTTCGTTCAGAAAACGAGGTAATATCAATACTAAAGGGATTACAAGCGCAAGTTGCCTTAGTATAACCAATACTCCTGCCTGCTTTGCTTTACCGATAGCCTGAAAATAAGTGACTGTCATTATGAGCATGCCATAAGTAGGAAATATGCAGTACATAAGCCTAAAATTAGATAATCCTGAACTTACAATAACTGAATCGGTAATAAATGCAGATAATATCTGCACTGAAAAAATTTCAATTATGGCAAAGAAAAATCCGGCAAGACAAGTAGAACCTATAATAAATACATTCGTAAGTTTTTTAACCCTTATATATTCTTTTGCTCCGAAATTTGTTCCGACAGCGGGCTGCATCCCTTGACTCATTCCCCATATCGGAACAAATGCAAGCTGCATAACTCTTTGAGCGGCTCCCATAAGAGCTATTTGCTTTTCTCCGCCAAAATGCACTGCCGTATTATATACAACTGTCATTTGAACCAACATCATAATTTGCATGAGCATAGCGCTCATTCCCACGGAAAAAATTTCAGGTAATAAATCTTTTGCAGGTTTTATCCCATGAAAACGAACCACCGGACTTTTTTTCAAGAAGTATATTAAGGTGACCAAAGCTTGACTGATTTGAGAAATCACAGTTGCGATTGCAACAGCTTGCGGTCCTCGAGATGGCATAAACAGAATGAATATAGGATCTAATATAATATTTAAAATAGCACCAGCCGCCATGATTCCCATTGCAATTCCCATGCGACCCTCTGCCCTTATTACCATATTTGCACCCTGCATAAAATTTACGAATATGGAGCCGAGATATACTGTTCTTAAATAAGAAACACCCATCTCCATCACTTCACCGCCGGCACCAGATAAGCGTAAAAATTCAGGAGCAAATATGATACCGATAATCATAACTACTGATGATAAAACGATTACCAAGAAAGTTAGATTTCCTATAATCTTATCCACGGTTTCTTTATCTTTTTTTCCGATTGCCCGAGAAAGTACAGAGCCCGAACCTATCCCAAGAAGAACAGCAATCGCATTATTGATTAATACAAACGGAGATGCCGCCGAAACTGCACTCATGGCATCGGTTCCCACCATTTGCCCGACATAAATTGAATCGACAAAGGCATATAATCCTACTATCAGTTGACCCAAAATTGCCGGCAAACTAAGATGAATCATCAATTTCCAAGGATTTTCCATAAGTAATTTATCACGAACATCCATTATAAAAACCCTCCTTGTCCTTTATTTTTGCGTTTTATCGATACTTATTCTGTATTCACAGCAAGCATCCATAAATTCCTCATCATGAGTGATTACCAAAATAGTTTTTTCTTTTTCTGCAGCTTTCTTTAGTTCCCTTGCAATCAAAAACATATTTTCGGCATCCAAGCCACTGGTCGGTTCGTCAAGTATCAAAATATCTTTACCTGACAACAACGCACAGCATACTGCAAGTCTTTGTTTTTGACCTCCCGACAAGGAAGCAGGATGAGAATCTTTATATTCGTATAAACACATATCCTTAAGCAATTTTTTTGCATTTTCTAAATTCTCTGCATCATATTTTGTTCCAAGCAAAAGTTCTTTTGAAATGCTTTCTGTAAAAAATTGTGTCCCTGTGTCATTTGAACAGTAATAGGTATGTTTGCAAAGTTCTCTGTACCCTGCCTTCTCACCATGAATATAAACATTACCTTCTGTTAATTTTTCAAGTCCGCTTAAAATTAAAGCTAAACTGGTTTTTCCCGCACCATTGTTGCCTGTGATTGCAGTAACACTTTTCTCATTAGCAAAAATATCCACATTTTTTAATATTTGTTTTTTATTTTTCTTGAGAGAGAGCCTTTCTCCTTGTATTGCAATATTGTCCGTTCGGGGTGGGGCAATCTGTTTTGTAAAAGGTTTATTTATAATACGGCGAAGTCCCTTTGAAATGCGTTCCAAGTCATTCATTGTACTAAATTCTAAAGAAGAATATTCATGCTGTATCTGTCCGTCTTTCATATATAAATACCTGTCGGCAAGTTCTTCTGTCCAACTGAGACGATGCTCGGCAATCAGCAATGTGTATCCTGCTTTCTTTAACTGCATAAGGATGTTTTTCATTTGAATGATGCCGTCTTTGTCCAGATTTGCAGTCGGCTCATCAAACACAAAAACCTCCGGATGCATTGCATATACAGAAGCTACTGCTGCTCGTTGTTTTTCACCACTTGAAAGCAAATCTAAGGAAATCTTTCCTATGTTTTCCAATCTCATCTTATGAATAGCATCCTTTGTTCTTTTTTGAATTTCAAACTTTGAGAAACCGTAATTTTCACATCCAAATGCTATTTCACCCTCAAGCTCTGATGAAAAGAATTGTCTTTGAGGATCTTGAAATATGCTGCCAACAATTTTACCGATATCATAGGACGGCATCATTTCAATATCTTTTCCTGCAATTCGTATACTGCCTTTTTTTGTTCCTTTGTAATATTTTGGAGCAAGACCGTTGATAAGTCTTGTAATGGTCGTTTTTCCACATCCTGATTTTCCTGTCAAAACCACACATTCACCGGCTTTTATCACTAAATTTATATTCGTCACACCATAATTGCTATCCGCATACTGAAAGGAAACATTCTGTAAGTCGATCATATTCTCATGCCTCCTATCCATAAATAACCCGATATCAAAGCGAACCATAAAATCATGGCAAATATATCCGTTATTTCAATCTTGCTCTCATAGTAGCTGCTTCTTTTCCCCGGTGATTCCCCACCTCTTGCAATAGCTGAAACGGAAAGCTGATCTGCTATCATCAAGATTCTGACGAGTAGGGGAATCAGCACATATTCACATGTCTTTGCGGGTGCTTTCAATATCTGTTTAAGACCTGTCAAATTTCTGTTTTTCATAGATAGATACACACTCCTTAACTCCGATTTCATGGTAGGGAAGAATCTAAATACTACAAGGACACCCAAAATAACGGATGTAGGAAGGTGAATGGAACTTAGGAATGCCGAAATTTTTCCAGGCGGTGTTGTAATCAAATCCCATGATACCAAGAAAGCAGGAGAAAGATTCCAAAGCATCAGCACATAAAACTCCGAAAAAATCAGCATATGGAGTCCGAAACGTTGTATGGCGTAGAGTAAAATTCCCAATAAGATATAGAATATGCCGTAATCAAATACGATTTTCCATTTCCCTTGTATACCTAAATATAAAAAAGTGGCAATTGTAAGGATGCAGCTGAAAACGACATCTTTTCCCATATAAATGGCTATTAGTACACAAATGAATCCCCATATTTTAGTTATGACAGCAAAAGAAATTTTTCTCATTATAGAAGTCCCGTTTTTTTGAAATGTTTTCCCATAATTTTTTTGCCTGCCAGACCACCCGCAAGCCCACATATCGCCGTAAAGATAACAATGAATATAATCCATCCGGGAGTCTTATAGTAGCTGATATATGAGTCTATATAGCTTTGATCCATGCCACCGCTTTTTGCAAAGCTGTAATAGGTTTCCCAAAAGAACCAAATCGGCAGTAAATTGACACCGTTATATAAAAGACTGGCAACAGTCCACGATGCTATAATTTGTTTTGAATTCCTTTCAGAACAATCTTTCCACAAGATTGCTTCGCATATCATACCAATTGCAACAAAGTACGGTAAAAGATACCAGTTCCCCATCAACAGATAAATCATACCGACGATACTCATATAAACAAGGCTGACAAAGTGCTTCCTTACCCGACACAAAAGCAGATAATAGACAGGTGCACATAAGAACATGGTAAAACCAACTGATAAAACCATACTGACAAAATGATTGGTCATGCATACCATATTTACAATAAACTGGATGAGAATGAGAAAGAGACTCAACAGAGCAGCCGCAATGACATCTTTAATTTCCCATTTTAATGCTTTATTTTTTTTCATTTATTTTCCTCCGTAAATATTACTTTTGAGCTTTGATGATAAAGGTCGGCATCGTGCGATACCTGCGTGCCATAAAAGGATTCCAATACTTTTCCTGTAACAGTGTCTCTGTTTCAATGTTCTTAAAACCTGTTTCTCTGCATGTTTCCAAATCCCATTCCGGGCGTTTTATATAACTTAAAGGGAGTTTTTTCAATTCGTCCATCATATCTGTATCATGATAATAATCCTGAAATTTGCCGTAGCGTTTTGTTAAAATGTTTTCATCTGACTGAAAGAGCTTTGCCTGTTCCTCTCCCCAAAAAGGGAAAAGCCAATTTGCATCTAAATTCAGCATACAACCGCCGGATTTCAAAATTCTGTACCACTGCGCATAAACTTTTTTCGGATTATTAAATAGCCAAAAGGCATGTCTTGAGACCACTGCATTAAAGGTATTATCGGGAAAATCCACTAACTCTGTGTCTTTAAGCATAAAAGTGATTTTATTTGAAAATCCTAACTCCTCAGATATTTTTTCAGCTTCCTTGAGCATTGCGACATTATTGTCTATTGCAATGACATCACACCCAATTTGTGCAAGAAGCAGCGAAATAAACCCGGTTCCACATCCGACATCTAAAATTTTGTTTTTTTGACAATCTCCAAGACACCGTTCTAACAAACCTCTCCATTCCAGACCTCTTTCTTCTATTTCTTGAAGAAGAAACATTTTCATTTTTCCGGCATCCCCGGACCATTTTTCCTCAGCCTTATTCATTTAACTTTCCCCTTTCCTATTTATGAAGCAAAAGTCGCATTTTTCACCGTTCATTCCCAGTGTCTGACTTCTTTCAAATACAAATCCCTTTATATTTCCGAATACGATATGATCACACAGACAGAATATCTCACAAAGCTCTGGGCATTCAAAAAAATTGCAGGTATCCGCCCAAAGGCACTTGAGCACATCGACACGGTAGTATTCCCCGTCATCCGACAGGATTCTGCTTTTCCATATTTCATCGCCCGACATCCCTTTTTTCATAAACAAGCGGAACAGCCTGAAAAACCCGGGGATATAAAAAAATGTTTTCAAAAGCTTATGTGCCTTTTGGGCAACATAAAATGAATGCTCCTTTACCAATTCTTTTGCCTCATTTTTTGAAAGCCCTTTATCTATGAAACATCGGTATAGGGCTATATTTGAAATAATGCTTCTTTTTTGCCTTTTTTTCTGTTTTTCCGTCCATGATCCTTGATTGATTTCTTTGATGAGCTGCTTCATTTTTGTTTTATGTTCCGCATCTATTTTTTTTAATATCTGTGCATTTAACTTTCCGAAGTAAAATTTTTTGTATGTCATTCCAGGCCTCCTAATTTCCATCCAATTGCATTTCCCCGAATTTCAACAAATCGTCGATAAAGTCCTTCCTGCTGTATCAGCTCCTGATGTTTTCCTCTTTGCACAATTCGTCCATTTTCAAGAACAAGAATTTGATCTGCTTCTCGAACTGTATTCAACCTGTGAGCAATCATCAGAAGCGTTTTATTTTTTGTCAGCTCTGAAATAGCCTGCTGCAATTCCCGTTCGTTTTCAGGATCGACACTTGCCGTAGCCTCATCTAAAATGACAACAGGTGCATCTTTCAAAATCGCTCGTGCGATAGAGATTCGCTGCTTCTCACCGCCGGAAAGGGTTGCACCTCCTTCTCCAATCTTTGTTTGGTATCCATCCGGAAGTGCGGATATGAAATCATGGCAGCATGCTTTCTTTGCCGCGGACACTATTTCTTCTTTTGTTGACTGCGGTTTTCCAAAAAGAATGTTATTTTCAATGGTATCTTCAAAAAGGTAAACCCTTTGAAACACAATGGAAAAATTCTTAAGAAGGCTATCGCAAGTATAGTCTTTTACATTAACGCCACCTAAAAGAATCTCACCATCTTTTACGTCCCAAAAGCGTGCAATTAAACTGCAAAGGGTCGTCTTTCCTGAGCCTGATGGTCCTACAATGGCACAGCTCGTACCTTGAGGAACAGAAAAGCTTACATCGTGCAGAATTTCCTTTTCCTCATATGCAAAGGAAATGTTTGAAACGGTTATGTCGTATGCTTTCGGGATAAGGTCTGTTCCCTTTTCATCAAGAAGGGGAATATTGGATATTGTTTCCAATCTGTCTAAAGAAGCATCCACAACTCTTGCAACGGCAGCCGTACTTCCTGCAAGCTCCACAGTCGTATAAATCATAAAGCTTGCGACAATAAGGAGCAGGCACTTTTCAGGAGTTATTTCTCCGTTCATAAGCAGGTATGGTGCAACAACAAGGATTGCGAATCTGGCAAATTTGAATATCATTTGAAAGACGGCAGCTAAGCCGGAGAAAACTTTTTCTAAAGCAATGTTTGCCTCTGCGCTTTCATTGATTGCAGCGTCTACGGATTTGTCCGAACGGTCGGCAAGTCCGAATGCCTTTATCACGGACATCCCCTGTATATATTCTAAAATGCCTGTAACAAGTCCGGCCTGTGCAGCTTGCCTGCGCGGAGAATATTTCATACCAGCTTTTTGTGTTTTTGCGTACACACAAAGGGAAAGAAAAAGCCCTATGAACATCAAAACTCCAATTTTCCATTCATAAAACAAAAGCCATATCCCTATCACTGCAGCGTGGATAAATCCTCCGGCTACCGCTTCCATGACGGTAACTGCATTGGTTTCCAGATCTCCAAGTGTTGTAGTAACTGCCGCTGTAATATCTCCAAGGCGATGCTCATTAAAATATCCCATAGGTACGCGTTTTAATTTTTCGCCAAGCTCCATGCGCCATTTGGAACACATGGAAAAGCTTCCAAGGGTTCTTTTTACAGCGGAAAGATTCGTAAATAGAATGCGTCCTGAAATACTTAAAAGCATAATCCCCAAGGCTGCCCATATTGTTTTAATCGACATGAAGCCACTTGAAAGTGATAATAGTATTCCGTTCAAAACTGCAAGCACAGCCATAATGGGAAGCATCTCAAACACGGAATTGCACATATGAAAAATAAACGATAAAATCAATCTTTTTCTTTCCATTCCGGAAAAATCCAAAAGTCGTCTGAACATCTGAATCATGCTGATACCTCCTTCATATCAAGCGTGCTGATATGTGTATTCCAAAGTTCTCTGTAAAGAACACAATTTTGGGTAAGCTCCTCATGTTTTCCTTCCGCTTCTATATTTCCTGCATTCATGACGATAATCTTATCGGCTGATGTGATAGTAGATAATCGATGTGCAATGACAATCAGCGTTTTTCCCGCTACAAGCTCGCTGATGGAGTGCTGAATTATCGACTCATTTTCAGGGTCTGTAAAGGCGGTAGCTTCATCTAAAATAACTACGGGGCTGTCTTTTAATATGGCTCTTGCAATGGCAATGCGCTGCTTTTCTCCGCCGGAAAGATTGCTTCCGCTGTCTCCGACAACGGTATCGTAGCCATTGGGAAGTGATGTAATAAAATCATGGCATGCCGCTTTTTTTGCTGCATTTTCGATTTCGCTGTTTGTAGCATCCGGCTTACCGATTCGTATATTTTCTCGTATAGAAAGATGAAACAAATAATTATCCTGTGAAACATACGCAATATGTTCCATTATCTGCGAAAGCGGTATGTTCTGCACATCGACACCGCCTATTTTCACGGTTCCGCTTCCCGCATTCCAAAAAGACGCAATGAGTCTGGCGACAGTGGATTTGCCCGATCCCGACGGTCCGACCAAAGCCGTCATTTCATTTTCATTCGCTTCAAAGGAAATGCTGTGTAAAACCTCTGTATCCTTGTAAGAGAAAGAGACGTTGGAAAATTCTATTTTTTCTCCTTTAAGCTGTACTCGTTTTTCCGGGCGTTCCATTTCTTCCGTATCCAAAAGGCTTCCGATTTCTTTTACGGTGGCATCTACCATAGCAAGGCTGTCTGTATATCGCAATGCCTGAATAAGCGGAGCAATCAAGCCCAATGATAAAATAATGCAGGATATAAAACTGCCTGCGCTTATGCTTCCGCCTATATAAAACAAACTTCCGACAGGAAGAACTCCGATTAGACTTGAGGGTGCTATTGCAATACCTGCCGCATAGTACGGATTCGTCTTTTTGAACCATTCCGATTTAGAATTTTCATTCTCCTTTACCGCCTCTGCATATTTGCGATAAGAATCGCTACTTTGATTAAAAGCCTTAACCACTTCGATTCCGCCTATATATTCAACCGTAGCGGCATCCATAGCTTTTGCGGCTTTAATAACTCTGTCATAACGCTTCTCATAATCTTTCATCATTCCCATATAACAGAGCATCCCGACAGGAAAGGTTGAAAGAGCAATAAGTGCCAGCCTCCAATCAAGGAACATGAAATAAATCAACATTAAGACAGGAATCATAATATTTGCTGTTAATTCCGGTATCATGTGAGCAAGGGGTAACTCCAGTTTTTCAACCGTATCTACAAGCATCGTTTTGAATTTTCCTGACGGGGTATCCAAGACAAATCCCATGGGCACTCGTGACAACTTTTTCGTAAGTGCAGTACGAATATTTTTTAGTATAGTAAATGCGGCTTTGTGAGACCGCACCGTAGATACAGTTGATAGACCAAGCTGCAAAAGGTACCCCAAAAGAGCAATTACTGCCATCGGCATGATTGATTTCAAGCTGTAATCACCGGCGCATATTTGAATAATAATGCGTGAAACTGCAATATACGGGACGATTCCAAACCCTGCACCAAGAACGGCAAAAACAACCGAACTTAAAAGCAAGCCTTTACATGATCCGGCAAACTCAAATAAGCGATGCAATGTGTTTTTGTTCTTCTTATTCTTCATTTCGATCTCCTTCTGCTAAAATATATTTTTCGATATTTTTCTTTTCTTCACCTCTCAAATCGGCAATTATTTTACCGCCTGACAAAAGCAAAACTCTGGAACATATTGTTTTTATAAATTCAATGTCGTGTGTAATAATGAGCAGGATTTTTTCCTGTTCAGAAAGTCTCTCTACCATCGTTCCTACTTCCCGCATGCTTTTTAAGTCAAGCCCACTGGTCGGTTCATCGAAAATAAGAATTTCTTTATCACAAAGCAAGCTGATTGCCACTGCCAACCTCTGTTTTTGTCCTCCTGAAAGTGAAAGGGGATGTCTGTTTTTTAATTCGGAAAGAGATAAGGCCGATAAAGTTTCGTCAATAACAGACTCATCTGTTGTTTTTGTTCCGAGTGTGCATTCTGTTTCCACACAATCCGTAAAAAGTTGATGTCCGACATCCTGCATCACCATGTAAGATTTTTTAATACGCGCTTTTGCAGACAAACTCCTGCCGTCTACAAAAATATTTCCCGATTTTTGTTTTATCAGTCCGCATATCGTGCGTGCCAGTGTCGTTTTTCCTGTTCCGTTTGCGCCGGTAATTGCGACGATCTCTCCACCATTTGCGGTAAAAGAGATGTTTTGCAAGATAATCTTTTCACCATATTTGACATGAATATCTTTCAGCTCTAAGGTGTGTTGGGAAAATTTTTTATCATTGGTATTTGTTTTGATTTCAGAAAGATTTCGACACCTGAGCCCCATATTTTGTATTTGTTCAAGCGGGAGCTCGCAAAAATCCTGTATACTCATATCCTTAAAAATCTGACCCTCCTGCATTAAGATGACCCTGTCTGCAACATCTGTTAAATACCACAAGCGATGTTCTGCAATGATAATCGTTTTCCCTTGTTGTTTTATTTTTTCTATCAGTTTTTTCAGTTCAAGCACGGAATGAAAATCCAGATTTGAGGACGGTTCATCCAATACAAAAATATCCGGATTCGTGGCATACACAGACGCAAATGCAATTTTTTGTTTTTCCCCTCCGGAAAGTTCAAAAATGCTGCATCCTTTTAATTTTTCTATATGCAAATCTTTAGTAATCCTTTCAAGCTGCTGTTTTAATTCTTTCATCTCCAGCATTCTGTTTTCCAGTCCGAAAACAATTTCACTATCTGTATCTGTGTTGAAAAATTGTGTTCTCGGATTTTGAAAAACCGTGCCGACACTATCGGAAAGAGTTGAAATTTCGGTCTCGGCAACATTCATTCCTTTTACAGTTACTTTGCCTGAAAGTTTTCCTTCAAAAAAATGAGGAATCAGCCCGTTTACCAATCTGGTAAGAGTCGTTTTTCCGCATCCTGATGCACCGCACAAGAGAACACATTGTCCTTTTGGAATATTTAAGTGTAATTCCCGTAAAGAAGCTTTTTCCATATCCTTGTAGGAAAAAGAAAGTTTTATAAATTCAATCAAGGGAATACACCTCCTCGTAAAAAATCAAAAAATATCATGCAAATAATCCCTATATAGATTGTTACAATCAGAGCATCATGGATTGAAAAACAAACTTTTTCCATACAGCTGCGCCTTCCGACATGATCTATTCCTCTTGTAATTGCGGCTTGTGTGATTTCATCAGAGATTTTAGAAGCAGATACCAGCATGGGTACATATACATACTCCATTATTTTGACCGGATGGCGTAAAAATTCTGTAAAAGAAGCGGTTATCCCTCGAAGAGCCATGGCGTCCTTAATATAGTTCCATTCCTCAGCCATTGTCGGAAAGTATCGCAATGTAACAGAAAGTGCAATAGTGAAACCTTTAGGCAAATGCAATCGACTGAATGCAGCTAAAAAAGCACTGACCTTTGTAGTTTGTATTAAAAATGTGCCGAGCATAAAACAAGGAATAAGTTTTCTTATATAGACATCAAACATATATATGATGCCTCCGATCGTAACAGGTAATTTTGATATAACAAAAAGCTGTACCATCAATAACACAATAAAGAGAATTCCGTATTTTGAAGCAGTACGGAACTCTTTCGCCTGTAAGAGCAATAATATAGGGATTGCTGTAAAAAGGCATTCTATAACGATACTTTCATTCAGAAACACGGAAATACTTGTTATTGATAAAATCAGCAGCTTTGTTCTGGGATCTAAAGCCATTTATATAATCCCCACTTTTTCAAAATGTTTTTTCAATAATTTTTTACCTATAAGGCCTCCGATTATGGCACAAATAATTGTCCCCAAAATCATTAAGGGGATAACCCACCAATTTATTCTAATAGCATTGATGATTCCTTCAAAAGAAGAAACATCTCCTTTTCTACGCATGAATTCATCAAACTGTGCAGGCATGATAGCCATGGGAATATAGGCTCCCATTGGAGACAGCGCAAACACGCAATAGGCAAGTAAATTTCTTCTGAATGATTTGAAATTTCCTGATTGGCAAATAAAGTCCGCAATAAATCCAAATACGATGAAAAATACCGACATCATCCAAAACATACCGGTAACAAATAACAAGATTCCGGCAAGTATACCAAGTATGGAAAGTGATCCGCGCTTCGGTATTTTAGCGGTGTATAACATAAAAACACTGCCCGCAAATAAAGCTACTATCATCGGCATAAACGGAAAAGTGACAGGTGTCATTTGTGCGATACCGCCTATAACAAATGCAATAACAAAATAAATAAGTGAAAAAACGCCTATGGAAATATAATCTCTTGTTAGTAATATATTTTCTCTATTTTTCATAATAATCTATATCCTTTCTAAATATAGTTGTTAGCCTTTGCTAACCTTGCGTGAAAATTTTACGCTTTATTTAAACCTTAAAAGTCCATCCCATCCCGAATTAAAAAAAACTGCAAGCTCTTTAACATATTTAATGGCTTGTTCTCTTGTCATATCATGCACAATCGTTTCAAAAACAGCTGTAAAATATGCACTGGTAATCATGTGATGTAAATCATGACTGACGTTTCCTGCCATTTTGCCTTTTTCTTTAAGAATAGCGTAATATTTTTCCGTACGGGATACTTCCAATTCTACAAGTTCATGAATATAATCTTCGTATTTTGTGCCTTCAGAACAGCAAATTACAAGCTTGAATTCTTCAAAATAATCATAAATATAATTCACAAAATGCAAAAGATATTTTGTAGACAGCTCTCTGCTTTCTAAAGTTTTATTTTCTGGAATTAAATCAAAATGTGCATCTTGTGCAGCTTTGAACTGTTCTATTAACCCATCAGCTACATCAGAAACAATAGCTTCAAATAAGGCCGCTTTATTAGGATAGTAACCATAAAAAGCACCTTTCGTAAATCCTGCTTCCTCGACAATTATTCTAAGTGAAGCATCCTTAAATCCTTTTTTTAAAAATTCTTTCTTGCCGACTGCCAATATTTTCTTTTGAGTCTCAGAAATAGTCATTTAAACACCTCCATCAACAATATACCATCGGTATATACCACCAGTATATACCGATGGTATATTGTTGTCAATAGTTTTTTTACATTCATAATAATATTCACATTTTTTCAATTTCCTGTTTGAAATTTACTCTAAAAATTAAATCATACGAGAACAAATTAAACTTATAATGCTAATGTTATCTTTAATCCAAAACTTTTTGAGCCTTAAAACAAAGAAATGTTTATTATGAATGTAAACTATTGCAAAATAATAAAGAATTACAAAAGTCCTTCGATTGGAATTATTCACCATATAAATCAACAAATCTGCGTTCTTCTATGGAGAGAAATATTTTAAAATTAATACAAAACCTATGATATAAATACAGCTAAAGGAATTGATTTATGGTATAATACAAATGTAATACTTAATAAAAGCTTAACGCTTGCTACCCTAATCATTCTTTTGTAGACCAACTAAGGAAGTCAATAGTTATTTTAAAAATTTTTTTGAAAAATTTTTAAGTCACAAAACTTAAAAATGTGCATAGCAAATAAGCCTCATATACTTTCATTTTTTGAGGCAACACTTTTAATAGTTTATGCGACTAACTTACTCTTTTCTCGAATTAGTTTTTGATGCTCTTCGGGTGTTCTTAACTCAAATGATTTTTGATTTCTGAGGACAGCAAAAATAATTTGAACCATCTTTCGCATAATTGCACACATTACAACTTTGTATGGTTTTTCAGCTATCTTCTTTTCAAAATAAGCTCGCATAACAGGATTTAAATACTCTCTGTTGCGATTTGGATACACATTAGATTTAGCCAGCATATGGAGAATTGAGCGAACATGAGGTGATCCTCTTTTAGAGATTTTATTGTTTTTCCTATTGTATGTTCCACTTTGGGTTACTCCTGGATCCAAGCCAAAGAAGGCAACTAATTCTTTCGGTTTCGAGAAATTGGATATATCTCCAAGCTCTGATAAAACAACACATGCTGTATACTCTCCAACTCCTGGAATACTTTGTAAAAGCACTATTTCTTTATGAAACTTTTCATCTAAAAGTGATAGCCTTTTGATTTCATTATCGATTGCTTTCAAAGCTTCCTGTAAACTAAAAATAACCCTCACAGTTGTTTGAATAAGTACTGCTGAACTAAGGCTTACTATACAAACTTCAATAGATTTTTCAGCAGCTTTCAATAGTTTTTCATATTTTACTTCGGCATAGGAGCTGCTTTTATGTGAATTTTCTTTTATCAGTTGAATAATATCTTGCTTATTTTCAGGAGATAAGACTTCCTGTATAGTAGGATATTTTTCAAGCAAAGACAAAGGTGTTTTCCCTTGCAAATCCGTAAATACTTTCTTGAAATCTGGAAAGGAAATATCTAAAAAAGCGATTAATCGGTTGATGTGTTCCACAATTTCATCCGTCAATTCTTTATGCTGTCTGCAAAGCTTTTTGATACTGTTAACGGTATCTGAATGTGTAATTGTTTCGTTGTAATTCTTAATACGATATAGCAACGCTATATTATATGCATCTGTTTTATCTGATTTAATTTTTCGGATATTGATATTTTTCAATGCTCCACTTTGAATCGGATTAATTACAATGACTTCGTAATTATGCTTACGGAAAAAATTAGCTAAAATTTGATGATAGTGTGCAGTAGCTTCCATGATAATTACTGCTCTGTCCTCGTACTCATCTTCTACCTTTTCAAGTACATAGATGAGCGACTTCATACCATTAATATCATTAGAAATTTTAAGTCTTTTGATGATGTCATTATTAGGTGATAGAATACAGATATCACTGAAAGCTTTACTCACATCAATTCCTACAACAATTTTTTCTGACATAATATACCTCCTATAATTTGGGATGCCCTGTTAATCCAAAACCACAACAGGCTCACGAGTTATACAGGTAATCAATGAATGAACCTAACCAACCGAAAAGATGAAAGGCAATGGAATGAGGGTGGAGTCTACCAAATGAGTAATTCCTAAGTTGGAAACCCAGCAAGCACATAAAACAATCCCATTTCATCCCTAATATCTATAATTTTATCATAGATGATTAGGTTCATTTTTAAGAACTATGCTTAAAGCTGTTCTTATACTATTAGTATATGAGCAAGCACAGTAAGTGTACGGACACTTACGAAAAAATTGATGAAGCAGCCCTCTGGGATCTGCTTCTTTTTTTATCAATTTTTAACTTGTTAGGGTGTACCCTAAGACCCCGAAATACATTCAAAGGAGGATTTACCTATGGCAAATAGAATACGAAATGAAAGACTTGAAATTAAATTAACCGAAGAAGAAAAGGCTCTTTTTGAAGAGAAAAGAAAACTTGCTAAGTGTAGAAATATGAGCCTTTTCATTCGCAAGTGCGTTTTAGAAAAGGAAATATATCAAGTGGATTTAGAGCCATTTAGAGATTTACAAGGCTTACTTTCCAACGCTACAAACAACATAAATCAGATTGCAAAGCGTGTAAATTCGACCGGCATAATCTACAAAGATGATATAAACGATATGAAAAAGCAGATTGAACATTTCTCAAAAGAGTTGTGGCAAATACATTCACTGCTTCTTAACAGAACTTCTGGAGGTGATTAAATTTTATGGCTATTACAAAAATACATCCTATAAAATCAACCCTTAATCTTGCCATTTCATATATTGTTAATGGAGAAAAAACAGATGAACAAATCTTAGTAAGCACTCATAAATGTCATCAAGAAACTGCTCATACCCAGTTTTTAAAGACACGAAATGATGCCGGAACAAACGGAACTGTCCTTGCAAGACACCTTATCCAATCCTTTTTACCCGGAGAAGCAAGTCCTGAAATTGCACATCAAATCGGTCTTGAACTATGTAAAAAGATATTAAAGGATGAGTACGAATTTGTCTTATCTACCCACATAGATAAAGGACATATCCATAACCATATTATTTTTAATAATGTAAATATGGTAACGGGCAAGTGCTATCAATCCAACAAGAAAAGCTACCACCAAATCAGGTATCAAAGCGATAAGCTATGCAAAGAAAACAACCTATCTGTGATTGATGAGTTCTACGAGATCTATAAGAGAAAGTACAAAACAAATGGTAAGTCATGGTATGAGAATGAGCAATCTAAAAAAGGTACTTCTTGGAAAAGCAGGCTTCAATTTGACATTGATCGTTTGATAAAACAGTCTAAAGATTGGGAAGAATTTCTAAAGAAAATGGCGGGACTTGGTTATGAAATAAAGCATGGAAAACATATATCCTTTAAGCCAAAAGATAAGCAGAGATTTACAAGGGCTAAGACGATTGGTGAGGATTATACCGAAGAAAGATTAAAAGATCGTATTACAGAAAATCAATCTATTAAATCCCCATTTGTAAAAAAACGAATCGGAAATGTTATCAATATGAATACCAATGCCAAAGTAAAAGAGAGCAAAGGCTATGAATACTGGGCAACAAAACATAACTTAAATACAATGGCTGAGTCAGTTATTTTTATCAGAGAACATGGCATTAAATCCGTTAAACAGCTTGATGAATACATCAAGAAAAGTGCTGAAGAAAGACTGAGCTTACAAGATAAAATCAAAGAAATTGACAAGGATATGCAGCTACTTTCTAATACGATGGAACAAATTCATACTGTTAAAAAATATCGAGCCTACTACAAGGAATATAAAGCAAATCCTTCTGATAAGGCATTTTTTGAGGAGCATAAGTCTGAAATCACACGCTACGAAACAGATCTTGCAAAACTCAAAAAGTCCTATTCAAAGCTACCTGATTCTAAGGATATTTTAGATAAACTTGATAAATTGCAAGAAAAAAAGAATACCCTAATGCAAGAGTATTCTTCTACAAAATCTACTATGGACGAGCTTTATCAAATACGAAAGAACTATGGAATTTACATGAGTAAGGAGATGGAGAGATAGTGTTCTCTCCTCTTTTTTCTACCAATAAAAAATAGCCGGTGCAGTCCTAAGACCACACCGACCGTAAATTTATCTCTCAGTTTCTTTGCTTGCTTCTTTCTTTTCTTTCGGCTTTTCCTTATCTTCAGCTTGATATTTCTTTATAGCTCCAAGTACAGATTCTTTCTTTTCATCTCGACCTCTCATCTGCTCCTTTGCCTTTAGTAGTTTGGAAGAAAGTATCCTGATATTGCTATGCTCTTTACCGTTATCATCAATGGAGGTTCTGATTTGTCCAAAGAGCTTAACAAAATCTCCCTGCTTAAAGTCCTTTGGAATATCACTCTTTTCTCCATAAGCGGAGCAATTATGATATACTTTGTTACCCTCATCGTCTTTGGATACAACGGAAAAGTTCGCTACCTTAAAAGCTTCTCCGTTCTTATTTTCCCTTTCTACTACATCAACCTCTCCAACGATATTTCCAACAATATTGATAAGATTATCCTTTTCTTCCTGAGCATAAGGCAGGTCTTTTATCTGTCCCTGTTCTCTTAAATCCTCAATCATATAGTCAAATTCTTCATGTAGCAAATTAAGGCTGTCATTGTCCATATAAGCGTCATAGAGCTTATCTAAAGCACTTTCATCATTGATACCTTTTTCCATGCTTATAATCGCTTTTACAAAGTCCTTGTGGTTATCATTTACCATATCTTCTATTTGATTTCTCATTGTTTTGTAATCCATGTTTTTATCTCCTTTCATGGCAAAAGGGAGGTTACCCTCCCTATCTTAAAAATTCCTGTTCTTTTGTTTTTTGCTTTTCTTCTGTTTTACTTTCATTTTGATATGCTCTTATCTGCCCTAAAATAGATGGCTTATCATCTGATTTTTGTGTGGTTTCTTCTTTGCTATGAAGATTATCCTCCACATCATAAGTTGACTCAAAATAATCACTGTCCTTAAAGTCATTGTCATATCTATCAGGAATACCGTCATTATCGAGGTCTTTAGAAAGTGGATCATAGAAGTTGCCCTCATCGTCAATATCAAGACCCGTTGCTGCTCTTAAATCTTCTGAATCAACATAAACCAAATCGCTAAAAGAGGACATTTCTATTTCATTTTTGATGTTTCTTAGAGCTTCATTTTCTCCTTTATTCTCATAATCAAAGCTCTCTGTTTTGATAGGCATATCATCAATATACTGTGTCCAAGTTTTTTCCTCTAAATCAAGCTCATACTGAATACCATGTCTTTCATCCGGCGTATTGGTATAGGCGATACCGATATGTTTTAAATCAGGATACAGGGTATTAAATTCATCATAGCTATGATTTTCTTCATATTCCCTGTTACAGAAATCAATGATTGCCCTTTTTACATCTTCTATAAGCGGATTATCATTTCTCTTTTCTTCCACTTCTCCCATATCGAGTAGCTTATTCAATTCTGCAAGTCTTAATACCTTAGTTTTCAGCTCATCAGCTTTTTCAAAAGGCTTTTTTAATTCCTCTTTGGCATTTTCCAGTTGTTCTTTTGTACTGATAAGTTTTTCTTCAAGCCTGTTTAATTTCTCAGGCATTTTCTCAAGAGCATTATCCAGTCTTGTAAGGTTACCGTCCGCACTTGTTCCAAGCTCTCCTGAATGCTTTGCAGCACCATTTAGGCTAAAGTTATGTTCATTGGTAAAGAAGTTATAACTTACTTCTAAATCCATATTTCTATACTTTCCTATAACCTTGCTTTCATTGATTTTAACCTTTGAAATAGCTTCAAGAAGTCTTTCTCCGGCTAATTTCTTATCGGTAATTTTTTCTCCTGCAATGGTAATGGAAGTAAACTTTTCCTCGCCTTCCGCTTTAGGCTCTACATCGGATATATCTTTTCTGACAGCTTCAATGAGTTTTTCCGTTCTTGCGATTTCTTCAGGATAGTTTTTCACCACCTTATCCTCTAATCTGTAACGGTTGGACTTATAGTTTGCTTCAAGCATTTTAAGTTTTGTAACCTCGTTGTCCAAATCCATCTTCTCTTTAATCTTTGGATCACCCGTTGCAAGAGCTTTAATCTCTGCATAGTTAAGAGAGCTTTCGTCCACATCTTCCGCAACACGAACAGGAGTCTTTGAAGTCATAATCTGAGAAATGAATTTCTGCTTATTCTCTATCGTCTGCCATAAGTAGCTGTCAAATGTATTCTCTGTAACATAACGATAGATATTTACTTTCTCATTTTCGTTCCCCTGTCTTACAATTCTCCCTGCTCTTTGCTCTAAGTCAGCGGGACGCCAAGGCACATCGAGGTCATGCAAAGCAATCAACTTATTTTGCACATTCGTTCCTGCTCCCATCTTCTGCGTTGAACCCATTAAGATACGAACTTCGCCTTTTCTTACTTTCGCAAAGAGTTCATCTTTCTGTTTGTCTGAGTTTGCTTCATGGATAAAGGCGATTTCTTCTTTTGGTATTCCCATAGCTACGAGTTTTTCTCTAATATCATCATAGATGTTAAATTCTCCATCTCCTTTTGGAGTGGACATATCAGAAAAAAGTAGCTGTGTTGACCTGTTTTCTTTTGTCTTATCCCAAATGGCAAAGACATTCTTTACGCATACATTGACCTTGCTATCAGGATTATCAGGAAGCAGAGGATTGATTAAACGCTGATCTAAGGCAAGTTTCTTACCGTCATTGGTAATCTTAAGCATATTATCAACCTCTGGCTCTACAACTCTATTTCTAACATCATCTGCTCTTTCAGAAAGGCTCTTTAGAATTTCTTTTTGTTCTTCAGAAGGCTCTGTTTTAATAACCTCATAGTTAGCTTCAGGTGTAGGAAGGTTAAGCATATCCGCAGTCTGAATATCTGCAACTTCCTTAAACATACTCATTAGTTCAGGTAAGTTATAGAACTTTGAAAATCTCGTCTTTACCCTATACCCTGTACCTTCAGGAGATAGTTCAAAGGAGCTTTGCGTTTCTCCAAAAGTGGAAGCCCAAGAATCAAAATGCTCCAGTCCATTCTTTTTAAGGCTCTCATACTGAAGATACCTTTGCATGGTATAAAGCTCTGTCATAGAGTTACTTACAGGCGTTCCTGTGGCAAAGACCACGCCTTTGCCGCCTGTCATTTCGTCCATATATCTGCATTTCATAAACATATCGGAGGACTTAAAGGCTTCTGACTGCCCGATACCTGCAACATTACGCATTTTGGTATAGAGATAAAGGTTCTTAAAGCCATGTGCCTCGTCAACAAAGAGCTTATCAACTCCTAATTCCTCAAAGGTAATCACATCGTCTTTCTTAAAATCATCATTTAATTTTTCAAGCCTTGTTTCCAGTTTTTTCTTTGTCTTTTCGAGCTGTTTCACAGTAAAGTTCTGATTTCTGTCATGCTTGTATTCTTCTACATAGTTTACGATTTCATCAATCTGATCTTGAATATGCTTTTCCTGATATTCCTTACTCATAGGAATTTTTTCAAACTGCGTATGTCCGATAACAACCGCATCGTATTCCCCTGTAGCAATCTTGCCTATAAATCTCTTTCTGTTTTTCGGCTCAAAATCTTTCTTATCTGCCACCATAATGTTAGCCGACGGATATAGCTGCATAAACTCACGACCGATTTGTCCTGTTAAGTGATTTGGTACAACAAACAAGGACTTACTGCACATACCAAGCCTTTTACTCTCCATTGCAGAAGCTACCATTTCAAAGGTCTTTCCACTGCCTACTACATGGGCAAGCAAGGTGTTTCCTCCATAAAGACTTCTTGCTATGGCATTTCTTTGATGAGGTCTTAAGTCAATCTCCGTATTCATTCCCTCAAAGGAAAGATTGCTTCCGTCATATTCTCTGTTACGGATAGAGTTAAAACGCTCATTATACAGCTTTACAAGACGACTTCTTCTTTCCTGATCGTTAAATATCCAGTTCTTAAATTCTTCTTTTAATAACTCCTGCTTTTGTCCTGCAAGCATGGTTTCTTTTTTATTTAGGACAGAAGTTTTAGAACCGTCCGGATTTACAATCTGGTCAAATACCTTTGTTTCTTTCAGGTTTAAGGCATCTTCAATCAGCTTATAGGCATTTACCCTTGATGTACCGTAAGTCATCTCCGCAAGGTCATTTCCTCTGTCCCTGCTTTTTCCTTCTACATTCCATTCACTTGTCAGGTTTGAAAACTTAACCTTAATATCCCATCTTGCATATCCCGGAGTTTTCAGCGTTTCAAAGATGAATTTCTCAATATCTTTAATCGGTATCCAAGTTGCCCCAAGACGCACATTGATTTCACTTGCTTCAAGCTCCTTTGGAAGAACTTTTGTAAGCTCTGCTTTTTGATATTCCAAACGGTTCATCTCATAGCTTATCAGCTCTTTTTCTTTTCCATTTTCTTCATAGCCAAGATGAGGAAGTTCTCTTTCCGTTTGTCTGAGCTTTGATAAGTAACTGTCTACTATGGCAATCTTATCCCTGATATTTCCACTTAAATATTCATCCTTTGTTACATAGCCATATTTATAGGAATTACTGCCATTGGCACAGGCAAAAGGTAAATCACCATCTTCTAAGTTAAAGGAAAGCGGTCTGTAAAAGTTTTGTTCTTCTCTAATATTTAGGTAGATTTCCCCTCGAAGCTCCTCAATTAAAGTTGGTCTGTCTTTTCCGGTAAGACTTCCCATATAGTCAAAATCCACATAGCCTTTTTCAGATACCGATAAAACAAGAGCTTCTAAAGAGGTATCCACATGGTCTATGACTTTGGCTTTTGTAATGGTTCTTTTGGAGAAAATATCTCCCTTTGCCTTGAAATTTTCTTCTTCATCAAGGATTTCAATGGATGAAACAAGCGGGAAGTTGCTATCCTCTTTCAAGGCTCTGGTATTACTTAGGTTATTTACAAAGCCATGTTTCTTTGAAAAATTGTCATATACTTCATTTAGTTTTTCCTGTGAAGCCTTAATTTCTTCTTCATTAAAATCTTCTTTCTGCTTGTAAATCACATCTTTTAAGGCAGCATTCAGCTCAAGGTAATCCTTGATTTTTTCTTTTTTCTTGTCTGATACTTCCTTTTTGATAAAGAGTGAGTTTTCTCTATAATAAACTTCATCATCAATTAAGGTGTATGAGAAGTTCTTTACATCATCGGTTGCAGGAATTGATGTTATTTCATCATCAAGTAGCTCTATTTCTTCATACTTTGCATCTTTTGAAATTCTTTCTCCCGCAATCTCGATACGATCCTTTAACGAAGCCATATTGTTCTCTTGCCCTAAAAAGGCTATCGGCTCACAAGTTAGAGTTTTTCCAAATCGACCACTTACCTCACGCATAGAACCAAGCACCTGCTCCGGATGTTCGACAAAGTATTTGTTATATACAAGTCCATTTTCATCTTCCGCAAGGTGTATCCAATCTTCATCTCGCTCAAGTACGCTATCTCTTTTCTTTAGGAAAATAATATCGCTTGTTACCTCAGTTCCTGCAACACCCTTAAAGGTATCGTTTGGAAGTCTGATTGCCCCTAAAAATTCGGATCTTGCTGCAAGATAGCGTCTTACACTTTCGTCTTTTTTATCCATTGTCCCTGAAGATGTAATAAAGGCGATAACCCCGCCGTTTCTTACCTTATCAATGGACTTGGCAAAGAAATAATCGTGAATAAGAAAGTTATTGCGGTTATATTCTCTGTCATTTACCTTGTACTCTCCAAAGGGAACATTTCCGATTGCAACATCAAAGAAGTTGTTGGAAAATCCCGTTTCTTCCAGTCCCTTTACCTGTACTTCACTTTCAGGGTATAAGAGTTTTCCAATACGACCACTTACCGAATCAAGCTCTACACCATAAAACTTGGACTTATTCATTTCATCAGGTAGGTTACCGATAAAGTTCCCGATCCCCATTGACGGCTCAAGGATATTTCCCTGTTTAAATCCCATACCTGAAAGCGTCTTATATACGCCATCAATAACGGTTTTCGGTGTGTAAAAGCTCGTTAAGGTTGATTCTCTTGCAGCTTCATATTCTGATGACGATAGATTTTCCTTTAAGAAAGCTCTTGCCTCTTTCCACTGTACTTCTTTACTTTCATCAAAGACATCAGATAGTCCGCCCCAACCTACATATTTTGCTAAAACTTCCTGAGCTATAATATCAAGCTCTCGTTCTCCGCTTTCCACCCTGTTAAGCATAGAGATTGCTTCAAGGTTATTGTTTAATCTCTCACTTGGAGATAACTTTTGAGGAAGAGTTTCTTCTGTAATCTTGAAATTATGTGCCTCATTTTTCTTTATTTCTACTTCCTTAAAAGTCTTTTCGGGCTTTGCATTGGTGAGATTTTCAAAGATTTTATCAAGCTCACTTTCTTTGTAATAAGGAATTACATCGGAGCCTGTAATCATACCTCCAAGATACTCTGTATTATCCTTGACCGTTACTGTCTTTAGGTTATTTCCCATATCATCAAATCTTGTGATGGTATAGTCTTTTCCCTTGTACTTCACTTCATCACCGATGATAAATTCAGGTCTTTCAAGATTTACTTGTCTTAATAAATCCTCATCATCTGTAAAGGATATAATCGGTATTTGATGATTACCTTGTCTTGTAGGATCAAGCCACAAATCATTTCTTCCTGTGATTTGATTTTTAGAGATCTCCCTTACTTTGTACTCCTCATGATTAAAATAGACGGTATCGCCTTCTTTAACTACAAACTCATCTGAAGGGCTGTCCTCTTTTTCGTTAAGCTCTACTTCTTCTTTTTCCTTTAGATAATCAAATAAGGTAGCCTGAAGAGGTTCTGCCTGTATGCTTTCTTCTACTTCTTCAGGTGCTTCAAGCTCTGTATTATTCTCCTCAAAGCTAAGTTCTCCATTAAAGACATGGTAAAGCTCCTGCTCATCCATCTGCTTTTTAAGTTCACTGTCTTTAAGTTCTCTAAAGGTCTTTGGAAAATCCTCTAAAACAAGTCTTTGGGCATTTAATTCCTTTAGCTCATCAAGATTAAAATATCCCCATTCCGGTTCTATACCTAAAACAAGTCCAAAAGCGTCTTTGCTTTCTCTATCGTACTCCGTCATATACCAAGTCCAATTAGAACGGAAAGGAATAATATATGCTGCATGAACCTGTTTATCCGCTAAAGCGACATCCTCTTGTGCATAAAGCTCAGGAACTTTCTCAAGCATTTCATCAGTCATCAGATTGTATGGATCGTCTTTAGAGTAATAACTTGGCTCTTTTTGTTCTTCTATCGCTGTCTTGCTTTCAATTTTATTCTCTTCAAGATAAAGATTTTTAGAAAGCAGCTCATCTATATACTTTGCTACATTTGACCATGTAAGAAATACATCGTTACAATGATTCTTCTGTAATTTAAGTCCCTTTGCATCGTGCCATTCTCCACTTCCTCTTTCGCCTGAAACAGCATGAGAGCCTCCGCCAATTCCATACTCGTCTTTTAAGAAATTTGCTTTTTCCTGAAGCGTATGGTTTTCTTTAAAATACTTTGTAATTCTTTCTTTCCCTCTATCTACTCCACTTCCTCTTGAAATCGTAGCAAGGACTTCATCTTCTGTAATAAATCCTTGTACCTTTGGAAGTTCGGTAAGATTAGAGGTATATTCCTTTCTCGGAAGTTCAAGCTCCTGCAATTTTTGATAAAGGCTATCTACCTTGTGATAATGAAATCTTAGTACATCTCTATTTTCTTTGTATCCTGCTAAAAAACGGCTGTACTCGGAAATAACATTTTTTAGATAGTCAGGATTTTTAAGAGCTTCCGATAACTGTCTTGTTTCTTTCGGAAAGCCACCACCTCTTTCTATAAAGTCAAAATATCCCTGTGCTTTCCCTTCTTCACTTAAATCGTGGTATAGATACCATAAGGATTCTGAAACTCTATCTCTTTCATAGTCCTGTGCTTCTAAAAGCTCTACATTTGTAGCAAACTCTCCTGTTTCTAAAAGCTCACTGATTCTTCTTGCAGCATTGCTCCAGCTTAAAATTTGTGTCATATCTTCTCTTGCAGAAGTTCCATAAGCTAAATGAATGCCTTTATCCGAATACCAGGAAGATACTTCTCTTTCATCAATGTAAAATCCGTTTCCACCTCTAAAGGTATCTTTAAGGTATTCTCCTAATTCTTCTACTGTTTTTCCTTTGGAAAATTCAGCAATGATAGGAAGTCTTTCGCCCTCATGGTTTCCACCGTTTACAAGAATACTGTCAATATCATTTTGAGTAAGAGGTATTGTAAGTTTAATCTGTCCTGAGTTTTTTTCGGGTAAAGAAAAAGAAGCCTTGTCAGCTTCTTTTATCTCTTTATCCGTATTTTCTTTTAGATTTCCACTATCTCCTTGATCGTCATCTCTTTGAGGGCTGAAATCATCGCTTGGTACTGAGGATGGCTCTCGTCCTCTATCTTCCAAGCCATCATCAGTTTCGGCTTCTCTGTCCTCATAAACTCTATCGCCTGTTTCTGAGTATCCATCAGATGCCCTATCAGTTTCTTCTCCTTGTATAGATCCACTAACATCTCGAAGTTGCTCTGCTCCTCGCTGTTTGAAAGATAATCCAACCTCATCACTGCGTATGTCGGATTCGGATATTCCCTCATAAAGTCCATCTCTTCCTCCAACTGATTCAGTGTATTCTCTTTGATTTTCTCTATTATCTCGTCCGTACTCTCCATTTCGGAAAATTCGCTCGTTTTCACTAATTCTTTCCTGATCATCTCGTCGAAGTACATTTTCTTCTACCTCCTCTAATTCTTCTTTTATTTTATTATATCCTGCTTCTTTGCCTCTTAAAACTTCCTTTTGAAGCTCTAACTCTTTGCTTTTTTGAATGGTTGCATCAATGACTGTTCCGCTAATGTCCGATACCGTTTCTCCAAGGCTCATAAGAGAAATGCTGTCAAACATTGCAAAGTTTTCCTTTAACAGATCCTTATCCATAGGATAGTCTAACTTAAATCTTGAAGCTACTGCATAGCTTACTGAATCCCTAACAAATTTAGTAAAAGATATTCTGTCCTCATCAGATATTCTAAGTTCATTCATCAAGCTATCTATTTTTTCATCTCCGTAGAGCCTACTTAAAGAAAAGATATTTTCTATGGTGTTTTCACTTTCTTCATAGCCTTCAGCTTTTATCATTTCTTTTAATACATCTCTATGAGCTTCTTTATCAAATCTCCAAAGATTTACCTCATTGACATCTCTGTTTTTGGAAACTGTCTGACTAATATCAAAGATATAGTCCACCTTTTTGTATGTGCCGTAGTCCTCTAAAATGGGAATACCCTTTTGACCTCGCATAACGGTTCGGTTAAAGTGTTCTCTCCAGTAGTCAAACTTGGCACAAGCTGTCGCTTCAGTATTTTTATTATAAATACTTAACTGACTTCTAAAATCGTATTTCTGATTGTTCCCGACAACCTTTAAGAGCTTCAGATACTCTGCTTCACTCTGCAGAACATCTTGTTTTATTAGCTCCAAAATGTTATGAAAATCATTTATTCGCATATTTACCTCCTTCTTTTTTTACAAACAAAAAAGGCGATTAGATTTTACTCTAATCACCTTTCAATTCTATGTGCTGCAACTTACTGCTATTCATTCAGTTCCCAATGACCATTATTTCCACTTCCTACATATTGTAGATTATCCATTTCTTTAATGGTTCTTTCTATAGTCTTTACACTAACTCCAGCTTCATCTGCAATTGCTTTTCTTGTAATCTTGTTGTTTCCTCTTATTTTTTCTTTTATAAACTCTGCAAGAGCTATCTTATCGTGAGCGACATCCTGAGCGACACTGTGAGCGACATCCTGAGCGACACCGCTTCCTCCAACTTTTTGAGTCGCTATTTTCTTCAAAGGAATAATCGTTCTAAATATATCTCCCTCCTCAAACAGAGGATCAACACCTGAATATAGCCTTGTATATTTATAGGTGTTTCTCATACCTGAACCAAGCTCATCAGCAAGTCCTATTTCTCTAAATACTTTTGAAATAGCCGGATTTTTAGGAAAAGGTTCAAACTTTTGTAAATCCAATGCTCCCATGCCATGAGCTAAGTTACTGTTTTCAATCATAATCTTCTCATCGTCAATAATCATTTTTGCAGGGAAACCACTTGAATAATCTCTGTGAGCCAATGTATTAGAAACAATTTCTCTAAGTATTCTATCCCTTGCATTGACATTTACAATTCCGTCTAAGACAAATAAGTCATTCAAATGCTTCTGTCCAAACGCAATAAGCCTATCGTAGCTATCAATCAGATTTGTTATGACTACATCTCTATCGTCATATCTATCCTTGTTTTCAACTCTAAATATTGCATCAGTTTTATGATGTGGAAGAACAGACATAATAGAGTTGTCTTTTCCAAATAACAAAATTGCCGCTAATGTAATGCCCTCATGCTTTGTTTCAGGATCTGTCAGAATGAGATTTGCACTTCGGAGCAGTTCCTCATAACTCATATTTTCCCAGACATGATTTTTATTTCTTGCTACTGCCATTCTCTTGGCTTTATCAATAACATCAGTATCAAGAAATTCTATATCGAGGTTTGGATACACCTTATTCACAAAATAGCTTCCCTGTTTCCTCGAATATAGCTTATAGACAAGTTCTGCATGGTCTGTAATATTGATGTCTCCTTCATAAGACCTGTCCCATATTCTTCCATTATGCCTGCATACCTGATAACCTTCAGGTACTTGGATATAAATCACTTTTTTACCGTCAATCTCAAATACTTCCGGCAATAAGTAAAGTGGTGGGTACATCTTCTGCGAATTGTTAATAGATGTTGTAAATTCTTTAATAATCTTATTAACTTTATCTTCGTTGACACCAATAATTTCTCTATTATCATCTACACCAAGTAAGATGTGTCCTCCATTTCTATTGTTAAAAGAGCATACTGTATCAAAGACATCTTTGGTTAAAGCATTCCTCGATTCTTTAAATTCAACATCTATTTTTTCTCCATTTTGAATTAACTTTTTTATTTCATCTATTGTCATCTGTGTTATTTCACCACCTTTATTTATCAATGTTTTCTTCAATAAAAGTCTTGGAGTTTTGAATTTGCACCTTATCTTTATGAACTACAAAAGTAACATAATCTCCATTTTGTAAGTCCAAAAGCTCTCTTATCCTTTTCGGAATAGTAACCTGCCCTTTTGACATAACTTTTGCAGTATCTATAAATGTATCTTTCATACCCGTTTCCTTTCGCCCTACTTTTCCTACAAAAGATTATATCATTTTTAAGGCATTTTTTCCACCTTGAAATTAGTGCCATCTTACTTGATATAAGTTGAAACCACTTCTTTTATCTCATTTTCAATCGCCTCTAAAAATTCTTTCTTTGAAGATTTTCCCTGTGCAATATCCGATAACTCCATTTCCCACTTTGCTGTTGTTTCTGCCGATTTAAATGTATCGGCTACAATAGTTACAAGGCTGATTCCTTTATGTGTAGCAATAAGGTTCTTTTTATCTCTTTCAATAAAACCTTTAAAGATTAAATTTTCAATGATTCCTGCTCTTGTTGCAGGTGTTCCAAGTCCTTTTCGCTCAACTTCTACACCTTTTTCCAATGCGTCATTTCCTGCAAGCTCCATCGCCTTTAGGAGAAGATCTTCCGTAAAATGTTTAGCTGGTTGAGTATATTTTTCTTTTATCTCTTTATCTTTAATATCAAGACTATAACCAATCTTTACATCCGGAAGCACTGTATCTTCATTTTTCTTTTTCGCATATTCGTTTAGGTATTTGGTAAAGCCCTCATCTACAATCACCTTTCCACTACTTGTAAATTCAAATCCATCAAATTCAGCCACAATCTTCGTTGTATTCTCAATTAAAGGATAGCCTACACTTGCATGTAGCTTATTTAAAATAAGTTCATATACCTTCAATTCACTTTCCGGAAGAGAAGTTAAGTTCTCATTCATACTGCTTGCTGTCGGTATAATCGCATGATGGTCTGTAACCTTTTTAGAATTAAATACCGTCTTGATACGCTCTGTGTCAAAATCATTCTTTCCTAAAATGTTATTAACCGTACTTACAATCATATCTTCAGTAAGGCATCTGCTGTCTGTTCTTGGATAGGTAATCAGTTTCTTTTCGTAAAGACTTTGAGCATAATCAAGTGTCTGCTTAGCTGAGTATCCAAAATATTTATTGCACTCTCTTTGAAGCGTTGTCAGATCAAATGGCAGCTCAGGCTTTGTTATCTTTTCCTTTTGAATAACATCGGTAATTTCTATCTTATCGCCTACTAAATTTAAGAGCTGTTCCGCTGTTATTTCATCATCAATTCTATCTGTTGATAGTGTAAAGCCATTCATAGAAAGTTCGACTGTAAAATATTTTTCTTTCTTAAAATTTGCTATCTCATTATCTCTATTTACAATCATGGCAAGGGTAGGTGTTTGAACTCTGCCCACACTGTAATTTTGCTTGTATAGACACGAATACAGTCTGCTTAAATTCATTCCCACAAGCCAATCTGCAATCGCCCTTGCTTGTGATGATTCAAATAGATTATCGTAAAAACTTCCGTCTTTCAGGTTATCAAAGCCCTCCTTTATGGCACTATCTTCCATTGATGAAATCCAAAGGCGTTTCATCTGCTTTTTGCAATTTGCCTGATTGTATACAAGCCTGAAGATTGCTTCTCCCTCACGCCCTGCATCGCAAGCATTTATCACGATGTCTATGTCCTTATCATTCATCAGCTTTTTAAGAATGGTAAATTGTTTCTTTGTGGACTTTGTAATCTCATACTTATATTCTCTTGGGATAATCGGTAAATCCGCCATATTCCACTTTGCATACCTTTCATCATAGCTTTCTGGATTTGCCATCTGAATTAAATGTCCGACACACCAGCTCACCTTGTATCCGTTTCCCTCATAGTATCCGTCTTTCTTTTTTGTTGCTCCAATTACTTTTGCAATAGAGATTGCAACACTTGGCTTTTCGGCAATTACAAGTTTCATCTATATTTTTCCTCCTGTTTTTCAAAATAAGAGGGCGAAAGATTTTACTCTCCCGCCCTGTCTTTTGCACCAAATATGAGATAGTTTTGGGTGCAAATTTATTCCAAATCATCATCTTCCTTATCTTCTGTTTCTGCTTCATCTACTTCATTTTCACTTTCTTCCGCTTCTGAAAAGAAATCATCATCTTCCTCCTCAAAGCTTTCAAGCTCCTTATCTTCCTTTTTCTTAACGACCTTGAAATAATATCCTGCACCTAATGCTCCTGCTACTACAAGAATTAGAATTAAATAGGTTCCTGTATTACTGCTTTCTTCTTTTTTCACAGGTTTAGGTTCTTCTTTTTGTGGTTCTTCCTTTGTAATTTCCTGTTTCGGAGCTTCTTTTTTCTCAACCATATTAAGAAGATCGTCTTCGGATACTTCTGTTAGGAGCATAACATTCTCGCTATCCTCATCGTGATTGATGATTAGATGGAAAGTCTTGCCATTCTTAGTAGTAAAGGTAACAAACTGTCTTGCATCCGCTGAATACATATCCGTTTCTCCCTTATCACTGCTATCTCCATGATGAATTGGATAATCATTGTTCGCATTATCCTTATTTTCCGTAACAGTTCCTCTTGCCTTTGATGGTGCTGACGCAACTCCTTTATTGGTATTTACTGTCTTACTTGAACCATCCATAGAGAAATCCTGACTGCTGTTATTGGCAGGCTGTTTCGGTGTCAGCTTATTGGGATAACGAACTTCTTTTTCTTTTCCATCGGTCTTGTCAACATTTGTGTCCTTTGTAATCTTTCCTGTATTATCCTGTGATGATGAGCCTTTTCCCATATCACTTACCGATGTTTGAGGGAAGTTTCCTGTTCCTGTTTTCATTCCGGAGATAGGGCTGATTGGTGTTACAGTAGGATTATGCGTAACTGTAGCCTTGCCAACCTCATTCGTCTTTTTCTCAAGCTCCTTAATTTTCTCAGTTAGCTTCTCAATCTCCTTTTTCATATCCGCCGATAAGTCCTTATCGTCTTTGCCCTTTTCAAGTTTTTCCTTCAGCTTATCTATTTTTTCCTCAAGGTCTTTGATTTTCTCCTTTTGCTTGTCGCTTAATTTATCCTTGTCCTTAATCTCTTGATTTAGCTTATCAAGTTTTTCCTGAAGTTCCTTAGATTCCTTTTCCATTTTGGAAATATCATCTTTGCTAAGCTCTGTTTGAGTTCCCTTATCTTCTGTTTTTTGCTTTTCCGTCTGCGTCTGAGCATTACTTTCTAACTTTTTTACAATTCGGATAATACTATCGCTTCCATCACATTTTACTTTGTAGCTTACAAAATTGTCATTAAAGCTCATGTTATCAGGAAGCATTTCAAGATCAGAAGCGTCAATCACCTGATTTTTATCAAAATAAGCTGAATACTCCTTATATACCTTTCCATCCTGATATTGATATTTGACCTTTACTTCACTTTTTGTCTGACTTTCCTGATCCTTTGTATCCTTATTGTCTGTTTGAGCTGACGCATTCGCTACTCTCTTATATAAATCCTCTAAAGGTAATTCAAGGTATGGGACACCTGTATGAAATCTGTTCCATGTTTCAATAATCAGCTTGTTCTTAACAATCTTAATTTCTTTTACATTGTTGATATTGGGATTTACTTCTTTTACTCTGTCAATAATAGCGTTCTTTGTTTCCTCTTTAAGCTCTCCCTCATAGTCAACTGTTACTTTCTCAATATTTCTATTTAACTGTAGAACAGGGCAGGTATAGACAATGACATTTGCTTTCTTTCCTTTTATGGTTCGTTCTTCTGCTTTTTCTGTAATATCTCCAATATAGTAATTATCTTTATCTCTTGGAGAAACGATACTTGTAAAAGCACCTGTCCCTACATTATGAATTCGATAATATGGATAGGGTTTCTTTGTCATGTATCTTAGATCATCTAACTCATTTTCCTTGTCCATGTTCTCATTGGTAAAGGTTTCATTATACTTATCGACAACCACACCGCCCTTTTCTTCAAAGGATTTTGATAAGGAAAATTTAAAGTTCAATGGCTGACCTTCTTTATTTTCTTTTCCGACATAATAAAATCCTCTAAAGGTGTCATCTGAAGTATGATCCTCAAATTTCAGTTCATAATATGTTTCATATTTTTCAGGCGGTTCATTTGACGCAAACACTGTCTTTGCACCAACTTTTAACACCCCTAAAACTCCACCCATTAACAGGGTAAAAGCTACAACAATGGCTGTAATTCTTTTATTTTTCAAACTGGTTTTCATTTGTTTTCTCCTTTTTCACTTCTGCTTTTTCTCTGTTTACTTTTGCCATTAAATCACTGATTGCAATGTTGTTCTTTCTGCAAATGGCAATAATTTCTTCGTTTTCAAGTTCTTCCTCACGAATGAACAAAGGCTCCAATTCTTCATCAATTAGAGCCTTTTTATCCTTTAACTTCTTTATTCTATTTTTTACTGCTGTCAGTTCTTTTTTCAAATTGTGTCCTCCTTATCTGTTTACATTTGGCGGAAAGCCGAAGCCTACGGGATGATGCTGACAAAAAGATGCTATCCAATCATCTAAGGTAGTTACTCTGATTCTCCCGATATTATCTATCACCTTGCCATCGCCTATATAAATTCCTACATGACCATAGGTAAGTCCTGCTGTACTTCCGCTACTACTACTTTCAACTGCAACAAGCATTCCTACCTTGAGTTTTGATTTATCTGATGTAAAGGTATAGTTTCGGTACATATCACAGGCATTTCCTCCGATATATCCAAGTCCTGCATTTTGATAGACCTGCGATACCCACATAGCACACCAGCCTGCACCCGGAGATGGCGTAATGTATGCAGCATTTACAATCTTCTTTTGAACTTCCGTAGATGCCTCATACTCTTTTCCACCTCCGATACCTCCATTTGAAGCAATCAGATCGCTATTGCCAAAGGCTTCTCCCATATTGCCTTGAGCAAGGAATAAGGCTTCATAGTGTTTTAGATTGTCAGGATAGTTTGCAAAGACTTCCTTTATGATGCTGTCCATTTCCCTTTTATGAAGGGTTACAATCAGTTTCTTGTACTCGTAAGGTTCTTCATGGCTTTCGGTATATTCATTTCCATCTTCATCGGTATAGGTTTCTGTAACTGTCCTGTATCTGATTTCTACTTCTTCCTTATACTCAAGGTCATACATGGACTTAAAAAGCTCATTTAATACGGAGCTTACTTCCGATACATTCTTTACTTCTCCGCACCTTGATGTAATGTAGGATAAAAGCTCATGGACATTATGACCGATGTACTCTGTATTATTTAGGATGTACTCGTCATATCCGGGATAATTTTCTTCGACATTGTCAACCTCACTTTGAAGCTCACTTTCCATAGCGGAAAAGTTCTGATTGATTTCATTTAGGACATTTGGCTTTGACAAATAGCTTGTTGTAAGAACAGAACTTGTGGAGTTCATAAAGCCTGTCATTCCCGTTCCTGCAAAGTTGATAAAGAAAGTTCCCAAAATAATAAGACCTATGAAAATAACCATAAGTCTCTTTGCTTTTCTTAATATGACTTCCTTTGAACTTTTAAGACTTCCTATAAGCCCTTCCTTAATGCGATCTCTAAGCCTTGACTTATTCTGTCTTTTAATGGAATCTTTCATCTGCTTTCGCTTTTGAAATCGCTTAAAGTTATTTGCTTTTTGATACTCCTGTGTCTTTTTCAGCTCCTCTTTGGCATCTCGAAACTCCAATTTGGATTTTCTCTTTCTGATTTTATAGTCCTTATTTGTAAGGTCATATCCTTTTTTTGCTTTTTTCTTATCCGAGTAGTTCTTAATGCCATGAATGAGCTTTGAGCTTGTATCTGCTGTCTTCTCTCCTGCCTCTACCCCTTGATTTTCATCGCTTCCATGAGATAGGTAATCTCTTACGGTTTCACTTCCTTTAGCAAGTCCTGATAAAGCGGACACCTTAGAAGCCTTATCCCTAAAAGTTCTTTCCTGTTCTTTAGAAAGCCTGTTTTTCTTTTCTCTATCAAGAATGGCTTCTTTTCTGCTTTTTTTATTGTCAGCCTTTTCCTCTTTGGCTTCTTTGTCCTTTTTTCTGGTATAGAGCTTATCGGAATAGTTTTTTCTCTTATAATTTTTCTTTTGAGCCTTTTGCTTATTTACTGGATTTCTGCTAATCTCATCTTTTTTTAATGCATCTACATCATAGGTTGACTCAAAATAGTCGCTGTCCCTAAAGTCGTTGTCATATCTGTCTATAATCCCATCATTGTCAAGGTCTTTTCCTAAAGGATCATAGATTTTTCCATCTTTAACCTCAGTATCATAATCAGCTTTTCCAATTTCTTTTTGACTTACACCTTCTGTTTCAGTTACAGAAGCTACGCTATCCTTATCAGAAGCTCTATACCTTGCATTTCTTTTAGAAGTTTTTCCGTTTAATTCAGTTTCTGCACTTCTCTTACTGACCTTTTCATGAACCTTATCTTGAAATCTGTCTTTGTCATGGACGATTTTCCCTCTGTAATCATCATTATGCTTTAGTTTATTTTCTTCAGGCTCTATGCTGCTATTACTTTGCAGCCTTTCCTTTTCAATCCTTGCCCTTTGCCTTTCCTTAAAGTCCTTTTTCAGTTTCTTTCCCATAAGCCTACCTCACTTCTTCAGGCTTAGTTGTCATCTTCTGATAAAGGATTGTGTCTTTCGGGAATTTATCAAGGAAAGGGACAATGGTATTTCCAAAGAACAAAAGTCCTTCTCCTGCATTGGAATTGGTTACATATTTTAGCTGTGGCTGTGAGATTTTAAGTTTCCTTGCTAAAATCTCTCTATCTCCTGAAGCCTGATTAAGCATTAAAACAAAGTCCGTATTATCAAAGATATTTTCAATTTCCTTGCTCATAAGTAAGTCTTTGACATTTTGTGTAATGCCTGTCGGGATTCCTCCCCACTTACGAAATCTTTTCCAAATTTCTACGGAATAGGAAGCTGTCTGCTCATCTTTTAACAATAAGTGAAACTCGTCGATATAGTACCTTGTAGCCTTATTTCCCCTATTTTGCGATACTTTGTTCCATACCTGATCCTGAATAACAAGCATTCCGATTTTTTTAAGCTGCGAGCCTAACTCCTTAATGTCAAAACAAAGTAGCTGCTTATTTAAGTCCACATTGGACTGATGGTTAAATACATTAAGAGAACCTGTTACATAAATCTCCATTTCCGTTGCCAGTTTTTTTCCGACTTTTTCTTCCTGATTTTTTAACATATCATATAGGTTTTGAAGAATGGGCATATTACAAGGCTTTGGATTTTCAAAATACTTTTCATAAATCTTAGGCAGGCATCTATCTATAACCGATTTTTCTTCTGCTGTAAGACCACTACCGCCAACGACAAGCTCAAGCATGGACATAATGAAGTTCGCCTTATCTTTCAGTGGTGCGTCCCCATCGCCATAGTTCATATTGATGTCAAGGGGATTTAGATAGTCTTTTGACTTACTGCTAACCTTTATGACTTCTCCTTTAAACTGACGCACAAGGTTTCCGTACTCGCCTTCCGGATCGCAGATAATCACATCATCATCGGTTGTAAGAATGGCATTTGCCATTTCTCTTTTTGCACTAAAGGATTTACCACTTCCCGGAGTTCCGAGAATTAAACCGTTCGGGTTTTTCAATTTCTTTCTATCTGCCATAATCAGGTTATGGCTTAGGGCATTTAGTCCATAATACAAACTGTTCGCCGAATTTATGAAAAGCTCCTCTGTGGTAAAAGGCATAAATACTGCCGTAGATGATGAGGTTAGTCCTCTGTCAATTTCAATCTTATTTACCCCAAGAGGAAGTACACTGATTAAGCCCTGCTCTTGGGAATGGTCAAGCCTTTTTAACTTGCAATTATGCTTATTGGCAATAGAGCTGATTTGAGAAATGGTATTGTCCAGCTTTTGGATTGTCCTTGCAAAGTTCATAAGGATAATGGTTACAACAAACATTCTTTCATCTCTTGTCTGAAGGTCTTTTAAAAGACTTTTTACATCTTCTCCATAGGTAATTAAATCACTTGGAAGAATGTCCATATCATATCCCGACCTTACAGCCTTTTTGTTTTCCTCAATCTTCATCTTGTCAATATCGGTATTTTTTCTTTTAACCATCTTGATGGCTTCCGATTGTTCGATTGCCTTGATATGAAAAGAGATATTGATGTTATCGTCTATATCCAAAAACTCTGCAAGCATACGGTCGGAAAGCTCACTTGCAAGGATTTGAAAATGACTTGCCGCTCCGATAAACTTTCCAAACTTAAAATACCTTGACGGTGTAAAGTTAAATTCATCAGGCACAATATATGTCTTGGTACTTTCCTTTTTCTTTAAGTCTTTATATGAAAATTCAAAGGTCTTATTCGGATTTAAAACATCATGAAGTATCTTTAGTCTTTCCTCTCCGTTCAAGCTTTCTGCTCTTACTCCCATACTTTTAAGACTTGATAATATATCTATCTCCAGTCTTTCAAGTTTTGATGTTGCCTGCTCTAAATTATCCGCTTCCACCGTAAAGGTTACATACTTTGATTTTTTCAGTCCGTTATTTCCCTTTACAATCTGACTCTTGAGCATTTCTCGAAACTCAAGGCGTATATCGTCAAACCCGTCCTTTTTATCCGGTATTTGAATGGCTGATTTCATTTCTTCGTTTCTACCAAGCTGATTGATATATGAAAATTCGATGCTGATACTTGGATCAAAAGAATTAAGAAAGTTTGCAAACTGATTAAAAATCAAATCCCTATCTTCTTCTAAGGCAAGCTGATAGTTTATATCCTCAAAAGCGATACTCTTATTAAAATGCTTTTCATCAATCTGACATATCCCACTTTTTAAAAGTCTAAGGTAGGGAATGGTATCTTCAACTGTGTATCTTTTCGGCTCTTTCCTAAAGATAAGGTCAAGTAATCCGCCCCTATCTTTTTTAGACTTTCCCTTATTTTGCTTTAAGTCCTGTTTTTGACTTCTTAACTTCTTTTGGTTTTGTTCTAACTTTAGCTGCTGAATCTTTCTTTTGTCTTTCAAGGTAAACCTCCTTTCTCACTCTTTTTTGTGGCTGATAAAATTTATGAAGGTAAACATACTTAAAGTATTTCTCAAAGCTAAGTCCGTCCTTTTCAAAAAGAGTGATGAAAAATATGGGAAGTGTGGACACAATGAGAAAGATGACTGCTATATCATTTGGAACTACCTTTCGCATAAATAAATAAATTGGTATTCCAATCAGTCCTGCAATCGTAAAACCGATAAGCTGTCTTTTCGTCAGGTTGAATGCTACCTTTGTTTTTACCTTCTTTAAGTCTTTTGGGATAGGTACATATGCCATAACTTACCTCCCATCTTCTTTATCCTTTGAAAGCTCCTCTATATGCTCATATACGGAGCCAATTTCTTCCTGAATACTTGCAATCTGTTCATCTGTACTTCTGTTATATCTTTCCTGCATTAGACAAAAATCATTGTGGCAGCGACCGATGTCTTTTGTTCTTTCTTCCAAGTCATTCACCTTGCTGTGAAGCCTGATTCTATCCATCACCGCCATAATACTTGTTCCAACTGATACTGCTATCAATACTGTTTTTCTTTTGTTCATCATATCTATCCTTTCTTTTAGTGTGCATTTAATACGCTTTTAGCCAGCGTTCCGCTCTTTAGCATCATTAACCCCAGCAAAACCGCATATCCAAGTATCGTAAAGGTACTTGTGTGTATATCTGTTATCTGTATTGTCTTAACTAATACTGCGTATATTCCAAGACAAACCATTAAAAAGAGTCCTTGTAGTCCTATGGCAAATAAGCCTTTGATATAGTTCGTTCCAATCTGTCCCCACTCTTTGTTTCCCATTGTGGCAAATGGAATGGCTGAAACGGATGAGTAAACATATATCTCAAACATTCTTCCGTAAACCACCAACATAATCACAATAGAAATGACCTGTATTGCCACCTTTATGAGCGAGGTTTCAAAGAGTATCATGACAAGCTCTCCAAGACCTTTATCCTTTAAGCCTTCTACCATCGTTACAATCTGATCTCCGGAGATAACGGCAGAGGTATTGATAACCCCTGCCGCTTTATTTACCATGTGCTGTGCCACATCAAAGACTGCCATAGAAAACTGAAAAGCATGAGACACTAACCATACGGCAATCCACATCTTTATGATGTATTTGAAAAATTCAAAGGTATCCGTATCGTGCATATTGTTCTTTTGCATAACCATATTGATAAGCTCGATACAAAGGACTGCCGTAATGATTAGCCCTGCAATGGGAATGATAACGGAATCGTTAATGCTTTTAATAAAGCTGAAAACCTGTCCGTTCCACCCCATCGGTGTCTTTCCCACATCCGTTGCAATCGCACCAACTTTATCGTTGATGTCAAGAAACATGGACTCAAGATTTGCTTGGATACCGCCCAGTAGAAGATCTTTGAAAAACTCCTCTATCTTGTCGAATATCCCAAACATTTAATTTCTCCTTTTCTTCTTACTTGAGTACATTTGCAAGAAGCGGAATCAGCTTTAATCCGATTAAGACGATACCGCCTCCAGCCATAAGCTGCTTTATTCCCTGCGACTTTGCACCTGATAGCGATAGGTAATCCCTTGAAATTATCTCAGGATTTTCCCCCGCTCCACACCGTGCGTGCGGCTTTCACCGCACACGGCGTTCCATCGAATTCAGTAGTTTTGGGACATGAAGCACACAACTTACACACCTCGTTACAGCATTTCATTCAAAGAATAATGGGCGGCATTTCTGCCAATGCACGAAGCTTGTTAAGCTTTACAAGTTGTTTTGGTTCAAGATTAAGGAATTTCAGGAGTCTCTCGACTGTTGGGTCTTGTGTTGCATGGATGATGGTATGCACATCCTTCTTAATCAAAATCAGGTTGGCATATTCATCGGTTCCACCTTTGCTGACCGGCAGCTTATGGTGACAGTGGATGTCATGAGGAGCCATTGTCTCCCCAGTGACAGCACATTTGCCGTACTGCGCCGCATACAGTGAAATCCTGTTATCCGCATACTCTATAGATCGACCCCGGACAGGATTACGCATCACCCAAAGCATTGTTTCTGTGTCAATTTGAAGATTCTTATGAATCAACTCACGACCTTCCACCGTATACTTATTGACCGCCTTGCGTTTATGCTGGGCGTTCTTGGGCTGTGCAAATCCCACCGGAACCACAGGCCGCTTGTGAAGAAATCTCAGCTGTCTGCTTTCTCCATATTTCCGCTTGATAAACCCATCCTTGAGATATCCTGTTTTGGACAGATCGCCTTTCAGCCTGTTTCTGAGCTGTTTGTTAATACTGAAGGCAAGCTTTCCGAAGTCATGAGATACTTCTGTAGCAATACAGTAGTATTCGTGAAGGCCTGCAACAACAGAATTGTATTTCTGTAACTGCATGAACTGTGCTTCTTCTGACGAATGAGCCAGCTTCTTCACTTCTTCGGATAGCTTTTCATGCGCCTTTTTGTACGCCTTATCGCTCATATGAGACCGAATGACATATTTCCTGCCCTTTTTACGAACTTTCAGCTTGAATCCGAGAAATTCAGAATACTGCCGTTTCAGGTTCGCTACCTTGGATTTATCAGGACTGATATCCAGCCCCAGTCTGTCCTTCAGCCATAATTCTGTGGCTTTATAGGCCCTGACAGCTTCCTCATGAGAGGAACAGAAGATTTTGAAATCATCTGCGTATCTGACCGCGTGCATTTCTTTCAGTCTGCTTCTGCGCAAAGCTCTGTAAGAATGGCTCTTGATCTTTGTGCCACTCGCATTTTCTCTTATCTTGAATTCTGTTTTGGTTGGCATTTCTTCCCATTGGGAAGCAATCCACCAATCCAGTTCATTCAATACGATATTTGCAAGTAGCGGTGACAGGATTCCTCCCTGTGGTGTTCCCTTGGTCGGATAGACCTTTTCACCGTTTGGCATGATGACCGGCGCTTTCAGCATTTCCTTAATGATGCATATCAGCTTTTTGTCACGGATTCCCAATGCCCAGATTTGACGGATCAGTTTTGTATGGTTGATGTTGTCGAAGAATCCTTTGATGTCAAGATCAACGACATGATGCAGGTGTTGTACCTGCACCAGCCGCATACACTGTGCAATCGCTGTTTCAGCAGAGCGATTCGGGCGGAACCCGTTTGAATTCTCACTGAATTTTGCTTCACAGATCGGCTCCATGACCTGTAAAACGCACTGTTGGACAATGCGGTCTATGATCGTGGGGATTCCCAGCGGTCTCATCTTTCCATTGGGCTTTGGTATCTCCACACGCCTTACGGGGCGCGGGTGATAGTTGCTGAATTGATTTCGTATCTGGCGGACGTATTCTTCCTCACTTAATTTCATGAGGCTTTTTATCGTCCGCTTATCCACACCAGCCGTATTACTTCCTGTATTCTTTTTGATCGTCCGATAAGCCAGCTTGATGTTTTCCTCGCTCTCAATGATTTCCATCAGATGATTGAAGGTTTTTCCATTTTTGCTTTCGGCATACAGGCGGTCAAAGGTTGACTCCATGTCGTAATACTCTGAATTGCGGATTTTTCTTTGTTTACTTTTCCTTTCTTGCTGCTCCGAAGTGGGCACAGGCATCCTCTCCTTTCAGTTTGGATTTTCTTTGTCATACTCGAAGCTGTGTTTGTTGTGTATTTTATGATTTTTACTGAATTCGACTTGTGGCCGTCCCTCCACCGCTTACTTGTTCACGGCTTCACAGGTACCATGCCACTGCTCTCACTGGAATAAAGAATGGTTATTGCCCTCTCGCGAAGGTATTCCCATCCACCACTTCATCGGTCTGCAACAGCCTCCATGTTCCCAGCTTTCCACGTTCCGATATTCCTATCATTGGATACCTTTAGGTCTTTCCTCTGAGCCTGTATCCGGTCATGCATAACCGCATCGCCTGTAACGATGCATGGACTTTCATAACAACCAGTCTTACTTATCCACGGACACCACCGTAAAAGGTGTACTGCCTTTCGACAGTATCAACGTTTAGACTCGTACATTCAGAAATTCGTCAGATATCTCTATCATCCTGACCATGGGTAACCGAACCCCGGCATATAGGCAGCACCATCCACCGCTGGACAGCTTTCGTGTATCGTCTGAAAATCATACTTACGACTGCTCTCTGCCGACTTCACCGAGCTCTATAACATCTTTTGGGGAAACCTGTTGCATGGTTTCCTGCCATTCGGAGTATTAGGTAGGCGCTTCAGGGCGTTACTCCCTCATTTCACCAATCGGAATATCAGTTCTCCAAAGTTTTCGGGTCAATGCCCTTCGACTTTGTGCGCAAGCTTTTCACTTACGAACGTGTCGCCCGATTGTCATTGCCATAACCTTCCATCAGGTTAATTACGCCCCACGCTCCAAGACCAGCACCCACTGCCATAACTAAAATCTTTAATACATTTACTGCCTGTGTAAAAAATTCCATAATTTATTCCTCCTCGTTTTCTTCTTTCTTTTCAATCTTGTTATATGACTTCACAACAAAGTTTTTGTAAGTCTTTCCATCTTTTTCACGCTTCTTAAAGTATCCAAAGATATGGATCAAATCGCCCTTTTCAAATGCTTTTGCTGTTTCTGCCTTTTCACCATAGGCTGCACAATTGATATATTCTTTACCTTTCCCATACTTTTTTACAAGTGTGAAGTTTGCAACCTCAACCGTTTCTCCATCTTTGTCAAAACTTGAAAAAGTTGGTTCTGCCAATAAGTTGGCATTGATGTTAATCATTTCTTGCTTCATTAAAAATTTCTCCTTTTCTTTTCAATAAAAAAAGCGACTGGAGTTTTTTCTTTTCCAATCGCTGATACTCTTGCTATTTAGTTTTCCTTAGTGGGACTTCGTATCCTTATCATCTTACCTCCTGATTTTGAGTAATAAAAAAACAGCAAATCTATGTTCTTTAGACTTACTGCACTCTTGTAATAACCGTTTCTCTATTTAATTTTGCTTTCCCTTTTCGCTTGATATATTCCTCAATATCAAAGGCATTTTTCTTATTAAAATCTTCAAGTAACTTGTAATTCTTATGCTTTGTAATATCGAATTTATCCGACAAAAATGGTCTGACACCTCGAAGCTGAAAAATACATTTACTACCATCCATAACCGTTATCTCATCTTGACTCATCAGCTCCTTTCCTGTCTTTTGGTAATTGAGTCCATAACTATTAGCATTGGAGCGTGTTTCCGATGTATTATACAGGTCTATGGTTTCTTTACCAAGTGTTTCAGATAGCTCTTTAAGTGTTGTCTTTTCCTTTCCGCCAAGAAACAAGGTGCTATCACAGTTACCTACAATCGTATCTGCATTATCCTTGTAGATTGCCTTTAACTGAGATTGTGCCTGCAAGATAATACTTGCTGAAATTTCTCTTGAACGGATTGTCGCTATTAACTTCTCGAACTTCGGAATTAAGCCAATGTTTGCAAACTCGTCAAGCAAGCACCTTACATGAACAGGTAATCTTCCTCCGTACTCATCATCTGCCTTATCACAAAGTAGGTTAAATAGCTGTGAGTACATGATAGACACCACAAAGTTAAAAGTATCATCTGTATCAGAGATAATAACAAAGAGTGCTGTCTTTCTATCTCCAAGAGTATCAAGCTCAAGTTCATCTTCTTTCATCAAGTCCCTAAGCTCTTGAATATCAAAAGGAGCAAGCCTTGCACCACATGAAATAAGAATAGACTTTGCTGTTTTTCCTGCTGCAAGCTTATATTTCTTATATTGCTTGACTGCAAAGTGCGTAGGCTCTTTCTTTTCCAATGCTTCAAACAGTCTATCAATGGGATTCATATAGGTTTCATCATCTTCTCTGACTTCTGAAGCGTCTATCATATCCAGTAGTGTCGCAAAGTTCTTTTCTTCTCTTGGAGCTTCATAGAAGATATATCCGATAAGAGCTGTATAATAGAGCTTTTCGGCTTTCACCCAAAAATCTTCTCCTGCTTTTTCTCCCTCTCCCTTAGTGTTCGCAATAATTGTCTGCACCAGTTTCAGTATGTCTTTTTCACTTCTGATGTAAGCGAATGGATTGTACTTCATGCTCTTTTTGAAGTTGATGGTATTTAAGATTTTTATCTCATAGCCATTATCTTCAAGCATCTTGCCACACTCAATGACTATTGTTCCTTTAGGATCTGTTACACAATATGATGAGTGCATTTGCATTAGATTTGGCTTTACATAAAATCTTGTCTTTCCTGAACCAGAACCACCTATAACAAGTACATTTTTATTTCTCGCATACTTTGGATTTGCCGGTCTACCATTCATGGTTAATCGCTCGGTTTGAGTAAGCAAGATATTATTTTGAAACTTCTCATCTACATAAGGCTGAATATCTTTTGCAGTTCCCCATCGTGCTGATCCATACTCTTTCCCCTGTCTGAACTTTTTTGCATTTTTGCCTTTGGTATAGACAATAAATTTAATTATAGCTGCCACTCCTACGCCCATTAAAATATCAGCCACATGAATACTCGGAATAAAGCTCATGGTATTAAGTTCTAATATTCCTTGAAAGATTTTATCTATAACATCGCCACCCGTATAGGCTCTTACATGGTGAGAGAAGATGTTTCCAACATAGAAAAATGCAAGATAGGAAATATTCTGCTTTAGAAACTTTGCCTTATCTTGCACCTTAAATAAGCCTTTGATGTCTTTTAGTATCTTATCTATCATAGGCTCTGCTCCTTTTGTTTATTCTTGACTTTATCTTTAGAAACAGTGTTCTTTGCCATCTCCTTGAACTTTTCTATGCTTTTATGAATGGACTCTTTCCTTTCCGTTTTCTTTTCCGATTCTGAAAGAGCATGTTTAAATGCTTTATCCATTACTTTCATGTCTTTTGCCTGAAAGAATACGGAGTATTTTCCGCTTTCTTTATCTTTCATCACTGAAAACTTTACCCCATACCGATTCAGTTCCTTTTTCAGTTCCTTCAGCTCTGCTTCTTCTACCGGAATTTCTTCAAGCTGTCCCTTTTTAACCATATCTTTGAGCTTTACTTCATTTCCATTAGCATTAACCAGCTTTTCAAGTCCTCCGAGTTTCTCAGCCTCTTTCATTAGTTTCTTGAGTAAAGTCAAAAGAAGTTTTGCTGTTACTTTTCCGGCTTTAACCTCCATATTCAGCGTTTTTCTTGCAATTTCTTCATTGATCAAGTTCTCTCACCTCCAGTCAGTAATCTTTCTTTATTCCTCTTTAATTTTTCTTCCTGAATAACTTTTCTGTAATCTTCTCCAAGCACCATCACAGGAATACACATCTCAATAATTCTTGAGTAAATTCTTTGGTATTCCACGCTCTCCGTACAGTTTTCAATTTGGCTGTATGAAAGATTTGTGGTAAAGATTGTTGGCTTATGCTTTAAGTACCTGTTATTCACAATGTTATATACCTGCTCTTTGGCATAGCTTGTATCTCTTTCAATTCCTAAATCATCTAAGATGAGAACGGAAGTGTTTACAAGGGATTCGATATATGCGTTTTTATCAAGGTCAAATCCGCCTTTTTGCAGTTCGTTAATTATCTGTGCAAAGTTTCTAATCTTAACGCTTATGTGATACTGTTCAATCAGAGCATTGGCAATAGAGCAGGCAAGATAGGTCTTTCCACTTCCAACTGTTCCATAGAACAGGAGTCCGATATTTTCTTTTCTCATCAATTCATAATCTTTTACAAAATTCTTTGCGATGATAAGACTCTGATTTTCTTTTCCCTGATAGTTTTCAAAGGTATATGCCCATTGAATCATGGATGTGAAGCAGATACTTTTTAATCTCTCGATTTCAAGCTGCTTTTGTCTTTCTTTTTCTTTTGCTTCTCTATCTCTATCGCATTTACAAGCTGTCTTAAATATCATCTGCTTTCCGAAAAATTCTAATGCTTTTCCATCTTTTCTTTCATGGCACACTTTACAGTAGGCGTGTCCGTCTTTGATGTATTCTTTTTCAGGATCAAAGCTGTATTCCACATCTTCTATCATCACTTTTTCTAATTCTTTAATCATAAATGTACTCCTTTGTTATATTCCTCCCATGTAGGGATATTGGTTTTTTTCTTACTTCCCTGATCTTTATAGAACCAAGAAAGGATTGTTGCTTTATGGTCTTTATATGTCTTTCCGGTACTTTGAAGATAGGTTGATAGTCTTTCAATGTAGTTATCAAGCTCTCCTGCCATTTTTATTTGTAATTCTCCTATATCCTCATCTTTCAAAAAGACATTTTGAAATGTTCCAAGTCCGCTTTTCCCAAAACTATATTCTCTCTTACTATATTTACTCTTATTATTCTCTATATAGTTAGAGTCAACATTTTGAACTTCCTGAAGTTCATTTTCTTTACTTCTGAGGTTAAAATCTTTTACTTCTGAAGTTAAGTTTTTTGACTTCTGAAAGTCATTTTCTTTTACCGCTATTATGCTCATAAAATCTTTAACATAAATGACATTCGGCTTACCAAGTCCAAGCCTTACTCTTTCAATCAGTCCTATTCCTTTTTTGCTGTCTAACTCGTCCAATGTTTTTATAGCTGTCGGCTTTGAGATATTTCTTCTTCTCATAATTTCTTCAACAGTAAAATAGATAAATACTCTGCCTTCCTTGTCCACCCAGTTATTCTTAAAGGACATTCCTGTGCGTTTCAAAAGCATGGAGTATAGGATAATGGCTTCAGCAGACAGTCCCTTAAATTCTTCTCCGTCTACCAATATTTCAGGCACTTTTAGAAAGTTAAATCTTTCCGCTTCTCTGTTATAGAAATAGTCAAAGTTCATGCAGGATCACCTCCTCTCTTAAAAATTTGCAAAGAAAAAGACGATAGTTTTTTCTCTATCGCCTTTGGTAACCATTTTTATGAAATTTTTTAGGTTGATTTTATTGCTTCATTGATACCTTGTAAAAAAGCTATAACAGTTGCTCCAACCATCGGTATTCCGTATGGACTTAACAAGAAACCTAATATCAATGCTTCTATTCCGATGGTAACTTCTTTTTGCAGAAAAGATGCAATTGCTCCAAATATGCAAAACATCATCAGCAAATATAGTATGGCTGTTCCGATACCAAGTAGAAATGTTAGAAATGCTGTGAGGATACTTAACACCAAGCTAATTGGGAATAAGATTATTTTTATTATCCATCTCATAATTTCTTATTCCTCACTTTCAAAAACATTCTTTGTATCTCCACACACCATATCAATGCAAACATTCACACCCATATAATTTTTTAAGACTTTTTTTCGTCCTCCCTCTCCGTCTTCTACAAATACATAATGCTTGTAAAACTGCTTAAAATGCAGGATTTTCACGATTTCACTCTTTGTATCAACGCTATGCACTCTACATGGCACGAGCGCCTTGGATGAATGTCTGGCGATGTACATGTGAACCCCGTTAGTTCGTTCATTTTTCCCATCGTATCTGTTTGTGGGAACTGGTCAAAACCAATAGCTACATATTTATGAGTGTTCAAGATGAATGTCAAGGCAGAGCTCCCTCTTTCCCGTTTGCGGGAAGTGGTCGAAGATTCGGTGTGCATCGCACAACTGGAAGGGAAGTGATGCGGTCTCCTGCGGCAAGCTGAAGGCTCAAAGAAATTGGATGGACCAAACTCTTCTTTTTATTTGTTCAGTATCTTACCCGTATTATGCGCAGGATCAATAAAGACGCTGTAATTGATACAATGCTACGATGAGACCGTACTGGCGCTATCAGTGCAGAAGTTCCTGAAATCAAGGGCTTCTGCGGTTTTGTTTGAAGAATGAGAGCGCACGAAGCCCCTCGGATTAGCTTGCAATAAGCCCATCCGGGAGCGTGTCTGATGATGGCGGTTCGTACTCTTGATGAACGAAAACACAGCATCGTAAACAGGTTGTGGCTTCGTTGTAAGGTTTATTCTCCAAATCTTCTTTTATCTACCAACGAGCCGCTGATAGAACTCATCAGTGCCAAGGAACGCTTCTTTCTAACCGTAATGCCTTCGGCTGCCTCATCTAATGAAACATTTAATTATTGTTCCAACAATCCCAGCGATGCTTTGCCACACTTCCCTAATAATAGAAAAGTTATTGCCTTTGTTTGTCAAGTTGATGTCATAAATGTTTCCTGATGAGTAGTGTCAGTAGAGCTTGCTTGCGAGCGTCCCTTGACGCCAACGAAAGACATGCGTATTCTGCCGGTGCGGCAAACGGGCACAGCACTGTCAATCAACGGTACGATTCAAACATTTCTTCCAGCTCAAAATGGGCATCCTTAAATCCGCGTTGACTGCGTAATCCATTCCCGTCGTTTTAGACCATGTAATGCTAACAAACACCGCGCTCCAGCGTATCTTCCGTCGGAAACTGTTCTTTGACTTTAATCATGCGTTTGAGCCCTTTGTTCAGGCTCTCGGCTAAATTGTTTGTATACAGGCTCCGGCGAACGGATTCCAGAAAGGCCAAAAAGGAGAACAGGTTGTCGCGACGTTCGAATACTTTTTTCAACTGCGGATAGGTTGGTGCCCATTTCTCAGAGATTTCTCGAGTCGTGATACCCTTTTGGTATAGCTGAATAATCGTCTGCTCCAGGCCATCGGTGGAGCGAGCGCGCTTTCGCACTGTATGCGGCTCAAAATCGCCCATTAGATCTCTTGGCACGCGCAAATGAAGCGGACCATACTCAGAATTGATGGTGCATTCATAATAGCCATTCCGGCAATCATCCGTATTCTTGGCCACGATATCCCACTTTTCGTGATCTAGGAAGACGGTGAGTTCATTCTCGAGAAGCTGGTTGACAGCATCCTCAACATGCTGGTGCACAATTTCCGTCAAACTGATCTTGTTTGTTTGAGCCATCTTAGCGTCTGTGGTAAAATCATTCATATGGATTCCTCGTTTCCCTTTTCTTTTGTTGTGGTAACAAAATTCTATAGGTTCGAGGATCCTTTTTCTATATCACCTCGTTTCCAGAAAACACAATTAATCTTACACTCTCGATCAATCGTTTAAGAAACCGATCGCGATCAAAGACTGACTCAATTTTGCAGGGTCAGTCGCGACTTCTGGAAATCTGACTTCTCCATTGACATATACCATCAGAGAAGGGACAAACATGATGTTATATTTGTCCCGAAAGTTTTTTAATTTGGCATCTTTTTCGGTATTCGAAGAGTCCAGATAATAGACCGGAATACGCTTTTCATTTGACACCTTCGCGAGAGCGGGAACAAATTCGACGCACGTCGGGCAGGTTTCTCGCCCAATATACAAGAGAAAATCATTCGAATCAGACAGCATGTTTTCAACCTTAGCAGTATTGACCTTATGAAATTTAGCCACATGTCTTTGATAATCACTTTTTGGCATTCTCCAAACTAGTACAGCTATCACAGCACCAATGAAAAACAGTGTGGCGACAATTAGTTTTTTACCTTTCATAATGAATTCCTCCATTTTTTAACGTATAAATACGGGAGCATCGGTTCGCCACCACCTCATCATGCGTGACAATCACCTCCGTAATGTTGAATGCCCTGTTCAGATCTATCAGCAGGGTCATAACTTCTTCACTCGTTTTAGGATCCAGACTGCCCGTTGGCTCATCGGCTAAAATGATTTTGGGCTGATGTACCAACGCTCGTGCAATGCATACTCGTTGCCGTTCACCACCCGAAAGAGTGCCAACGTTGCTATCTCCGCGCCTACCCAGGCCAACATCTTCGATGGCTTTCAAGGAACGTTGAATGCGCACTTTTCGCGGAACACCCTGATATCCAAGTGGCATCTCTACGTTTTGAAGCACAGTAAATTCCTCAATCAGTTGAAAATCCTGAAAAATGTAGCCGATGAATTTTGTTCGAAGTGAAAAACGCTCTGCGTCTGTTTTAGCATGCGCATTCATTTGATCAAAATAATAATCTCCTTGATAATCATTATCCAGCATTGCCATCAAATTAAGCAGCGTTGTCTTACCTGCGCCCGATCGGCCTAATATGGCAACCATTTCTCCCTGCTGAATGGTTATGGAGCAGTCCTTCAATATTTGCAAGGATTGCGTGCCGTCCTGAACACGCTTGTTGATATCTTTTAATTGAATGATGGGAGTCATCTCCTCCTCACTTTCTTTTCCATTCCATATTAGTGCTGGAGAACAGTGTGATGAAAATACATAACACAAATGCCAACATGATGCCACTTAGCGTTGCGATAACGCTTGGATGAATAAGGTAATAAACGCTTGAAAAGGCTGGCTCCGATATCCATCGTAAAAATAAAGCAACAATAAAGGAGACGACCATAACAATGCACAATTCAATAAATAGTTGCAGGCGTAATCTCAACCTCGTCGCTCCAAAAATATGCTGAATTCGGAGCATTTTATGCCGCTGGTTCATAAAAAGTAAAATTACTGCGCTGGTTCCAAAATCGATGACAAGAAGAGCAATCCATGCAATCCATCCGAACAGACGAACGAAAGCAGATTGACTGTTAGCGCCCTTCTCAAAATCCGCGTGAAGATCAGAAGCATGCAGCTTCTCTTCGACCATCGTGGACACCTCCGCCAAGAGCCTGGAAGTCATTTGTTCTCTAGGAACCTTAATAAAGCCAAATATTGGTTGTATTTGCATGCGATCGGGCATTAGAACAAATACGGTTCGTTCCATTGAAAGATCTCCACTTTCAAAAGGCGATGTTGGAATGCTTTTCAAAGTGGTCTTCGGATTCAACTCGTTGATTGAATGAACGCTCCACTTTTGCTCGTTCCATTGAAGGATCTCTTGCGTTAGCCACCGAGTCTGTGAATCTAAAAATTGTCTCGCCTCCTTCAACTTATTTCTGAGGGCCAAGCTACAATAAGCCAATCCCTGTTTGGGAACTTGATGAAAATACTGTCTGAAAAACCGATCATTAGCAACAAGCACCTGCGCACTATCTATAGACCCTCGATTGTTGGTCCATTCGATGGGATATACTTGTCCCAACAGAATACCTTTCTTGGTCAATACTTTCTGATTCGTGCTTAGGTCTAATTTCTCCATAAACCAGGAATCATTTGTTAATGAGATCAGATCTTTTTCCTGATACGCGCGATAAATCTGTTGGCGATCATGAAACGTCTGATTTTCGTCCATCCCTATTAATATCATCGAGAAGCACAGCACCAGCTCACAAATCAAAAATAGATAAAAAAAGATATTCTTTTTCAGGTGAAACCAGATGATTGACAGATCATACAGCATGAGTTTTCCTCTCATTCATACGGATATACACTGCCTGTTCATGACTGAAGATGAGCGTGATGATGATGGATATCATTGCAACCATCAGCATTTCCAATCCATAAATGGTGGGAGTCAGCGCAAAGTAAAAAAATGATGGTACAAATGGGCGCATCAACAGATAAATCAGGAGGGCGATGAAATCAGATGAGATGCACATCGTCAGACCATCAATCATGGAGGCAAGATAGTAAGTCCCGCGCGTTTCACCACAAAGATACAATATCTGATGCAGACCCCTTTCCCTACGAAACCGAGTCCTCAGAATGAGCATCAAATTACATCCAGCAATCAAAAAGAAAACAGCAGAAAAGCTGAGTAGAAAACGCTGAAAAGCACGTAAGCTGTTTATTTCATTTTGTAATGACTGCGCCAGATCCGTTTGATCCAGAACAGATAATTGGTTTTCAACGAGTTCGACATTTTCTCGACGGATTGTCAAATACAAAGATTTCGGTTGGGCAAGCTCAGAGGCGGACAGAATAGAGAAGGAAACCGCAACTTTGCCTTTCCACCAGGGATCATCGGTAATACCAATGATTTTCAAAACCTGATGATTCAGTGTCAACGTGTCCCCTTCTTTTGCACTCATTTCTCGTGCGACTGACTGAGAAAGAATCGCATCTGAATGGGAGAGGGCCTTTTTCTTCACTATATTTTGAAACAGGTGATCATGATAAAAACTTGAAAAATTTTGATCGATTCCTATCACCTGAGCTTTATATGTTTTCGAATGAACAGTCACATACTGATCCGCTTTTTGATACAGCGTAAAGTCCACATCAGAAATCTTTGCTTCTGGAGCTTTCTCCAGCTGATAGACCACCTCACCAACATTGGTTCGTGAACGATAATAAGCGATGTCTCCATGTGTATCAACCAGTTTGCAAACAAACATGAGTGCAAAGTAAAAGACCACAGAGAGGGATAATACCTCTAACAAGAGTAATCGAGCTCTTTTTATTTTTGCTTTCCAACGTATCGAAAGACTATATAGAATGCTCATTTTTTATGGACCTCAAAGAGCTTTTGTTCATTGGGCATGAGCAAGTACATTTGTTGCTCATTGCCTTTTAGCAGAGATTGAATATCCGACTGATCAAAAACGGCGATGGAATCCATGTAGTTGAAACTTTTATCATAACGATCGATACTGGACCAGCCACTGGTGTATTGAAACAATATCTCTCCATTCCATAAAAAATCTCCTGGGGCACTTCCCTCAATGAGATTCCCAATCGCCTTCGGTTTAGAATCCTCCAGCGTCCACAAACTGTTTTTCCCACTTCGGAAGCCTTCCCGATCGGATTCCTGAAAAGCAACAAGGGAATTAACCAGATAAAATTTTCCATTTGTTGTTCCAACAAAGCCGTTAAATTTCTCCTGTATTTTTTTATTCTTTCGTGTTGAAAGGTCTATTCTCAACACATTGGCATCTTCGAAGGCAGGCGTGTGATAGGTGATCAGCAAATCATTTTTTGACATTTCCATGTCTGCATAGTTCGAGTCCGAATCAATCGATGGCAAGATAATCACGCTTTGTTCTTTTTTCGATGGAATGTCAAACAGGACAATTTGTGATGTGGCCTTATCCAGGATGGCCAAACGATCTCCATAAGCCGCAAGTAGAGATGGAGAAGCTATTTTTTTCGAATGTATGCTTTCGACCAGATTCCATTGCTGATTAAAAACTTTGATTTCGCTTTGGCTGCTGTCGGATAAATAGATATGATCCTTGAAGTACAATAAACCAGAAGCTCTTTGAATTCCCATAGATTTTAAGCCAATCTCTTTTGTTTCATAGAGTTGGGATGAAGTCCGGGACATCTTGTAGAAAGATTCGTTGATTTCCTCTTCCGCAGGTTGTTGATGCATGCAGGCGGTCAGAGTGCAGAGGCAAAGAAGTAGAATACTTGTGATCATCCAGTTTCTGGAATGTTTTTTACTCATTTTAACGCCTCCCATAATATTTAGATGTTTACAAGTTTCGTTGAGCAGATATGAGCTGGAATGTCATGTCCATTTAGCTGAACTCAATGTGAAACAAATTCAATCTAGCAGCCGCAATCAATGTGAACACGGTCCGTCTGGTATTGCCAATAGTCAGTATTATCATTTCGGACGCATTTGCGCTTTTTATACTGATATTGTACAAGTGCGGTAGCGTCCCAAATACCACAGTGTTCTGAGTAGCATTTCGGAGTAGATGTACTGTAGATGTAATATGTGCCACATCCTGCGGCCTTGACACCCTCAGCACCTAAAAATAAGGAAAGCATCAACATTGTTGCTACGACAAGTCGTTTTACATTTTTCATTACATCCTCCTTAATCGCCAATCACACGACATTCCAGCTCATATTTGTTCAACTTCACGCCTATTGACCTGCAACATATTGATCCAGATTATTCAAAAATCCGAAGTCAACACTTATGTCTCTTCTATAATAAACGTTTTCCGAAGTCTTATCAACAATGTTGGTGTAAAAAGGACAGTATAATTTCAAACTTCATTTCGAATATTTCCTCCGGATGCAAGGTATGAATAAATTCATAAGCATGACTTTCCATACCTTCTCTACTGATGTCATTCAAACTGTTATTGAAGCTAATTCCACAGTATATGCAGTGCCCCTTTTTGTCGTTTTTGTCCCAGGTATGTTTAATCTCGTGAAACAGTATGTTTCCCTGAACATCGTCGAATGGCGTAATCGGAAATGGGCTATTGGCATGCTTTGAGCAGTAGACCGACCTTCTCGACAGTGGCGAGGTGAGTTCCGTTATGGCAATGCCATATAGCTGATTCTTGAAGATCCAGTTGCAGCGCTCCTGCAAGTTTGGAATTTTGTCGGCCAATCCAGCGATTAACCTTTTGGCAATTTCGCGCAAATATACAGCAGATTTGCATGCGGGATCCAAGAACTTTGTGTTGGGATCTCTAAGGCCCTATTCACCCTGGCAGAACGGAAAGGTGGAACGAAGTCACCGAGAGGATGGGAAAATTCTTTATAGTCGATACGTCTTCACAAAAAAAAATCTTATAGAGCAGGTAAAAAAGCATGAGCGACGTTATAATACGACAGCCAAGTGTGCACTAAATTTCAAAAGCCCGGAATTGCTAATTATTTTAGAACGAAAAGCAATAACTGTATTATTATAGGAGAACCTACAATGGGTGCGCTCACTGAGTCAAAGTTACTTCCATTATCCTCAGACTTGACTCTAGTGGCTGTTTGTAGTGTTATTTCAGGGATTAAGGAAGTGCACCCAGATTGGCCTTGCCCTGAATCCTCGGAGTTAAGTGAATTCGGAACAATCAAGGATCCTATGCTGCAGATGATAAAAAACAAGGAGGAGTATTACCATGAAGCATAATCTTCTTTCTGTCAAGAATATTTCATTTAGCTATAACCATTTTGACCTAAAAGAAATTTCCTTTGAAATGAATGCTGGAGAAATAATTGGGTTCATTGGGCAAAATGGTGCTGGTAAAACCACTACTTTAAAATGTATCACTGGACAATTAAGTACAAACAAAGGTTCTATTAGTTTGCTTGACTATGATATCAACCTCGATCCCGTTCACTTTAAATCTAATATTGCTTACGTTTCAGAAGATACTAGTATATACGATATGTTATCATTAAAACAGTTTGTTAACATATTTAAATATTTCTATAAGTCATGGGATCAAAACATGTATGAAAAGCTAATGCATAGGTTTCTCATAACAGATCATAATAAGAAAATCGCTCAATTATCAAAAGGAATGAAAATGAAATTTTACATATCCTTTGCATTAGCCCACCATGCAAAACTACTTATACTTGACGAACCGACAAGCGGACTAGACCCCTTTATTCGAACTGAATTTCTTGAACTATTGAAAGAGAAAAAAGAGGAAGGTGTATCCACTATATTATCGACTCATATTACTGAAGATATTTTAAAAATTTCTGATAGAATCATATTTATCAGTAATGGAAAATTAAAGTTTGATTTGCCTGCACAAGGAATTGAGCATTCCTGCTTCCTCGTTGAGGAACAAGCTCTGAGCACGCTCAATTTAGATAATTATGTTACACTATTATCTAAAGGAGCTGAGCTCGTTATATGGTGTAAATCACTAGATTCTTCTAATTTAATTAGATACTCTGATCATTTTAAACCATTATCTTTTGAGAATATGCTATCAATGCTAAACAATTGAGGTGATTTCATGATTAATTATGTTAGAAAAGATTTATCTACTACTAAATGGTACCATTTTATAGCATTAGTTGTTTCAATGTCTGCAACTGGTTTACTATGCCTAGATCGCGGCAACTATTCTTTTATGGGACTATATATTTGTTTAGCGACTTGCTTCACTTATATTATAGGCCAATCATGTTTTTTTGATGAGAAGGGTGAATCCAAAAACTGGATTAAAACTTTACCGCATTATGCTGGACAGATTGTTGATAGTAAGTTTGTTTTGTCCCTATTTACAATCGCTGAAGGCTCCTGTTTATATTTAATTTCAAATTTGCTAATTGCAACTATCACTCCTTATCGAGTGTCCTTTTCATCAGAAATATTTATTTTGATGGGCAGCTTCCAGCTAGCATATATAGCTCTATTCCTATATCTATTTTATAGATATTCATATTCCATTGCTAGATCATCCATGTTATTGATGCTAGTAGCTCTACTGCTTACAAAAATGATTGGGAGCGGTAAATATCTACATATCCCAGATATTCCATTTGAAAGTCTACCATATATAACTCTTATTGCTGGGGTAGTGGTATTTATACTCTCATGGTTAAACTGTAGAAAGAGAATCAAATGAAAAAAACATCGCCATTTCATTTCGGAGATATTCTGATATCAATAGTCATTCTTGTGGTAATTATAAAAAACATTTTGAATGGCACTCTTATTTATGGCATATCCGCTTGGTTTTGGATAATCGTGTTTATAGTGTATATTATTGTGCTATGGACTATTCGCCGTAAGAAACAATAATAATCATTTAGTTGCTCCAAGTCGAATATACTGAGCAATTCTTTGGTCAATTCCGAATAGAGTGGATCAGTGGCACAAATAATGTTTTATCCACTGATCCATAATCTTTTTCAATATCACTTGGCATATATGCAATTGATTGTGTCAATAATAATCAAAACAAATATGTGGTTTATTTAGATCTCGGTTGTCCGGGTTATCATACGCTTAATGTTGAATGAGGTCATCTTAAAACCCACATAAAACACTAGATTTTGTGAGGGTTAAACCACGTCATCTGGAACAATCTCACAGATGTCTCCAATATCACACTTTAATGTTTCACAAATGCTCACAAGAACATTCGTCGTGATATTGGCTCCTTTTCCGAGCTTGGCAAGGGAGGCAGAGCTAATCTTCGCCTTCTTTGCGAACTCGGTCTTCTTCATATCTCGCTCAACAAGCATTACCCATAGTTTTTTATACGAAAGTTTCATCGTGACTCCTTCGGTATGTCTTTTCTCCAGCTCGGCATGAATCCGTAGATGTGGCCATCCCTTTCGTTCTTGTGGTAGGTGACTACATTGATTCCATAAGCTTCGAAATCGATATTTGGAACAGCATTCAAGTTGTCGACGACAATCATTTGCCCCTCGCCCTGATGATTCAAAAAATACTCATATAGGCCACTTCTAATGGTTTCTTTGTCAAGACCCTCGTTGTCTTCGTCAAGGCCTAACAGTGGAGTATCGATCATGAGGAATCCCGGCCTAATGTAGACATCGTCTTTGTTGAAGTATTCGTACAGCATAATTGCCACTACGGAGTTGAGGAATGATCTAAAACCTTGCCCCTGATCGTCAGATTTCGGTTCGCCATCTACGTGAATATCGAAATGTTTGAAATCCCAGCTCGTGTAACCGAACAGACGGTAGTGGCATTCTTTGAGAATCTTGTTCAACAAGTTAGTAAAATTCGTGCCGACCTCCTCCTCAAATTCCTTCTTTGGATGGTATTGAGGAAGATTCTTCTTTGGTTTCAGTTCGTCGATTCTCTTTTTTCCAAGTTCCTCAAGTTGACCATTCACGAAATCAATCCCATTTTGCAGAGTTGTGTAGTCACGGTAGCGTTGGAGGCTTACCTTGTAATTCTGAACTGTGTTGTTCTTTTTTACGAGTGCACTGGTTAAATCGCTTCTTCGCGTTTCGAACTCCACAATGTTTGCACGAATACCAGCTTGCTCTTCCTCAACACTCTTCACCGTGGCCGCAATCACCGTGAGCTCCGATGCGATTCGCTTTATCTCTGCGTTGATAGCCTCCATGAAGTTGACGTTCTCTTCCGGGTGAACTTCGCCGCCGCAGAACGGGCATACGTCGTTGGAGGGCAGTTCTTGGACCGCCTTTTCTCCCTTCGAAATGAAGTCCAACCTCTGAAGGTCTGCCTTGTACTGGCTTATAAGGGACTCGTATCTGCCCAACAATACACTGCAATTTGCATCCCTTTGTTCATAGCCAGAAAGCTGTTGCGCAATTGCTTTATTTTCTTCAACAAGCTCATGGATTTCCTGCTGTACTTCTTGAATGTTATCGCTTAACGACTGAATCTCATATTCAATATCATGATCGGCAAGTTTTTCGAGCTGCATGATGTAGCTAACGCGTTGCTGTTTCAGAGCATTCGTCCTCTCCTCAATATATTCGAGGATGCCCTGTGTACGCGCAGTTGCCTGCTTGGCATTCAGGATTTCGGCAACACCTTTCTTGTAATCGCCAGTAAGTAGGAAGAGCAATGACGCAAGAAGCGGGGTATCTTCGTACGAATTGCCCTTAATGACAATTGATGATGAACTGGAGATCTCGTCCTCATCTACATAGAAGACACCGGCCACGTTCCTCCATGACATCCGCTCTCTGCCATAACAGGCATTCTTAGGTACTTTAATGGTCTCGTCCAGACCGAGAATGCGCAGCCAAAGATCATTCAGATATTGCAAGCTCGACTGCTGGTAGCTGGTTGCATACTCTCCATTTTCGACCTCCTTGTTGTTGGAGGTAACCGTGACGGTGTTCTCATCCAGCTTGCGAGTTAACGTAATCTCACCGAACCGTTCGGTCAGGAAAATGCCCTCTATATCTGTGTATCCGGTCGCAGGTGTATAAGGACGCTTATCGTTTCCAAATAAATAGTTAATGCATCTGAGTATCCAAGTCTTGCCCGTATTAGATCTGCCTTGGATGAGATTTAGGCCATCGGTAAACTCCACGATGCCATCGATTTTGCCACAACCGGACACGCGGAGCCTCTTAATCATAAAAGTCTGCACAATTACCCCTCCTCCGCCTCAGATGACAAGTCGCTAATATATTGCAGTATTTCATCGTCTGTATATCTGGCAAAGCGACTGTTTACAATTTTCGCTCCCACAATATAAGAATGCGCATAAGGGGACTGTACACCTGAAACTATTGCCTTGCCCCGATTGTTCATTCCATAAGTGAAGCCCGCGTCCGTGGCTTTTACTGTCAGAAAATCATTCTTGACAGCGATCTTTACAGCCTCGGCGATGCGCTCTCGTTTGGTGGCAAATTCGGAAAAGCCGAATTCGTTGTCGCCGTGGAGATTCTTATCAAGCACTCGGCACTTTTCTCCAAAGATGCAGATAAAGTCCAAGGCTACGAATCTGTCCACATTCATGGGCTTATTTATTGTATCCGCAAGGAGCAGGATGCGCAGCATATTCTCAAATGGCGTATTGAATACTTTACTCCTCATAAGGATCCACCCACGACTTAATCGTCTGGTCGTTCACGAGGATATGAACAATGCCCAGCCTTTCCAGATTTCCGATCAAGTTTCTAATCATCATGAGCCTTGACTTGGCCAGCTGGACGTCCGATATCTTCTTTAAGACTTCCAGCAATCTGCGATACCCATTGTCGTAATCGTCGTAGTAGGTGATCTTTATTCCACCGTATGCGTCTTCCTTGAGGATGTCGAACTGATTCTCGCCATCGTCATAGACCTCGCTGATGGAGCGTTGGATACTCTTTGCGCTTAAATAGGCCTTGCGCTGATCATAAAAATTGTGCCGGTATTTCTGCGGCAAGAATGGAATGTCATCAACAGTTACGGAATCACGGGACAACGCTTCTGCGTATGCATCACACAGGGCTGAAATATATCCCGCTTCAAAGTCGTAAATCTGCGCGTCACTCAGCTTAATTGGAAGCTCTATGACGTCACCATCAATATATAATTTACCGTCCTCGCAGTAGATTCGATTTCCTGCGAGGTTTTTTATGCTTGGCTTCGGATCATGGATTGTAAGTTCTATATCCACATCATGGTATCCCTTAGCGAGTCCATGAAAAATCTGATGTAAAACGTCCTGAACTGCCGATCCAAGCTCTTCTATAGCAACACTAATTCCTCGGTTATCAAGGAATGTCTGTAAGTGTTCCTTATTTGCATCGTAAAGATTATCTATCACGTCAGCAAACTCCTGACCATCATATCTACTACAAATCAAGCAAGCACGAGCCTTTGAAATAAACTTTTTCCCTTCGAAAATCTGGTCAAGCATATTGATCGATATCCGGTTTGCAAGCGGATTGAACTCATGCTGTAGGTCCATCTGCTGTTCTTCCTCAGTCATAGGGTCGCGCAATACTTCACCAACCAGAGCAATGACAAAATCACCTCCGCGTCTGGTCGGGTCCATATATGTTTTTAGCTCGCCAGCGATTTCATGAAAATACACTTCGGCTCTACCTCCTTTTGACCTTTTAGGTCAAACCGCAGTCATCAGCGGTCATAACCGAAAAAGGCACTTTCCGTACAATAAAGAAAATCAGCACAGCTGATGGAGAAACCCTTTGAAATTATATCACAGATTTTAGCGATTTATGATCGTATTCGTTCTTTCGCTTATAAACGATTTGTGAATGCAAAGAACATTTTCCTATTCTGATCGCTGATTCTGTCCCGAGCATGACGTTAAACCGCTCCGGTTCACTCATGTGATCGTCCCGAGTGCACAGAAAGGGACTGTTCGCCACAGCAGTGAAACCGACAAATAAATACGACCAGCACGCGAACAGCTGGACGCAACTTGAAGCGGAGACATTGTTCTCCCGCGACGGGTGGGATTCTTGCGTCCATTTTTCCGCTGGCACCCATACGGGCTCTCCGCTTCTCCACACCAATCAGCGGTTGTGGGGCTAAGGAGGCCCGTATCTTATGCAAAATAATGACAATCTGAGCAAAAAAATCTATGACAAAAACACCCATATTTGGTTTGAAGTTTCTGACAAACAATACCGAGATTATGACCGTTGGCGCACTGCACTTAGAAAACGCAGACAATATCACGGTGAATGCTCCTGTCCGCGCCCTAAATTTTGGCTGTGTGACGGAAATTGTCCTTATTGCGAATTTCGTATCGTAAAAACCGTATCTCTGGATATGCCTCTCCCTGATGGAGAAGGCACCCTGTCCGATTACGTCTCGGACCATACCCCAACGCCAGAAGAAATCATAACCGATTACGATCTTCTTGATCACCTTTTTGTCCGGCTACATGAAATTGACTCCGAAGCTGACCGAATTATTGAAATCTGGATGGATCATCCCGATGGAATTTCTGACCGCAAAGTAGCGAAATTGCTCGGCCGTAAGCAACGCACCTTTGCGGACGAGATGAAGAAATTCCGAGATGAGTTTAAAGCCGAAAGGAACAAATAAACACATTGTCTGCCACTACCTGTTCAAAGTAGTGGCAGATTTTTTCGTTTTACCCCGCTCAAATCGATGCTGCTTCTCCAGAGGAATGTGAAGGGCAAAACAAGGCCCGGAAAGTGAGGTGAAAGAATGCACGAATACCACTCAGATAGCAGAAATGCCAAATCCAAAACACGCAGCGAGGAAATTCAACTTCTCAACGCTATAAGCCGCGTATCTGCGAGATTGGCGAGAAATCTGAAATTGCTATCCATCAGCCAAGCCGAGGAAGGAGGACAACCCTATGGGACAAGTGAAAAGAGCTGCCGCTATTGTGGAAGAGCTTCGGGCATGCAGTGAGAAGCTGAATGATCTCGCCAACGAGCTAAATGAACTATTCTTTGGCAGCACGGACGAGAGAGGTAACGCTCCTGCACCGCAGCCGACACCAAAGCCGGAACCAGAGAAGCCGGCGCTCAAGCTGGAAGATGTCCGCAAGGTGCTGGCCCAAAAAGCCAGAGCCGGACTCACCGACGAGGTGCGGGCGCTGATTCAAAAGTACGGTGCGGAAAGGCTCTCGGATGTGGAGCCAATCCACTACGCGGCGCTTCTTGCCGATGCGGAGGTGCTCCATGCCGAATAAGCACGCCTTACTTTCCGCCTCCAGCGCCTATCGCTGGATGGCCTGTCCGCCTTCGGCAAAGCTGGCTTCTTCCTACAAGGACGAAAGCAGCACCTATGCCGCCGTGGGGACCGATGCTCATAGCCTCTGCGAGTATAAGCTGAAAACCGCGCTCGGCAGAAAGGCAGACGATCCAACAGAAGACCTGACCTACTTCAACGAGGAGATGGATGCATCATCGGATGCCTATGCAGGCTATGCGCTGGAGCAGCTGGAAGCAGCCAAGAAAGGCACGGCGGATCCGGTCGTCCTTATCGAGCAACAGGTGGATTTCTCCCGCTGGGTACCGCAGGGATTCGGCACAGCAGACTGCGTCATCGTCGCCGACAAGGTGCTTACCGTGATCGACTTCAAATACGGTCAAGGCGTGCTGGTCGAGGCGGAGAACAATCCGCAGATGATGTGTTACGCGTTGGGAGCTCTCTCCATGATGGACGCGCTCTACGACATCGAGAAGGTCATCATGACCATCTTCCAACCGAGACGAGACAACATCTCAAGCTTTCGGCTCTCCGTCAAGACGCTCTACGACTGGGCGGAGAAGGAGCTCAAGCCAAAGGCGCATCTTGCCTTCGAAGGCAAGGGCGACTATGCCGCCGGTGACTGGTGCCGCTTCTGTAAGGCAAAGGTGGACTGCCGAGCACGGGCTGAAGCGAATCTCGCACTGGCGAAGTTCGACTTTGAGATGCCACCGACGCTCTCGGATGCGGACATCGAAGCCATTCTGCCGATGTTAGACGACCTCACGAGCTGGGCCGCTGATCTCAAGGACTATGCCCTATCGCGAGCTCTTTCCGGCAAAGTCTGGCATGGCTTCAAGCTGGTGGAAGGACGATCCAACCGCCGCTACTTAAATGAGGAGGCCGTGGCACAGACAGTCATCGATGCAGGCTTCGATCCCTATGAGAAGAAGCTCCTTGGCATCATCGCAATGCAGAAACTGTTAAGCAAGAAGCGCTTCGAGGAACTCCTCGGTTCGCTCATCGAAAAGCCGCAGGGAAAGCCCTCGCTCGTACCGGAAAGCGACAAACGTCCAGCCATGCAAACGGCAAATCAAGACTTTAAGGAGGAGAACGACAATGACTAAGAAAAATACGTACAAGAACCCGATGAAGGTCATCACTGGTCCGGATACGCGCTGGAGCTACGCAAATGTCTGGCAGCCGAAATCCATCAACGGCGGCACGCCAAAGTACAGTGTGAGCCTCATCATTCCAAAAACTGACACCGTCACCGTGAACAAAATCAAAGCGGCCATCGAGGCAGCCTACAAGGAAGGTGAGGCGAAGCTCAAGGGGAACGGCAGAAGTGTTCCGGCCCTCTCGGTCATCAAGACACCGCTTCGCGATGGCGATACGGAACGCCCGGACGACGAAGCTTACCAGAATAGCTACTTCCTGAACGCCAACTCGGCTACCAAACCGGGCATTGTAGATGCCGACCGAAACGAAATCATCGACAGCTCCGAGGTCTATTCCGGTGTATACGGACGCGCATCCATCACCTTCTATGCCTTCAATTCCAACGGCAACAAAGGCATCGCCTGTGGGCTGAACAACCTGCAGAAGATTCGTGACGGCGAGCCGCTGGGTGGACGCATGAGCGCAGCGGACGACTTCGCTACGGATGACGATGACGACTTTTTGAGCTAAAGGAGGACAATCCATGGAGTACTTTCAGGCCATTCTTCTCGTTTTGTCACTCTTTCTTTTCTGTCTTTTCGGGGCTTCTCTGGTTATCGTGGAAATGCAGACCTATGTCTACAACCGCGAGGAAGAAAGACGCAAACGTCGTGCGGAGAAGCGCGAGCAAGAAGCGCACGAACTGCGCATGAAAAACCTGCGTTAACCATGAATAGGGCGGCAGAGCAGTCTATCGCCCTCTTCTGTATGAGGACATACGTATGAAAACACTATCGATAGACATCGAGACCTATTCTTCGGTAAATCTCGCCAAGGCAGGTCTTTACAAATATGCGGAAAGCCCGGACTTCGAGATTCTGCTGTTCGGCTACAGTGCGGACGGCGCACCGGTCGAGGTCATCGATCTGGCTTCCGGAGAGGAAATCCCAAGCGAGGTGCTTTCTGCCCTGACTGACGATACCGTCACAAAGTGGGCATTCAATGCCGCCTTTGAGCGGGTATGCCTGTCGCGCTATCTGGCGGGACTTGGTATTTCGCTTGATCCCTTTCTTGATCGGCATCCGCTTTCAAGAGAATGTGCCAGATTCCTGAATCCCGCGTCTTGGCGCTGTTCTATGATCTGGTCTGCGACGATGGGCCTGCCGCTTTCGCTCGAAGGCGTGGGGGCCGTATTAGGTCTGAAAGAGCAGAAGATGAAAGAAGGCAAAGACCTCATCCGCTATTTCTGCACCCCATCCAGACCATCAAAAACATCACAAGATTATCTCAGGCATCTCTCATCCGATGCGCCAGAAAAATGGACCATCTTCAAAGAATATAACCGCCGTGACGTGGAAGTAGAACTCGCCATCAAAGAACGCCTGCGAAACTTCCCCCCGCTCGCTTTTCTCTGGGAGGAATACGCCATTGATCAAGAGATCAATGACCGAGGCGTGAAGATTGACTGGAAGCTGGTCGAAGCCGCAATCCGTATGGATGAGGAATCTCGTACAGAATTACTCACTGAGATGAAAAAACTCACTGAGCTCGAGAACCCCAACTCAGTGGCACAGATGAAGGACTGGCTTGCTGAGAACGGCATGCCGACAGAGTCGCTTGGCAAAAAGCAGGTGGCCGCGCTGATTAAGACAGCACCGCCGAAACTGCAGAAAGCCCTGCTCCTTCGAAGCCAGCTTGCCAAGTCCAGCGTCAGGAAGTATCAGGCGATGCAGTCTTCCGCCTGTGCGGATGGGCGGGTACGTGGGATGTTTCAGTTCTATGGCGCCAACCGCACTGGACGCTGGGCAGGACGGCTCGTACAGATGCAAAACCTCCCGCAAAACCACCTGCCCGATCTTTCCGAAGCTCGTGCACTCGTAAAGTCAACAGATTATGGAGTTGTATCCATGATTTATGGAAATGTGCCGGATACCTTATCTCAACTGGTGCGTACCGCCTTTATTCCAAAAGCGGGCTGCAAGTTCATCGTCTCGGACTTTTCCGCCATCGAGGCCCGAGTCATCGCATGGTATGCGCACGAAAGCTGGCGCGAGGTGGTCTTTGCAAGGAATGGGGATATCTACTGCGCCTCTGCTTCCCAGATGTTTCATGTTCATGTTGAGAAGCACGGCATCAATGGCCATCTGCGCCAGAAAGGCAAGATCGCAGAGCTCGCCCTCGGATACGGCGGATCGGTCGGTGCCTTAAAAGCCATGGGTGCACTCGAGACGGGCCTTTCCGAAGAAGAACTGAAGCCTCTCGTCACCACCTGGCGTGAGTCCAATCCGAATATTGTGCAATTCTGGTGGGACGTTGACCAAGCGGTCATGGATGCGGTGCAGCATCGCTCGGTGCGAAAGACGCATGGGCTTACCTTCGCCTGCAAGAAAGGCATGCTCTTTATCACGCTTCCCTCCGGCAGGAACCTTTCCTATGTAAAGCCTCGGATCGGTATGAATGATTTCGGCAGTCCCTGCGTGACCTATGAGGGCATCACCTCCGGAAAGAAATGGGATCGGATCAGCTCCTACGGTCCAAAGTTCGTGGAAAACATCGTACAGGCCACAGCTCGCGACATCTTGGCCTTTTCCATGCAGACGCTCCGCTGTTGCCGCATCGTGATGCATATCCACGATGAGCTGGTTATCGAGGCCGATCCTGCCATGTCGCTTGAAGCGGTCGCCAAACAGATGAGTCGCACTCCGCCGTGGGCAAAAGGACTTGTTCTCAATGCCGACGGCTACGAGTGTGAGTTTTATCAGAAGGATTGACGCTTGTACTGATAGATTCATTGAGTTCAGCACAAACTATTCATTCCAGCAAGGGTGTCACAAATCGTGACGCCCTTCTTTTTATGTTCTGCCACAAAAAAAAGATCCGTTTCATCCGCTCAAAACGCTCTCAAACCTCCAGAGGAAGGTGAAGAGGCGGAGAAAATTTCTTCAATTTTCGTCAAATGGACCGTTTGACCTCCAGCAGTAGTTAAGGGGACGAGGCAGCCAAGATGAAGTCGAATAACAGCCTTCGTTTCTTCCGACCAACGATGGGTGCAATGGTGCTCCCTTCCACACCAAGAAATGGAGGTTTTTTATGAAAGAACTCATTCCAAAAGACAAGTATGGCGTCTTCGCCGACAACCACGACACCGCACGTGTCGACTCGAGAGCTGTTGCCCAGTTCTTCGGCAAACGACATGACCACGTTATTCGTGACATCGAAAAACTCATTCTCCCCAAATCTGGGGAGATTTACCCAAGCTCGGGGATGAGCCTTGAATTTGCTCAGCTCAATTTTGGGGAGATTAGCTACGTCGATGATCGTCACCGCAGACAGAAAGCCTATGCACTGACCCGAGACGGCTTCACCATGCTGGCGATGGGCTACACAGGCAAAAAGGCGATGAAGTTCAAGGAACTCTACATCCGCCGCTTCAACGAAATGGAATCGTTCATCAAAACGCTGGTATCCGCCCGTCAGGAGTTTCCGCTTCTGACCGAGAACATTCGCCTGCTCCACGACAACCCGAAGCCCTATCACTATTCAAACGAATGCGACATGCTAAACCGCATCGTTCTCGGTATGACGGCAAGGCAGTTCCGCGAAGCGCACGGTCTTGAAAAAGGCACCTCCATCCGCCCGTACCTGGAAAAAGAGCAGATCGACCTGCTTGAGACGCTGCAGAAGGTGGACATCGGTCTTCTCCTCTCCGTCCCGGACTACCAGCAGCGCAAGCAGTATCTCGAATGGTACGCGATGAAACAACAGATGAAGGAGGTCCGCTGATGGAAAACCTCTACAAAAATAACGAAGGTTATGCGGATCCCACCGTTTATGAAGCCGTTTTTAAGCCTCAGCGCTATCCCTACATGCCGCTGGTCTACATTGCCTCGCCCTACGCAGGCGATGTGGAAAACAACGTCAAAGCGGCAAGGCGCTATGCACGTTTTGCCATTGACCATGGTTTTATCCCGATCGTCCCGCACCTACTGTTTCCGCAGTTTATGTCTGAGAAAACAGAACGGGATCTTGCGCTTTTCTTCGGGCTGGTCCTCATCGACAAATGCACGGAACTTTGGGCCTTCGGTGAGCCGACGCTTGGCATGGGGCGCGAGATTGCCTATGCCAAGCGTCACAAGAGAAACGTGCGCTATTTCGATGCTGCCATGCAGGAGGTTTGCCGATGAAATTCACCCTTTTTACTGCGGATGTGACGGGAGCGCCGACGAACTGTACCTATCTGCATTCAGCCATCATAACGGATGAGGAAAGTCTGAAAGCGGCCGCCTCACATGACTATGTCTGCGCCAGCTACAAAGGGAACTACCGCTCAAACGGAAACTTTCTCTCATCGGACTGCCTTGCTGTGGATTGCGACAATGATCACTCCGAAAACCCGGACGACTGGATTTCGCCCGCCGATGTGGCGGTTGCCTTTGATGGTGTCTCCTTTGCTGTCCATTTCAGCCGTCATCATCTAAAGCCAAAAGCCGGAAAGGCTGTGCGGCCGAAGTTTCATGTGTTCTTTCCCATGGAACCGGTGACGAAGGCAGCGGACTACACCGCGCTCAAAAAACAGGTCTGTGCCATCTTTCCGTATTTCGATACCGGCGCTTTGGATGCTGCGCGCTTCTTTTTCGGCACCAAGGATCCACAGGTCGAAATTCATGACGGATCTCGTCTTATTACCGACTTTCTAAACGAGACGGATTTCGATGAAGGCATGGCACAATCCGGCACAATTTCGGAGGGTTCCCGCAATGCCACACTTTCCCGCTTTGCTGGACGAGTGCTGAAGCGCTATGGCATTACCGACCGGGCGAAAGGAATCTATCTGGAAGAAGCGGCCAAATGCGATCCGCCACTGGAGGATTCCGAACTTCGAACCATCTGGCATTCCGCCTGCCGCTTCGCGAAAAAGGTTCAAAGCGCAGAAGGTTATCTCTCCCCAGAGGCCTACGCCAAAAAGAACGAATCTCTCATGCCGCCGGACTATTCGGATATCGGTCAGGCCAAGGCGCTCGTCAAACAGTATGGCGACGAGCTGAAGTTCACCCCGGCAACGGACTTTCTTCGCTATGACGGCACCAGCTGGATTGAATCGAAGCAGCGGGCAATCAGTGCGATGGAGGAATTCTTAGACCTGCAGCTGGAAGATGCCAAAGACCGTCTGGCAGCGGCAAGAAAGGCACTGGTGGATGGCGGAGTCAAAGAAGCGGATGTGACTGCCGGCGGCAAAACGCTCGAAAAGCAGATCGGCGAAGATACCTTAAAAGCGTATCTCGCTTTCCTGTCGGCGAGTACCTATTACGCCTTTGTTATGAAGCGCCGGGATATGAAATATGTCACCTCAGCCTTGCAGGCGGCAAAGCCCATGCTTGAGGTGAACTTTGAAAGCCTCGATCAGGATCCCTTCGTCCTGAACTGTCCGGACGGGACCTATGATCTTGCAAAAGGTGCCGATGGAAAGCGCGAGCATAACCCGGCCGATCTTTTGACCAAGGTGACCGCTGTTTCGCCCGGAGAGGAAGGAAAAGAGCTCTGGCTGAATTCACTCCATCGCACCTTTCAAGGCGATCAGGAGCTCATCGACTATGTGCAGAAAATCGCAGGGCTTTGCACCATCGGGCAGGTGGAGTTGGAAGCGCTCATCATCTCTTACGGCGAAGGCTCGAACGGCAAATCCACCTTCTGGAATACCATCGCAAGTGTGCTGAGCAGATATGCCGGAACGATCTCTGCGGATACTTTAACGGCCAATGTCCGGCGCAACGTGAAGCCGGAGCTGGCTGAAGTGAAAGGCAAGCGCCTTCTCATTGCCGCAGAACTTGAAGAAGGCATGCGCCTTTCCACTTCCATCGTCAAACAGCTCTGCTCCACCGACCGCATTGCCGCCGAAAAGAAGTACAAGGATCCGGCAAGCTTCATCCCTTCTCATACGCTGGTGCTCTACACCAATCATCTGCCGAAAGTCGGTGCTATGGATACCGGTATCTGGCGGCGACTCATCGTGATCCCCTTTACCGCCAAGATCGAAGGAAAAAGCGACATCAAAAACTACGCCAAGTACCTGACGGACCATGCCGCACCATACGTTCTCACGTGGATGATGGAAGGTGCGAAAAAAGCGATCGCGGAAGACTTCAAGTTTGACATGCCGGCCTGTGTGCGGGAGGCCATCAATCAATACCGGGAATCCAACGACTGGCTTTCGCACTTTCTGGATACCTGCTGCGAGCTGGATCCAGCTGCGCAGGAAGCGTCAGGCATACTGTACGAAGTGTATCGCGATTTCTGCAATCGTACCGGTGAGTTTACGCGCAGTAATAATGAGTTCGTTGCTGCCTTAGAGAACCGAGGCTTTGGGCGAAAACGAAAAAAGAATGGACGTTTCATTTTAGGACTCAAGCTCTTAGCAGAGGACTTTATGGACTAAAGGGTGTCGCCGGGTGGCGCCTCAAACATAAACCCCCTTTAGGGCGATTTTTTCAGAAAAAACGCCTTAAGAGAAAGTTATGTATGGGGCATCACCGGCCGACACCAAGAAAGGATTAAGCCTTGAAAATGCTGGAAAAAGAGCTGGAACAGAAACTGGTCAAAGCCATCAAAGCCAAAGGCGGACTCTGCCTGAAGCTTACGAGTCCTTCCATGAGTGGCCTTCCTGACCGGCTCTGTCTACTCCCTGATGGGAAGATCGGCTTCGTGGAACTAAAGGCACCTGGCAAGAAACCTCGTCCCTTGCAACTAAAACGTCACGAGCAACTTCGGCACTTAGGCTTTCTGGTCTTTGTGCTGGACGAAGAAACGAAAATCGGAGGCGTGATCGATGCAATACAGAGCACATGATTATCAGCGCTTTGTCACGACGTACATCGAAGAGCATACCGTTTGTGCCGTACTGTTGGACATGGGATTAGGCAAAACCGTCATCACGCTGACGGCTCTATCCGACCTTCTCTTTGATGCCTTCACCGCACACCGCATTCTGGTGATCGCACCGCTTCGTGTGGCGCGCGACACATGGCCAGCTGAAATCAAGAAATGGAATCACCTGAAGCACCTCACCTTCGCCGTGGCAGTCGGAACCATCAAGGAACGCAGAACGGCACTTGCCAAAAAGGCGGACATCACGATCATCAACCGGGAAAACATCGACTGGCTGATTCGCGAATCCGGTTATCCCTTTGACTTCGACACCGTGGTGGTCGATGAGCTGTCAAGTTTCAAGAATCACAAGTCAAAACGCTTCAAGGCTCTGATGCAGGTGCGCCCGAAGGTAAAACGCATCATCGGTCTGACCGGAACACCCGCTGCCAATGGTCTGATGAACCTCTGGGCAGAGTACAAGCTCTTGGACATGGGAAAGCGTCTGGGCCGCTTCATCGGCGGCTACCGTGAGCGTTACTTTCTGCCAGACGCGCGAAATGGCATGGTCATCTACTCCTACAAACCAAAGCTTGATGCGGAAAATGCGATCTACCGCGCCATTGGAGACATCACAATTTCCATGAAAGCCGATGAGCACCTGAAGATGCCGGAACTCATCTCAACTTCGGTTCCGGTTTCGATGAATGATTTGGAAACGGAACTCTACGAGAAAATGAAAAAAGAACTGGTCTTAAGTTTAGAGGGTGGAGATGTCACAGCTTCAAATGCCGCTGTACTAACCGGGAAACTCTCTCAGATGGCAAACGGTGCAATCTATGGTGACGATGGCGATACCATTACCATTCATGACCGAAAGCTCAATGCACTGGAGGACATCATCGAAGCGGCAAACGGCAAACCGCTTCTGGTAGCTTACTGGTTTGCCCACGATCTGGAGCGGATCCAGCAAAGGCTCGAAAAGCTTAAGGTGCGCCACCAAAAAATCGACAGTGCAAAGAGCATCGCCGACTGGAATGCCGGAAAGCTTGAAGTGGGACTCATCCACCCGGCCTCTGCCGGACATGGGCTGAATCTTCAAGATGGAGGATCGACGCTCGTGTGGTTTGGCCTGACGTGGTCACTGGAACTCTACCAGCAGACCAATGCCCGCCTCTTCCGGCAAGGACAGAAAAGCAAGACTGTGGTCCTCTGCCACATCGTAACAACAAGTACCATTGATGAAGAGATCCTCGCGGCCTTGAAGCACAAGGACAAGACGCAGTCAGCCCTCATCGCCGCCGTGAAGGCACAGCTCAAAGCATAAGACAATCTAAGACAACACATGCCAATCCGAGGAAGCCGAAACTTTAATCTTTCACGGAGGAAGAAGCCATGCATATCACTTGGAAATATCTCGATAAACGTGCGGCGACCATTGAGGCGCTGCGAGACTATCACTCGATGCAATTCATCATTGAGAACACGGAAGACGCCATCAAGGAACGCTACGAGCGCATGATGAGCATCTCCTCCCCGGCCTACGATGGGATGCCACACGTCCACGATCCCCAGTCCGGCGAGACGCGCCTTGCGAACAGCCTCTATCAGATCGACGTCTTAAAAGAGCGCTACCGTCAAGCCCGGGAATACATGGACTGGTTTGTCCCGGCATGGAAAGCCTTATCGGATGATGAGCGCTTTTGCCTTGAGGAGTTCTACTGGACTGAAGAGTACGAGTCCCGCACCGATGCGATCCAGACCATCTGCGAGAGGCTTCACATCGAACGCTCCAGCGCCTACAACAAAAAGAACCGTGCCATCAACCACCTGAAGGTGAATCTCTACGGCAAAGGCTAAATGAGTAATATCGCGGACGACTTTTCGGTTGAAGGCTGATACAGTAATAGTGTAAAAATCTAGGACGAAGCTCCAAGGGAGAAATCCCAAGGAGCTTTTTTATGTCCTGCCACTCATTAAGACAAAAGGATGAATATTCTGCAGTTCTTTTGCCGAAATAATCTTAGGAGGATTTTATTATGGATGTCATGGTACAAAAAACACAAGAATGGCTAAACAAAACCTATGGCTCAGATAGTCGATTCAAAAAGCTCAAAATAACCGGTCATACGGGATGGGCAACAATCAATGCGTTGACACGCGCTTTGCAGATTGAGCTTGGCATTCAAAACACGGCGGATAATTTTGGCCCGTCTTCACGTCAACTGTTCTCTAAGCGCTATCCGAATGGCGTGAAGCAACAAGCATCGAATGATAAAGCCGAGTCAAACGTATATGCCATTATCCAAGGCTCACTCTGGTGCAAGGGGTATCGTGCTGAATACGGGGATATTACCAAACATTTCTATGATGGAACAGCTCAGGGAATTCGGCAGTTGAAAGACGATATGGGCATTGGCGGTGATTCTACCGTAACGTTGCAATTGATGGATGTTCTGCTTTCCATGAAACAATTTGTGTTACTCGCGTCGTACGGCGGAAGAAATGATATTCGTCAGATACAGCAGCAGATCAACAGAAAATATGAAACTTATACAGGGATCATACCTTGTGATGGGATCTATGGTCGAGAAATGAATACTGCGCTTATTCAAATTCTTCAATCTCTTGAAGGGTACTCTCCAGAGGATGCGACCGGATATTTTGGCAATGGAACAAAAAGCAATCTGTGCAAAATCACATCTTCTAACGCAAGCAGCTATGGCAATTGGGTATGGCTCGCAAAAGTAGCACTAAATTGTTTAGGATATAACTGCCGGATGAACAATGTTTGGGATGAATCTCTTAATTCTTCGCTACAAACTTTCCGAGCAGATTATGCACTTCCAAAAGGAAGCTCCATTGACGTGAACGCTTGGATGTCGCTTTTGACGAGCAAAGGAAATCCGGACCGAGCCGCAAAAGCTTGTGACACTCGTTTTGAGATTACCGAGTCACTGTTGAAAAAGCTCAAAGGAGATGGATATCAGATTGTCGGTCGGTATTTGACCGGTGGATCTTTCAAGGAAATCCGAGAAGGAGAACTGGATCGTATCACGAAAGGCGGGATGAAATACTTTCCCATTTTTCAAGATAATGGACGCGAGATCAGTAATTTCACATACGCTAAAGGCAAAATAGATGGTGCCACAGCAAGTAAGGCTGCCTTGGCAAAGGGCGTACCATCAACCGTCATTTACTTTGCTGTTGATATGGATGCCTACGATTATCAAATTGATAGCAATATTCTTCCCTACTTCAAAGGTGTAAATGAAACCATATCGATGGAATATTCGGTTGGTATTTATGCTTCGCGGAATATTTGCACAAGAATCTGTGATACAGGATATGCCATTTCAAGTTTTGTGGCAGATATGTCTACCGGCTATAGTGGGAATCTTGGTTTCCCCATTCCAAAGAATTGGAATTATGACCAGTTTTACGAGATCTCAGGTTATAGCGGAAGTTGGGATTTAGATAAGGTTGCCTACAGTGGAAAAATTCCGGCTTGTGCAACAGTTAATCAAGCAAATGGGAACTACTTCCCGTATTCACTGCCAACAACTTTTAGCAACACGGAGCTGACAGCCAAGACAAAGATCTCTACTGTTTTTCCACTCATTAAAGAACTTGAAAATGCCTATAAAGATTACTTGAAGAATGGATATGATCCACTTTTGAAAATGCCGATTTATTCTCCGGCTGTTGGTGCTCTTCAATATTTAGCCAAATCCTATTTCCTCGATGATGCCCTAAAAGGGATAGGATTTTCCATTGTCTCAAGTACCACTTATGATGTTGTATTTGATGTCTATGTGAAAAAAAATTATCCGGCACTTGCTAATAATTTAGCTCATTATATCTCAGGGGATAAAAATTCACTGTGGGATGGTGAGCGAGGAGTGATTGATTTACCGCATTTGGCGATTACCACACTGAGCTACTACAACTTTACGCTGAATCCAGGTTCATGGAATGGCTGGGCCGGAGATCTGGTATCTGCATATGGATTGGTAAGGGATTATTATAAAAACAATCCGGGTGATAATCTACAACAAATAGCCCGTGCCTATGTAGGAGGAGAGTTTCCTAAAAAAGATCTGCCTCATGCGCCAAATGCGAAAGAGAATCCCTGTAATTATACTGACCTTTGTTCGGATGGATATGCAATTGTTCTATCCCAAAATTTAAAGGAGAGTGATGGAAACCTTGGGGCTAGTTTTGAAAAAATTTTTACCACTGATCGAGGCACCCAATTCATGGGTTTGTTGACTGACATCGATGCTACAAAAGATGTGATGGATATTAAGGATAAAGTGAAAGATGTCGTAAAAGACGCTTTGGCAGATTTATTATCCAGACTTGAAAATGATAACTCTGATAGTCCTCAAGAGGTAAAGGATGCTTGCATCTTATCCTTTGCAAAATGGTTATACTTGAATCTCGGCTAAGGTTAAAACAAAGTGACTATCCAATACTACACTTAGTATTGGATAGTCACTTCATAAATCACGTCTGGACCCGCATAGATATACTCTATTTTTGCCTCGTGCTCGTTAATCCACGTCAATGTATACGGGGCATCGTCTCTTGTAAGACCAGGTCGAGCCTCATCCACGCCAAAACTCTCTTCTGTATCAATTAATTTTGTGCTATTAGGATACCGAATATAAATTTTGCTATGATTCCCTCGAAAACTATGAGTTGTCTTCGTTACAAGCTGTGCACCGGTATATGGAGATGCCGGCTTTAGTACATAGGTTTGAGGGATCCGCATATAAATAGAGAATGCCGCAATATACAGGATGGGGAGGAGTAGAATACTTATCGAAATGATTAAAATTATTTTTAAAATTTTTTTCTTTCTCATATTTATTATCCCTAATAGATGCGACCTTCCTGTCCGTTTTATTTAGTTTTTAATTCATTTATTGCAGTATATATCTTTATGGATGAAAAGCCAATGAGTAATATCGCGGACGACTTTTGCTGTTTGACCTGATATTCTATTAGTGTCAAAGACTATAGCGAGGCTCTGTGGGAGAAATCCCGTGGAGCTTTTTTATTGGGAAAGGAGCAAGCAGTGCCCTACAAGCCGAAAACACCCTGCTCTTGGTCCGGCTGTCCGAAGCTCACCGAAGGACGTTTCTGCCAAGACCACCAGAAGCTCTACGATAAACAATACGAGACCTACGACCGGGACAGGAATGCCAAACGAAAATACGGACGCGCGTGGAAGCGCATCCGCGACTGCTACATCCACACGCACCCGCTCTGCGAGGAGTGCCTGAAGGAACACCGCTATACCAAGGCGACCGAAGTGCATCACCGGCTGCCGCTCTCACACGGCGGTACCCACGAGAAAAGAAATCTCGAAGCGCTCTGCCATGAGTGCCATTCACGAATTACCGCAGAAATGGGCGACCGTTGGCATAAGCGCAAAAACAACAAGTCCAGCGATCGGTGAAAAGTGAAATCTCTCGGACCCCGAGGGGCAGTCGAAATCTCTACGCGCCATGCCCCGGGGAACGGTGCCGGGGAACCGCGCGTAAAAAAGCCAATTCAAACACCCGATAAACCCAAGGACGCAGACAAGCGTCCTTTTTTCATGCCCAAATCCCACAGAAAGGAGAAACGTACATGGCAAAAGACGGAACGAACCGTGGCGGAAGGCGCATCAAAGCCGGTTCAAAACCCGATCCGCTCATCGACAAGATTGCCGCCGGAAAATCCGCCAAGATTCTAAACCCCGAACTGCCGGATGTCACCCTCCTGGTGGGCGCAGACATCGGCGAAGGCGCAGAGCTTGAAGGGATGGATATGCCGGAACCCGGCGAATATCTCTCCGCCAAGCAAAAAGACGGCCAGCCCTTCTACGCAGATGACCTCTACCGCGAAACTTGGCAGTGGCTCAAGGACAGGGGCTGTGAACATCTCGTCTCGCCCAGGCTTCTTGAAGCCTATGCGCAGAACTTCGCCCGCTACATCCAGTGTGAAAATGCCATCTCGCACTTCGGCCTTCTCGGCAAGCACCCCACGACCGGAGGCGTGGTGACCAGTCCCTTCGTCACCATGAGCCAGAGTTTTCAAAAGCAGGCGAATCTTCTCTGGTACGAGATTTTCGACATTGTCAAACAAAACTCCACCGTCTCCTATGAAGGCCAGACGCCTGCGGATGACATGATGGAGCGGCTCTTACGCTCCAAGAAAGGATGACACATGACACAAACCATAAAGTCCGCCGAATCGGTACGCGCGGGACACCCGGATAAACTCTGTGACCAAATCGCAGACGCCGTGCTCGACAAAGTTCTTACTCTTGACCCGGAAGGCAGGTGTGCCTGTGAGGCCATGGCAACCGAAGGCAACATCTATGTAGCCGGTGAAATTTCCTGCAAGGAAACGCTCAACATCGTATCCATCGTGAAAGACGTGCTGCGCCGCACCGGCTACAGCACAAACCGCATTCATATCCATGTCCACATTCACGCGCAAAGCCAGGACATTGCGGGCGGTGTCGACCATGCGCTGGAAACAAGAACGAGCACAGATCAGGCGCTTGGCGCAGGAGACCAAGGAACGGTCGTGGGCTTTGCCACGGATGAAACATCTGAGCTTTTGCCACTTCCGCTCGTGCTTTCGCACCGCATTTGCCAAAAGCTCGATGGATGTATGAAAGAGCACACAATTGACGGACTGCGTCCGGACGGCAAAGCACAAGTATCTATCGCATATCAGGACGGCAAACCCGCTCGCATAAAGAGCATCGTCGTCTCCGCCCAGCACACCCGGCAAAAGGATCTTAGTAAGTTTGCTGAGGAAATCCGAGAGAAGGTACTGATTCCTGCGTTTGCTTCGTTTCCCTTTGACGAAGAAACTGAGATTTATATCAATCCCTCGGGACGCTTCGTCCTCGGCGGGCATGCAGCAGACACCGGACTTACTGGGCGAAAGCTCATGGTCGATACCTACGGCGGTCTTGCGCTCCACGGCGGCGGTGCCTTTTCCGGCAAAGATCCGACCAAAGTCGACCGAAGCAGCGCTTACATGGCGCGTGCCATCGCAAGGAACGTTGTCATGGCTGGACTTGCAAAGAAGTGCCAAATCTCCATCTCCTACGCCATCGGAAAGGCCGAACCGGTCGCTTTGGCGATTGATACCTTCGGGACTGGCACAGCGTCCGATGAACGGATTCTCTCAGCTATTGGGGAGACCTTTGATCTTCGCCCTCAGCCCATCATTGAGACGCTCTCTTTGATGCGCCCCATCTATTCTGAGACCTCCGTGTACGGGCATTTCAAAAACTCTTCCCATGCGACGTGGGAGAAACTCGACAAAACAGCCATTCTCAGAGAGGCGGTACGCGGATGAATACAACGAAGGATCTGAAACTGATTCCCATCGACAAACTGATACCTTATGTGAATAACGCCCGGACGCACTCCGCCGAACAGATTAATAAACTCAGAAGTTCACTGAGAGAGTTCGGGTTTGTCAATCCCGTCATCATTGACGAAAAATACAACGTCATCGCAGGGCACGGTCGCATTCTCGCTGCCAAGGCCGAAGGCTTAGCAGAGGTTCCCTGCGTTCTTGCGGATCACCTAACCGAAGCGCAGAAGAAAGCCTACATTCTCGCAGATAACCGCATGGCGCTCGATGCCGGATGGGATGAGGAAATGCTCCGGGTGGAGATTGAAGCCTTGCAGGAGCAGGCCTATGACCTCTCCTTCACCGGATTTGACGAGAAGGAACTCGCCGCGCTGTTTGAAACGGACGCGGAAGGCACCGAGGATGACTTCGACATCGAGGCAGAACTGAAAAAGCCGTGCTTTTCTAAGCCCGGTGACATATGGCATCTGGGAAAGCACACCGTCATCTGTGGAGACGCGACTGAAAAGGAAACCTACCAGAATCTTCTTGGGGAGATCAAGGTGAACCTCGTCTGCACGGATGCGCCGTACTTCGTGAACCTCGAGAGCAAGTCCGGCAAGATCAAAAACGATGACCTCTCCGATAAAGAAGCCTACGCCTTTCTCATGAAGGCTTTCACTAACTTCAAAGAAGCGATGACCATCGACGCTTCCATCTACGAATTCTACGCCACCATGAAGACGCGCGTTTTCTACGACGCCTTCGAAGATGCGGGATTCAAGGTTGGAGCTGGTCTCATCTGGAAAAAGCCCCGCGCGCCCTTTATGCGCACGGACTGGAAATTCAACATGGAGCCCATCATTTTCGGATGGCGCAAAGACGGCAAACACATCTGGTACGGCGATCAAAAGCAGACGAGCGTGTTTGAATTTGGCGGGATTCGCGATTCCAAAGAGGACGGCTTTGGCCATCCCTCTTCCAAACCTGTGCCGCTCATTGCTTATCTCATCAAGCAATGTACGCAGACCAATGGTCTCGTCTTGGACGGCTTCTTAGGCTCGGGCTCCACGCTCATTGCGAGTGCAGAGCTGGGACGGATTTGCTACGGCATTGAGCTGGAACCAAAGTTTGTGGATGTGGCTGTGAACCGCTACGTTAATTTCATTCAGGGTGAAACAAAAGACGTTTTTGTCCTCCGTAACGGCGAAAAGTTCACCTATGATGAAATCGTGGCAAGCTTGCCGGAGGAAGATCATGCCTAATCTTACGCTCGGATCCCTCTTCTCCGGTTCCGGTGGTTTCGAACTGGCCGCAAAACACGTCGGCATCACGCCAATCTGGGCATCGGAAATTGAACCCTTTGCCATTCGCGTAACCACCAAACGTCTCCCGGAAGTCCAGCACTTTGGAAATATTGAAGACCTGTCCGGACGCACCCTTCCTCCAGTGGATATCATCACCTTTGGCAGTCCCTGTCAGGATATGTCCATTGCAGGTAAGCGTGAAGGGTTGTCAGGCTCACGGTCAAACCTGTTCTACGAAGCCGTCCGAATCATACAGGAAATGCGGGAGGAAACGCATGGAAACTATCCAACCTACTGCGTCTGGGAAAATGTCCCGGGCGTGTTTTCATCCGGAGGCCGAGAAGACTTCCGGATCGTCCTTGAGTCCTTATGCCGGATTAAAGATAAGACCATATCTGTACCTGCATCTTCAAAATGGACAAACGCCGGAACCATCATGGGAGATGGTTACTCCATCGCCTGGCGACTCTTGGATGCGCAATACTTCGGAGTCCCCCAGAGACGCAAGAGAATCTACCTTATCGCAGATTTTGCAGGACAAGGTGCCGGAAAAATATTATTTGAGTCCGATGGCCTGCCAGGGAATTCTTCGAAGGGCATCGGAGCGCGGCAAAGCACTGCCGGACGTTCTGAAAGAAGCGCTGGAGATGCAAGCACGCTCTGCCTGATGGATCAGGGCGGCAGCCGAATGGACGTTATTAAGAACCGCACGAATACGCTAAGAGCGAAAGCCAATCATCCGCCGCTGGTCTTTGAAAACCACCCGCAAGACGCCAGAGTAACCGGGCCGCTTGAAAAGGCTCCAGCGACAACTGCCCGCTACGGGACAGGCGGCGGGAACACGCCTCTGATTGCAGAACCTAAGACGCTGAAAATCCGATCAGGAAAAGAAGGTGGCGGGAAAGGTGCGCTGGTCCAGGATAACCTCTCCGCCACCATCTCAACGCACAACGACCAGACGCTCTTTGAACCGGTAGCCTACGGCTTTAATGCCGTTCATAAAGAATCCGGAGCCGGACGTTTCGGATACAAAACAGACCTCTCCAAAACGCTCGACACATCCGGTATTTCGCCAACCTGCAATCAGGGCGGCATTGCCGTGGTGTTTTCCACAAGCAAGACCTCATACCACACCGACGCCCTGCAAGATCAGGCTAATACGCTGGTCGCTTCGGATTACAAAGATCCACCCATCATCAATGCAAATAGCGGCCCACAGTATATGGTTAGACGACTTACGCCCACGGAATGTGCCAGACTCATGGGCTTTCCGGATCCTTGGTGCCAAGATTTGAGCGAGCCGAATCCGTCAGAAGATGACCTTGTCTTTTGGCGTGAAGTCTTTCTGGAATGGCAGAGCACACAGGGAAAAACGCCAAAGCCTAAGACCGACAAACAGCTTCAAAAATGGCTCGCTGACCCTTACTCCGACAGCGCAGAGTACAAACTCTGGGGCAACGGCATTGCCCTACCGTGTGCAGAATATGTGCTCCGCGCCATCGCAGAAAACCAGAAGAAATAACTTGCTATTTCTCACCAACAGAGTGATGTATAGACATACCAAAAGACACCTTTTGAAAAGCAGAAAGGAATACAGTCATGGAAAGACACTATCACCTGGAAGGCAAGGAAAGAAGGCCGCTGGTCAGCGCACTGGAGAAGCTGACCGGAGAGAAAGCAAAATATGAAGGGATTCCCACCTACGCTTATACGATAGGCTCTTTTACCGTCGACCGATTCGGCACCTTGCTTAGCGATGATGAGGAACGGATGGAAAAGATCGCCGAGGCACTCGCCTTTGAAGGCTTCCAAGCGGAAGAGGATGCTGACTTATTTACTATCTCCCTTCCCAGAGAAGGGTTCAGCGAGTCGGCCATCTATCGGATTACCATGGTTGTTGCCTCGAAGAAAAGCGTCATTCAGCATGCGCTCGATATTAGCGCAACACCAATCAAAATCACCAAGGAGAAGATTCACTTCCCCTGGTTTGACCGGATTCCCTCTGCCGATGAAGTAAAAGCCTACACGACCTTCATCGCGCTTCTTGCCAAGCACGCAAAAGAAGCCAAGCGCATCACCGGAAAAGACCATGAGGTGGAAAACGAGAAATACTACTTCCGCTGTTTTCTCCTTCGCATCGGGATGATTGGCGCAGAGTACAAGGAAACGCGTAAGGTACTCCTGAAAAACCTCCAAGGCTCCTCCTCCTTCAAGTTTAGAGAACCAGATGAGGAGGCGAAGAATGCGTAAAGAGTTACTGGAACATCTGCGACTCAAATATCCTGTCGGTTCTCGCGTGGAGCTTCTGCACATGGACGATGTGCAGGCTCCGCCACAAGGCACACTCGGCACCGTGATTGGCATTGACGATATGGGTTCCCTTCTCGTCCGCTGGGAGAACGGCTCCGGGCTAAACGTCCTCTTTGGCGTCGATGAGGTCCGAAAGGTAGGCCGGTGATGGACGGGAAAATCAAAGAGCAGATTCTTACCATCCGGGATAGCGGCCTGACAAATATGTTCGATGCAACCGCATTCCAGCGCCTTGCCTTTGAGCGGGGCTACTATGAGCTGGTATTGTTCATCGAAGAGCACCCGAAAGCGTATGCCCATTTCATCCTCACAGGTGAAGAAAACATTGAAAAATAGCCGTTTATCTGCCAAATATAACTTGCTATTCCTTCGGTGTAGAGCGAATATACACACAACAAGACAAGCACACCGAAGGAGGAAAACCATGAAACACATCGAGATTTTAGACCAAGCTAAAGAACAGAAAATCTACTACAAGGAGATTGGCGTGAACCCAACTTTCGGAACTGCCTACCTCACAAGCCTTGAAGCAGGAAATGACGTGCCGGATTTTGCGGATGTCATTTGGAACGACGATATTGAAGAAATCCTCCGGGACTGCAGACGCTTCGGCATCACAGAGTTCACCATCTCTTCCGCCTTCTCCGGCATCATCGAGACGATCGACAAGTTCGTCGAGCTTGGATGCCAACTGAACGGTCTCACTAAGGTGAGAAGCCGCTTCAACGACTGGCGCACCGGAGAGAAGGAAATCAAGCCGGCTTTCAAGCTGGGACTGTAAGAAAAGAAAATACACCCTTGGAAGAGGAGGTTCTCGTCTCTTCTTTCCTCGTTATAACCATTGAAAAATAGCCATTTATCTTCGAAATAGTACTTGCTATTCCTCCCGTGTAGAGCGAATATACACACACAACAAGAACACACCAAAGGAGGAAACACCATGACAAACAAGGAACACAAAGCACAAATCTTCCAGAACACAACCAAAGCAAGACAGGCAAAGATCGAAGAGCAAATCACCAAGCTCGCCTTCGAAATGATGCCCTCGCTGGAAGGCAGAAGCGACCTGGAAGAACACGGAAACGACGCAGAAGACTTCCTCGAAACCAGCATCTGGAGCCTGAAAGACGCCTTGATGGCCGCCTACCGGCTCGGACAGCAAAACGCCTAAAGAAAAACCCAGAGAAACCGGAGCCGCACAGGCTCTCTTTCTCGTAGAAATAGAAACCGGACGCAGATCGCTTGAGCGGTCTTTTTTATTGCCTTGGAAAGGAGGATGCATGGTGATGCGAAAGCTCAAAGACTACCAGCCGACCCGCTTTATGGCGGAAGGCTCCCACTACGACAAGCAAAAGGCTGACTATGCCGTCGCCTTCATCGAGTGCCTAAAGCACACCAAAGGCACGTGGGCAGGTAAGCCCTTCCAGCTCATTGACTGGCAGGAGCGCATCATCCGCGACCTCTTTGGCATCGTGAAAGAAAACGGCTACCGCCAGTTCAACACGGCCTACATTGAGATTCCCAAGAAAATGGGCAAGTCCGAACTTGCCGCAGCCGTGGCACTCCTCCTCTGTTGCGGGGATGGCGAACAGCGCGCCGAGGTCTATGGCTGTGCGGCAGATAGACAACAGGCTACAATCGTGTTCGATGTGGCGGCGGATATGGTGCGCATGAGCCCCGCCTTAAAAAAGCGTGTGAAAATCTTGGGCTCCCAGAAACGCATCATCTTTCATCCAACCAACAGCTTCTATCAGGTGCTTTCAGCGGAAGCCTACTCCAAGCACGGCTTTAACATCCACGGTGTGGTCTTTGATGAGCTTCACACGCAGCCCAACCGCAAGCTCTTTGACGTCATGACCAAAGGCTCCGGCGATGCCCGGATGCAGCCACTCTACTTTCTTATCACGACGGCCGGCACGGACACAAACTCCATCTGCTATGAGACGCACCAGAAAGCCAAGGACATCCTCGAAGGCCGAAAGGTCGATCAGACCTTCTACCCGGTGATTTATGGTGCCGACAAAAACGACGACTGGACGGACCCGGAGGTCTGGAAGAAAGCCAATCCATCACTGGGTATCACGGTTGGCATGGATAAGGTCAAGGCCGCCTGTGAGTCGGCAAGGCAAAACCCGGCCGAAGAGAATTCTTTCCGCCAGCTTAGGCTCAATCAATGGGTGAAGCAGGCGGTGCGCTGGATGCCCATGGAGGTCTGGGATAAATGCGCTTTTCCGGTCGATCCGGATAAGCTTGAAGGACGGGTGTGCTACGGTGGTCTTGACCTTTCTTCCACGACCGACGTGACCGCCTTTGTACTGGTGTTTCCGCCGGAGGATCCGGAAGGCAAGTATGATATTCTTCCGTTCTTCTGGGTGCCGGAGGATACGCTCGAGCTTCGGGTGATGCGTGACCACGTACCGTATGACGTGTGGGAAAAACAAGGCTTTCTCAATACCACCGAGGGCAACGTCATTCATTACGGCTTTATCGAAAGCTTCATCGAAGAACTGGGCGAAAAGTACAACATCCGGGAGATTGCCTTTGACCGTTGGGGTGCTGTCCAGATGGTGCAAAACTTCGAGGGTATGGGTTTTACGGTCGTTCCGTTCGGACAGGGCTTTAAGGACATGAGCCCGCCCACCAAAGAGCTGATGAAACTGGCCTTGGAAGAGCGCCTTGCCCATGCCGGTCATCCTGTCCTCCGGTGGATGATGGATAACATCTACATCCGACGAGACCCTGCCGGAAACATCAAGGCGGATAAGGCCAAATCCAGCGAGAAGATCGACGGCGCTATCGCCACCATCATGGCCCTCGACCGGGCGATTCGGTGCGGAAATGATACGTCTGAATCAGTCTACGACAGCCGGGGCCTTCTCGTCTTTTAATAATTAACTCACAGCAACTCGAAAGAGGTGCTTTTCTTTTGTCTTTTCTAAGAAAGGAGCAGCCTATGGGGATTTTTAGCGGACTATTCAAGTCCAGAGATAAGCCGGAAAACCGCACAACAGGCAGTAGCTACGCCTTTTATCTGGGAGGATCTTCGTCCGGCAAAGCCGTCACGGAACGCTCCGCCATGCAGATGACGGCGGTCTATGCCTGCGTCCGGATTCTCTCCGAAGCTGTTGCAGGCCTTCCGCTTCACCTCTACCGCTACAAGGAGGATGGCGGAAAGGAAAAGGCGCTCACGCATACGCTCTATCGGCTCCTCCACGATGAGCCCAATCCCGAGATGAGCTCCTTCGTGTTTCGGGAGACGCTCATGACGCATCTGCTTCTGTGGGGCAATGCCTATGCGCAGGTTATTCGAAACGGTAAGGGCGAGGTCGTTGCCCTGTATCCTCTCATGCCAAACAAGATGAGCGTGAACCGTGGGTCTGACGGCAATCTCTACTACGAATACGCCAGACAGACTGAAGAAGCCCACACCATGAAAGGCTCTACGGTACGGCTGAAACCATCGGACGTATTGCATATTCCGGGACTGGGCTTTGACGGACTGGTCGGCTACAGCCCCATCGCCATGGCCAAAAACGCCATCGGCCTTGCCATCGCCACGGAAGAATACGGCTCGAAATTCTTTGCCAACGGCGCCGCTCCTTCGGGTGTGCTGGAACATCCCGGCACCATCAAGGATCCAGCGCGAATTCGTGACAGCTGGACGGCTACCTTCGGCGGTTCCGGGAATGCCAATAAGATCGCAGTCCTCGAGGAAGGCATGAAATACACGCCCATCTCGATTTCCCCGGAGCAGGCACAGTTCTTGGAGACGCGCAAATTTCAAATCGATGAGATTGCACGCATCTTCCGCGTGCCACCGCATATGGTGGGCGACCTGGAAAAGTCAAGCTTCTCGAATATCGAACAACAGTCCCTCGAGTTTGTGACCTACACCCTGGATCCCTGGGTGGTGCGCTGGGAACAGTCCATTCACCGCAGGCTCTTAAATCCGGAGGAAAAGCAGGACTTCTTCGTGAAGTTCAATGTGGAGGGCCTCTTACGAGGGGATTACCAAAGCCGTATGTCCGGCTACGCCACAGCCCGTCAGAACGGATGGATGAGCGCCAATGACATCCGGGAACTGGAAAACCTCGACCGCATTCCCAAAGAGGAAGGCGGCGATTTGTATTTAATCAACGGCAACATGCTCCCGCTCTCTCATGCTGGAGCCTTTGCCAACCTTGAAGCATCAGGAAAGGAGGAACAAGACAGTGAAGAAGAAATTCTGGAACTGGAAAGTGAACCACAGCAAAGACGGCGCTGAGGAAAGGATTCTTGAGCTGTACGGCACTATTGCTGAAGAAAGCTGGTTTGACGATGATATTACGCCCGTCATGTTCAAAAAAGAGCTCTTTAACGGAGACGGTCCCATCACCATCTGGATCAACTCGCCGGGCGGCGACTGCATTGCCGCCAGCCAAATCTACGGCATGCTTATGGATTATCCCGGTGAAGTCACGGTCAAGATTGATGGCCTTGCGGCATCCGCCGCTTCGGTCATCGTCATGGCCGGAACAAGGGTGCTCATGGTGCCGACCGCCCTCATGATGATCCATAATCCGGCTACCGCCGCTTTTGGCGATCACGGAGAGATGGAGCGAGCCATCGATATGCTGGAGGAAGTGAAGGAATCCATCATCAACGCCTATGAAATCCGCACGAGCCTTCCGAGAAAACAGCTCGCCCGGATGATGGAAGATGAAACGTGGATGAATGCGAAAAAAGCCATCGATCTGGGCTTCGCCGATGCGCTATTGACCGATAGCAAACGGGAAGTACCAGCAGATCTGGAGAGCTACAGCTTCGCCGCCTCGGCCGTCGACCGGGCGCTTGTCGCGAAAATGAAGGAAAAGCTCAAACCGCAAGAAATGGAATTACCCGTGGGACGCTCTGTGGATGACCTCAAAGCGTCGTTGTATAAGAAACTGCTTTAACTGACAGGAGGATGAAGTTATGAATATCACCGAAATGAGAACGAAACGTGCCAAGCTCTGGAACACGATGGAAGGCTTTCTGGAAACCCACCGCAACAGCATGGGCTACCTGTCCGCCGAGGACAATGAAACCTACAACAAGATGGAAGCAGACCTTGATGCCATGACCAACGAGGTCAAGCGCATGGAGCGGCGCGATGCGATCGAAGCGGAACTGTCCCGTCCCGTTGACCAGCCGCTCACACAGAAGCCGGAACGCGCGATGACCATGAAGTCGGAAAAAGCCGGTCGCGCCTCGGATGCTTACCATGAGGACTTTGACCGTCACCTGCGCGGCAAACAGCTGCTTCACAACGTCCTCTCCGAAGGCGTGGATGCCGACGGCGGCTACCTAGTGCCGGAGGAATTTGAGCGAGAGATTGTCATGCAGCTGGAAGAAGAAAACGTCGTGCGCTCGCTCGCGAAAGTCATCACTACCCAGCATGAGCGCAAGATTCCCATTGCCAACACCCACTCCCAGGCACAGTGGACGGCAGAAAATGCCGCCTATACGGAGAGTAATCCCACCTTTGCCCAGAAGCAGATTGATGCCTTCAAGCTGACGGATCTCTGCCGCGTGAGTGTGGAACTCTTGCAGGATTCGGCCTTCGACATTGAAGATTACCTCATGAAGGAATTTGCTCGCGCCTTCGGTGTGGCCGAGGAAGAGGCCTTCTGCGTCGGCACCGGCACCACCCAGCCCACCGGCATCTTCACCGCACAGGGCGGCACTGTGGGCGTGACGGCGGCAAGCTCGACAGCCATCACGGCTGACGAACTCATCAGCCTTGTGTATGCGCTGAAATCGCCCTACCGCAGAAACGCCAAGTTCCTCATGAACGATGCTACCATCTCAGCGATTCGCAAGCTGAAAGACCAGAACGGCGCCTATCTGTGGCAGCCTTCTCTGCAGGCCGGCCAGCCGGACCGACTGTTGGGCTATGAACTCTACACCTCGCCTTATGCACCGGTAGTTGCCGCCGGCGCACTCACCGTTGCCTTTGGCGACTTTAAGAACTACTGGATTGGCGACCGCGCGGGCCGGACTGTACAGCGCCTGAATGAGCTCTACGCCACGAACGGCCAGATCGGCTACGTCGCTACCGAGCGTGTAGACGGCAAGGTCATTCTGCCGGAAGGCATTCAGCTCTTGCAGATGAAAGCTGGAGCATAAGTATGACGCATTAGTGACTCTGGGGCGGCACTCTTTATCGGGTGCCGCTCCTACATAGAAAGGAGGATGTGAAGAGATGGACATCATAAGCCTTGCGGAAGCAAAGAACTATCTGCGTGTCGACTTTTCCGATGACGACGTGCTCATTGCAGACCTCTTGCAGAATGCAACAAGCCTTGTCGCGAATGTCGCGCGACTGAACTTGGAAACAGAACTTGCCGGAGTCAAAAACGCACCCGTGGCCATTCTCTATACCGTCGCCTACCTCTTTGAGCACCGGGAAGAAGCTGACCATCATGATCTCACCCTCACGCTTCGCTCGCTTTTATTCGGAGACAGAAAGGCGGGATTTTAGATGGATATTTCGCTCTTAAACGCCCGCGTGACTTTTCAGAAGAAAAGTGTGACAACCGACCGCTATGGCAACCAAATCGCCGAGTGGACAGACTTTTATTCCTGTGCGGCGACCATCTCCGGCGAAGGTGGCGGTGAAACCTTTGTTGCTGCTTCCGAGGAAGATCGAACCGATATGGCGGTGACGATTCGCTGGTGCAGGAAAGCTTCGGAAATCACCATGACGGGATTTCGGATCCTGTTTCTTGGCGAGCCTTATGACATCAACCGCATCGACCATTTAAGTTTCAAGAAAAAGGCCCTCAAGTTTTTCTGCAGAAAGGAGCGCCCATGACAAGAAAAGTATCCGTCGATGAGATGGCCGATCAGATTCATCTGGCGCTCCAGGAGTATGCGAAAGTTGCGAGCGATGATATGAAAAGAATCGTCAAAAGCACAGCCACCTCGGTCAAGAAAGAGATTCAGCAGAACGCGCCACAAGATTCTGGCGACTACAAGAAAAGCTGGGCGACTAAGACGACCAGAGAAAATGCCAACCTGCTGGAGGTGACCGTCCATTCCAAGGACCGCTACCAGCTGGCACACCTCTTGGAAAAAGGACACGCCAAACGCGGCGGAGGACGCACGCGCGCTTTTCCGCATATTGCTCCAGCAGAAGCAAACGGCGAAGAAAAGCTGATGAGCGAACTGGAAAGGAGCCTCTCCGATGGATGAAATCATGCAGATGCTTTCTGAGATGCACGTTCCCTTCGCTTACGATCACTTCGAGGAAGGCCACGCGCCGGATCCACCCTTTCTCATCTTTCTAACGCCGGAAAGTCGCAACTTCGCGGCAGATGGGTTAGTCTATTTCCTGGTCTCCGTCTGGAATGTGGAACTTTACACCGACAAGAAAGAGCCGGAAGTCGAAAAAGCCGTGGAAGCTGTACTCAGTGCCCACGGTCTTTTCTTTGATAAAACCGAAGTCTATATCGACTCTGAGCACCTTTATGAGGTGCTCTATTCCTTTGAACTGAAAGGAGAATAAAGATGCCTGAACAGAATAAAGTCAAATACAACATCAAAAACGTCTATGCGGCCAAGCTCACCGAGACGATTGCAGAAGATGGCGCTTCCACTTTTGCCTATGCCACGCCCAAACGCATCCCGGGCGCGGTGTCGCTCTCGCTGGATGCCGAGGGAGAATCTTCGCCATTTTATGCAGACGGGATTGTCTACTTCCGCACCGTGACCAACAACGGTTACTCGGGCGATTTGGAGATTGCCCTCATCCCGGAGTGGTTTCGCACCGAGATTTTGCAGGAAACGCTCGATGCCAAGGGCGTGCTCGTGGAAAACTCCAATGCTGCAGAATCCGTCAAGTTTGCACTGCTCTTTGAATTCGACGGGGACATCAAGGCTATTCGCCACGTACTCTACAACTGCACAGCCTCGCGTCCTTCCATCGCATCAGAAACCAAGGAGGACACCATTGAGCCGGGCACCGAGACGCTGTCGCTTACGGCAGACCCCAGAAGCGACGGGTTGGTGAAGGCCAAGACCGGTGACGGAACGGACGCTACAACCTATGACGGATGGTATACGGCCGTATACGTCCCGACCAATAAAACGGCTGGAGGCGCCGCATGATTGAGAAAACCATCCTCGTCTCCGGAAAAGAAGTAACCTTCAAGTCCTCTGCCGCGATCCCGCGCCTGTACCGTGCTAAGTTCGGACGGGACATCTTTAAGGATCTGGCAAAACTCGAAAAAAGCTACTCCGGCAAAAAAGCGGAGGACGGTGGATTTCCCATTGAGGATTTGGAGATCTTCGAAAACGTGGCCTACATCATGGCACTTCATGCGGATGCATCTATCCCTTCTTCCATCGAGGAGTGGCTGGACGGCTTTGAGATGTTTTCCATCTATGAGGTGTTGCCGGAAATCCTCTCCCTTTGGGGAGCAAACATGAAAACCGAGGTGGCGTCAAAAAAAGGCAAATGAGAAGTGAGCGGGAAATGACCACGCCGCTTCTCATGCTCAGGGCACTGGAGATTGGCCTTTCGGTGCGCGATTTAGACCTCATCTCCATTGGCCTGCTTCTGGATATGTGGACAGAAAAAGCAAACGATCAGGTGAAATACCGGCGCATCGCCACGCAGGAGGATTTCGACCGGTTTTAGAAGGCATCTGCTGATTCCAAGCAGGTGCCTTTTTCTTGCATGAAAAGAAAGGAGGTCGCATCGTGGCCGACAGAATCAAAGGCATAACTGTGGAAATCGGCGGCGATACCACCGGCCTTTCCAAAGCCCTCTCAGGCGTGAACAAAGAGATCCGAAACACCCAGTCCCAGCTCAAAGACGTAAACCGCCTCTTAAAGCTGGATCCGGCAAACACCATACTTCTGGCGCAAAAACAAAAACTCCTCAAAGATGCCGTGGGCGAAACAAAAGATAAGCTCGAACAGCTCAAATCCGTGCAAGAGCAGATGGATGCGGGGCTGAAAAACGGCACGCTCACACAGCAGCAATACGATGCCTGGCAACGAGAAATCATTGCAACGGAGCAGGAGCTGGAGAAATTCGAAGAGCAAGTCAAAAGCTCGGACTCCGCTGTCTCCGCGACGCTCAAAGAGACGGGAAGCAAACTGCAGGATGTGGGCGGAAAAATCTCCGGTGTCGGGGAATCCCTCACCAAAGGCGTGACGGCACCCATCGCCGCTATTGGCGCGGCTTCCCTTGCGGCCTTTTCTGAAGTGGATGAAGGCTTGGATATCGTGACGCAGAAAACCGGCGCTTCCGGGCAGGCGCTTGAAGAGATGCAGAGCATCGTCAAAAGCCTTGCCACGGAAATCCCCACAGACTTTGCCACAGCCGGTGCCGCTGTAGGTGAGGTGAATACAAGATTTGGTCTCACCGGACAGGCGCTCTCCGAGCTATCCGGCAAGTTCATCAAGTTTGCCCAGCTCAACAACACGGACGTTTCGACTTCTGTGGATAATGTCTCCTCTGTTCTCAATGCCTTCGGGCAAAGCACGGACGATGCAGGAAGCCTCTTGGATGCTTTAAATGCGACCGGACAGTCCACGGGCATCTCCATGGATCAGCTGGCACGAGGACTCTCCTCCAATGCCGCCCAGTTTAAGGAGATGGGCCTCTCCGCCGAAGAAGCGGCAGGTTTTATGGGCATGGTGGAAATGTCCGGTCTGGATACCTCGGCCGCCATGATGGGCTTAAAGACCGCCATGAAGAGTGCCGCGGCAGACGGGAAGTCCTTAGATGAAGCCCTGCAAGGTTTCTCCGATACGATGAACTCCAACCAGTCGGAAACCGAGAAACTGCAGGCGGCCTATGACCTCTTTGGCACCCGCGCAGGAGCGGCCATCTACAATGCCGTGCAGACAGGAAAGCTCAATCTGGAAGACCTCTCCGGCATGCTCGGAGATTTTTCGGGAAGCGTCGAGAACACCTTCAGCGAAACCTTGGATCCCATCGATCAGTTTCAGATGACCATGAACTCGCTGAAAGAAACGGGTGCAGATATCGGAAACAGCCTGGCTGCGGTGCTTGCTCCTGTTCTTGAACGCATCTCAGAAGGACTCAAACGTTTCTCGGAAGTCTGGCAAAGCATCCCGGCGCCCGCCCAGCAGACGCTTGTGACGATTGCCCTTATTGCGGCGGCACTGGGACCTTTGCTCATCGTCATCGGTAAAGTGGTTTCTGCCGTCGGAACCATTATGACGAATATGCCGGCCATTGCTGGAGCTATCACCAAAGTAAAAACCGTGATGTCGTCTCTCAATGCCACACTTCTCGCCAATCCCATCACGCTCATTGTGGCCGGGATTGGTACGCTGGTAGCAGCCTTTCTGCATCTATGGAACACCTCCGAGAGTTTTCGTACCTCCATTCTTTCGACATGGAATCAGATTAAAGAAGCCTTTAGCGCCTTTGAAAGCGGCATCATCGAAAGGTTAAACGCGCTGGGGCTGAATTTCACCTCCTTTGGTCAGCTCATTTCGGCCATCTGGAACGGCTTCACCCAGCTATTAGCGCCCGTCTTTCAAGGCGCTTTTCAGGCGATTGCCGCCATTTTGCAGGGAGCGCTCCATGTCCTGACGGGCATCTTTGACATCTTCACCGGCCTCTTTACCGGAAACTGGAGCACCGTCTGGAACGGCATCAAGGAAGTATTCAGCGGCGTCTGGACAGCCATTTCCGGCATTTTCTCAAGCGTTTGGGCAACCATTCAGGGTGTGGCCAACACGGCCCTTGGATGGTTCGGTGCCACCTGGGAATCGGTCTGGAACGGGATCAAGAGCTTCTTTGAAGGCATCTGGAACGGCATTGCAGGCTTTTTCTCCAGCATCTGGAACGCCATAACCGGCACCGTATCCGGGGCACTGTCTTCCATTTCCGGGACAGTAAGCAGCGTCTTTAACGGGATCAAAAGCACGGCATCCGGCATCTGGAACGGGATTAAATCAACGATTACGGGAGTGATCAACGGCATCAAATCGGGCATCAGCACCGTATTTAATGGAATCAAATCGACTGTGACCTCCGTCTTTAATGGAATCAAGTCCACTGCGACCAGCGTTTGGAACGGCATCAAGACGGCCATTACCTCGCCGATTGAGGCGGCGAAGAACACCATCAAGGGGATCGTAGACTCCATCAAGGGTTTCTTCTCGGGGCTTCATATCAGCCTGCCCAAAATTAAGCTCCCGCATTTTTCCATCTCGGGCGGCTTTTCCATCATCCCGCCGCGCGTGCCGCACCTTTCCATCAGCTGGTACAAAGAAGGCGGCATTATGACAAATCCCACGCTCTTTGGGATGAATGGATCTTCTCTCATGGCCGGCGGCGAGGCAGGCCCTGAGGCCATTTTGCCGCTTGAGGGATTTTACAAGGAACTCAGAAGCATCCTGACAAGCCAGCTTAATACCGAGGGCATGGAGAAATATCTCGCCGTCATCGCCGCCAATAGCTCGAAAGGCATTTATCTCGAAGACGGCACGCTCATCGGAAAACTTCTCCCGGTCATTGATCAGAAGCTCGGTCAGGAGCAGAAATGGAATGCGAGGTTAAGCCTATGAAGCCCGATGTATTTTTCAATGACGTATCCCTCTTTTCCATGGGCTGGCTTCGGGAATCCGTGGACTTTCCGGTCCCGCTCTCGCAGTCCGAGTCCCTCGTCGTTCCAGGACGGAGCGCGCCACTGCGTTTTACCCAGGCGTTAGGCAAAGTCAGTTTCCAGCCCCGAAGCTTTACCATCACCCTTTCTATGTTCGGCACTCGCGCGCGGTTTGATGCTTTAGTCAGCACGACCGTGAACCGCTTTGCCGGACAACTGGTGAAGGTCGTCCGTACGGAAGACAAGTCGGTCTATGCCATTGGCACGCTCGAAGCCGAGTCCAGCTATGATCCGAGAACCTACAAAGGCGTCCTCGTCTTTTCTTCCAAAGATGCGGATGCCTACCTCTACCACGTGCAGGAAACGACAAAATCGCTGACGGGGAGCGGCACGCTTTCGCTCGCCAATGACTTTATGCCCGTCGTGCCGTCCATCACCACGACAGCAGAAACGACGCTTGCCTGGCAAGCGGGTGCTGATGCCTTCACCAAAACCCTAAGCGCCGGCACTTGGACCGTGCCGGAACTGGAGCTGGCACCGGGAGACAACACCATCACTGTGACCGGCACCGGCACCATCACCTTTACCTACCTGGAGGGCCGCCTATGAGTCAGTTTACAGTCTATGTCGACGGCGCCCTTTTCTACCACCCGGACTTAAGCGAACTGGCCGTCACAGAAGCCAAAATCGAGGAGGATGCTCAGAGCATCGACCGTTTCATTCTCTCCGCGCCGTTCACGCATCCCTATATCACAAAGATTCACCCGTTGGCATCGACCATTATCTGCAAGAAAGGCGATCAGATTGTCTTTGAAGGCCGGGTGCTGGATGATGGGACGGATTTTTACAATACGCACACCTGGATCTGCGAGTCGGCGCTGGCTTTTCTCAAAGACAGTCTTCAGCCACCTTATCACTATCAGGGCCCTCTTCGAGGTCTTCTGGAACTTTTTCTTTCTTCCCACAACAGCGCCGTGGAAGAAAAGAAGCAGTTTGTGCTGGGAACGGTGACCGTGTCCGATACCAATGATTACGTCGCTTATGAAAACGGCGACTATTCGGTGACGCTCGATGCCATCAAAGAAAAACTCCTCGACACCCACGGCGGCTATCTCAAAGTGAGCTACACAGCAGACGGCAAAAAGCAGCTGGACTATCTTGCCGACTTTACTGCCGCCTCGCTTCAAACCGTGGAATACGGCAAGAACCTGCTGGATGTGAAGATCAACCGCGATCACACGAAGCGTGTTTCTATGCTAATTCCGCTTGGCGCAAAGTCCACCGAAACCGACAGCGAAGGCAACGAAACCGAACGCCGCGTGGACATCACCTCAGTCAACGGAGGACTGAATTATGTAGAGGACGCTGACACTACAGCGGAGATTGGAAAGATCTGGACGACGGAAATCTGGGACGATGTCACACTTCCCGAGAACCTCCTCCGAAAGGCCCAGGCAAGGCTTCCGGAACTCAAAGACGGCATCACCAGCATGGAACTTTCCATTGTGGATGAGTCAGATACCGGTTCTACGCTTTCGGAGATGCATGCCGGAGAATACATCCGCTGTCTCTCCAAGCCCCACGGCATTGACGGTAGATACCTTTGTCTTGCGAGGACGCGAGATTACCTCCATCCGGCAAGCAACACCATCACGATCGGCGCGAGAAACATCACCCTTTCCAAGGCTGCCACAGAGCAGTCCAAGAACCTCGAAGCGCTTTCCGTCGACATCGAGGGAAAGACCGAAGAGATCAATTCGGCTGTAAGCAAAGCCGACACAGCGCTTGCCGAAGCAACGCAGGCCAAAGATGCCGCATCCTCTCTTGAGGTCAACGTTCAGCAGTTTTACTCGGAAATCACGAAAACTGCCGAACAGATCAACAGCGCCGTGCGTGAGGAGTACGTCTCCAAATCAGACCTCGAGACATTGCGGCAGGACTTTTCCAGTAGCATCACGCAGACGAGCACCGAGCTCCGGCTGGATTTTCATGCGAAAACGGATGAAATCCGAGGAAACGTCATCGCCAACCAGCAGCTGTTAGAAGAATATATCCGCTTTCGCGGGGCGCTCATTGAGCTCGGGAAAATCGGCAATGCCTTCACCGCAGAGCTTTCCAATGAACAGCTGGCCTTCAAGGAGAACGGACAGGTCATTGCTTACATTTCCAATCAATCGCTCGTCATCACCAACGCCGAAATTCGCTACCGGCTTTCCCTTGGCACCGAGGGACGCGGCTGGTTTGACTTCATTCCGCGCCCGACCGGCAACCTCTCCGTTGTCTGGAGGGCCTCTTCCAATTAAGAAAGGAGCAGCCCATGGCATCTTCCGGCAGTTTTTCCGGTTCCATTCACGGCGGTCACTATGTGCTGCGCGTCGACTGGAAGCAAACCAAAGACATCACCAACAACCACTCGACCATCACGGCCACGATGGTGCTCGTGAACGACTGGACCCTTTACATCAGTGGGCGCACCAATAACACCTGCACGATTGATGGTCAGTCGCAGGCCTTTTCCTCTCCTGCGGTCGATACCACAGGAAGTCACACCTTAGGCTCCGTTACCAAGACGGTCAATCACAACAGTGACGGATCAAAGACGCTCAACATCTCTGCGGTCTTTCACATTGAAGCGACGATTAGCGGCACCTATTACAGTACGATTACGGCAAATGCCTCCATCACGCTGGACTCGATTCCGCGTGCCTCGTCTGTGTCTGCCTCATCCATCTCGATGGGGACGGCAACCACCATCAAGATCTCTCGGGCAGTATCGTCCTTCACACATACGCTGGCTTACCGGTTTGGCAGTGTTTCCAGCGCCATTGCCATAAAAACCACCGGTACCTCATTGTCCTGGACACCGCCGTTAAGCCTTGCCTCGCAGATTCCAAATAGCACCTCGGGGACATGCACCATCACTTGCTATACCTATAATGGCGGAACATACATCGGCTCCAAGGCAACAACCATCACGCTTTATGTGCCTTCTACGATAAAGCCGACCATCGGCAGTCTGACGGCCAGCCATATCGACGGGACCGTGCCTTCCACTTGGGGCGTGTATGTGCAGTACAAATCCAAGGCGACGCTGGCCATATCGGGTGCCACCGGAAGCTACGGCTCGACGATTCGCTCCTACAGCATCACGGGTGGAGGCTTTTCCGGATCGTCCTCTTCACTTACGACAGGTTTTTTAAATGACTATGGCACCACCACTTTTACCGCCAAGGTCACCGATTCCAGAGGACGCACCTCCGATGCCAAAACCGTAAGCATCTCCGTTTTGCCGTACTACTCGCCACGCTTTTTAAGTGCGCAGTCCGAGCGTGCCGACAGCACAGGCACGCCAAAGGGGGATGGCACTTATGTCCGAGCCCTTCTGGAGTTTTACTTTGCTTCTGTCGGAGGAAAGAATACCATCACCACCTCGGTATCGTACAAAAAAGAATCCGACGCGACCTGGACAGATGCCGCTACAACCTTTACGAGCAACACACCCTTCACTTTCGGAAGCGGCTCGATTTCGCCGGAAAATACGTATGAGGTGAAATACACCCTAACCGATGCCTTTACCAGCATCTCCATTACCGATTCCATTTCCACCGCAGCCGTTGTGATGGATTTCAAGAACGGCGGAAACGGGCTGGCCATCGGCAAGGTATCGGAAATCGAGAAATGCTTCGAGGTCGCACCGGACTGGAGCGTGAAGGTTTACGGGCTGCTTTTACCAGCGTATATCGCATCGCTGAGCGGCGGATTGCCCTTTGGCGTTTGCAATGATGCAGCCGATGTGGTGGAGAAAACCGGCGAGTGTCCGGATTTTCAAACGCTGAACACTGGCGCTGTGGTCTTGATGAAATTCATGCACAACAATACGGCCACCTTTCCCAGAATCAACGTTAACGGCACCGGACTTAAGTACATCGTCAATGTGGGAAGAACGGCTGTCGGTACCAACTACTGGCGACCCGAGCAGACGGTAATTCTGATCTATGACGGAATTTTCTGGGTGGCCTTGACCACGCCCTTGGCCGATACCAGCTATTTTGGCATAACGAAACTCTCCACCAGCACCAGCTCGACCAGCACTTCCACAGCAGCGACCTCTTCGGCTGTAAAAGCCGCCTACGACCGGAACTCCTGGCCTTCCATTTCGCTCACCAGTCCCTTGGCCGTCTCCTCCGGTGGTACCGGCGCATCCTATGCCTCTGCCGCCCGGTCGAATCTCGGGATTACCGCAACCTCCCTCTACAGCGGCGCAATCACGACGGGTAGCACGACCTTTTCGAAGAGCTACAACTTTTTCGTCATTATCGGCCAGCCCAGCACTGCTTCTTCGAGGTGCGCACTGGTCGTGCCTTCCGCCCAGCTCACTACGACAGCCACCAACTACCAGATTGCGGACGAGAGCAATTACTACGCTTTCAAGCTTTACTACTCAGGCACGACCGTGACACTTGCTTACTACGACAGAAGTTCCAATGGGCAGATTATCCGAGTGTTTGGGGTGAATTAAGGAGGAAATCATGCAGATTCTAACTGATGAACAAGGTTTTATTACGAGCTTCGCCTTGGACGGAATGCTGGTCGGAGGAGCGGAATGCGCAGAGCCAGAGGACATAGAAGACTTTGCTCTCCATTACCAATGCTACCGAATCCGGGACGGTGACCTTGTCTTGGACAAAAAACGTCTGGTTGCTAAATCGAAAAATGCAGCGAAGGATGCGATTCGTGAACGTCGATGCAAGGAGTGCTTTCCCGTCATCAACCGGGGCACGCCTTGGTACGACAGACTTACAGAACAACAGAAAAAGGAACTAAATGCGTGGTATCTGGCCTGGCTGGATGCCACCGAAACAGGAGCCATTCCGGAGATGCCGGAGTGGCTTTCTACGTATTACGTATTAGGAGGAACGCGATGAAAGAGTTCTGGAACAGTATCCAGCTCATCTTCACCGGAATCGGCGGATGGCTGGGATTTTATCTTGGAGGATTTGACGGTTTGCTTTATGCACTCATCGCCTTTGTCATCACCGACTACATCACCGGCATCATGTGCGCAGTAGCAGACAAGAAGCTCTCGAGTGCGGTCGGCTTCAAAGGCATCGCAAGAAAGGTCTTGATCTTTCTGCTCGTAGGCATCGGACACATGATTGATGCTCAGGTCATCGGTACTGGCTCGGTTCTGCGCACGGCCGTCATCTTCTTCTATCTCTCCAATGAGGGCCTGTCCCTTGTCGAAAATGCCACGCATCTGGGACTGCCTGTCCCGAAAAAGCTGAAAGTCGTGCTCGCACAGCTCCATGAGCGCGCAGAAAAGGAGGAAACACATGAGTAAAGGGATTGACGTCTCCAAATGGAACGGCTCGATTGATTTCAACAAGGTAAAAGCGGACGGAATTGATTTTGTCATCATCCGTGCCGGCTATGGTTGGGATACTTCCCAGAAGGACCGCACCTTTGAACAGAACTACGCCCGGGCAAAAGCCGCTGGCCTTCATGTTGGGGCTTACTGGTATTCGTATGCCCGAAGCGCAGATAACGCAAGGTCAGAAGCGAAAGTATGTAAGCAGATCATCGCCGGAAAGCAGTTTGACTATCCGATCTTTTTTGATCTGGAAGAATCGTCTCAGCTTTCTCGAGGGCAGGCTTTCTGTGACAGCCTCATCCAAGCCTTCTGCAATGAAATGGAAGCGGGCGGTTACTTTGCCGGTTTCTACACGAGTGCCTCGGTCGCGAGAAACATTCTCTCGAAATCCATCCGCAAGCGCTATGCCTTCTGGTGCGCCCAGTGGGCAAACACGAACAGCTTTGAAGGCGAAAGCGGCCTTTGGCAGTACTCCAGCAAGGGCAGCGTATCTGGCATTGCCGGCAATGTGGACTTGGACATTTCTTACATCGACTATCCCTCCCTCATCCGTGGCGGCGGATTTAATGGCTATGCCAAAGGAAGCACTGCACCCACTGCAAAACCCGCACCGGCTCCGGAAAAGAAAACTGTAGAGACGTTGGCTGACGAGGTGATAAAAGGCCTCTGGGGAAACGGCGAGGAGCGCAAGCGCCGCCTGACGGCTTCCGGTTATTCCTACGATGCAGTACAGAAAAAGGTCAACGAGCGTCTTTCCGTCAAGCCGAAAAAGTCCATCAACACCCTTGCCCGTGAGGTGATTCATGGCGACTGGGGCAACGGCAACGAGCGAAAGAATCGCTTGACGAAGGCCGGCTACAATTATGATGCCGTGCAAAAGCGTGTAAACGAACTCCTGTGAACCTGTGTAAACAAAACGCCTGCTGCTGATGGTTCTCATCAGCGGCAGGCTTATTTTTTTTCCCTTGTTTCGTCAAAACGCTCCTCTCACCTCCAGCACCTTTTGAAGACAGGAAATCCGCTCAAAACCTCTCGCCATCTCCAGTGGAAAGGAGAGGGTGAAACGGATCTGCCCTCGAGATAAGGAGGGCAACGATGACAAACGATATAAATAATAAACAGCCTCTTCCGGTGCAGGAAGATCTGATGCGCGACGTTTATTACCGGCTTGCCGAGGCTTATGTTGACGAACTCTATGCGCAAGGGATTCTTGCGGAATGCGAAGCGCAAATACTGCACAGACAAAATCGTAGTGTATATCGGCCATTTCTCTACCAGCTGATGGAATAAACAACTTGCTATGTGTCTGGTTTAGAGCGTCTATATAGGAGAGCGGAGGTGAAAGCATTGAAGAAAGTAACGAGAATCGATGGTGTGGCAACACAACGGAAGCAGCAAAAACAGATGCGCATCGCCGTCTATTGCCGTGTCTCCACCGAATCGGACGCGCAGCTTGAAAGTCTGGAAGCGCAGCGTAAACACTATGCTTCCTATATTTGCACTCGAGACGGATGGACTTTGCACGATATCTATTATGAAAGGGGCGTCAGCGCTGCCAAGAGCAAAGCAAGACCTGAACTCAGACGCATGCTGCGTGACTGCCGCCTCGGAAAAATCGACCTTGTGCTAACCAAATCCATCAGTCGTTTTTCCAGAAATACAGCAGATTGCTTGCGCATGGTCAGAAAGCTTCTGGAACTAAAGATCCCCGTATACTTTGAGAAGGAAAATATCAATACCAGTGAAATGGAGAGCGAGCTTTTTTTATCCATCCTAAGTTCGATGGCGCAGGATGAGTCCGCTTCCCAATCTGCCAATGTGCGCTGGTCCATTGAGCAACGCTTCCAAAGCGGGACATTCATCATCACCTGCCCGCCTTTCGGTTATCGAAACGACGATGGTGTGATGGCAATCGTGGAAAATCAGGCTGTGATCGTGCGAGAGATCTTTCAACTTGCGCTGGCAGGATATGGCGGATATTCAATCGCAAGAATTCTCAATGATCAAAACATCCCTTCTGCCCACGGAGGACTTTGGAGCAGCGGAAGTATCCTTGCCATCTTGAAAAATGAAAAATATACCGGCGATTGCCTTTTTCAGAAGACCTATACCGATGATGCCTTCAAGCGTCATAAAAACAACGGTGAGAAAAATGCATACCTCGTGAGAGACCATCATAAGGCGATCATCGACAGAAAAACATATGACGCGGTTAACGAACTGATCGAGCTCAAGCGTGAGAATAAAGGGATCATTCAGGAGAGCCCCAAGTATCTCAATCGAACGGTGCTCTCCGGGAAGGTGAGATGTAAAGCATGCGGTTCGGTCATGAAGCGCATCACTCGCTATACGCAAAGCGGCAGTTACAAGATGTATGCATGCAGTACGCATCTGCACAGCAAGAAGAATTGCCCTTTCAAGGCTGTGTATGAAGATGGCATTCTCTGCGCCTTTGCAAGCATGATGAACAAATTGACCTTTGCCCGCGAAGCCATACTGGAACCTCTATTAAGCGAGATGCAAGGTCAGAAGCCAAAGACATATGTAAAAGAACTCAAAGTAGCAAACGAAGCCATTCGTGAGGATTCAGACAAGCTGGATGTGCTGACACGCTTAAGCGCTTCGGGATACCTCGACCGTCCGCATTTCCTCAAGGAGAAAAACAAACTTGTCACGCGAATTGAAGAAAGAAAAAAAGAGCGCGAACAGCTCAAAATTCAGGAAGCCGGGAAAGACGATACCGTAATAAACCTCGAAGCGCTCTGCCACTATGTAAAAGGGAGAAAAGTTTCGGAACGCTTTTGCGAGGAAGAATTCAAAAGGTTCGTCGATGCCGTAGAGGTTGTCAGTCGAACCGAGGTCTGCTTCATCCTGAAATGCGGACTCCGTCTTCCGGAAAGGCTGGCCTAAATAATGAGAACAATTCCTTATGGATACCGCATGAAAGATGGCAAAATCGCTATTCACGAAGAGGAAGCGTGTGCTCTGAAGTCCTTATTTGAAAACTACTTAAGCGGCATGAGTCTGAAGGCTTCTGCGCAGTCGGTCGGTATTACCTTTACGCACAGTGTCATCCGTCGCCTGCTGGAAAACCCGATTTATGCAGGAAGTGAGGGGTACCCCGCACTCATCAGCGAAGAATGGCTGAAACAGGCGCATGAGCTGCGTCTTTCTCGTGCAAAGAATCTGGGCAAGGAGAAGCTTCGCCATAAACGAAGACCTACCTTTTACGTAAAAACCCGATTTTATATGGATGAGATTGACTGCGGCGACCGGTCGGCACTCGAGCAAGCCGTATATGTCTATAACCAGATCCGAGAGGTTGAAGATGAATAAGAACATCACCATGATTCCCGCCCGAAAGAAGCAGGGAAACACAAAGACGGAAACGCCAAGCCCCACTCTTCGGGTAGCTGCTTACTGTCGCGTTTCTACAGATTCCGACGAACAGGCAACAAGCTATGAAGCACAGGTTGCGCACTACACGGAATACATTCAGGCACAAAAAGGCTGGGAGCTGGCGGGCATTTTTGCCGATGATGGCATTTCTGGCACCAACACCAAAAAGCGCGAAGAATTCAATCGTATGATTGATGCCTGCGAGGCAGGCGAGATCGACATAATTATTACCAAGTCCATCTCGCGTTTTGCTCGAAATACGCTTGATTGCCTGAAATACATCCGAAAGCTCAAAGAAATCAACATCCCAGTTTTCTTTGAAAAGGAAAACATCAACACGATGGATGCCAAAGGCGAAGTGTTGATCACCATCATGGCCTCCCTTGCTCAACAGGAAAGCCAGAGTCTGTCTCAGAATGTGAAACTCGGCATCCAGTACCGCTACCAGCAGGGAAAAGTGCAGGTCAACGCCAAATGGTTTTTAGGCTATGACAAAGATGCGGATGGTCACCTCGTGATCAATTCTGAACAGGCAAAAACGGTAAAACGCATCTATCGAGAGTATCTTGAGGGGCTTTCCATGAACAAAATCGCTGCAGGACTTGAGGCGGATGGCATAAGAAACGGAGCCGGACACACCAAATGGACTCCCAGCAATATTCGCCAAATTCTCACCAACGAAAAATATATCGGTGATGCCCTTTTGCAAAAAACCTACACCGTTGATTTTCTGACCAAGAAGCGCGTAAGAAATGAAGGACACATGCCACAGTACTATGTGGAAAATGACCACGAAGCTATCATTCCAAAGGAGATCTTCCTGCTGGCTCAAGACGAGCTGGTAAGAAGACGCAACCTTTCTAAGCGAGCGGATGGCAAACGAAAAGCCTACTCGTCTAACCACTGTCTGTCCGGGCTTGTTATCTGTGGTGAGTGCGGCGAGTATTACCGCCGGATTCACTGGAACAACCGGGGATGCAAATCCATCGTCTGGCGCTGCATGAGCAGGCTTACTCCCGGAAACAACTCCTGCCATGCGAGAACGGTGGAGGAGGAGTTTTTGAAAGGCATTGTGCTTTCTGCTATTAACCGTTGCATTAAAGATAAGGGGTGCTTTTTTGCTGAACTGGAGGATCGGATTACTCACGTGATTGACCACGAGTCCTCAGTAGACATGAAATCGATAGAGCAAAGACTGGAGGATCTACAGCAAATGCTCATGGATCGCATTTCGAATCGAGAACCCTATGAAGACGTTGCAAATGAGATTGATGCAGTGAAAGAAGAAAAAATGCAAGCCGAGCTTGCTCAGGCAAAGACGGACAATCAGATCCTGCGCATCCAAGCGATGCGCGACTTTTTACAAGCGCAGACCGGTATACTCACAACTCTGGATGATGCGCTGGTGCGCAGAATGGTGGATACCATCACGATTCATGACAAAAAAATTGATGTCCGGTTTACGTCTGGTGTATCTGTATCTATCAAGCAGTAGTGTTTTGACAACCATCTTACCGTTCCAACTGTCTGACCAAAAATCATCTGACAACCATCTTGCCGACTCGCAAGGCAGGAATATACCAACATTCAACTTGCCTTTACAATTGTATGACCAAAACAGTTCTTTTCACTAAAAAATCCCGCCTCTGAATCGGAGCGGGATTTTTCATTTTATGGTTATTTCGACTACTTTTGCATCCAATCAGACGCTTTCCGAACAAACGGTAAAACCGCTAAAACGCCGTAAAATCAAGGCTTTCAAGCCTTTTAGTCCTTTCTTGACATCAAACAGACCGTCTCAACATGCTTCGTCCGCGGAAACTGGTCGAAGGCAACCACTTGCTCGACGCGGTAGCCACCGGCAGTAAAGAGAGACAGGTCGTGAACCTGTGTGGTGGGATTGCAGGAGATGTATACGATGCGCTCGGGGGCAGCAGCGATGAGGTGGGCGACAGCCTTGGGATGAATACCCTGGCGAGGCGGATCGAGAAGGACAACGTCGGGACGATCGCCGATGTCGGCGAGACGGGTCAGCTCGGCAAGGACGTCGGATGCAACGAAGCGTACATTCGCAAGACCGTTGCGTTGACAGGCTTCACGGGCTTTCTCGACGGCTTCCTCCACGATCTCCACGCCGATGACGCGCTGGGCGCGCGACGCGGCAATTTGCGCGAGGGTTCCCGTGCCGGAATAGAGATCGTAGACGGTCTTGCCGCGCAGGTCGCCGGCAAGGTCAAGTGCCTTGGAATAGAGGTTCTTGGCACCCATGACGTTGGGCTGGAAGAAAGAAAACGGCCCCACGTGAAACGAGAGGTCAAAAAGGCGCTCTTCCAGGTAAGAACGTCCTTCCAAAAGATCGAGAGCATCCGCCTGCACCACGTCCGCAACGCTGTCATTGGTCGTGTGGAAGACGCTCACGAGGCGCATCGAAAGGGAAAGGCTGTGCAGAAGGCGCAGAAATTCCGTCGTATCGAGTGCCGTCCAGGTGCGCTCCGAGGTCGTCACAAGATTGACCATGAGCTCCCCCGTCGTAAGCGCCGCACGCAACACGAGATGGCGCAAATAGCCGCTCTTCTTCGCACGATGATAGAATGTCCATTCGCGCTCCCGGCAAAAACGCTCCACTGCCTTGCGCAACGAATTAAAATCCTCCGGGACGATATTGCACAGCGGCGTCGGCAAAATGTCATAAAAATGGCCCGGACGATGCAGCCCCAACGTCAGCGGCCCGCCAGGCGTGCTGTCGCCGAAGGTATACTCCATCTTGCTGCGATAGCCCTCCAAGAGCGGACTGCGATAAAGCGAAATCGCGGAAGAAAGCCCCAGCGGCGCATACAGCTCCCGCAGCTGCCGGCTTTTAAGCAGCAGCTCCGATTCCACGCTGATCGTCTGGTAATTGCAACCTCCGCAGATGCCTGCCTGTGGGCAAGTCGGACGATGTTCCATGGGCGACGGCGCCAGCAGCTGCAATGGCATCACCTCGCGCACCCCGGCATGCGAACGCTTCACGCGGCAACGCCAAACCTGGCCCGGCAGCCCGCCCTTCATGCGCATGGGCGCGACCGCCTCGCGTTTGCTGTGATCCACGGGCAACTCCAGCATCTCGCCCACCGGATCATGCGCAATCGTCGACAGCACCACGCCGCTCGCACGATCGGGATACGCCAGCTCTTCAATTCGCACGTCCACCACCGGATGTTTTTTCTTCGTCATCGTCCCTTCCTTCCTGTTCTCTCCCATTATAACGGATTCGGTGCGCGCGCCGCCGGGAATTCGGGATGGGTGGGGCGCGGGCGCGGCGGAGGGCGAAGTATAAGCGTGGTGCATAGCGCGGGGTGTAAGCTCGTGCTTCGCTCCACTGAGGCCTTTGAGGAGCCTAAAACAGCGAAGTGCAGAAAAAGGCTCCCGGCCATGATCGTAAAAGTCGTATTTTAGGAGCCCAAAAGAGGAAAATGCGAAAAAGGGCTCCCGCTTACCACTAGGAAATCTGCATTTTGGGGGCCCAAAACTGTGAATTGCAAAAAAGGGCTCCTTGTGCGCAAGAAAAAAACTAAAAATTAGGAGCCTAAATTTGCGATTTGTAAAAAAGGGCTCCTTTTTTCGCCAAAAATCGCCGAAGCCCAGGAGCCCATATTCGTAAATTGCAATAAAAGGCTCCTTTTATCGCAAAAAATCACCAAAGCCCAGGAGCCCATATTCGCGAAATGCGAAAAAGGGCCCCTTCTTGCCGCCAACGCCACCAAGAAGGAGCCGGCCTGCGGCCGGCGGTTTGAAAACGCCGCCGAAGGCGGCTCCGCCTTAGAAACGCGCCGCCAACAGCAGTCCAAGCGGCGCTCCTCTTTTTTTCAGCGTGTCACAAAAATCATGTTTATTTTGTAATTAAGGCAAAACCACTCTACCGTTGTGCAAGCAAGTGTAGAGTGGTTTCGCCTTTTTTAGCAATCCACTCTACATGGTTGCGAGCGGGCGTAGAGTGGTTTCGCCTTTTTTAGCAATCCACTCTACAAGATCGCAAGCAGGTGTAGAGTGGTTTTGATTTTTTTAGCAATCCACTCTACAAGATCGCAAGCAGGTGTAGAGTGGTTTTGCTTTTTTCCGCCATTCAACTCTACAGGATCACGAATGAGCGTAGAGTGGTTTCGCTTTTTTCAGCAATCCACTCTACAGTGTTGCAAGCGGGCGTAGAGTGTTTCGCCTTTTTGACGATTCCCCTCTACAAAATAAGGTGCCGGCCTGCGGCCGGCGATTTGAAAACGCCGCCGAAGGCGGCTTCCTCTTAGAAACTGCGCCGCCAAAAGCGGTTCCAGCGGCGCTCCACTGAAACCCATGCGCTCCAGACACCTGCGTCCTCCGCAGCAGCTCCGCCCGCCGCGCCTCATCTCCGCACCCCGCGCCTCACCCAACGCTCTGCCAGCCGCGCATCGCCCCTCCCGGCCCTTTTCGTGCGCCGCATCTTCGACGAACCGGAAGTGCGCCTGCAAAGCTTCATCGCCGAGGAGAGCCGGCGGCGCAAGAAAAGGGCCGGGCGGGGTGCAGAAGATATGCACGCGGGGCCTTCATCGTGTATACTATTTGCGTAACGACGCGCGAAAGGGCGTCGAACAGAGAGAGAGGACCAGATGAAACAGAAACGATTACTCCTCGCCTTGGCGCTCAGCGGTGCCGTGCTTACCGCCTGCAGCAGCAATCCCGGCTTTGAGCTTGTGGATGCGCCGCGACAGGAAAGCTCCGGCGTCGAGGAGACCAAAGAGGTTACCGAACTTATGGAACAAGAGTTCGCCATTGTGACCGAAGTGGATGATACCGTAAAGCCGGGCGAATATCGCATCGTACAGCCGGGCGAACGCGGCCAGAGCAATATCACCTATGAGGTTAGCATGTCGGGCGGCAAAGAAGTATCGCGCAAAGCGCTCTCCGAGACCGTGGTCAAGAAGCCTGTCGAAGCGATCGTCAAGATTGCCCCCACGGCCAAACACGGCGAAATCGGCGCGCGCGAAATTATCGGCTACTCCAATCCGACGAGCCCCCATTTCGTAAAACCCACCACCATCGGCGCAACTATGACGGACAACTCCTTGGTGTTGCGCATCTTGGCAGACGGCAAGGTGGAAAAGGACAACTTCATGGTGGCGCAGTCTTCCGAGAAGCCGCGCACAGAACCCTCAACCACGGAAAAGAGCCGCGTGCCCGATATCCGCATCGTCCCGGCACCCTCACGCGGCGGCAAGACCCATACACCGACGCCGACGCCGCCTCCGGCGAAGCCCAAGCCGCCGGTCATTCCGGTTCTTCCGAACGCCTCCTCGGCGCCCGCTTCGTCCGAACAATCGTCATCGAGCTCCTCCTCGCAGGAACAATCGTCGCAACAGAGTAGCTCAAGTTCCTCCGCGCAGACCAGCAGCGATACGCAGGCACCGTCGTCTTCGCAGAGCCAGTCCAAGCCCGAAAGCAGCAAGAGCTCCACAACCGAGGCACCCCCGAATCCGAATCCGTCCGGCGAAAACACCTCGCCCGAAGAAAAGCCCGCCCCATAAGGCGGGCTTTTTTATTGCTCCTTTCCTGCCCGGATGCCGTTCTCCGTGCTTCGTAGGCTTCTCTAAGACACCTGTCGAGCCCACTGTGCAACGACGCTCCTGCTACATGGCAATAAAAAGGAGGTGTTCCTTTCGGAACACCTCCTTCGGTCTGTCCAGGACAAACCTGTCATTCACACCAACAGCAGCACGTTATGCGAACTTACTTGCGTTTTTTCGAAGCGACAAATGCGCCCGCAGCCAATACCGCGCTGCCTGCATACGCCAATACGGTGATGTCGCCGGTCTTGGGAGCTTTTTTGTTGTTTTTCTTATTGTCCTTGTCCTTTACTTCCGGTTTCTCTGCCGGCTTGCCCGGTTTGCCCGGCTCTTCGCCCGGTTTGCCCGGCTCTTCGCCCGGTTTGCCCGGCTCTTCGCCCGGTTTGCCCGGCTCTTCGCCCGGTTTGCCCGGCTCTTCGCCCGGTTGCGGTGCCGGTGTTTCGCCCAAAGCAGCCAACAGACCCTTTGTGGTTTTGGTCTGGCTTAACAGAGCAAGGATGATCTGTTTCGCAGATTTTCCTTCCACATCAACTTTTGCTTTTTCAGCTGCATCAAGAGTCGGCTTTAAAGCGTTCAGCGCGTCAACAAAATCTTTTGCAACTTCAGCTTCGTTCTTGGTGTTGAAGTCAGCAACGGCTTTATCATACGCTTTCTTTGCTTCCGTGTACTCTTTGTAATCCTTAAGAGCCACACTTGCATTCGCCAAATTCTCTTTCGCGTCCTTAAGAGCCTCTACTGCTGCATCATACTTCTGTTTTGCTTGAACGAGCGAATCAATGACGGCAGCTTTTCTTAATTCTTGAGCTTTAGCCGGCTCAGTTGCCTCAATCTCGTCCGCTCGGGCCTTAATTGCAGCTTTGATGTCTTCCGCTTCGGTCGCTGTCAGGCCAGCTAAACCATACGGCGTGGCAAGATCTTCCCAAGCTTTTTTAGGAGCTTTCAATGCTTCTTCCGCATTGTTCACAGCATCTTGCTTTGCACCTTTTTCTTTGCCCAACTTCACCCAATTGTCAATTGCAGTGTTTTTATCTTTCTCAGCATCGGTCATAGCTTTCTCTAAGTCAGAAAGTTTTTTGCCTTCCAGCCCTGCTTCTTTGACCTTCTTCTCTGCCGCAGCCTTATAGACCGAAGCGTCATACACCATTTTGATTTTAGCTGTAGCCAGATCTTCGTCTGACACTGTCGCAGCCTGAACTGCTTCATCCGCCAAAACCGGTGTTGCTAGGGCACCGCCGAACGCCAGAGCGCCAGCAAGAGCCAATGCTACAATACGTTTCGTTTTCATTGTCATCCTCCGTAATTTGTTTTTTTCCTGCTTTGTGATCAGCTGCTATGGTTGTGCATGTAATCGTGGAAGCTCCGGAAAATAGAAACTTCTTGATTTACAGGCTCATCATACCAATTCATCCTGCATTCGTCAACGCTAATTGTGGGTTTTCCGTGAAGTTGTTGCAAAAAAGTAACGAAAAGCTTACTTTTTTGGCCTCTTCCGCATGTATGCCACAGGCTGTGAGTCGTGCGCCCCTATCGGGACGCTCTGTTTTCTGCCGCGCATTGGGATTCGGCATGCTTTGTGGGGCGTTACTCCGCCTTGCCCACCGAGCCGAACATCTCCAGCTTTTCTTTGACCGTTTCTTTGATGGCGGCCGTACCGGGGGCTAACAGCTTGCGCGGGTCGAATCCTTTGCCCTGTTGGTCCTTGCCGGCTTCGATGTATTCGCGCGTGGCCTTCGCAAAGGACAGCTGGCACTCAGTGTTGACGTTAATTTTGGCGACGCCGAGCGAAATGGCTTTCAAAATCATATCCTTGGGAATGCCGGTACCGCCGTGTAAGACGAGCGGCATATCGCCGGTTGCTTCCTTGATGTGTTGCAGGGCATCAAAGTCGAGGCCCTTCCAGTTGGCCGGATAGACGCCGTGGATGTTGCCGATGCCGGCGGCTAAAAAGTCAATGCCGAGATCCGCCAGGCGTTTGCATTCTGCGGGATCCGCGATCTCGCCCATGCCGACCACACCGTCTTCCTCGCCACCGATGGTGCCGACTTCGGCTTCGACGGAGATGCCGTGTTCATGCGCCAGACGCACGATTTCGGTGGTTTTTTCCAGATTCTCTTCGAGCGGGAAATGAGAGCCGTCGAACATGACGGAGGTGTAGCCGGCTTCGATGCACTTTTTCGCGCCTTCATAGGTGCCGTGGTCCAAGTGCAGCGCGACGGGCACGGTAATGCCCAGGGCCTCATCCATTGCGCGCACCATGGCGGCGACGGTGGTGTGGCCTCCCATGTATTTTCCGGCGCCTTCAGAGACGCCTAAGATGACGGGCGACTTGAGCTCCTCCGCGGTTTCCAGAACGGCTTTGGTCCATTCCAGATTGTTAATGTTGATCTGTGCGACAGCGTAGTGTTCTTTCGCCGCCTTGATGAGCATTTCTTTGGCCGATACCAGCATATTTTCCTCCTTTTCGTGTGACTTCGTGTGACGGTTTTCGATGCAACGGGCCAGGTCGGCTCGCGCAGAGCATTTCGGACGCCTTAGCGGCGGCCGGTGTTGACGACTATTGAATGGTGTCCACTTTCCATATATCCCGCACGTATTCGCGCACGGTGCGGTCGGATGAGAATTCGCCGCAGTTGGCGAGGTTCATCAGGCACTTCTTCGCCCAGCCGAGACGGTCGCGATAGGCGGTGTCGACGCGCTTTTGGGCTTCGGCATAGCTTTCAAAATCGTAGAGCAGATAGTGTTCGTCCCCGCGTTCGCCGTGTTGGGGTGCCACCAGCGAATTATAGACATCCAGGAACATATAGGTGCCGTGGTCCGACAGGCGCTGATCCAACAGATAGTCCACCACTTCCTTAATTTCGGGCTTCGTATGGTAGTACTCGAGCGGATTATATGAGGAAGCAATGCCTTCCAATTCTTCGACGGTGGCGCCGAAGCGGAAATTGTTCTCTTCGCCGGCATCCGCAATAATCTCGATGTTGGCGCCGTCATACGTGCCGAGGGTCGGGGTGGCGTTGAGCATGAATTTCATGTTGCCCGTGCCGGAGGCTTCTTTTCCGGCCGTGGAAATCTGCTCGGAAATGTCCGCCGCCGGAAAGAGCTTTTCGGCGGAGCTGACGCGGTAGTTCTGGACGAAGACGACGCGCAGTTTTTTGCGCGTATCCGGGTCGGCGTTGACCATCCGGGCGACTTCGTTGATGAACTTGATAATGGCTTTGGCACGGAAATAACCGGGCGCGGCCTTCGCGCCGAAGATAAACGTGCGCGGCACCATGTCCAGACCGGGATTTTTCTTGAGCATATTGTACAAGTGCAGAATGTGCAGAATGTTCAACAGCTGGCGCTTGTACTCATGCAGGCGCTTGATCTGGATGTCGAAAATCGAGTCGGGATCCAAGGTAATGCCTTCGGTGCGTTCAATGTAGTCCACCAGCTGGTTCTTTTTGATGGCCTTGATGGCGTTGAGCTCCGTAAGGGTTTCGGGATCGTCGGCGTAGCGTTCCAGTCCTTTCAAAAGGGTGAGGTCGTGATGCCAGGCGTCGCTGCCCAACTTTTTCGTGATAAAGGCGGACAGCTCGGGATTGGCATATTGCAGCCACCGACGGGGTGTGACGCCGTTGGTCTTATTGCTGAATTTTTCCGGCATGACGGCAACCCATTGCTTGAAGGTTTCGGTTTGCAAAATCTGCGTATGGATTTTGGCCACACCGTTGACCGCGACAGCACACCAAACCGCCAAATAGGCCATTTCCACGACGTTGTCGTGGATGATGCGGTAGGTGTTGATCTGCTCCTCGGGCATGCCCTGTTGACGGAACACGGAAATCATCTTCTGGTTGATTTCCTTGATGAGCTCCAGGCAGCGCGGGCAGACCTCGTCGACAATATCGAGGCTCCATTTTTCCAGTGCTTCCTGCAAGACGGTATGGTTGGTGAACGCAAACGTATGCGTCGCAACATCATAGGCATCGTCCCAGGAAAGTTCCTCTTCGTCGATGAGAAGGCGCATCAGCTCGGGAATGGCGATGACGGGATGGGTGTCGTTCAATTGAATGGAATGCAGCGCCGAGAACGAGCGGAAATTAGTGTCTTCGGGGAAATTCTCTTTATAGCGGGTGAGAAGGTCTTGGATGCTGGCGGAGGTGAAGAAGTATTGCTGTTTGAAGCGCAACACCTTGCCGGCGCGCTGCATGTCGTTGGGATAGAGCACGCGGGTGATGTCTTCGGCACGGTTTAATTCGCGCAGGGCATCGTCATATTGAAAGTTGTTGAAGCGGTCGAAGTCGAATCCGGACTCGAGCGGCTCGGCCTGCCACAGGCGCAGGGTGTTTACGATGCCGTTTTTGTAGCCGATGATGGGCATGTCATAGGGCACGGCGAGCACGGTTTCGTCCCGGAAGCGCACGAGCTTGGCTTCCTCTTCACGACGTTGCGACCAGAAATCGCCTTTTTTGGTCCAATCGTCGCCTTCTTCGCGCTGGAAGCCGTCGATGAATTTCTGTTCAAAGATGCCTTGGCTGTAGCGCACGCCATAACCTTGGACGGGGTAGCCTTCGCTGGCAGCGGAGTCGATGAAGCAGGCGGCAAGCCTTCCCAAACCGCCGTTTCCGAGAGCGGCGTCATCCTCTTCGTCTTCGAGCTGTTCAAAGTCGATGCCGATGTCCTTGAGAACCGCTTTCACTTCGTCGAGAATGCCCAGATTCAGCAGGTTGTTTCCCAGCGCGCGGCCGACCAGAAATTCGGCGGAAAAATAGTATTCGTTACGCATGGTCTTGGTCTTTTCCCGCGTTTCCATCCAGGCATCGGTGATGTGATCCATAATGGTTTGGGAAAGGGCGGCATATTTTTCAAAGGATGTTGCCGTTTCAATGGTCTTGCAGAACAGACGCTTGGTGCTTTCGTTCCACTGCTTCAAAAACTGCTCTTTGTCCATGGGTCCTCCTACTATGCTTGCTCGCTGTCGTCCGTGACCAGCGCCAGTTTTTTCATCTGGTCTTCGGTTTGCAGGGCCTCAATCATTTCGCCGATATCGCCATCCAGAAATTCATGAATTTGGTAGATCGTGCGGTTGATGCGATGGTCGGTGATGCGTCCCTGCGGAAAATTATACGTGCGGATGCGTTCGCTTCGGTCGCCGCTTCCCACCTGGGAATGCCTTGCCGAGGCGATTTCCTGATTCTGCTTTTCGAGTTCCAGGTCATAGAGCTTGGTCTTCAGAAGGTGCAGCGCCTTCTCTTTGTTCTTCAGCTGGCTCTTTTCATCCTGGATGGCCACCACGATGCCGGTCGGGATGTGCGTGACGCGCACGGCAGAGTCGGTCGTATTCACGCATTGGCCGCCGTGTCCGCTGGAACGATAGACGTCCACGCGCACATCATTGAGATTCAGCTCCACATCGACATCTTCGGCTTCGGGTAAGACCGCGACGGTCGCCGTCGACGTATGAATGCGTCCGGATGACTCCGTCTCGGGCACGCGCTGTACGCGATGCACGCCGGATTCGTATTTGAGCTTCGAATACGCGCCTTCCCCTTTGACCATGAAGGTGGCCTCTTTGATGCCGCCGATGCCCTGTTCGGTGCGATCGAGCTCTTCGGTGGTATACCCTTCTTTCTCAGCATACATGTGGTACATGCGATATAAATCGCCGGCAAACAGTCCGGCCTCGTCCCCGCCTGCGCCGGCTCGAATCTCCACAATGACGTTTTTGTAATCGTTGGGATCCTTGGGCACGAGCAAGAGCTTGAGCTCTTCTTCTTTTTTCTGCGCGATGTCTTCCTGCTCGGCAAGATCGGCCTTCAACATCGCTTCCATGTCCGCATCCTGCACTTCTTTCAGCATCTCGCGGTCTTCTTCGGCGGTATCGATGGCTTTCTTATATTCCTGATAGGCCTTGGCGATGGGCTTGCGTTCGACATAGGCCCGGTTGACTTTGCGCCAGGCATTCATGTCGGCGAGCAGCGCCGGGTCGGCAAGTTGCTGTTCCATCTCGTGCAATTGGCTTTGAATATGTTCTAAACTTTCAAACATGATTTTCCTCTTCGTTTCGTGTGGGGAGCGTATTCGATTCGTGGCGGCGTGGGCTACGCGGCTATCGCGTCGCGCGCACGATGCGGTCACGGCCGGTGTAGTCCGGATGCACCGTTACAGCGGAAAATCCCGCCTGTCGAAATAGGCTCGAAACGGCCTCACCCTGCCGATCTCCTATTTCCATGAGCACCACGCCGTGCGACTGCAGCCTTGCCGGCAACAGCGGAATCCATTCCTGATACAGGGCCAGACCGCCCTTTCCGGGTTCCCCGGCAAACAGAGCCGATGCCGGTTCATACTGCAATTCATCCTGCAGGCTCTCTTTTTCCTGCGGATCAATGTAGGGCGGATTGGACACCAACACGTCCACGGCCTCGGGCAGAGCCGACGGTCCGTCGCCCAGCACCCATTCTATCATGTTTTGTGAGGATGCCGACGCATCGTTCGGTACAGGTTGTGCGGACGCTGGCTGCGCGTGGATGCCCCCTCTCGATGACAGAAGGCGGGCGGCATTTTCCTTTGCCAGGACAAGTGCGTCAGCCGAGCAGTCGGTCGCATACAGTTTCCTCGGCTTCGGGTGCGCCTCCAATGCGATGCTGAGGGCAATCGCCCCCGTGCCCGTGCCGATATCGGCAACGAGCTTGCCGGCAAGGTCCTCTTGCAGAGCCATCTCCACCAGTCGCTCCGTTTCGGGACGCGGAATCAGCGCACGCGCATCAACCTGAAACAGATGCCCATAAAATTCCCATTCTCCGATGGCGTATTGCAGCGGTTCGCCGGCAAGGCGACGCCGCACAATTTCCTGATAGCGCTCGGTAACGGCCGTATCCAGGCTTTCGCCGCTTTTTGCGCGCAGCGCACCCGGCGTCGTGTCCAATACATAGGATAACGCCAGGTAGCCTTCCTGTTGTGGCAGCAGCGCCGCCCATTGTGCGATGGTCTTCATCCTGCCTCCTGTTGTTACGCATCGGTATTGCGCAACGCCTTCGACGTACGTCGCCTTCCCCGTCCTCTTCGCATCTGTTCCTTCGCATCTGTTCCTTCGCATCTGTTCCTTCGCGTCGTTCTCTTCGCGAGGGTCTCTTCGCGTCGATCTCTTCTCATTGTAACGATGTTTGGTATGCGGCTCTACTTTTTGCAAATGAGCCATGCGTTTGGAAGGACAACCCATATGGAGCGCCGCTGGAAATGCCGTTGGCGGCGTGGCTATCGAAATGGATATTCTGGGAAGCTTGTGTCCGAAAATGCAAAAAAATGAAATAACGGACACGCTGTTGTGCCTCCATAGCGTGAAAATTGTGTCCCTAATTTCCGAAAGTGTTAAAGAAGGACACACTTCTACCTCACTTAAGTGAAAACCGTGTCCCTAATTTCTATAATTGAAAAAAAGGGAACAAGATTAGGCCGCGACGAGGCAAATTTTGTGTCCTTAAATCCAAAAAAGCACAAAAAGGAACACATTTTGCACCGCTAGAGTAAAAATCCTGTGTCCCTAATTTCCGAAAGTTAAAAAAAGGACACACTTTTACCTCACTTGAGCAAAAAGCTGTGTCCCTAATTTTAATAATTAAGAAAAAGGGACACAGGGTTAAGCCGTGAGGCGGACTTGGAAGCCAATTCATCGCATATCAGCACAAAATTGCAAGCCATCCCCTTCTCTCAAATTCGCCAACCATCGTCCCCGCCTTCGGCGCAAAAAAACGACCGCATACGGCGAGGCCGTCTGTGGTCGTTTTTTGTAAGGCTTTGGCAAGCCCGTTCTCTTGTGTTAGTCGATGTTGTATTTCTTCTTAAAGCGTTCGACACGACCGCCACGTTCTGCTGTCTTCTGTTTGCCCGTGTAAAACGGATGGCACGCCGAACAAACGTCTACACGCAGCTCTTTTTTGGTCGAACCGGTCGTAAACGTGTTACCGCAAGCGCAGGTAACCGTCGCGTTTTCGTAATACTCCGGGTGAATGCCTTGTTTCATGTGATCACCTCTCTTTGCAAGTTTTCGTGCATAGCTTTATGAGTATAGCACAGGGTGGCGACGACGGCAAGGACTGATGGTGCTAAATTTTCATCGCCGAGCAAAGAGGTCACAATAGCGCCAGCCGGAGGTCGGTTCCTTCTGGCGTCTCTATTGTAAAAAGGCGCCATCTCAATGCCAACTGCAAGTTGGTTCCTTATTGCGGCGATGGTGGGGAAAGTGCGTTTTCGCCCTACTACCACCATCGCCGAAAGCATGAACGATGGTGGTGGTAACGCGTTTTCGCTAAATCCCCACCATCACCGAAGGCATAAACGATGGTGGTGGAAATGCGTTTTCGCCCTACTACCACCATCGCCGAAGGCACAAACGATGGTGGTGGAAATGCGTTTTCGCTAAATCCCCACCATCACCGAAGGCATAAACGATGGTGGTGGAAATGCGTTTTCACTAAATCCCCACCATCGCCAAGGGCAAAACGATGGTGGCGGAAACGCGTTTTCGCTAAACCATCACCACTTTCCGCGCAATGAACTTTTATCTGCTTAAGCCTTACGATCCCTTGAAAAAACTTGTCGTAAGCGGTCCTTAGGTGGCTAACATCTGTCAAAAAACGCCGTATTGCTGACGGGGTAACCCGTCAGCAATACGGCATCATACTGGAGATTCTCTCACGTTCTTGGTCTCAAATCATTTACAAATGTATAGGATGGAACTAAATTTTCATCGCCGTTTCATACGCCTGCCAGACGGCGGTTTTGATGTTGCCGATGCCAGCGCAATCGCCGATAAAATACGTCTGCGCGCCGGTGTGAGCCTTGTCCAGCAAGGGATCCGGACGATACCCAACGGCAGAAATGACGGAATCGCAAGGCACCTCGTGCAACGCGCCGGAGGCATCCTTGTACGTAACCGCGTCTTCCTTCACCTCAACCAGCGTGGATTCCAAATAGACCGGGACCTTATGCAGCGCGAACCATTCGCGCAGGTAAGAGGAATTCGCCAGACAGACACCTTCTGTCGCAATCAGGTCTTCCTTCATTTCCAGAATAAAGGGCTCCTTGCCCTGCAGGGCCAGCTCGTAGGCAATTTCACAGCCGGTAAGGCTTCCGCCGATGACCGCGACACGCCGGCCGACGCCCTTCTTGACCGCGACACCCTCTTCCTCCCGACGCCCTTCCAGCGCGCGCAGAAAATCGGTGGCCTCGATCGTGCGGTCAAAGCCCGGAACACGCGAAAGGCTAATGGGCTTTCCACCGGTCGCAACAATAACCGGATCCGTACCGAAGTCGTGGTCGGGCGCAATGCTCTGATTCATATGAACGGGAATGTCCAGACGCTCCATTTCCTGCCGATACCAGGCTAAAAGGTCGCGCATGGGCTTCTTGTAGGACTCGGCCGCTCCCGGAATCACGACACCGCCGAGACGATCCGTTTGCTCATAGATCACCGGATTGTGACCGCGCAACTTGAGCACGCGAGCCGCCTCCATGCCGCCAACCCCGCCGCCGATGATATGCACCGTCTTCGGCGCATCCGTCTTCTTAATGTAATGCTTGTCCCACTGCATGGTCTCCGCATTCACGGCGCAACGCGCCAAATGGAGCGAATCCTGCAACTCCTGCATATTCGGCGTTCCCTTCCATTTGCTCATGTTGAAGCAGGCGTTGTGGCAGCAAATGCAGGGGCGAATTTCCTCGCTTCGTCCTTCCAGGATCTTGGTCACCCACTCCGGATCCGCCAAAAACGCACGCGCAAAACCGACCCCGTCAATTGTGCCGGCGGCCACTTCCTTCGCGCCCACGTAGGGATCCATGCGCCCGGCCGGAACGACGGGAATCGTCACGGCCTTTTTGATTTCCTTGACCTCATCCAAATTACAGTTTTCCGGCATGTAAATCGGCGGATGGCACCAGTACCAAGCATCGTAGGTACCGTTGTCGCAGTTGAGCATGTCATAGCCGGCATCCTGCAAGTAGCGCGCCGCCCACCGCGACTCTTCCATATCCCGACCGACCTCGGTATATTCTTCCCCGGGAAGAGCTCCCTGACGAAATCCTTTAGTCTTGGATTCGACGGAATAGCGCAGGGAAACCGGAAAATTCTCGCCGCAGACGCGCTTAATCTCCCGGACAATATCCACCGGGAACCGATAGCGATTTTCCCGACTGCCGCCGTAGGCATCCGTGCGGTGATTGACGTATTTCAAGGTGAACTGATCCAGCAGGTAGCCTTCATGGACGGCATGCACTTCCACCCCATCCACCCCGGCATCCTTAAGCAGCTTCGCGCTCTTGCCGAACGCCTCCACCATCTGTTGAATTTCTGCGACCGTCATGGCGCGGGATGGCACTTTGTCCGACCAGCGGTTGGGCGCTTCCGAAGCCGAGGCGGTAATCTTATCCAGGTTCATCACGGGCTTGGAAAGGAAACGCAAAACCGGATTCGTATAGAGTGTTTCCATCATGGGGGAAATCGTGAACGAGCGGCCGAAGCCCGCTGTCAGCTGCACGAAAAGCTTCGCGCCCGTTTGATGGAATGCCGGCAGCCATTTGGCCAGATCATCGTACATCCGCTTATTTTTATACAGCCACTGGCCGAACATGGGGTTGTACACCGGCTGGCATCCCGGTAGAACCAGACCCACATTGTTTTCCGCGATCGTCCGGATAAAATGCGCGCCCGTTTCGTCAAAGTGGTTCTTTTCCATCCATCCCAGCAGATTGGTACCGCCCATCGACGTGAGTACGATGCGATTTTTGATTTCGACGGTTCCAATTTTCCACGGAGTAAAGAGAGGGGCAAGTGCCTCGGGAAGCGCCGGGTTTTCCGCAGTGTGTTGAGCAGGGTGCGGTTGTTTTGTGGTGGTAGCCATCGTCATGATTTCCTCCTTTGTTGCTATTGGTTGATGTAGCTTTGTCCTTATCATTATGCCCTTTTTTGCGAATTCTCCATTTTTTTTGGTGAAATATGCGTGGCGTTTCGCGATGGGCGTAAAACGCGTGGGCTTGGTACAGAAAGAAGGGCCGATGCCAGAAAGAAAGAAGCGACGGGACCGTCGCTTCTTTCTTCTATATTTTGTCACGCGCCAGAGGCACCCCCGTTCTCCGCCGCGCACCTCGCCCGCCACTCCTGCCGCCCCGGCACCCTTTCGCGTGCCGCTTCTTCGACGAGCCGGGAGCAAGGCTTCCACACGTTGTTCACCGAGGCGAAGCCGGCGGCACAAGGAAGGGTGCCGGGGCGCGGGTTAGCGCTGTATGGCTTCCGGGGAGAAATCGGTGAAGGTCATCTTGCCGGTTTTCTTGTCGCGGCCATGGTAATACGTAACGTCTACGGTATCGCCTTTCTTGTATTTGAGCAGCAGCGTCTTTAAGGTGTTCATGGATTCCACGGGTTCGTTGTTGATCGCGACAATGATGTCGTAGGGTTCAATGCCCATGGTCGCTGCAGGCGAGCCGGCAACGACATCCCGAACGACGACGCCGCTGTCGGTGGGCAGCCCTTCGACGCCGCTTGCCGCCACCAGTTTTGTGTTGGCTCCGTTGATGCCCATGTAAAGCGGCGTGTAGGTGCCGTCCGCGACGATTTTGTCCACGATGGGTTTGACGGTGGACACCGGGATGGCAAAGCCGATGCCGTCCGCCGAGGCAGGCTTGGCGGTATTGATGCCAATGAGCTCTCCTTTGGCGTTGAGCAAGGCACCGCCCGAGTTTCCGCCGTTGATGGCGGCATCCGTCTGAATTAGGCCATCCATGATATTGCCATCCTGGAGGGTAATCGAACGATTCAGGCCGGAAATGTATCCCGATGTCAGGGTGGATTGCAGGTCGAGTCCCAGCGGATTGCCGATGGCAACAGCCTTATCGCCTACCTGCACCTTGGAGGCATCGCCGAACGTAATGGCCGGCAAGTTTTTCTTTTCCACCTTGATGACGGCCAGATCCAGCGTGGGATCCGCCCAGAGAACCTTCGCTTCGGCCTCTTCGCCGTTGGAAAGGCGAACCCGTACCGTCTTCGCATTGCCGCCGTTGACGACATGCGCATTGGTTAAAATGTAGCCATCCGCAGAAACGATCACGCCGGAGCCCACGGATTCAGAATATTGGGGAGTTCCATATAAAAACGGATTGTTGCTGACGCTTTTCGCAATGGTCGTGATGCCGACAATGGAAGGGATGGTCTTGGCCGCAATGGCGTTTTCCACGGTGGTTTGGCCTTCCTTTAAAGATATGTTGATATTGCCGTTGGTCGTGGCACTTGCCGCCTGTTCCTGTTGCTGCGGCAGAGGAATGTTGCCCGATGCCACCAACGCCGCGCCGCCGCCCGCACCGAGAAGGGCGCCGCAGAGCACCAGCGCAACGGCACGCGCCGCGCTTCCCTTGGGCCGGTAATTGCGCGCAATCTCTTCCCTCACGATGCGACGTGTCGCAGCTTCTTCATAATGAGGACTTTGTGCCTTCCGAGCATCCTCATTCCATTCTTCCGTTTGTTCTAAACGCTCTTGTTCGTCCATGCTATTTCCTCCTTCTATCGCAGCGGATTTCCCTGCTCCGATCACAACGCAGTCCCCTCCGCAGTTTCCTTTTTGCTTTGTAGCCTATCGGAGGGCTTTGAAGGAAATATGTTCCATAATCGGCACACAACTTTGCCCGCACCAATTATCGGGCAAGGCGAAGCAGTTCGCGACGAAGCCGGCGGCGCAGGCGATACAAGTTGTCCAAAAGATCGCTTAGCTGATCACGAATAGACAGCATCTTGCGCGAGGCGACCACGCTGCTTTCGTTTTCCACAGGAAGCGTCGTTTCCGGGACGGTGAGATTTTGCATATCCGCCACGATGTCCCGAAAGACGGGATGCCGATGCACTTCCAGCAAAAGTACATCGAGTTCAGCCGAAGAGCGGAGCAGCCGTTTTCTCGACAGATGCTGTTTCCCGGCTTCCGTCAGGGGTGCAAGGCTCGACACCCTCTCATGGTGCGGACGATCCAGGCTCTCCCGGATGGTTTCCGTCTCGCGAGTCAGCTGTTCGATCAGCGCATCCACGTCGTCCAGGCGCATGACGATCCATTCCTTCTCATCGCCCACCTTGGCATGAAAGCGCTCCAGATCCTGGCGGCGTTCCTCTTCCTTTTCGCGATTCGGAATGCTCGCTGCAATCTGCATCCAGCGCCGACGCGGCTGTTTCGTAGTTCTTTGCATTATTTCCTCCTTCCGCTTCTTTTTTTATGGGAAGCTGTTGATTCTGTGTTTGGGGTGTTGTCGATTCTGTGGTTGGGGTGCCGTTAATTCTGGGCTTGGGGCTGCGGATGTGATTGTGTGTCATCCGTTCAAGATCGCTGAATGGTCCGTTGTTTGCGGTTCTTATCACGGCACCCGCTCAGGATGAAAGATTCTGCGGTTCTTAAAGAATCTGCGGTTGTTAAAGAATCTGCGGTTCTTATGGATAAGGTTACCCTTTTTCAGGACAATGGCACGCAAAGTCCACTCGCGACATTCGGAGGTTCAAATGTGGTGTCTGCTTTTTGAGCCGGCCTGTGGCCGGCGATCCGCTATCGTTATAGGGAAGCAACGGGCGCACCCTCCCCCTCTTTTTTTGCGCTGATGGTGGTGGTTGAGCCAAAACGTGCTTCCACCACCATCACTGACGGCTTCGGTGATGGTGGGAGTTTGCGTAAAATGGGCTTTCACCACCATCACTTGCGACTTCGGCGATGGTGGTGATTTGCCGAAATCGCGCTTCCACCACCATCACTTGCGGCTTCGGCGATGGTGGTGGTTTGCCAAAATCGCGCTTCCACCACCATCACTTGCGGCTTCGGCGATGGTGGTGGTTTGCCAAAATCGCGCTTCCACCACCATCACTTGCGACTTCGGCGATGGTGGTGATTTGCCGAAATCGCGCTTCCACCACCATCACTTGCGGCTTTGGCGATGGTGGTGGTTTGCCAAAATCGCGCTTCCACCACCATCACTTGCGGCTTCGGCGATGGTGGTGGTTTGCCGAAAATAGACTTCCACCACCATCGTCCGCAGAAGTGATGTAACTTGCTCCAAAAATAAGGAGCCGGCCTGCGGCCGGCGGTTTGAAAACGCCGCCGAAGGCGGCTTCCTCTTGGAAAATGCGCCGCCAACGGCGGGTCCGGCGGCGCTCCGCCTTATTTTTCTTGGCGTGTCATAGAAATCGTGTGGTTTTGCAATTATCGCGAAACCACTCTACCGATGTTTAGGCGGATGTAGAGAGGTTTTGCTTTTTCGGCAATTCAACTCTACAGGGTTGCGAGCAGGTGTAGAGTGGTTTCGGCTTTTTGGCCATTCCACTCTACAAGATCACGAGCGGATGTAGAGTGGTTTCGCCTTTTTCAGCAATCCACTCTACAGGACGACGAACGAGTGTAGAGTTGTTTCGCTTTTTTGACGATTCCACTCTATTAAGATAAGGAGCCGGCCTGCGGCCGGCGGTTTGAAAACGCCGCCGAAGGCGGCTTCCTCTCAGAACCGCGCCGCCAACGGCGGTACAAGCGGCGCACCACCTTTCAAACGCGCCGCCAACGGTGTTCCCAGCGGCGCACCGCCTATTTTCCCCGCCCGCTTCCTCACACGTCCCCCCGCACCACACCTCGCCCGCGCCCCCACGCGCCGACATCCGTTCGCGCGCCGCATCTTCGACGAGCCGGAAATACGCCAACCTCCATCACCTTGCCGAGGCGAAGCCGGCGGCGCGCGAATGGATGCCGGCGCAGGCTTTCCCAAAATAAAAATTTGTGTTATACTATTGCAGGAACAGAAATGAGCAACATCCTGTGGGTGCCGCTACGCGGTAGTTTTTATCTGAACACCTGGCTGTGAGCGGGTTCATGCGTTGCCTGATGTGGCACGATGAATCATTAAACGGCGAGGGAGACAGAGTTCTTACAAGAAAGAATTTCAAACAACAGCATCAACCACCACACGATTGTACAGCACGGAGTCTTCTCACGGCCAAGGCAATCTTTTTTTGGTTCGGAAGACACCGTGTCAACGAAAACGAGGTGTCTTTATGAAATTCTTGTCGAAAAAGTCATGGAAGAATCAGCCCATGCAACTGCTACGTCGTTTCGCGGCGTGGATGAACATATCCGTTTTGGATCTTTTTCTGATGGTTTTGGGAAACCTGACCATGGCCTTTGCCATCTATAACATCCATGTTCCGTCCCGCATTACCGAAGGCGGCGTGCTCGGCAGCATTGTTCTGCTGAATAAGGTTTTTGGCCTGGATCCGGCCATTTTGTCCATCGTTTTGGACTTTTCCCTTTACGGGTTGGGCATTCTTCTCTTGGAACGCGGATTCCTGAAAAAAGCTGTATTCTCAACACTTGCCTATGCCGGCTCTTGGACACTTTTTGCTGCAATAGGCCCGGTTTTACCATCCCTTGCGAATGCGCCCCATCTTGCCGCCATCGTCGGCGGATTGCTTCTGGGTGCAGGATGCGGTCTGGTTGTGACCCGCGGTGGCGCTGCCGGTGGGGATGACTGCTTTGCACTGATTCTCAAAAAGCGCACGTCGCTTTCGTTAAGCAGCGCCTACTTCATCAGCGACGCGGTCGTCCTTGGACTATCCTTCTTCATCTACCTGCCGGCACAAAACCTGCTGTGGTCGTTTCTGACGACCCTCATCTCATCGTTTGTGGTCGGGCAATTTGAACTGCGCCTGCCCAAGCCGGGAACTCTTGCCATGCCCATGAAACAGCAGGCCGATGCCTCCAACATGAGCGCGTAAGCATGCTTGAGGAATTCACAGCATTGCACAATCTACGTCAATCGATTTAACGCGCTTGAACAAACCAAGAAACCGCGACGTTTTCAGTTTTCTCCATGTTTCCCTTCCGTTAGAATGATCTTAAAGAACGGATATAATGATCTTAAGAATGCGGAAAAGGAGGTTGCCGTGAAACGTCGCTTTTTTATTGTGTTGCTGCTTCTTTTTTTGCTGTGTCCTTCCCTATCCCACGCCGATATGGGGCCTAAGCCCTACGTATCGGTGCATATCGCCGGATCCGACACACGCTATTACGCAACCTTATTATCTTCCTCTGCGGAATATGGCCCATGGAGAGCGAATGCGGTCTGGACCACCGATGCGCCGGATTCGATTCAACAAAAATTTCAGCAGTTTTCACTTCCCGAAGACCATTATTTTTTAGGCTATGTGGCGGAAGCGGCTCCTCGCGATTTTTGTTGGAGCTACTATCCGCCGGAAACCTTTCGCATTCTGCTTTATGACGAGAAAGCGGATCATTTTTTGATGAGTGCGCCGCTCACGCGTCATGCTTTAAAAAATGAGTATACCGTCACCATAAAAGAAGATCGCATCACCGACATTCATTTCCACTATGACTATCTGGCGGATGTTCCGAAGCTGCTGGCGCTGATTGCCGGCACAATCTTGATTGAGTTGGCCGTCGCCTATCTGATGGGAATCCGAGAGACAGCGTCGCTTCGCTACATCGCCCTCGTGAATCTCGGCACGCAGGCGCTTCTCCATCTTGGCTTGTGGTTCATCGGCTTCCGGCTGGGTACAACCGGCATCATGCCGGTCATGCGCCCTGTCTTGTTGCTTCCCCTGGAAGCTCTTGTCCTCGGCATCGAAGCTCTTCTCTACCGTAGAAAGCTGCCGAAAGAACAGCATCCCGTTCGCTATGCCATACTCGCCAATCTGGTGAGTTACACGGTCAGCCTGCTCATCCCGTAGCGCAAAACCGAATCAAACAATCTCAACAAAAAAAGGAGCCGTTAAGGCTCCTTTTGATTTATTAAATTCTATCCGCTTTTCTACTTCTGTAGCGCCCTTGGCGGAAAGGACGCATGAAACGGCGCCCTTTTCGAACGTTATACCTCTCTTAGCGTCTCCATGGCGGCAGCCACGCGCGAAACGGCCTCCTCCACGGACACATCCTCGTTGGTCATCTCGCGGCGCGTGGAGTATTCCACCATGCCGGCGGCGGCATTGCGGCCGACGGTGATGCGCAGCGGAATGCCGATGAGGTCACGGTCATTGAATTTCACGCCCGGACGCTCATCCCGGTCGTCGAGAAGCACCTCGACACCTTCCTTTTCGAGGCGCTCGTAGAGCGCGTCGGCAAGCTGCATCTGGGTTTCGTCGTTGGTTTTCATCACGGTAATCATCACATGATACGGCGCAGCGATGAGCGGCCAGATCATGCCCTTCTCATCGTGATTCTGTTCGATGATGGCCGAAACCACACGGGTTACGCCGATGCCGTACGAGCCCATCACGAGCGGACGCGCGACGCCGTTTTCATCCAATACGGTGGCGCCAAGGGCTTCGGAATATTTCGTTCCGAGCTGGAAGATGTTGCCCACTTCGATACCGCGGGCAAACTGCAGCGGATTGCCGTGGATGGGATCAAGATCCCCTTCGGCAACCATCCAGAGGTCCTCCGCAATCTCGCCGTCAAAATCACGGCCGAAATTGACATTTTTCAGGTGTGTATCCGCCTTATTCGCGCCACAGACGAGGTTCTCGCGCGTCGTGACGGCGGCATCGAAAATCGTGCGCACCGTATCGGGAAGACCGACCGGGCCGGTAAAGCCTGCCGGGGCGCCCGTCACGCGTTCGATGGTCTCATCATCGAGCATCTCAATTTCATGCTCCGGCGTATGCAAATAGGCAATGAGCTTGGACATGTTGAGTTCGCGCTCTGCCGGCATAAAAACGAACACGGGTTCGCCGCTGATGCGCAGACAAATGGCCTTGATCATCTTGTGCGCCGGGATGTGCAGAAAGTCTTCCAATTCCTCAATGGTATGCGCATTCGGTGTGTCGAGCGTCTCGACCGGCAAGGGTTCTTCGGCCGGATACGTCGGCTTCTGCATAGAAGCCTTTTCATCCGTCGCCGCATAGCCGCCTTCCGCATAGACAATAACGCCCTCCCCGATTTCGGAAAGCGCGGTAAATTCGTGCGACACGTGACCGCCCATGGCACCCGAATCGCCCTGCACGACGCGGTAGTTGATGCCCAGGCGATCAAAAACGCGCACATAGGCATCCCACATCACTTGATAGGCGGCTTCCAGCCCTTCCTGATCAATATCAAAGGTGTAGGCATCCTTCATCAAAAACTCGCAGGAACGGTTGATGCCGAAGCGCGGACGCTTCTCATCGCGGTATTTCCAGCCGATCTGATAGAGATTGAGCGGCAACTGTTTATAGCTGCGTAATTCTTCTTTCACCAAGTCGGTAAAATATTCTTCCGCCGTGGGGCCGAGCGCAAACTCTTTTTCATGGCGATCCGTCAACTTGAACATCTCCGGGCCGAAGGTATCCCAACGACCGGAGGCTTCCCAAATTTCTTTCGGTTGCAGGTTCGAGACGCGAATTTCCTGGGCGCCCGCCCGATCCATCTCCTCGCGCACCACCTCTTCAATCTTGCGCACCACGCGATAGCCAAGCGGCAAATACGTATAAATGCCGGAAGCGGCTTTTCGAATCATGCCGGCACGCAGAAGCAGCTGATGGCTGGGGACTTCCGCATCCCCCGGCACTTCGCGCAGCGTCGGCATATAGAAGCGTTTCATTCTCATGTTATTCTCCCTTCGCTTCCTGCTGGGCATGCCAGTTCAGGTATGCGTCCACAAACGGATCCAGATCGCCGTCCATCACTTTTTCAATGTTGCCCGTCTCCTCGCCCGTTCGATGATCTTTCACCAGCGTATACGGTTGGAACACATAGGAACGAATTTGGGATCCCCACGCGATCTGTTTGTAGGAGCCCTGAATATCCGCAATTTTTTCGCGGTGTTCCTCTTCCTTAATCTGCACGAGCTTGGCAATGAGCATTTCCATCGCTTTGGCCCGGTTCTGAATCTGGGAGCGTTCATTCTGACACGTCACCACCACGCCGGTCGGCAAATGGGTAATGCGAATGGCGGAGTCCGTCGTATTGACGTGCTGTCCGCCCGCGCCCGTGGAACGATACGTGTCCACTTTAATGTCTTTTTCGTCGATCTGAATTTCGCCGATGTCCTTCAGAACAGGATAGACGTCCACGCTCGCAAACGAGGTATGGCGGCGGCTTTGCGAATCAAACGGTGAGATGCGCACCAGGCGGTGCACGCCCTTTTCGCCTTTGCAATAGCCGTAGGCATCATAGCCCTTGATTTCAAATTGTACGGATTTGATGCCGCCCATTTCCTCGGTATTGATATCGGTTAAGGTCACCTTCCAGTCCTTGGTCTGGAACCAGCGCTCATACATGCGCATCAGCATCCCGGCCCAGTCCATGGCCTCGGTGCCGCCTGTGCCGGCATGAATGGAAAGATAGCAATCGTTGGCATCATATTCGCCGGAAAGCAGCGCTTTTTTGGAAAGCGCACCCAGTTTTTTTTCGATCTGTTCCAACGCATCGGTCAAATCGTCTTTTTCTGCCTGATATTCGTCTTCATCAAAGAGCTCCACCAGACCGTTCAGATCTTCATAGGCCGCTTCGATTTCCTGATACGCATCGATGTTCGCCTTTTTGCCGTTGAGCTCCACCATCACGCTCTGCGCCGCATCGGAATCATTCCAAAAATCGGGATCCGTCGTCTTTTCGCTTAACGCTTTCACAGATTCCTCTAAGCCGGCAATGTCAAAGAGAGCTCCTTAGCTCACTCAAATGCACCCGGACGGTTTCCAGATGCTGTCGCATTTCATATAATTCCATGCTTCCTCCTTACCGGTCGAAGCGACCGTGGCAGTTCTTGTATTTTTTGCCGCTGCCGCACGGGCAGGGATCATTACGTCCGATCTTCTTATTCTTGCGCACAAAGGGACGATTCTCGGGCTCGGCTTCGTCGCCGGCGCCGATGGCGCGCGTCGGGGTCGCCACCGCGGTACGCACCACCTCGCGCTTGGGCGGCTCGATGTGATACAGCACACGTACGGTTTCTTCCCGGATGGATTCATTCATAGCGTTAAACATGTCGTAGCCCTCATTGGCAAAGGCGCGCACCGGATCTTCATTGCCCATGGCCCGGATGCCGATGCCTTTGCGCAGCTGATCCATGGCGTCAATGTGATCCATCCACTTGGTATCCACTGCGCGCAGCAGGACCATGCGCTCGACTTCACGCATGACAGAAGGCGTAATTTCCTCTTCTTTGCGGGCATAGAGATCGTCGGCAATGTGTGTAAGCTGATCCTTGAGATCTTGCGGTTTCATGCCTTGCAGTTGCCCAATGGCGACCGCACCCTTGGGCAGGAAAATATTGTTGAGGTAATTGAACAGACCCTCCATTTCCCACTGTTCCGGTGGGATGCCTTCTCCGCAGAAGCTGTCGACGGCATCGGAGACCACGCCGTGAATCATTTCGACGATTTCGTCGCGCATATCTTCGCCGTTGAGTACGCGGTTGCGCTCGCCGTAGACAGTATTGCGCTGCATATTCATGATGTTGTCGTAGTCCAACACCTGTTTACGAGTGGCGAAGTTGTTGGATTCTACCTTCTTCTGTGCGCGCTCAATGGATTTTGTCAGGATGCCGGCCTGGATGGGTTCATCCTCCGGGAAGGCGCCCGATTCCACGAATTTTTGCATGCGCTCACTGCCGAACAGGCGCATAAGTTTGTCTTCCAACGAGATATAGAATTGGGAGGCCCCGGGGTCGCCCTGTCGGCCGGATCGACCGCGCAGCTGGTTATCAATGCGCCGTGCTTCGTGCCGTTCGGTTCCCAAAATGAAGAGGCCGCCGACGGCTTTCACTTTTTCGGCATTCTCCTTGGTTTCGACCGAGAACTCCTTCTTGAGGCGCTGGAATTTTTCCCGGGCATCCAGAATTTCACGTCCGGTAATCCAGGCTTCTTCTTCACTCTCTTCGCCGGCACTATTTGCCGGGAAGGTTTCTTCCGGTTCTACATGGCGGAAGCTGTCGGCCCATTCGATGAGCTCGGCGCTATCGCCATCTTTTTCCATCTGCTTTTTGGCCATCCACTCGGCGTTTCCGCCCAGCACAATATCGGTACCACGACCGGCCATGTTGGTTGCAATGGTTACCTCGCCGAAGCGACCGGCCTGGGCGACGATTTCGGCCTCGTAGCGGTGCTGCTTCGCGTTCAAAACATGATGTTTGATGCCGACTTTCTTGAGCATCTTGGAAATTTTTTCGGACGTCTCGATGTCGACGGTGCCGACCAGAATCGGTTGCCCCGTAGCATGAATTTCCTGAATTTCTCGCACGATGGCGCGGAATTTTGCCTCTTCATGGGCATAGACGGCGTCTTCGCGATCGGTACGATCAATGGGGCGGTTCGTAGGAATTTCAATGACGTCCATGTGATAAATTTCACTGAATTCATCCGCTTCCGTCAGACCGGTTCCGGTCATGCCGGCCAGCTTTTCGTACATGCGGAAGAAGTTCTGGAAGGTAACCGTCGCCAGCGTCTTCGATTCGCTCTTGATGGTGACGCCTTCCTTGGCTTCAATGGCCTGATGCAGGCCTTCGCTGTAACGGCGGCCTTCCATGATACGGCCGGTAAACTCATCGACGATTTTAACCTCGTCGTTGTCGACGACATAGTCAATATCCCGACGCATCGTGGTCCGGGCCTTCAGTGCCTGATTGATGTAGTGCATGAGTTCCATATGGGTCGGATCGGAGATATTTTCCACATGGAAGTAGGCTTCCGCTTTGCCGTTTCCCTGTTCGGTAAGGTTTGCGGTCTTGCGCTTTTCATCCACAACATAATCCACCGTTTCCAGCTTGTGCTCTTCCAGAAGCGAATCCAGCTTGTTGAGCTCTTCGTTCGGATCCAGCACGCGCCCTTCGAGCGTCTGCACAAACACATCCGCACGGGAATACATTTCGGTGGACGGATCGCCCATGCCGGAAATAATCAACGGCGTACGCGCCTCATCGATGAGGATGGAGTCGACTTCGTCGACGATGGCATAGTGCAGTTTTCGCTGAACCACGCCGGATTTATAAATGGCCATGTTATCACGCAGATAGTCAAAGCCGAACTGGTTGTTGGTACCGTACGTAATATCGGCATTATACGCATGCTGGCGTTCTGCCTGTTCCATGGGCTGCAAAACCACGCCCACGGTGAGGCCCAGGAATTGATGTACTTTTCCCATCCATTCGGCGTCGCGTTGTGCCAGATAGTCGTTGACGGTGACGATGTGCACGCCTTCGCCCGCCAGCGCATTCAAATACGCCGGCATGGTGGCCACCAGCGTTTTTCCTTCACCGGTCTTCATCTCGGCGATGCGCCCCTGATGCAGGATGATGCCGCCGATGACCTGAACAGGATACGGCTTCATGCCAAGTACCCGCCATGCCGCCTCCCGCACCGTGGCAAACGCCTCCGGCAACAGCGCATCCAACGTCTCACCATCCTGATAGCGCTTTTTATACTCCTCCGTTTTCGCCCGCAGTTCGCTGTCGGAGAGCTTTGCCATCTCTGGCTCCAGCGCCAGCACCGCGTCCACCTGAGGACGTATTTTATCGATTTCCTTTTCACTGAAGGATTTTGTTAAAAAACCAAATAAGCCCATATCTACTCCCTTGTCCGTTGCTTTACAACACTCTTATCATAGCATTTTAGCGCCCATTCGTGTGAAGACTTTGGAGAAAAGCAAAACCGACCCTGTCGTCGTCTTTTTTTGCACCGATGGTGGCGGCCATGGCGATGGTGGCAGTTGGGGCAAAACGCGCTTTCGCCACCATCTGTTGCGGCTTTGGCGATGGTGGTAGTTTGGCAAAAATGGGCTTCCACCACCATCACTTGCGGCTTCGGCGATGGTGGTGGTTTGCCGAAATCGCGCTTCCACCACCATCGTCCAAAGAAGTGATGAAGCTTGCTCCAAAAATAAAGAGCCGGCCTACGGCCGGCGGTTTGAAAACGCCGCCGAAGGCGGCTTCCTTCTGAAACTGCGCCGCCAACAGCATTTCCAGCGGCGCTCCGCCTTAACCGCACCGCCACCCCCATTCCAAGCGGCGCTCCACCTCAACTGCGCCGCCATCCCCATTCCAAGCGGCGCTCCACCTCAACTGCGCCGCCATCCCCATTCCAAGCGGCGCTCCGCTTCGTTCCTCAAACTTCACTCCGGCCAGCCTAAAAGCAGCAGAAAGCAACCGATAAGCAATCGCTCTCCCGCACCTCCCTACGGCCGCAGGCCGGATAAAATTCCCCCCACACCCACTACAAAGCCGTCCCCGTTCGCGCGCCGCATCTTCGACGAGCAGGAAATATGCCCTCTGCAATCGCCCCCGCCGAGGAGAAGCCGGCGGCGCGCGAACGGGGCGGCTTTGTTGACGCCGGAATTTCGAAAGGATTAAAATAAAGTCATGAAACCTTGGTCAAAACCAAAATGAAAGGAGGTGGGCCATGGTGGGGAAATCGATTCCCCACCGTATTCTGCGCGCAACCGGCTATAAAGCTCAGCTACCGCGCAACCCTGCGTGCGAACTACGCTGCGAAAGCCCTGTGCTTGCGCACATGCCGCACGCGCAACCTGTAACCGCGCGAGAGGCCACACGCGATGAGCAGGGACTGTTTTTTACTCTGTCAGGTACTGTCCGCCAGTCGACCGTCCCGGAGCTTATGGGCCGCGATGACCGGGGTACCTCCGCACACGACGCCATGCGTCAAACTGGAGGTATTTTCTATGAAAAAGTATGAATTATCCGTTCCCACACCACATCATTTTTCCTATGTTGTTCGTGATTTGCCGGAGGTGACCGTTGAGCAACGCGAACGAGCATTAAAAGCGACACATTATAACGAGTTTGCGTTTCCTTCGGGAATGCTCAGCGTCGATATGCTTTCGGATTCCGGCACGACAGCGATGACCAATACCCAGTGGGCAGCGCTTTTCCTTGGTGATGAGGCATATGGCCGCAACACCGGTTACTATGTGCTGTTGGATACCTTCCGTGATATTTTTGAACGCGGCGGAGAGAAAAACTGGAAAAAAGTGCTGGACCTGGTGCGTACGGATTGCCGGGATGTCGAAAAGATGATGGACGAAGTCTATCTGCAGGAATACGAAGGACAATTCTTCAACGGTGGCGCCGCACAAATGGAGCGTCCGAACAGCTTTATTATCCAGCAGGGACGCGCTGCTGAATCCGTTTTGATGGAAATTGTGCGCAACATTCTCAACGAACGCCATCCCGGAAAGAAATTTACCATTCCCTCCAATGGTCACTTTGACACCACAGAAGGCAATATTAAACAAATGGGTTCTATCCCGAGAAACCTTTATAACAAGGAACTGCTGTGGGAAGTGCCGGAAGGCGGAAAGTACGAAAAGAATCCGTTCAAAGGCAACATGGATATTTCGAAATTAAAGCAGCTCATTGAAGGCGTCGGCCCGGAAAATGTACCGCTGGTCTTCTGCTGCATTACGAACAACCCCGTCTGCGGACAGCCGGTTTCCATGGCGAACCTCAAGGCCATCAACGAGGTTGCCCATTCCTATGAAATTCCGGTCGTCTTCGATGCGGCTCGCTGGGCGGAAAATGCGTATTTCATCAAGATGAATGAAGAAGGCTATGCGGACAAGTCCATTGCTGAAATTGCAACGGAAATGTTCCAATACTGCGACGTCTTCGCCATGTCAGCAAAGAAAGACGGCCATGCCAACATGGGCGGCATGCTCGCCTTCCGTGACAAGGGACTCTTCTGGCAAAAATTCTGCGACTTCAACGAAGACGGCTCCGTCAAAAGGGATGTCGGCGTGTTGTTGAAGGTAAAGCAGATCTCCTGCTACGGCAACGATTCGTACGGCGGAATGAGCGGCCATGACATTATGGCGCTGGCCGTGGGACTCTATGAAAGCTGCGATATTCATTATATGCAGGAACGCGTGGCGCAAGCCGAATATCTGGCACAGGGCTTCTATAATGCCGGCGTCAAAGGTGTTGTATTGCCGGCGGGCGGCCATGCCGTTTACATCAACATGGATACCTTCTTTGACGGCAAGCGTGATCATGAATCCTTTGCCGGTGAAGGCTTCTCGCTGGAGCTCATTCGTCGTTACGGCATCCGCGTGGCGGAGCTGGGCGATTTCTCGATGGAATATGATCTCAAGACCCCGGAACAACAGGCCGAAGTCGCCAACGTTGTGCGCTTTGCCATCGACCGCAGCCGCTTATCAAAAGAACATCTGGATTACGTGATTGCCGCGGTAAAACAATTATATGAAGACCGGGAAAGCATCCCGAATATGCGCATCACCTGGGGACACAACCTGCCCATGCGTCACTTCCATGCATTCCTTGAGCCGTATCCGAACGAAGAAAAATAACGAGGTGTCCTATGACTAATCCAAATTCCACAACAAATGCTGCTCCGGTGGAAAAACGCGATGGATTTGCCTCTCGCTGGGGATTCATCCTCGCCTGCATCGGTTCCGCCGTGGGCATGGGAAACATTTGGCGTTTCCCGATTTTGGTACAGAAATATGGCGGCTTGACTTTCATTCTGCCCTATCTGCTCTTTGTGCTGCTCATCGGCTCCACGGGCATCATTGAAGAGTTTGCGCTCGGCCGTATGGCCGAAGCCGGCCCGGTGGGCGCCTTCGGCATGGCCACCAAAGAACGTACCGGCAGCCGTCGTCTCGGCGAAGTGTTCGGCGCCATTCCCATTGTGGGCGCCCTGATGCTTGCCATCGGCTATACCGTCGTCATGAGCTGGATTTTCAAGTATTGCTGGATGGGCATCAACGGAGAACTCTATGCGCTGGGAACGGAAATGTCGGCGATCGGCGGTTCCTTCGGCTCCATTGCCCCTGAAGCGGAAACCTTCGGAGAAGCCATTCATATGATGTTCTCCGGCGGCCTCTTCGGCGTCGGAAACGGTGTCTGGCTGTTAATCGGCCTCTTCGTATCGCTCGCCATTATGAGTATGGGCATTGCCGGCGGTATTGAAAAAGCCAACAAGATCATGATGCCGTTACTCTTCATCCTCTTTGTAGGACTCGCGATCTACATCGCAACCCTTTCCGGAGCCGGCGAAGGCTACAAGTTCATCTTCACCCTGAGCCCGGCAGGCCTTGCCGATCCTAAAGTATGGATTTTCGCCTTCGGACAAGCGTTTTTCTCGCTCTCCGTTGCCGGCAACGGTTCCGTCATCTACGGTTCCTACCTGTCTAAGAAAGAATCCATTCCTTCCTCGGCATTCAACGTCGCGCTCTTTGATACCATCGCCGCCCACCTTGCCGCCTTCGTTATCATTCCGGCCATGGCGGTCATGCTCGGATCCGAAATCAACAACGTCGATGGCGGACCGGGACTGATGTTCATTTATCTCGTGAACGTCTTTAACGGCATGCCCGGCGGCCGCATCGTTGGAATGATCTTCTTTATCTGCGTGCTGTTCGCAGGCGTTACTTCGCAAATTAATCTTTACGAGGCGCCTGTGGCCTTCCTGCAGGAAAAGTTCAAATTTAAACGTGTGCCGGCTGTCGCCACAATCGGCGTACTGGGTGCGATCGTTGCCATCCTGATTCAACCCTGGACGTCGCAGTGGATGGACATGGTTTCGATTTACCTCTGCCCGTTTGGCGCGCTCTTAGCCGGCATCATGTTCTTCTGGGTGCTCAAGAAAGAAACCGCGCTACACGCTGTCAACGAAGGAACCAAAAAACCCATCGGCAACTGGTTCTATCCCCTGGGAAAGTACTTCTACTGTGCAGCCGCTTTAATCGCACTCATCGCCGGTGCGATCTTGGGCGGTATCGGCTGATACCACAATCGTATTGACGCACAAAAAGAAGAGCGCCGGCTTTGGCCGGTGCTCTTCTTTTTACTTTCGCGCTCGCCTTCTCGTTGTCCGGGCGACTTTTGATTCTATGGTACTTTCCTAATTTTTGACTCCGACGGTTTACTTACTTCGTCGGAACCAGCAAACCGTAGTTGCCCGCTTTGCGTTTATAAACGCAGCAGATTCGTTCGCGATCCATGTCAAAATAGAGGAAAAAGTCATGTCCGAGCAATTCCATCTGGTCCACGGCTTCCTCCGTACCCATGGGCAGAACCTCGATCTCTTTGGTGCGGGCGATGTCAACATCTTCCGGCAAAACCTCTTCCGGTGCCGGTTCCTCAACTTCCGCAAAGCGGATCGCATTCTTTACGTAACGACGGCGCTCCAGCTTCGTTTTATACTTTCGAATCTGTGACACCAGGCCGCTGATACAGTTGTCCACAGCAACCAGCAAATCTTCATCCACCTGGTCGGCACGAAGAATGGTTCCCGAAGCGGGAATGGGGATGGTAATTTCACAACGCATTCCGGATTTCTCCTGGGAGACGGTTACCCTTGCCTCGACGTCCTCCCGGAAATATTTGTTCAAGCGGGACACTTTCTTATCGATATCCTTTTTCGTGTTCTCGCGTAAATTGACGTTCTTTCCGTAATAAGCAATTTTCATGACTTCCCCCTTCCTAGTTATCACGTGTTTACCCCAATTTCATGAAAACGTTCGCTTTCCGAAAACTTTTCCCGGAATGAATAAGTGCATATTTTGTTTCTCGTTACGCCCATATCGCAACAAATGAATAAATATAGTTTCTTTTCCCATTCAGTATTCATCCCTTACAGGTTGTGGATATGTTGACAAGTCGTGAGTATGATGGTGGAAAAAACTGTTTTTCCCCTAAAACATGCCTTTTTTATCAACAAGTTATCCACATTCCTGTGGATAAACAAATTTTAAGTGTGCTCTTGACATTCGTTGGGCATTCAGCAGGTCAGAATATGCGATGGAAGGTTACGCATCCGTCTGCGATATTTATAATTTTACTTGTGCCTATATTTTTTCACCCCACTCCATATAGAGGCGCTTTTGTCATCCAAATTAAAGCTTTTGTTAATATTGTATGAAAATTAATCCTTCGTGTTTTCCCGCAAATCTTCCTTCGCGACAACGTCATGGCGAATGGAAAAAGCGTCGTAGAGTGGTTTCGTTGAATTAACAAATTGACTCTACAGCAACGCCCACGCCTGTAGAGTGCTTTCCCTAAATTCCCAAATCCACTCGACAGCCGCATAAAAAGCCGCCGAAGCAAAACTTCGGCGGCTTTTCACAAGCACATAAACGATCTTGAACGAAATTACTTTTGCAGGTTCTTCGTGCGCTTCTCGTAAGAGATGAGATATTCGGCTTTTTCACGGTCATTCATAAAAACAAAATGGCCGGGAACCAGTTCGCGCAGCTTCGGCTTTTCGCCGGAAAAATCGCGCGTGCTCTCATCGTAGATGACGAGTTTCTTGTTCTTCTCGATCAGCGGATCCGGGATCGGTACCGACTGGAGAAGAGAGCGCGTATAGGGATGCATCGGATGCGCAAAGAGCTCTTCCGTCTCCGCGATTTCCACGATACGGCCATTGTGAATGACCGCAATACGATCGGAGAAATAGCGCACGACCGAAAGGTCATGAGCGATGAAGAGATAGGTGATTCCCTCGGTATCACGAAACTTGTTCATGAGGTTAAGCACCTGGGCACGAATGGAGACGTCCAACGCCGAAATCGGTTCATCCGCAATGATGAAATCAGGACGCATGACGATAGAACGCGAAATACCGATACGTTGACGCTGACCGCCGGAAAACTCATGCGGATAACGCGATTTGTGCTCCGGCAACAGGCCGACCGAGGACAATGCCTGATCCACCTTATTAGAACGCTCCGTAGCGTCCTTGTAGAGATGATAGTTATCAATGCCTTCCGCGACAATGTGATCGACCGTAGCACGTTCATTGAGCGATGCCGCCGGATCCTGATAGATCATCTGAATATCGCGCACGAGCTCGTGCTCTTCTTTTTTTGATAGATTACCGTTGATTCTCTTGCCCTTGAAATACACTTCGCCCGCAGACGTCGGATGCAAACCGATGATGGCTCGTCCGATGGTCGTTTTTCCGGAGCCGGATTCCCCGACCAGAGAAAACTTTTCCCCTTTATAGATCTGGAAGGTGACGTCTTTTACCGCGCGAAACTTTTTGCCGTTGTTGCGGAAAGTCACTTCCATCCCGCGCACGTCGAGGAGAACTTCACGATCACCATCCGAATTGGGAACTTGCGGCTGATTCGTGTTATCAATAGTTGTCGTCACTGTAGTCTCCTCCCTTCGAAGTCATTTGCACCATGCGCTCATGCAGATTTTGGATGACCGCCGGCTTTTCCACCTTTGGCGCATCCGGATGCTCAAGCCACGACTTGACGAAATGCGTGGGAGAGACCTGGAACATCGGTGGCTCCAGCTCAAAGTCCACCTTCATGGCGTATTGATTGCGCGGCGCGAAGGCATCGCCTTTGATCGTCTCGAAGAGAGACGGCGGCGTACCGGGAATAGCGTAGAGGTCTTTCTGCCCCGTGCCGAGCTGCGGCAGCGACGAAAGCAGGCCCCATGTATATGGATGACGCGGATCGAAGAAGACTTCTTCCGCCGTGCCGTGTTCAATAATCTGGCCCGCATACATGACGGCGACCTTATCGGCCACCTTCGCGACCACGCCGAGGTCATGCGTGATATAGATGGTTGTAAATTGATATTCCTGTGCAAGCTCTTTAATCAACTCGATAATCTGCGCCTGAATGGTCACGTCCAAAGCCGTGGTCGGCTCATCACAGATGAGGATTTTCGGACGGCAGGCCAGCGCGATAGCAATAACAATACGTTGACGCATACCGCCGGAATACATGAACGGATACTCATCGTAGCGTTTTTCCGGATCGTGAATGCCGACGCGACCCATGAGCTCGATCGCGAGACTTTTGGCTTCTTTTTTGCTCTTGCCCTGATGTTTGATGATGACCTCGCTAATCTGATAGCCGATGGTACGCACCGGATCCAAAGACGTCATCGGGTCCTGAAAGATGGTCGCAATCTTTTTACCGCGGATCTTTTCCCAGTCTTTATCCGACTTTAGCTCCATCAGGTTTTTTCCTTCAAACCAGATTTCACCGTTTGAGACGCGCCCGTTGTTTTCCAACATTCCGGTAAACGTCTTCGTAAAGACGGACTTTCCGGAGCCGGATTCCCCAACGATGGCAAGAACCTTGCCCTCTTCAATATCGAGGGAAATGTGCCGAATCGCGGTCAATTCGCGGTCACGCACCTTAAATTTCACTTGCAATTCTTTAATGGACAGGATGTTATTGGTCATGATGTTCCTCCTATACCATGTGATTGCGGGGATCGCTGGCGTCTGCCAGAGTCTGCCCGACAATATAGAGCGAAACCGAGATTAACGCGGTTACCGCAAGAGGAATAAGGAACAGATACGGCGCAGAAGTCATATAGAGCGCGTTCTTTTGCACAATACGTCCCAAAGACGGAATGGCGGATGTCAAACCAACACCAAGAAAGCTCAAGAACACTTCCGTGGAGATGAACATCGGTACATAACGCGAAAGAAGCGTCATCAAAACCGATACTAGATACGGCAGAATATTGTTACGGATAATCTTTGGCGTACTGGAACCCAGCGTCTGCGACGCCAAGTTGTACTCACGGTCACGAATAATCATGACCTGCACGCGAATAAAGTACGCCACGCTAATCCAAGTGGTACACGTCATGGCGAAAATCAGAGACCAAACACCGTCACCGAAGGTGTATGCCAATACCATGACCACCAACGTAAACGGAATGTTGGAGATGACGTTATAGACCTCAATCATCACGGTATCAATCTTTTTGGAGAAGCCCCAAAACATGCCAACAATGACGCCAATCACCATAACAATTGCTGTCGCCACGAAGGCGATGAACAAACTGGTGCGCGCACCTGCCCAAACCGCATCAAAAAGGTTCTGTCCGATGTCGTTCGTGCCGAACGGATATTGCCACGAAGGTCGTTGGTACCATGCTGCGCGATTATTGATATTCGGTGCGTCCATGTTGTGAAAACCGGAGAGCATCGGCTGAATAAACGCCAGCAGGAATACCGCCAACATAATGACGAGCATGACGATGGCGACTTTCGAGGAGAAAAACTTACGAAATACGCTTCGCCAATAAGAATATGCGGGGGCGACAATGTGTTCAGAAGCCGTTTCGTCAACCACATGCGGTTCGAACGCATCGGGCGGAAGCTCCGGAATCGAATCCAAGGCTACAGCCGTTTCCTTCGTTTCTTGTACAGAGGTACTCTTCGTCTCCATTAACGGCCTCCTTTCTTCGCCTGCAGCGAAATACGCGGATCCACAATCGTCATGAGAATATCGCCGATAAAGACCGCCGCAACCGCTAACGTCGTGAAAATAAACGTTAAGGTGATAATCATATTGTTGTTGCCGGCATTAATCGCATCCGGCAGCATCTTGCCCATGCCCGGAATACCGAAAACAGTTTCGGTTAATACCGCGCCGGAAATCGCCAAGATGACCGAGTACGGAATCTCGCTGACAATGGGAATCATTGCGTTTTTGAAAATGTGACGGCGCGAAATTTCTATGCCGGAAAGTCCCTTCGCCTTTGCAAATTTCACGTAATCGGCAGTGGATTGGTCAACCATGTAACGGCGAATCCACATCATTAAGGAAGGCGTGCTCAGCAAACCGAGAATGAGGATCGGCATGATGTATGAACGCGGATCATGCGGTCCCAGATGCGTGAACATATCCGGCAAGCCGAGATGGATCCCGATGTACTTCATGAAGAAAATAAACGCCAAAGAAGGTACCGAAATCAGCAAGTTAATGTAACCGATTCCGATTTTATCTAACAATCCGCCCGGCTTTTTGGACATAGCCACCGCGAACGGAATGGAAAAGCCATAGGTAATGAGGAGCGAAACGATGCCGAAGAAATAAGAAACCTGCACCATGGACATCGATTCCTTAAACGTCTTACCATCTGCATAGTGATCGTTGAAGCGTTTGGTATCAATCGATGTCAGCTTAGGCTTATATTTCAGCGTGTGCTGATTCAGCGGCGACTTCATCTTTACACCCGTCGGAAAAGTTTGCTCGATTTTTTTATCGGCACCCTGCCCGTCGGTAATAACATCCAACGTCATCACGCCGGGCTGTACCGGGAAAGATTCCCCAAAATTCAGCGTAAAAAAATTCTGGTGAATGAACGGAAAATTACCGTCCAGGTAAATCATATATTTATGCAAGGTACCCGAGCCAACAAGCGCCGGAAGCCCGTTATGGTCTTTCTCGATGCGATATCCGCGCTCCAAGTCCGGATTTTCCGGGTCCTGAATATAGTTTTTATGGTCGCAAACAATTAAGCGACCGAAGAAATTTCCAATCAGCTCGAGAGGATTGTAATAGCGATAGGCAATCTTTTCCCCTCTCAGCTCATCAAACTTATCCAGCGTCTCCACGGTAAATCCACGCTTCTCTAAATCCTCGATGACTTTTTTTTGTGCGGGGCTATCCTTTTTATCATTGCCTTTTTCTTCCGGCTTCAAATCGCTGAAAATCTTGTTATTGGGGATGAATTCCAAATAACCAAGAGATTCCAGTTTTCCGTAGTAGTAAATTGTCTTCGCATTTCCCGAAATTTTTTGCCAGCCGCCGTCTTGCGTAAAAGACTTCGTCTTCGGAATCAATTCAAAAACAATGAGCACGACTAAACTGACAACGACAAGAACGGAGACTACGGATTTAATGAGACGCGTAATGATATACCTTGCCATTTTATCTCCTTACTATGAAAAGAAGGGGATGAGATTTCTCATCCCCTTCCCTCTCCATTCTTCTCTTTATTTATTCTTCTCATACTCCGCAATGGCGGCATTATACTGTTCTGTTGTGACCAGATCCGCCTGCGTGCGCAGACCCTTGTATTTGTATTCCGACACACCATAAGCACCCATCAATCTTGAGAACGGCACCTCTTTGGTTACACGCATCGAACGTGTCTGCATCGACGTCGGGATATAGAAGCAACTTTCGATCAGCTTGGCATCCGCTTTAGCAAACGCTTTGTAGCGCTCATCCAGATTGTCCGTAATAGCATCCGCCTCACGATACAGCTTATCGTAGTCCAACAAACCTACTTGCTTTTTGATATCTTCATCGACGATTTTGCCATCTTCGCCAACTTCACCCAAGCCCATTGCCTTCAGGTAATAGCCGTTCTTTGCGTTATAAATATCAACGAACGCCTTCGGATCATGATAATCCGGGCCCCAACCGGTATAGGTGGAGATATCGTAGTCCATCTTCTCCGGATCTGTATTATTATAGCAGACCGCTTTGATGGTCTCTAAATCACGTAAAATCAATTCGATGATGATGTTGCCTTCGGTATTCTTTTCGACGGAGTCTTTCATCGACTGGGCTCTCTTCGTCAGCGTGTCGGCAGAGCTGTTGACCATAATATCCAAGTGAATCGGGAACTGTACGCCTTCTGCTTTCGCTGCTTCGATGTACTTCATAGCCTCTTCCTTGCTATAGAAGGGGGCTTGCCCATCACTCAGGTTGCGGTTTTCACCCGTGTCTTTATTGTAAGCTTCATTGACCAAATCGTAATAGTTCTTTCCGTCTGAAGTCTCAGCCGCTTCGGCAACGTTGTTGATGTTGCGCATACTTCCGATAGCTAAATCTTCCGGCATACCGACACCCAAATAGGATTTCACATCGTACGCCGCGCGCAGCGCTTTACGGAAATTCTCATTCAAGATCGCGTTATGCGTAGCTTCCGCCATCGCTTTGTCTGTCGCATAATTGGTATGCTCAAAGGACTTGCGATTAAAATTGAACACGACTCCAAAGACCGTCGAATTCGGCAGCGAATAGGATGTCTTTCCTTCATATTTTTTCGCATAATCCGCAAAATTCTCCCATGACGGATTCAGCGCAGCAGAATAGTAAACGCCTTTTTCAAAGCCGTTAATTGTCGAATAGGGATCCTGTCCAGCGTCAAAAATACGAGTGATCTTATCGACGTAAACATGTTCGGCATCCCAGTAGTCTTCATTCTTTGTCAAAACAGCTTTTGACTTCTCGACGTTCTCGCTCAGGATGAATGCTCCGTTATACAAAATCGAATCCAATTCCTTAGAACCAAATTTGCAGTCCTTTTTGTTCGGCGCGCCGAGTTTGCAGCCGTTTCCTTTGGACTCAAGGAATTCCTTGTTAATCGGATAGAGAACGGTATAGGTCGTCAGAGAGTGAAAATACGGAACCGACATCGGCTTGCCATCTTCGCCTTTTTGCATGGTGAACTGTACCGTGTAGTCATCCAGCGCTTTGACACCGACCTTTTCCCAAGCGGCATCACTGAAATCACTCTTCAGATAATCGGAATAACCATCAACCAGCCCCGTTAACAGATCTCCTGTTGCAGAGGCGAATTCTGCGCCATGACGAACACCGGTGACAAAGTCTTCCGCCTTTACTTCGGCAAATTCTTCGCCCTGGTTGGTGACCCATTTAACACCCGGACGAATCTTAAAAGTCCAAACACTAAAGTCTTCGTTCGGTTCTACCGATTCTGCCAATGCGTTCTGTAATTTGCCATAATGGTCTGTCTCCATAAGACCATCTACCAAATTCGCATTAATTTCATGGTCTGTGGCAAGCGCCGTAACGACGTAGTCCAGCGTCTGCACTTCGCGGTCAGTCGGCAAGGTGATTTCCTTGTCCGCCGATTCAAGCTTTTCGCCCGTCTGCGCTGCGCCCGAGGTGTCACTTGCCGAGGTGTCTCCACCGGCTTGTGAATCTTTGTTGGCCGGAGCCCCACATGAGGTCAGTCCCAATAACAGGGCCAAACCCAGGGCAGCAAATTTCTTGCTGTTCATCTTTCTCCTCCTACTCTCATTGGTTACCGGTTCTTCTTTCCTACAACAGTACGACTTCAACTGCGGTACTACCGTTTCGAGAAATCCCGAAAACGACCGACGTTTGCCGACTCTCCGTTTTGAAAGGCAATAACCGTTCCTTTGAAAACGTTCCGCAATTGTCGTAATTATAACCTATTCTTTACTTCTTCACAAGTGCAATATCAATCACCGCAATGAAAGAAAATTCATTTTAGTGGAATACCCACCGCTTTCATTTCCGCTTCGACATCTGCGCGCGGGTACGGATCGTCCATTTTTACGGATCGTACCTCTCCGTCCTTAATATAGATCACCGCCGGAATATACTCGATTCCGTGTTTGTCGGCAAAGTCCAGGAAGGACGGTTCCTTCGTCGTGTCGAGCGCTGAGAGAGACAGCTCGTTATCGCTTACGATCTCCTTCAGCGTCGGCGTAAACTTCACACAATAGGGGCAGGTGACACGTCCGGCGTAGAAAAGCAATTCCTCCTTGTCCTCGATGGCGTCATTGACGTCCTTCATGGTGATGGCGGGATACGTCGCAATGATCTTCTCGTACGTTTTCTGCTCCTCGGTCAGCTCCTCGGAAGAAGCCGCCGGATCGCCGGAATCGCTCTCTTCCTTCGAAGAGCTTTGCTTTTCCTCTGCCGAGGAGGATTCCGACGATTCCACCGACTGTAAAACACTTTCGCTGCTCTTCGGTTTCGCTGTGTTTCCGCATGCGCTCAGCGCAACAAGCAGGGCAAGGCTCAGCATACCGATCCTCGTTCGCATTCTCCTCATTTTTCTTCGTTCTCCTTTTCCAGCATGTCGTTTAGCGTTCGCCAGGCCAACACCGCGCATTTGACGCGCTGGGGCATGTGCGAAATATCTTTTAACGCGACGGCGTCGCCCAACTGTTCTTCGAGAACGTCGTCATCCTGCTCCTCCCCCTTAATCATCGCGAGAAAGGCTTCGATCGCTTGTTTGGCTTCCTCTACGGATTTTCCTTCCAACAATTCGCAAAGCAGAGACGTCGACGCTTGGCTAATGGCGCAGCCGTGTCCTGTAAAGGAAAGCTCTTCAATCCTATCCCCTTCGCGTTTGATGTGCAGGGTAATATCGTCTCCGCAGCTGGGATTATGGCCGCGCTCACTGTCCGTCGCATCCGCCAGTTCGTGACGATGCGCCGATTGACGGGCATGCTCCATCACAATCTGTGTATAAATTTGCTTCATGTCCATTTCAGGCCTCCTCGCCATACGGCGTCTGCGTTTCGGCTTCCGGAATGCCCATCACGCGGCGCACTTCCTTGACTGCCTCCAGAAACGCATCCACTTCAGCTACGGTGTTATAGAAGGCGACGCTCGCGCGGCAGCTGGCGCTGATGTGCAAGCCGCGATGTAGCGGCTGCGTGCAATGATGCCCGGAGCGAATGGCCACATCTGAGGCATCCATAATCGTGGAGACGTCATGGGGATGGGCTCCATCTAGATTAAATGCAACCATGGTGCCACAATCGTGGTGTTTCGGCCGATAGATGGTGACGCCGCCGAGTTTTTCCAATTCCTCGGCGAGGTAGGCGGCCAGTGCCTTTTCATAGGCTTCGATATTCTCCATACCGAGCCCTTCCAGATACGTAATGGCGGCATCCAGGCCCACGGCCCCGCCGACGTTCATCGTGCCGGCCTCAAATTTATAAGGCAGCTCGGCAAAGGTAGAGGATGTATCCTCGACATATTCAATCATTTCTCCGCCGAAAAGGAACGGCGGCATCGCCTCCAAAAGCGCTTGTTTGCCGTATAACACGCCGATGCCGAAAGGTGACCCCATCTTGTGACCGGAAAAAGCGAAAAAGTCGCAGTCCCAATCCGTCACATTCACGGGGCTGTGTGGTGCATATTGCGCACCGTCCACCACGACCGTAGCGCCGACGGCATGCGCCTTCGCGATCATTGCCTTGACCGGCGGCAACGTCGCGATGACGTTGGAAGCGGCACTAAAGGCCAACACTTTCGTCTTCTCACTGAGCTTCGCCTCGAAGTCCGCTTCATCCAGCTGGTAATCCTCGCCCAGTTCGACATAGCGCAGGGTGGCGCCGGATTGTTGGCAGGCGAATTGCCAGTTGACGCAGTTGGAATGGTGTTCCATGCGGGTGATGAGCACTTCATCGCCCGGTTTTAAGACGTAAAGCGCATAATTATACGCTATAAGGTTGAGGGATTCGGTCGCATTGCGCGTAAAAACGATCTCTCGTGCGCTCTTCGCACCTATAAAGCGGGCAACATGTTCCCGCGCCTGCTCATAGGCCTGCGTAGCGTAAAGCGACAGTCGGTGATTGCCGCGCAGAGGATTCGCATTTTCGTGTGCATAAAACTGTTGCATGCGCTCCAGCACCTGCCGTGGACGCTGCGTGGTTGCCGCATTATCCAAATAGATGACGGGCTGTTCCTCCTCCAAATACGGAAAATCGCGGCGCACGGCATCGAGTGAAAAGCCCGGGTCGCGCAATATTTTTTGTTGCTGTTCGTTCATGTTTATCTCTTTCTCTTTGTCAGACGATCATGAATGGCCTGATGAATACTTTCGCGCAACGCGACATTGGGAATGCGATCCAGCGTTTGCGCCATACGCGATTCCACAATCATGCCCTCCGCTTCCTGTCGACTGAGACCGCGGCTCATGAGGTAGAAAAGCATCTCTTCATCCACGCGCCCTGCGGAGGTCGCGTGATTACCTTGGACCGCGTCTTCATGACAGAGCAGAATCGGAACGGCTACCGAACGGGCCTTCTCGCTCATCAGCACCGTCACCTCTTCTTCATCCCCCACAGCGCCGCGCGCGCCTTCCAAAAAATCCAGCGTTCCGCGGAAAGACTTATAAGCCTCATCGAACAGAGCACCATCCGCGCGGATAATTCCCTCTGTGTAGAGCCCGTGAAAACGAACATGGTAGAAGAGATCCAGCGCTTCCTTCTCCTGGGCAAGATAGGCGACGTATTCTTCCATCTTCGCTTCGACGCCCTCGAGATCGCCGCTGAGGTGATAGTTGGTGCGTGCGCCGCCCATTTCCACGTGGGCAATACGCAGATTGCCGCCATCCGCCACCGTAAAAGACACGCTTTGATTGCTGATGCAGTCCTTGTTCAGGCGATTGAGCAAAACGAGCTTGAGGTCCGCATCCTCTTCCACTTCTATGTGAAGAACGCCGTTTCGACGGCCCTTGACCGTTTCATCGCTTTCCACATGGAGAATCAGCGTCGCACAGTGTCCGCACGGAACATGCACGGTCAATCGATCCTGGAGCGAGGGATTTTCCTCGGTTGCCATGAAATATAGAGTTTCTTCTGCGCCATCCGTCATCGACCAATCACGCAAAACGTTGGAATTCTGCCGATTTAAGATTTCTGCCGTTTTTGATATTCCATATGTTATGGAATTTTGAGGTTCTTTTGCCTCCTCAATTCCATATTTTATGGATTTATTAGCCTGTTTTGGGGTGATAATTCCATATTTTATGGAATTATGCTCGGCTTTGCCCTTTTCTTCGACATCGCCTTCCACGCCGGAAACGGTGAGACCGTCAAACGGCATAAAGCCGGGATAGCGCTCCAGCTCCGTTGCCACGTCGTTGACTTTCAGCCATCGGCAGGTGCGCGCAGGCAGCTCACTTCCCCGTTCTTCGCAAATATGGTTCTTTTGTTTCGGTTCGGTATGCAACGTGCTCATCCGATCGCTCCTTTCAATTCCAAAGTGATCAGATTGTTCATCTCCACCGCATATTCCATCGGCAGCTCTTTCGCAATCGGTTCCGCAAAGCCGCGCACAATCATGGCTTTGGCCTCTTCTTCGGGAATGCCGCGACTCATCAGATAAAAGATCGCCGTTTCATCGATACGCCCGATTTTCGCCTCATGCCCCAGATCCACATCTTCCGTAGCAATGCGAATGGCCGGGATGGTATCGGAGCGACTTTCCGCATCCAGCATCAGCGATTCGCACGATACCGAGCATTTTGAGCCCGCCGCATTCTCGCCGATATCGACCGTCCCGCGATAGATCGCGACGCCGCCCGACTTGGAGATGGACTTGGAATTGATCGTAGAATACGTGTTAGGCGCATAGTGCATCACCTGTGCGCCGGTGTCGAGATATTGCCCTTTTCCGGCAAAGGTGATGCCGGTGAACTCGCTTCGCGCGCCTTCCCCGACCAGAAGACTGGACGGATACAGCATGGAACAGGCCGAGCCGAACGAGCCGGAAACCCATTCGATGGAGCCGCCTTTTTCCACCCGTGCGCGCTTGGTGTTGAGGTTATACATATTTCGCGACCAGTTTTCAATCGTGGAATAGCGCAGATGCGCGTTTTCTTTGACATAGAGCTCTACAGCGCCGGCATGAAGATTCAGCGTATTGTATTTCGGTGCCGAGCAGCCTTCGATGAAATGCACCGAGCCGCCCTCTTCCACCAGTATGAGCGTATGTTCAAACTGACCGGCGCCGGGTGCATTCAGACGAAAATAGCTCTGCAAAGGAATATCCACATCCACGCCCTTTGGCACATAGACAAAGGAGCCGCCCGACCAAACGGCGTAATGCAGAGCCGCATAGCGATGCAGGCGCGGGGTAATCAGTTTTCCGAAATGGGCTTTAATGATGTCGGGATATTCGTGCACCGCCGATTCAAAATCGGTGTAAATAACACCCTGTTCCGAAAGATAACTGCGCATATTGTGGTAAACCACCTCGGAATCGTACTGCGCGCCCACGCCTGCCAGCGATTCCAACTCCGCTTCCGGAATGCCCAGCTTGGTAAACGTATCGCGAATCTCGTCGGGCACATTTTGCCAATCTCGAGCCATTTGTGCCTTGGGGCGCACATAGGTCGAAATGCGGTTCATGTCGACGGCGTGCAAATCCGGGCCCCAATTGGGATTCTCGGAAGCGTTGAAAATGTCCAACGCCTCTAAGCGTTTTTCCAGCATCCAAGAGGGCTCCTCTTTATTGGCGGAAATCTCGCGAATAATGTCCTCTGTCAAGCCGTTTTCCACCTTGACATCATATTCAAACGGATTTCTCAGATCGTATACGCCACGCGGCAGATCCGCAACCTCGGATTTTTCCGGCGCCTCAAATTCACCGGCCGCCAAGCGTGCTTCGCGTTCCGCTTTTCGCCGTGCGTGGCGCAACGCCGCATCCTCATTTCTGTTCATCGGTGACCTCCTCGGCCATCTCGCGGCGAATCCATTCGTAGCCTTCGCGGTTGATGCGCTCCGCTACTTCCGGCCCACCGTTCTTCACCAATTTGCCGTCGATGATCACATGAACAAAGTCGGGATGCAGATACTCTAAGATCCCGCTGATATGCGTAATAATGAGGCAAGCCTTCGTATCATCCAGAAACTCGGCAACCCCCCGGCTGACAATGCGCACCGCATCGACATCCAGACCCGAATCCGTCTCATCCAACAGAATCAGCTTCGGATCCAGCACCTGCATCTGCAAAATTTCGGTCTTTTTCTTTTCGCCGCCGGAAAAGCCGACGTTCAAATAGCGTTCCGCGTATTCCGGTGCCATAGACAGGGCTTCCATTTTTGCTGCGAGCGCTTTCTTGAATTTCAATACCGATGGTGTTTTTCCCTCGCGCTGGCCCTTGGCCGTGCGCAGAAAATCTTCGACGCTGACACCGGGAACTTCCTGCGGCGTTTGAAAGCTGAGGAAAATTCCTTTTCGGGCGCGCGCATCCGCCGTATCCTCGAGAATGCTCTCGCCCTCGAACAGAATGTCTCCTTTATGAACATGATAACGGGGGTGCGCCATGATGGCATTGGCAAGCGTCGATTTCCCGGCGCCATTGGGCCCCATTACCACATGAATTTCGCCCGGGTGAATAGTCAGGTTGATCCCTTTCAGAATGTCGGTTTGATCAACGCCGACATACAAATCTTTCAGTTCCAATAATGCGGACATGTTCTCCTCTTTCCTACGTAAAAGCCCCGCCCTTCGGCGAGGCTGCGACTTATCGTGTGAACGTGTCGCGGTATGCCTTAACCACCGCTTGCGTTGTTATACCCAATTCCTGGAGCACTTCCTCCGCCGGCGCAGACAGACCGAAGCGGTCAATGCCCAGCGCGATACCGTCCAGACCGACGTAGCGTTCCCACCCGAAGGTGGTTGCTGCTTCGAGACTCAAGCGATGACGCACCGTGGAAGGCAAGACCTTTTCGCGGTATGCCGCATCCTGCTGATCAAAACGTGCGGTACTCGGCATAGAAACCACTGAAACCTCAATGCCGTCCGCGGCCAGAATTTTCTGCGCTTCGACAAGCAGTTGGACCTCGGAACCCGTGCCGATTAAAATGCCGTCCGGCGTCTCTTTTTTCGACGGCGACAGCACATAGCCGCCGCGAGCAACGCCCTCTTCGGCCTTCTCGTGCGTATGCGGCAGCACCGGAATGTTCTGACGCGTGAGGACGAGCATGGTCGGATGATCCGTGCTCTCCATCGCCAGACGCCAAGCCTGCGCCGTTTCGTTGGCATCCGCCGGACGAATCACGTCCATATTCGGCATGGCGCGCCAGCTGGCAAGCTGTTCAATCGGTTCATGCGTGGGACCGTCTTCGCCGACCGCTACGCTATCATGTGTCAATACATACATCACCGGTAACTTCGACAGGGCGGCAACACGCGCTGCGCCGCGGAAATAATCCGAGAAAACAAAGAAGGTCGCACCGAAAACTTTGGTGCCGCCGTGCAGCGCAATGCCGTTGTTAATGGCCGCCATGGCAAATTCGCGCACGCCATACCAAATGTTGCGATCGGCATCATCCTCCACGCGGAAGGCGCCTTCCCCACCGATTTGCGTTTTATTGGAACTGGACAAATCCGCAGAGCCGCCCCAGAAATTCGGTACCGCTTTCGCAATGGCCTGAATCACCGTATGGGATGTGGCACGCGTCGCCTCGGCTTTGTCGCCTTCCTTCCAGGAGGGCAGCTGCTCCGCCCAGTTTTCCGGCAATTTGCCGGCAAACGCGTCCCTATAGGCTTGTGCCAGCTTCGGGTCTTTCTCGGCCAATTGGTCAAAGCGCTCTTGCCAGGCCTGTTCCTCGTGTTCGCCGCGTTTTCCGACGGTCTCGGCGAAATGCGCCTGTACTTCCTCGGGAACGGTAAACGCGGGATAGTCCCAGCCCAATGTCTTTTTTAAGGACGCGGTCGCCTCTTCGCCAAGCGGGGCACCATGCACGCTGTTGGTGCCGGCCTTTGGCGACCCGTAGCCGATGACGGTGTGTACTTCAATGAGCGTCGGATGTTCCTTATCGACACGGGCTTCGCGAATCGCCTCGGCAATGGCATTGATGTCGTTGCCGTCGGCAACGTCGAGCACCTGCCAACCATAGGCGCGGAATCGCTCCGCCACGTTTTCCGTAAAGACCTGGTCGGTCTTGCCGTCCAGACAGATGTCGTTGGAATCATACAGAACGATGAGCTTGCCGAGCTTGAGACGGCCGGCCAGAGATGCCGCTTCCGCGCTGACGCCTTCCATGAGATCACCGTCGCCGCAAAGGACATAGGTGTCGTGATCCACGAGCGTTACACCGTCGCGATTATAGCAAGCCGCCAAATGCGCTTCGGCCATGGCCATGCCCACACCGTTGGCAAATCCCTGCCCGAGCGGCCCGGTGGTCGCCTCGACGCCCGGCGTATGATGCACTTCGGGATGCCCCGGTGTTTTCGCGTTAAGCTGACGAAACTGCTTCAGATCGTCAAGAGAAAGGTCGTATCCCGACAGATGCAGCAGACTGTAGAGCAAGGCCGAACCGTGGCCGGCCGAGAGCACAAAGCGGTCGCGGTTGGACCAATCCGGATTTTTCGGATTCTGCCGCAAAAACTGCGTAAAGAGAGTATAGGCCATGGGTGCTGCACCCAGGGGCAGGCCGGGATGGCCGGAGTTGGCTTGATTGATCTGATCCACGCTTAACAAGCGTATGGTTTGTATGGCAAGCTGTTCTATGGATTCCATATTTCCTCCTTGTGTGGAATGCGTTTCTTCGGGCGCGCTTCCTTTTGCTGAGCGCGCTATTCGGCTTCCTTTTCCAGAATGGCGTCAATGGTCGGGGCAAAGGGGCTTGTATCGGCTTCCTCAACACGACCCTCATCGATTAAGCTCGCTATGGTCGGGTTGATGGCGAGCTTTGCCAGCACCGGAAGGTCATAGCGCGCCGCCACTTCGTCGATACGGCTTTTGCCGAAGATTTCATAGCGTCGTTTCGTATCCGGCGCTTCAAAGTAACTCATATTTTCCATAATACCAAATACCGGAAGGCTCATCATCTTGGTCATGTTGATGGCTTTCTCGACCACCATGCTCACCAGCTCCTGCGGCGAAGTGACGATGAGCACCCCATCCACAGGAATCATCTGAAATACCGTTAACGGTACATCGCCCGTGCCCGGGGGCATATCCACAAAAAGGTAATCTACATCTTCGTAGACCACTTCCGTCCAGAATTGCTGAATCGCGCTTCCGACGAGCGCCCCTTTCCAGAGCACCGGATCGGTGTCATGCGGCAAAATCAGGTTCGTGGAAACGACTTGAATGCCACTCTTTGTGCGCCGAGCATAAGGGATGCCGTCTCGTCGTTCGAGTCCTCCTTCGAGGCCGAATGCATGAGGAATGGACGGGCCCGTCACGTCGGCATCCAGAATCGCCGCTTCCCGTCCGGTCTGCTGCATGGCAAGCGCGCACATCGTCGTCACCATGGACTTACCGACGCCGCCCTTTCCCGACATGACCGCCACCACATGACGGATCCGACTCTTTTCATGGGGTTCCTTGTAAAATACCGGCTTTTTTCGCGTATTTTCCTCGCTCATGCTCTTCCCTTTCGTCCTTCGGTGCGTTCCTCCGCATCGACCATCTCTTTCAGGCGACCGACCATCAGATAGGGAATGTGATGTAAATCCGCCATCGTCCGGCATCCCAAAAGCAGTAGGCCCATCGCGATGTTATCCAAAACGCCCTGTAAATATTCTTCCGCATATTCCAGTGAGCCATGCATCAAGTAACGCAAAAGCTCCCCGGAAATCGCGCTCATATCCGCCCCCAGCACATGGGCATGCAACACATCCGTCGCCGTGGTGATGCCGCCCGACGCGATCCGCTTGGTATTTGGACATTCCTTATGCACATTCCAAATCGCCTTTGCCGTCGGAATGCCCCAGGAATAAAATTCCGTCAGATCGCGGCGCATGGAGCGTTGGTCTTCCACTTCCATAAAATTGGTTCCGCCCGATCCCGAAACATCAATGTATTCCACGGGAACATCGCGAAGCAGACGCCCGTCCTGCCGACTCATGCCGAAGCCCACTTCCTTAACAATCACTTTTCCGGGAAAGGCTTCCGCGATGCACCGCAGATTATCATACAAGCCGCGAAAATCGCGATCGCCCTCTTCCTGGGCCATTTCCTGGGAAGGATTGACATGCACGCCGATGCCCTGCGCATCGATCATCTCCATAGCACGTGCCACCTGATCCACCGAAACACCTGCCGACACATTGCCGATAATAAGGCCGTCTTGCCCCAACGTTTCGCGCACAATGCGGAAGGAATCCACCGCTTTCGGATCTTCGAGCGCGATGACCTGCGAGCCGACCTGCATGGGCAAGCCGAAATCCTTGGCGATCTGCGCCAAATCCCGGTTGATGCCCTTGGTCATATCCGTGCCGCCCGTCATGGCATTGATCATGAGCGGTGCCGGAATGGTGCGACCGAAAAACTTCACCGAGGTATCAATGTCGGAAAGGGCCAGTTCCGGAAACGAGACCGGCTCCAGCACCACCTGATCCAGGAGCGTGCCGCCATACGGTTCGGTTCGCAACACCTGTTCAATGTGTTCATCTTTGCGTTCTTTGCGCATAGTCTTCCTCCCCGCTTTGTTTTTCCCGGCGCAGAATGACAGGCGGATCCATGCCGGCGGACCCTGTCGTGCCGTCTCCGGATGCCTTGCGTTCCGCTTTTTTGTCTCCTCGCCCGCCGACCACTTCCCAGGCGGAGCTCATCATGAGCTTGACGCGGTTGATCTGGTTGACTTCGGAGGCACCGGGATCATAGTCGATCGCAATGATGTTGGCCTCCGGATGCTTTTCGCGAACCGCCTTCATGACGCCCTTGCCGGTAATATGGTTGGGCAAACAGCCAAACGGCTGAATGCAGACAATGTTCGGCGCGCCCTGTGCAATTAATTCGATCATTTCCCCGGCCAAAAGCCAGCCTTCGCCGTATTGATGCCCCAGCGAGACGACTTCTTCGGCATACCGTTCGATCTGTTTCGCATAGGGCGGCTCTTGGAAATGTTTCGAGGCGCGCAGCGCTTTTCTGGCGGGTTTTCGATAGTATTCAATGGCCGATACGCCCAGTCCGCTCGAGACAAAGCCCAGCAATTTGCTCTTGCCGAGCAGTTCGCTCTTATGTTTCGCATTGCGGAAGGAATACACCAGAAAGTCCATCAAATCGGGAACGATGACCTCGGCGCCTTCGTCCTCCAACAGCTTCTGCAAGTGGTTATTCGCTTCCGGCAAGTATTTGACCAAAATTTCGCCGACGATGCCCGCTTTCGGGCAGGTGCGCGCCACGCGCGGCACGGTATCAAATTCTTCAACGCAGTCGGCACAAAGTTTCTTAAACAACGAACGATGCGGACGCACGACAAATTCGGCAAAACGCGCAATCCACTTGTCTTTGAGACGGTCCGTCTGTCCCGCGTTTTTCTCATAGGGACGCGTGGCGTTCGCACAGCGCATGACAAGATCGCCTGCCACCAGCGCATAGCCGGCCTTGTTCAGCAACGACGGGCCGAAGGTAAAGCCTTCGGAAACTTCAATGCCCTGCACCGAAAGTGCAATCACCGGCACCTGCGGATAGCCCATGTCGGCCAGCCCCTTGCGGATGTAGCCGACGTAATTGGACGCACGACACGCGCCGCCCGTCTGCGTCATCAAGAGCGCCGTGCGGTCGGGGTCATATTTTCCGCTCTCCAGCGCTTCCAACATCTGGCCGATGACGGTAATCGACGGATAGCACGAGTCGTTATTCACATATTTTAAGCCCGCGTCAATCACGGACTGATCTACGCGTGTAAGAAAATCGAAATGGTAGCCTTCCCCGGCCAGTGCCTGCTCCAGAATGGCGAAATGATCCGGCGCCATGTTCGGCACGAGGATGGTGTAGCCCTCTTTTTTCATCTGTTTCGTAAATGGAGCCTTCGCCGGAGCATAGGAATCGTTTCGGAAGTGCTTTGCAGGCTGTTCTGCCGCGGCCCGTTCTGCCGCGGGCTGTTCTGCTACGCGCTTTTCTTCCTGCTCGCTGCCGGAAAGCGCCTGCAAGAGGGACCGAATACGAATCTTGACCGCGCCGAGATTGGACACCTCGTCAATTTTCAGCAGCGTATAGATTTTTCCCTTGCTTTCAAGGATTTCCTGCACCTGGTCGGACGTGACGGCATCCAGCCCGCAGCCGAAGGAATTGAGCTGAATCAGTTCCAGATCGGGATGCGCTGTGACAAATTCCGCTGCACGATAGAGGCGGCTATGGTAGACCCATTGATCCAGCACGCGCAATTCCTCGGAAACATCCTGCTGATTCATGGCGACGCTGTCCTCACTGAGAACGGCAAGTCCCATGCCGTTAATCAGCTCCGGGATGCCGTGGTTGACCTCTTTATCCACATGATACGGACGGCCCGAGAGTACAATGCCCTTCGCATGATGTTGCTTCATCCATTCGAGCGCGGCCCGTCCTTCGCGGCGAATGTCGCGATGATAGTTTTTCTGTTCTTCCCAAGCAGCGGAAACCGCGCGGCGGATGGCTGCAGCCGGAATTTCCATGGCTTTTCCATCCACGGTAAAATGCGCAAAAACCTGCGTCAGGCGTTCCGTGAGCGTCCGCTCGTCCGCAAAGGACAGGAAGGGATGCAGATACGTCACGCCGTTTTCCTCCAACGAGGAAACGTTGTTCTTGATCACTTCCGGAAAGCCGATCACCACCGGACAGTTGATCTGGTTTGCCGCTTTTTCAAACTGCTTTGTTTCATAGAAAACACTCGGATAAAAAATCAGGCGCACGCCCTTTTCGACGAGATCTTCCATGTGGCCGTGCACAAGTTTGGCCGGATAGCACACGGTCTCGGACGAAATGGACGCCAACCCCTTGTCATACATCGCGCGCGAGCTTTCCCCCGAAAGCACGACCGGAAAGCCCAGGCGACTGAAGAACGTATGCCAGAACGGCAGATTTTCATACATGTTCAGTACGCGCGGCAAGCCCACGGTCGGGAATTTGGCCTGTTCCTCGCCGATGCTGCTGTAATAGTGAAAGAGTCTGTCGTATTTGTACTGATACAGATTCGGAAGTCCCTTTTCCTTGCGCACCACACCCGCTCCGCGTTCGCAGCGGTTACCGGAAATATAGCGCGTTCCGTCGGAAAAAACATTGATGGTCAAAGCGCAGTTGTTGGTGCAGCGCCCGCAGCGTGCCATTTTCTGCGTATAGGTGAAATCCGCCAATTCCTCGGCGGTTTTGATACCGCTCTTTCCCATGGAACGACTCTTGGCAATCAGTGCCATGCCCATCGCGCCCATTAAGCCGGCAATGGCCGGTCGTGTGGCATGACGACCCGTAATCTTTTCAAAGGCGCGTAAAATCGCATCGCCATAGAAGGTTCCGCCCTGCACCACCAGATTTTTGCCCAGTGTTTTCGGATCCCGCACCTTAATAACCTTTTGAATGGCATTCTTTATGACGGAATAGCAAAGCCCGGCGGCAATGTCGCCGACATCGGAGCCCTCTTTTTGCGCCTGTTTCACTTTGGAATTCATGAATACCGTACAGCGGCTGCCCAGATCCACCGGCTTTTCGGCAAAAAGCGCCGCCTGCTGAAACTCTTCGACGCGCATGCCGACCGAAGCGGCAAAGGTCGAGAGAAACGAACCGCAGCCGGAGGAGCACGCTTCGTTCAGCTGAATCGAATCGATGACGCCATCCGAAATGTGCATGGCTTTCATATCCTGGCCGCCGATGTCCAAAATGAAATCCACATCGGGATCGTAATAGTGAGCCGCGGTGTAATGCGCAATGGTTTCCACCTCGCCGGTGTCCACTTGCAGCGCCGCCTGAATGAAGTCCTCACCATAGCCGGTAATGCCGGAACTGGCGATATAGGCGTCGTCATTCAGCTGTGTATAAATCTCCTGCAGATGCTCGATGATATGCTCCAGCGGCCGTCCGCGGTTGGAGGAATAATGCGTATAGAGAATTTGGTTGTCTTTCCCGATGAGCACCATTTTGGCGGTGGTGGAACCGGAGTCGATGCCTAAATACGTCGGTCCATGATAGTCCGAAAGCGTCCCGTACACTTCTTTGTTGGTCTCATGGTTCTTGCGGAAGGCTTCGTATTCTTCCGAAGAGGTAAAGAGGGGTTCCATGAGCTTGCGCTCTTCGGTAACGAGCTCTTTTCCCGACGAGAACCGATCCACAATCCGTTGCAGATCCTGAACGTCGGCCTCTTCCTGGGCAAGGAAAGCTGCCCCACGAGCGACAAATAGTTGTCCGTCTTCCGGGGTGGTAAAGGTATTGTTTTCGCTGCCGAGCGTTTCAATGAAGCGCACGCGCAGCTGATCTAAAAAGTGCAGCGGGCCGCCCAAAAAGGTGATGTTGCCGCGAATGGGCCGACCGCAGGCCAGGTTGGAAATGGTCTGGTTGACGACGGATTGAAACACACTCATCGCAATGTCTTCATGGGACGCACCCTGATTGAGAAGCGCCTGCACGTCCGTTTTGGCAAACACGCCGCAGCGAGAGGCGATGGGATAGATTTTTTCGTACTCGGACGCCATCGCATTCAGTCCCGAGGCATCCGTATCCAGCAAGCTCGCCATCTGATCGATGAAAGCCCCCGTGCCGCCGGCACAGATGGAATTCATCCGCTGCTCGACGCTGCCGGATAAATAGGTGATCTTGGAGTCTTCTCCGCCCAATTCAATAATCACTTCCGTATGGGGAAGCAGGGTGCGAATCGCCTTGGTTTCGGCAATGACTTCCTGGACAAAAGGAATGCCAAGGTAGTCTTCCAGAAACATTCCCCCGGAACCGGTCACCGCCAGCTGAATCGGCGCATTGCCGATGGTGTCCAGCAATTCCTGCATGACCTGCTCCACCGTTCGTTTGACATCACTTTTATGTCGACGATAGACCGAAAAACAAATTCGATCCTCTTCGTCGAGACAGACGACCTTCACTGTGGTCGATCCGACATCCAATCCTGCGTGATAAAGCATAGTTCCTCGTCTCTACTCCAAAAGCCCGACGGTTTCCTTTCATCCGTATCGGTGTTCGGCATTCCGTACCGCCTTTCCGGCGGTTGTACCGTTACTTCTTTCTTCTATTATGGTATGGGCTCATCATATACCCCTTCAGGGAAAAGTGCTATGCCCATAGCGTGTAATTGTTACCCCTTTTTCGTCTCTTTTCCTTCCTCGGCTTATGCACTACAATAAAGAAGAAATAAAAACAAGCGAGCCTTGCGGCTCGTGAATAAACCATGTAGGAGGACTCATGATTACCTATTGTACACCCATTACAGATTGGCTGACCTATGTCGGTGTGAACGATCGTCTGAAGCCTTTATTTGAAAACCAATGGCCGCTGCCCAAGGGCGTGGCGTACAATGCCTATTTGGCGACGGATGAAAAAGTCGCGTTGCTTGACTCGGTGGATGCCCATCAGGCGGATGATTTCATGACCAAAGTGCGCACCGCCCTCGGCGATCGTACGCTGGATTACTTCGTCATCCATCACGTCGAGCCGGATCATTCTTCGACCGTTCCGCTGATTCGCCGCTATTACCCCGATGTGACGCTCGTAGGCAACAAAAAGACCTTTGCGATGCTCAACCAGTTCTATGGCATCGACGAAGAAAACACGCTGGTCGTCGGCGAAGGCGATTCGCTTTCCCTCGGCAAACACAAGCTGACATTCCATATGACCCCCATGACGCACTGGCCGGAATCCATGGTCAGCTATGAAGAAACCGACGGCATCCTCTTCTCGCAGGATATTTTCGGCGGTTTCGGTGCACTCGACGGCAAAATTTTCGACGACGAAATCGGTGACATCGAGACGGTCTATGCAGAAGCCTGCCGCTACTACACCAATATCGTCGGCAAGTATTCCCGCATGGCTGCAAAGGCCTTGAAAAAGCTGGAAGGCTTGACGATCAACATGATTTGTCCGGTGCACGGCCCCATTTGGCGCACGCATCCGGAACACATCTTGGCGCTTTACACCAACCTGGCGAACTGCCGTTCCCAAAATGGCGTCGTCATCGCCTTCGGTTCCATGTACGGCAACACCGAGCACATGGCCGATATGCTGGCGCGTTTCCTGTCGGAAGAGGGCGTGAAAAACATTCATCTCTATGACGTGGCGAAAACACATCCGTCGATTATCTCCACGGAAATCTGGAAATACCGCGGGTTCATCGCCTGCGCACCGACCTATAACAACGCGCTGTTCCTTCCCATGCGCACGCTTTTCGACATTTTGACCGAGAATAAAATGCAAAATAAAAGCATGGGCATTGTCGGCAACTATTCCTGGAGCGGCGGGGCCGTCAAGGAGATGCAGGCGTGGCTGGAAAAACAGCCGTTTGAAGCCATCGAGCCCGTCGTGGAGGCGAAGAGTGCCGCAACACAAGAGGATCTGGAACAGCTCCGCGCCCTCGCCAAAGCCATGGCCGAAAATCTCGACTCTCATGCGGAGACCGACAACGTGAATTACTATTCGCATATCGGGGAATAGACGCCGGCGCTGCGGCGCGGCGATACAGACAGAAAGGAATCCACAACGTATGGAATCACCCAAGAAAAAAGTGGTGCTCATCGTCATGGACGGTGTGGGCATCAGCCCTATTGATAAAGAAGAAGGCGATGCGGTAAAAGCCGCATACACGCCGACCTTGGATCGGCTTCGCGAAGAGTATCCCTGGATCATGCTCCGTGCGCATGGCGTAGCGGTCGGGCTTCCCACCGATGACGACATGGGCAATTCCGAGGTCGGACACAACGCCCTCGGCTGCGGCCAGATTTACGCACAGGGCGCCAAACTCGTAAACCAGTCCATTGCCGACGGTTCGCTGTTTGCTTCCGACACGTGGAAAGAGACGCTTGGCTATGCGCTTTCGCATGACGGCGCGCTGCATTTCATCGGTCTGCTTTCGGATGGCAACGTGCATTCTCATATCGATCACCTGATGGCGATGATTACCGCCGCAAAGGCTGCCGGCATCCGGCGTGTCTTTGTTCATGCCCTGTTGGACGGCCGTGATGTGCCGCCGACGTCCGGCGAAACCTATCTCACCCAACTGGAAAATTTCCTGGCTACGCTCAATGACGATACGTTCCATGGCGCCATTGCCAGCGGCGGCGGTCGCATGACAACGACCATGGATCGCTACAAAGCGGATTGGTCCATGGTTGCGCGCGGCTGGGATGCCCAGGTGCACGGAAAAACCGCGGACGGCCGACTGTTCCCTTCCGCCCTTGACGCCTACTGCACGCTGCGTGAAGAAACCGGCGAGGTGGATCAGAATCTTCCCGCCTTTGTGATTGGTGAAAACGGACAACCCGTCGGAGCCATGCAGGATGGCGACAGTGTAATCTTCTACAATTTCCGCGGCGATCGTGCCATAGAGATTTCGATGGCTTTTGAAGACGAGGACTTCACCGCCTTTGATCGCGGGGTGCGGCCGGAGGTCTACTATGCCGGCATGCTGGAATACGACGGCGATTTGCACATTCCGCATCATTATCTTGTGAATCCCCCAAAAATCACGAATACCCTGACGGAATTTCTCGTTTCCAAAGGCATCAACGAATTCGCCTGTGCGGAAACCCAGAAATTCGGTCACGTCACCTATTTCTGGAACGGCAACAATTCCGAAAAAGTTTCCGAAACGCTGGAAACCTGGGTGGAAGTGCCTTCCGATAATGTTCCCTTCGACCAGCGCCCCTGGATGAAATCCGCCGAAGTGACGGATCAACTCCTACAAGCCATTCAAAGCGAGCAATACGGTTTCTTGCGTGTCAATTACGCCAACGGCGACATGGTCGGCCATACCGGCGTCTTCCGTTCGGTCGAAATCGCCATTGAAAGCGTCGATCTCGCCCTTTCCCGCGTCGTGCCCGTCGCGCTTGCCCACGGCTACACCGTCCTCATCACCGCCGATCACGGCAACTCCGATGACATGCTCCAAAAAACCAAAGCCGGCACGGTGGAGCCCAAAACCTCGCATTCCCTCAACCCCGTTCCCTTCATCGCGGTCAGCCCCGATAAGGATGTCGTTCTCGATGAATCGCTGTCCAATCGCGCCGGCCTCGCCAATGTTGCCGCGACCGTCGTGGAGCTGATGGGCTATGAAAAGCCGGAGTGTTGGGAAAAGTCGGTGCTGAAATAGGGGTGAAGAAAAATACTCTATGTAATTCAAAAGGAAGCGACGGATACCCGTCGCTTCCTTTTTTGTAATAACAGCCGTTGCATCAGCGCTTTCCGGCCCCTCCAAAGAATGCCAAGGAGCCTTACTCTTCCGAACGATACTCCTCCGACACCAAATAACGCGGACGCCGCTTAACCTCTTCCGCAATCTGGGCAATGTAAAAGCCGATAATGCCGAGGCTGAACATGATGATGCTGCCGGTAAACATCAGAAGAATGATGACGGTGGTGAAGCCGCCCAGGGCGCGGCCGGAGAGCTTCTGTACGAGCGCGATAATCGAGAGGATGCCGGCAACGACAAAGAAAACAGCGCCCATGAAGGTAACGAGCTGCATGGGAAGAACGGAGAAAGACGCGATGTTTCGCATGGCGTAGCGAACAAGCGAAAACGTGGACCATTTGGATTTGCCATATTGGCGATCCTGCACGCGATAGCGCACGGTCGCGCGCGAATAGCCGGCCCAGAAGGACATCGCGCGAAAGAAGGTGTTGCGCTCCGGCATGCGGTTTAAGGCGTCAACCACCTTGCGATCCAGCAGCTTAAAGTCGGAGCTGTCCGCCATGTTCAGGCCCGAAAAACGGCTGATTAGGCGATAAAACAGCTTGGAAAAGCCGCGATGTGCGCGGGTCTCGTCCCCGCGATCTTCTTTAATGCCCTCCACCACTTCGTAGCCCTGTTTCCACAATGCCACCATGTCCAGAATTTTTTCCGGCGGATGCTGCAAATCGGCATCTATGACCACGACGCAATCGCCATTGGCCGCCTCGAGACCGGCAAAAATTGCCGCCTCTTTTCCGAAATTGCGACTAAAGTGAATCCCTTGCACGCGGTTTTCATTATTTACCGGGCGGAGTTGTTGGATAATCTCCCACGTTTTATCTCGGGAACCGTCGTCCACAAACACCAGCTCAAAGGGCATGTCCAGGGGAGAAAGCACCTGTTCCAGCGTCTTAAACGTGACCGCCAGACCGGCTTGTTCGTTATATGCAGGAATGATTACCGAAAGCATTTCTTCCTCCTTGTGCTTGCATGGCCATGACTTTGCAAAATCGACTTCTTCGATTCGTTATGTCTCGCTCCCTTGCGGGACTTGCTCTTTTTACCCTGTTCTATTTTCCCTCGCCGATGCGCAGGAGCCATTTGTCCGCATTGTTTTTCAGCAGAATTGTCAAAACCAAGCCCGAAAGCGCATAGAGTCCGGCAAAAAGGGCTCCCGCTGCTTGCAAATGCCCGGTGACCACCAGCGGAACCACCAGTATCATCATCGCGAAGGTTTTCATCTGCGAAATAAACACATTTTTATTCTGCTTAATCACGCCGAGTTCATCCATCCAATCGAGTTTCGGCGAATAAATGTCGATACTTAAATCCCACATAAGCATCCCATAACACGTGAAAAGGGATACGACCACCAGAGTGAGATGCACCAGCGGGACAAAGGGAAGCAGTACAAAACAGAGGATCCATAATAGCACCATCGGCACAAAGCCGAAGATGGCGCTTCCTAAAAACTTGCCCATGAAGACCGAAAACGCCGGCACCGGAACGGATTTCAGAAAATCCAGATGCCGTGCATCGCGCGAAATGGTTGTGGAGGTCAGCCCTCCCATGGAGCCGATGAGCGCAATGGCCAATCCCGCCAGCGTGCCGATGCCGAGCGCCGTCGACGGCGTATCCGTGATGCTGAGAAAGAATTCACGAAGCATGCCAAAGTCTGCGGCATCCCCTCCGCGGACGAGGGCGACCACGGCCCCGCCGACAGAGACGGCAATCATAACATAGGGCATCATGACGGCGTTCAGCACGAAAGCCGGTACGCGCACAATGCTCTTCATTTCCCGCGAAGCCAGACTCAGCAGAATGCCGCGCTGCTTTCCGGTGGACGAACGAAGCGCCTCGCTCGTGAGCGCTTTCCCATGCTCCCCGCCGCCCAAGGAAAGGAGGATCGGAAAATACAGTTTGGACGCCAACAAAAAGGTCACGACGATCCAAATGGCGCTCGTTAAAAACATCATGCCGTACGCGCCGGCCGCTGCTGCCGATGTACCGAAGGCCATTTCCTGCCCATAGCGGAAAACCGGGAAGAGAACGCCCAGCCACTGCGGCGTGGATATCGAGACGTCCTGCGCATAGGCCATTCTCGAGGAAAACTGCATGGAAAAGGACACCCCGATCGCACCGATAATGGTAATCAGGCCGGTAAAGAACGTAAGCCGTCTTTCATTGCGCAGAAACGGTGCCACCTGCAACAACACCAGCATCACGACGGTCACAAGACAAACCGGGACAACCGGCAATAGGAAAAAGAGCACGATCCACGCCAACAAACTCTGCAGCGAAAACGCCGAAACTATGCCGGCAAGAGCGGTCGGCAGAAAAATAAGCAGCTGCATCAGATAGGATTGCAGAAGAAGGCTGACCAGTTTTGCGCCCAAAATTTCCCGTGGAGACAGCGGCATAGCCAAATACACCTGCGCATCCGACGAGTAGAACAGCGTCGCCGCAGCGAAGGTAAATACGACCGTCGTCGTCATGGCCAAGCCCATCATGCAAGCGTAGGCAAAATACTGTTGCATCAACCCCAGCGAAGCAAAATTGTGCGCCATCGTCAGGCCGGAAAGAAAGAACATGCCACCGGCAAAAAGGAAAAGCGCGATCGTGACGAGCATGCCGTTGCTTTTCGCTTTTTTGCTGCGGTTTAGCGTCTGTCCGCTGCGGTTAAGCGACAGGATGGCGTTGACTTTCACAAGACTCCAAAAACGGCTCATACTTCCTGTCCTTCCTCTTCCTGTTCGTCCTGTGCGTCTTGCCCGGGCACATGATTCCCACCGTCTTGCGCATCTTTTTCCTCTTCCGCCAAGACGCGCGATTCCGTCACGCGCAGGAAGATCTGCTCCAGCGTCAGGTTCGGATACTGTTGTTGCAAGGCTTCCAGCGTTCCGGTGTATTTCATCTGCCCTTTATTGATGATGGCAATGCGGTCACAAAGCTTTTCCGCCACTTCGAGGACGTGCGTCGAAAACAACACAATGTTGCCCTTCGCTGCGTGCTCCTTCATGCGTTTTTTGAGCAGGAACGAAGCCTGCGGATCCAGACCCGTCATGGGCTCATCCATAATCCAAATATTCGGCTCATGCATTAGAGCGGCAATGATATGAATTTTCTGTTGCATACCATGGGAATACGAGGAAATGCGATCCCCGACCGCCTCACGCATTTCAAACGTATCCAACAGCTCCAGAAGGCGTGCTTCGCGTTCTTCTTTCGGTACGCGATAGATGTCGCAGATAAAATTAATGTATTCCGTCCCCTTTAGTGCCGTAAACAGGTCGGGATCATCGGAAACATAGGCAAACTGTTCTTTCGCCTTGATGGGATCGCGTCGCAGGTCAATGCCGTTAATGGTAATTTTCCCTTCATCCGGGCGAAGAATGCCGCAAAGCATTCGGATGGTAGTGGTTTTGCCGGCGCCGTTCGGGCCGATAAAACCGGTGATGGTTCCCGGTTCCAACGTCAAAGAAAGATGGTCCACGGCGACCTTGTCGCCGAATTTTTTCGTAATGCCTTGCAGTTCGATCATAATGCCTCCTCAAAATTGCGATTTACATACGCAACTATTGTGTCATGTTTTTTGTTCACACGCAACGAAAATCATAGCGCGGTGACTATGTTCTGTAACGATACAATTGATGTGTGTAGAGATACAATTGATGTGAGACCTAAAAGAAAAAAACATAGAGAGAAGTCTGTGAAAGGAAAGCGACACGGCAAGTTGGCCCCCTATGCGGCCATGGTGGGGAAAGCCCGTTTTCGCCAAACCACCACCATTAGCGAGAGCATGAACGATGGTGGGGAAAGCCCGTTTTCGACTTACTGCCACCATCATCGAGGGCATAAGCGATGGTGGTGGAAAAGCATTTTCGCTAAATCCCCACCATCACCGAGGGGATAAACGATGGTGGTGGAAACGCGTTTTCGCTAAATCCCCACCATCGCCGAGGGGATAAACGATGGTGGTGGAAAGGCGTTTTCGCTAAATCCCCACCATCGCCGAGGGGATAAACGATGGTGGTGGAAAGGCGTTTTCGCTAAACCACCACCACTTTCCGCGAAAGAAACGTTTATGTGCTTAAGCCTTACAATCTCTTGTAAAAACTTGTTGTAAGCGGCCCTTAGGTGGTTAACATCCGTCAAAAAAGCGCCATCGATTCCAGTCGCTTCTGTTGATTCCATCCATTTGCTCGGCGTCATTATAAATCTGTTTAGCCCCGCTTCTTTTCTAAGCGCGTCGAATCGCACACGGTTAAATTCCATTTCTATGGTATCTTCCATGCCAGATGGAGTAAGCAGTACAGAATCCCGGCTGCGGCAACCTGCGGCGCAAAGGCCAATGTACGAATCTTTTTCTCTTTTTGTCCCATGCGCTGAATAAGGCCACGCAATCCGGTGAAAAATAACGCGAGCCAAAGCAACGTGGCGCCTTCCATGAAACCGAGATAGAGAACCACGACCGCCATCAATTTGCAGTCCCCCATCCCCAGACTTTTCGGTTTCCACAGAGAAAAAAGTCCGGAAACAAGAAGTGCCCCGACCGCTTCCGCCAGGCGCTTGAAAAAGAGCGGCAGGAAGGCGTCCGGAGAAATGTTGTCCAGCGTATGCGACAGAACGGGCCAAGCCGCGATATAGAGCAGACATAACACCGCTAAAGCACGGTTGGGTATGCGCCGATACCGCTCATCCCATACACCAATAGCGATGAGGGCCGGCAACAGCCATCCCATGGAAATGAAAAAAACGTTCATGCTTTGTCCTCCATAGAAGGAGCATAGCATGGACGTTTTCTCTCGGTGTCTCAACTACAGGAACGTTTGTCACGTGGATGTGTCGTGGAGTATTGCTGCCGCAGGGACGATCGTCTCTTGGATGTTTCGGGGAGTATTGCTACCGCTTCAACATGTACCGAAAACTCAGTCTTCCTCGAAATCCAGCACACGCTTCCAGCCATCGGATGCGAAGCGCACGGATGAATTCTTTCTGGCCATCTCATCTGCATATTGCGCCGGATTGCGAAACGACGGGCTGTAATGCGTGAGCCACGTTTCCTTTGCGCCGGCACGCGCGGCGAGATCCGCGGCTTCCCAAGCAGTCATATGGCATTTTTCCTCCGCGCTTTTCGTCTTTTCCCGATCGCCGTAAATACCCTCCGTAATCAGGAGATCACAGTCCTTCGCTGCCCGCTCCAAGGTTGCGCACGGACGCGTATCCGTAGAATAGACAATGGATAATCCGCGGCGTTTCGGGCCGCTCACCTCTTCCGGGCGAACACGGCGAAGACCGACCATGACACTTTCGCCTGCCTGCAATTTCCGCCATTCCGTAATGGGAATCTGCAAGGCTTTGGCCTTCTCCGGCAAAAATTTCGGACGTCGGGGCAGATCCACGCGGTAGCCGTAGCACGTGATATTGTGCTTCACCGGAAACGGCGTCACCTGCAGCGCGCCGACGGAAAAGGGCATCTTGCCGACGCGATGAAAATGCACCTCAAAATTTACGCCCACCACCACGCAAAGGCTTGCCACCACTTCTTCCACAGCATCCGGGCCATAAATATGCACCGGCTCACGGCGCCCTTCGGTATTCATCGAAGACAGCAGCCCGCTGATGCCGGCAACATGATCGCCGTGAACGTGCGTAAACAAAATGGCATCGATGGAGTGCATGGACCAGCCATATTTGCGGATGGCCACCTGCGTGCCCTCTCCGCAATCGATCAACACGGAGTGCCCCTGATGACGTAGCAGAAGCGCCGTCAGATGGCGCCCCGGCAAAGGCATCATGCCACCCGTGCCCAATAAACAGACATCAATCATTTCTATCCCCTTATCTCGTCTTTCGGCAAGCTGCTTGTAAAAGTGAACCGCTTCGGAAAGGCCGTCTTGCAAAAGCCTCCAAACAGGGCATCTGCCCTCTCCTTGCACCATCGCTGTTTCCTTCGTTTTTCTGCCGAAAGTTATTTTTTCTTATGATACCATGTTTTCTCTTTATCGGAAGGTGCCGGCCTGTGGCCGGCGATTTAAAACGCCGCCGAAGGCGGCTTCCTTATGAAGCCGCGCCGCCAATAATGGTTTCGGCGGCGCTCCTTTTTTCTTTGCGGGTCATAGAAATCGTGTTGATCTGCAATTATAGCAAAACCACGCTACCGTCGTGCAGGCAAGTGTAGAGTGGTTTTGTGTTTTTGACGATTGCACTCTACAAGATCGCGAGCGAGTGTAGAGTGAATTCGCCTTTTTGACGATTCCACTCTACAAGATCGCGAGGGGATGTAGAGTGGTTTTGCCTTTTTTGCCAATCCACTCTACAGAATGACGAATGAGCGTAGAGCGGGTGTAGAGTGGTTTCGCCTTTTTCAGCAATTCACTCTACAGGGTCACGTATGAATGTAGAGTGGTTTTGCATTTTTGGCTATTCAACTCTACAGGATCACAAACGGACGTAGAGTGGATTCTCCTTTTTGATAATTTCACTCTACAAGATAATGCGCCCTTGGCCGGTTCCCAATCAAAAAGGAAGCGACGACTCGTCGCTTCCTTCCGCTTCTCTTTTTTTAATGCTCTAGGAGGATTTCGCACTCCGCAGCCTTGCAACCGGCACATCACCCCCGCCCCGGCATCCTTACGCGCGCCGCATCTTCGACGAGCCGGAAAGGTAGCCTCCCTATCAACCCCACCGAGGAGAAGCCGGCGGCGCAAGGAAGGATGCCGGGGCGGCTTTATTTAGTGCAGTGGAAACTCCACCGAGGCCTTAAAGAGATCGCCATCAATGTCGAGGGCAAGGTGGCCGTTCATGCGCTTGGTCAGCTGCTCGGCGATGGAAAGGCCAAGGCCGCTGCCTTCGGTGGTGCGGGACTTATCCGAACGATTAAAACGCTCCAAGAGTTCTTCCGGGGACATGTTGAGGGCATAGCGCGAGGTGTTCTTGATCGTAAAGAGCGCGTGATGGTCCTGCGCTTCCAACTGAATGTAGACGCGCGTGCCGTCCTGGCTGTATTTCTGGGCATTGCTGAAGAGATTTTCCAGCACACGCGAGAGCTTGTGCCCGTCCGCCTCAATAAACAGCGGATCTTCCGGCAGGTCCACAACCGGCGTGAGTGCATTCTTTTTCCAGCCGGAATCTGCTTCGGCAAGACTCTGCCGGATCACTTCGGCATAGTCGATGATTTCCATATTCAGCTGAACCGCGCCGCTCGTCGCCTTCGACACGTCGATAAGATCGTTCATCAGCGTCTTGAGGCGCTGGGCCTTCTTTGCCAGCACGTCCAGATATTGCGTGCGCTCGTCGTCCGTCGCATCCGGGCTGCGCAAAAGATCTACATAATTAATGATGGAGGTCAGCGGTGTTCGCAGATCATGCGACACGTTCGTGATGAGCTCCGTCTGCATCCGCTCATTTTTCAAGCTTTTTTCCACCGCATTCTGCAGGCTCTGATCAAAACGGTTGATTTGGTTCGCCATCGCGCGATGAGCGCCGTGAAACGACTCTTCGTCTAGGCGCTCATGCCAGTCACCGTCGGCAATGTGCTGCATCGATTGCAGAATGCGAGCATCGTTGCGATCCTGCTGCAAGGCAAAGGCTATGGGCAGCGTAAATCCCGTAAGCAAAAGCAGCATCCAGAAGAAATCCGAATAGAACACCGCCACAAGCACGAGCAGCAATCCCAAGAGGAGGTAAAACAACAGCACTTTCACCAGGATGCGATGCTTCGCGGCGGAGCCATCCTGATACGAGCGATACACTCTGTGAACCGCGCGACCGACGCCACCAAGAATGCTGCCGCGGAAAAAGCGTCCCTGACGGGCTTTGCGGAACAACATGGATAGAAGCGTCCAACCGACCAGATCAAACACGATCAAGCCCGGAATGAGGACAATCCAGAAGGGATTGTGCCAGGGATCGCGCAACAGCGCCATCGCTTGTCCTTCCACGGTGTAAAGAACTTCAATGGCCACTCCCACCGTGATCCATAGAAAAGCGATACAGGCCACCAGCAACACTTCAATCGGAATGGCACCCTCGATTTTGCGCACCATCGGCAAATGGACGTTGGTCGTGCGGACCAGTGTCACACAAAGTGTGGCAAGCCAGAGAATTCCGGAGACGACCGCCGCCACCACAGCGATTTTTGACACCTTTTGCGCGGTCGGGAACGTCTCCATATAGAGCTGTATCCCGTCCGCCTCCTGCAAGGTCGTGTCGATGCGAAACGTCACTTTCATGCCCGGCGCATTGAAGAGATGGGCCTGTGCGAGCAACATCGGAATCGGTGGAGCACCGTTCGACAGTTTCTCTTTCCAAAGCCCTGTCCCGATCGTGCAGTAGCCACCTTCCACCGTGATGGGTGCACTCCACGCGGGCGTTTTGTCCTTCACCCGATTCGCATTGGTGAATTTTTTAGCGCCGTTCAAGATGGATATCGTATATTCCACGTTGCTCGGCTTTTCCATATCGGGAAGGCGCATTTTCGTTTTCAAAAAGTCAAGCGTATTTTGCAACTGTGTTAGGGATTCTCGATACGTTTCGAGATTGCCTTGTGACGCCGCCAACAGCGAGTCTGCCGACAACGGTTTCGCCACCTCAATCGCCTGCTGGATGATATCGGGCGTCCATCCGTCATCCGAATAGGACCGTTCCTCATTCCCGCTCATTCTCTCTTCCCCATAGGGATCGTCCGTTTTATTCTTCTTCGGCCGAAAATCGGTGTGATGCCCGAAGCGCAACTCCACCTCGGTGGCTTCTTTCTTTAAACCGACTTGCATCCAATGCTGTAGATCCGCTTTGGTATAAAAGATCCCGGAAGCCATTGCGAATCCGGTCTCTTCGTTTTTCGATTCTTGCAAATAGGTCTGCGCCGCTTTCAATTTTTCCTGTGCGGTGGGCTTCGCGGAAATCGCCGCCATGTAATCGATTTGTTGTATGGATGACCAGGATCCGAATGTATGCGGAATGGGGGTGTCGCCCGCTAAACTGTCAAATTCGGACCAGCTCTGGGATGTCAGTGTTCGATCCACGGCGCTTTTTGCTTCGTCAAAGACGGCAAGGGAAAAACCTCCTGTCGTGCTTCCATCGCTTGACCAATGAATCAGGTTGCCATCCTGCAACAAGGCCAGCGCATACAGAGAAAGGCCGAGCACGACCGCAGCCAGCACATTCAGCACCAAGTACGGCCAAACCCGGCGCCGCCGAAACGTCGGCAACTCATCCGAAGGCGTTTTTTGTTCATCCTGTTTCAACGTTTCCCCCGTTTTTTCAAACGATGTGTCAAATCCCGTCTCTGTGCGCGCATCCTGTGTTTCTTGCATCGGTTTCTCATGTGTCGGTGTTTCTTTCGCACGTAAGTCGGCCAGAACTTCTTTCATTCGCTGCATTACGTTTTGAATACGATCCTTCATGTTGCCCTCCTTTCTGCTATTGCTTCGCTTCTGTATCGCAAGGTTTCTTTGCTTTCGAATCCTCTGCGGAATCGGGCTGCGCAGCGCTTTGCGCCGCCTGCTGCGGATCCCCCTGCGGTTCTATGCGATAGCCTCTTCCCCAGATCACTTTCAAATACCGGGGTTCCCGGGGATTAATTTCAATCTTTTCCCGAATATGGCGGATGTGAACTGCCACCGTCGCAACCGACCCCACGGAATCCTCCTGCCATACGGCTTCATATATTTCCTCGCTGGAATACAGCCGTCCCGGATGTTCCATCAGCAGCCAAAGAATCGAAAATTCCAGCGGCGTAAGCGATCGCGGCATGCCGTCCACCTCCACGCTTTGCTTGCGACGGTTGAGAATCAGCGTCCCTTGCCGAAGCACGACACCTTCCAAATCTTCCCGGGGATCGTAGGAACGATATTGCACATAACGGCGCAGCTGGCTCTTAACACGCGCCACCAGCTCCTTGGCATTAAACGGTTTCGTGATGTAGTCGTCTGCCCCGCCCAGCAAACCGTCAATCTTATCGTTGCTTTCGCCTTTTGCCGACACCAGAATAACCGGCAGCGACCGCGTTTCCCGAATGCGCGTCAAGGCTTCCATCCCGTCCATCAGCGGCATCATGATATCCAGCAAAACCAGATGAATGGGCTCTTTCTCCAGCACGTCCAGCGCCTGTTTCCCGTTGTAGGCATGGTGCACCGTATAGCCGGCACGCTCCAAATAAATCTGAATCGCCTGCACAATTTCGAAATCATCGTCGCAGACGAGAATGTGAAGTCGTTGTTCGCTCATCGTCCCCTCCTTTTGCTCTACCTTATTCTATCGTGTCGGAAGGAGCATTTTGCCCGGATTTCTTAAAAAATCATTAAGATGCCCAGAACAAGCCGCTTCGTCCGCTCGCCGCTCGCTTCGCCCAATCCAAGCCGCCCCGTCCGCTCGCCGCTCGCTTCTCCTCGGCACCGCTTCTGTGGAAAATTTTACTTCCGGCTCGTCGAAGAGGCGGCTCGCGAACGGGACGGCTTGGCGGGGAGGGCGGGCGATGGTTTTGACCGGCCTTCGGCCGTATAAAAGGCGCTGTAACTGATGGAAAAGGCGCCGCTTTTGTGCTGTTGCGGCGCCGAAAGGTGCCGGCCTTCGGCCGGCGGTTTAAAACGCCGCCGAAGGCGGCTTCCTTATGAAGACGCGCCGCCAATAATGGTTTCGGCGGCGCTCCATTTTTTCGCGGGTCATAAAAATCGTGTTTATTTACAATTAAGGCAAAACCGCTCTACCGTCGTGCAGGCAAGTGTAGAGTGGTTTTGTGTTTTTGACGATTCCACTCTACAAGATCGCGAGCGTCTGTAGAGTGTTTTCTCTTTTTTTGCCAATCCACTCTACAAAATGACGAGTGGGCGTAGAGCGGGTGTAGAGTGGTTTCGCCTTTTTCAGCAATCCACTCTACAGGGTTGCGAACGGGCGTAGAGTGGTTTTGCTTTTTTCAGCAATCCACTCTACAAGATAATGCGCCTGCCTGCGGCAGGCAGTTTAAAAACGCCGCCGAAGGCGGCTTCCTTATGAAGCCGCATCGCATGTTCTCTTTCGGCAGAATCGGCCGGCTTTTCGTCAACGATCTATCCATGCGATTGCCACCTGTTCCGTTATTTATCTCAAATATCATATTATTTCTGGGACTGATGAATCTCTTCTTCTAATTGGCGAAGTGCTTCTATCAGGTCTGCAAACTTCGGAACTTCATGGAAGAACATCTCCTGCATGGCTTCATAATCCTTTTTCAGCGCTGGATAACGATACGCATCTGGCACAAGACGGATTTTCTCAACGGTTGCTTCCTCATATCTGGCCCACTTGCGTGGATAGAACTTTCTTTTGAACGCAGCAACTTTTTGGAGCAGGTCAGGGTTCGCAATGGCTTTGTCCTTGTATTTCGACAAACTGATCCGGTACAGATCATAGTAATGCCGTGCATATCGTGCTGGCATGGCCAGATCTTCAGGCCGATGGGCTTCCTGATGCAGAATGGTGGCTTTCTCCCAGAAGGTACGCTCTGGAGAAACCGTCTGCACAGTAAAGGCTGCCTCTGGAAGAACCTCCGGATAGGCATCCGCCACATAGGGCTGAATGGAAACTTCCTCCGATGGTGTCCAAGCGGCCAAAGCTCCAATCTCAAGGCGCACCACTTCACTCAGATAACTGGAAGAGAAAAGTTTAGGGTATTCAAACAAGACGGTCTGTGGATCCGCTTGGTCAATGCGGACGGTGAGACCTTCGCCCGCCTTGTCTTTTAAAGCTTCCAAAAATTGAGGCGCAAAAATATCAGCCAAAAATGTCTCCGTCTTCGTATTGATTTCATGGTTGAATTTGTCCTGCTTCGTATTCGATCGTTCTTCCCAAGGCTCGTTCAAGCCATAGCCTAAAGTACGCCAGTCCAAAATCAGATCGACGTCTTCTGAAAAGCGCTCAATAATAGAAAAGCACTTGGATAAGCTCGTCCCACCTTTGAAGGTTAGCGCCTTCTGCCATGGGCTCTCATGAAAGAGATCGTTCAGAACGAAGCAGACCCAGAAATCTTTCTCCACGACGCTTTCATGAATGCCCATCTTCTGGGCTGTGTTACGAATGAGAATGCGCAAATCCTCTTGACCGATTTTTCTTATATCCATCAGGCTGCCTCTCCGATTTTACGAATGATTTGATACACCCAACTCTTGGTCGCTTTTCCCTTCACCATCAGTTCATGGCGCTCAACTTCGGATAAAAGATCACGCAACACGCAAAGCTGTTCCTCTGTGATCTGATCTTTTCCAATCGCCTGAATGGCTTGAATGACCATCGCCGCCTTCATGCTGAAACCGGTGATTTCTCCATTCGCACGATGCTTAAACTCCAACAGCGTCCCTTTCACGTTGTACGTGACGTAACGCCCATCTGAGATATATGTCCATTTCCCAGGCACTTGCGTCGATAGGCCCAGCAGATTAAGAGCAGTATTACCGGTTGGAGCAATTGACCAGTTGTATTTTCGTGCCAGTGCTAAAGCCACCTCATGAAGATTTGGTGCCTCCCATTCTTCAAGCAAAACACTGTAACGAGGTGCATCATAAACCCCCGGAAGGAGCCTGCGAATTTTTTTAGCATCCGTCAGTCGATTCAAAATCTTTCTGACATTTTCATAGTCGCTCAGATCAAAGAAGTCACTGGCAATAAACGCTGTCCCGGATTCCATGTTCTGAATGCGCTTTTCAATTTGTTCTTTTCTTGTCATCGCCCGCCTCCTTTGTCCCAAATATTATATAATATATGAGACAAATGCAAGCAGGATACTTGGGTGCTCCGCCTCCAGCCAGGGACGCAGGCGCCGGAAGGAGTCCTTGGTTTTCCCAGCCCCTAGCCGGCCGCCAATCAAAAAGGAAGCGACGACTCGTCGCTTCCTTCCGCTTTTTTTCAATGCCACGAAAGGATTTCGCACTCCGCAGCCCTAGCAGCCGGCACATCACGCCCTGCCCTGACATCCTTTCGCACTCTGCAGCCCTTGCAACCGTCACATCACACCCCACCCCGGCACCCTTCCGCGCGCCGCATCTTCGACGAGCCGGAAAGGTAGACTCCCTATCAACCCCGCCGAGGAGAAGCCGGCGGTGCAAGGAAGGGTGCCGGGGTGGTTTGGCCGGCGGCGCAAGGAAGGATGCCGGGGCGGCTTGCCTTACTTCCGCTTTCCCGGATACTCCTTTAAGGCAATTTCGAGAATGTCCATGGCCTCGAGAAGGCGCTCGGTTTTTACGCAATAGGAAAGGCGCACTTCGTCAATGCCGAGGCCCGGCGTGGCATAAAAGGACTCGGCAGGCGTCATCAAAACGGTCTTGCCGTTGACACGGACATTTTCCAGCGTCCAGCGCACAAAGTCCTCCGCGTTTTCGACCGGTAACTTGATGATGAGATAAAAGGCGCCTTCCGGAACGGGAGCGATAATGCCTTCCATCTGTTCCAGACGCTTTTGCAGGGCATCCCGACGATGCCGATAGGTACGGCGATTGTGCTCCACGTAGGCGTCATCCACGATGTCCATGGCACCGGCGCCGATCTGGTCCAACGTGGAGACACAAAGGCGTGTCTGACAAAGGCGAACCGCTTTCTCGTTGAATTCACGGTTTTTGGAGGCCAGTGAACCGATGCGCGCACCGCAGGCGGAATATTTCTTGGAAATACTGTCTACCAAGATGACGCGATCCTTGATTTCCTCGTATTCCGCAAAGGAATGGAACGGACGGGACGTGTAATTAAACTCGCGGTAGACTTCATCCGCAATCAGCCAAAGATCATATTTTCGCACGAGATCGACCAGAATTTGCATCTCCTCTTCGGTGTACACGCGGCCGGTGGGATTGGCCGGAGAGGAAAGAAGGAACGCCTTCAAGCGATCCGCCTTGCCCGACTCCGCAATCACGCGATCCCAGTCGGCAAGCGAGGGCACGCGGAAGCCGTCCTTGGCATAGGTCGTCGCCGCCACAATGCCCACGTCCTGCACGTCGGCAATGCTGTTGTAATTGGTATAAAACGGCTCCATCGTGAGAACCGCATCGCCCGCATCACAGGTAAGCGCCAGCGCAAAATTCAGCCCTTCACTCGCCCCGTTGGTAATGCAGATTTCATCCAGAGCAAATTCCAGACCATAATTATGCAGATAGAGCTGCATGGTTTCGAGCGTCCGCTTCATTCCCCGCGAATTCTGATACGCCAGCACATCCACATCATAGTGACGCACAGCCTCCAGAAAATCCGGCGGTGTCGGAATGTCCGGCTGCCCGATATTCATCGGGATGACCTCGACACCCGAAGCCTCCACACGAGCCACCGCCTCCGAAAACTTGCGAATGGGGGAAGCTTTCAGCGTTTCACTGCGTTGGGAAAATTTCATTTTTTCCTCTTTTCTACGGTTACCTTCCCGTTATTGCCCATCCGGCATCCACACCAGGAAGAGATCTTGCACTTGAATATTCGTCTTTTTCGGCTTGATTTCCACCTCTTCGACCGCATCGCGCGACGTCGAGAACCGCGCACTCACCTGCTCCAGCTCCGCGGCAAGCGCCTCTTCCAGACGCTGCAATTCTTCTTTGTACGCCTCCACGTTCGCTTCGGCACGGCGGATATCGTCCTCTTGTGCCCGTTGACGACTCAGCGAGCGCGCCGAACTTCCCACACGCGTCACCAGCGACGAACTGATTTTCTTGCGTCCGAAGAGGCCGCCCAGAAGCGCCGAACCCACACTGACCATCGTACTCTGCTTGGCCGCTTCCGCCTGCGTTTCTTCGCGCTGTACCGCCAGCTCCGCCTTACGAATGCGCTCCTGCATGGTATTCAGCTTCTTTTGATACGTATCCTTAATCTTTTGCATTTCCTGATCGCGCGCCTCTCGCAGCGCCCCATCCACACGAATCGCAAACGCCTCTTCTTCGCCCGGACGTCCATAAACGCCGGTCGCACGATGATACGGAACCTGCAGGCGCTCCTTGGCATACACGAAATTTTTCAGCGACGTTTTCGCATTTTTCATCACGTCCCCGGCCAGCGCATCAAAGGAGAGAGCCTGGAAAGCGGCTCCCTGCGGAATCTCCGCCTGTAAGGCGAACGACGCGGGATCCTCTCTCTGTGCATTCTCCCAGTCCGCTCCTGCCGGCGGCGCAGGAATCGCTGTCAAATAGTAGCAAGCCTTTTCGGAGGCGATGCCTGCTTTTTCGTCTTCGTAAAAGATTTTTGCGCTGCCGCAAAGGTACGCCGTATACGACGCCGCTCCCGCGGCCGGATGGTAATAGGCCGCAACCCCCTTGGGAAGCAGCGGCGGCACGGTGGCCGTGGACGAAGCGGCTGTCGGCGATGCTGCCGTCTGCGAAGCAGCCGCTCCGGATGTGGCACTTCCGTTCGCCGCTTCCGGGATGGCGGAAGCCGGATTCGCAGAAGTCGAAGGCACCGACGCCGACGCCGGTGACATGCCTGGAGCCTGTGCCATACCGGAAGCCGACGCAGCGGGAGCAACTTCTGCAGCCTTCGTGGTGCCATCCGCCTCGTTCGTCTTCTTGGTTAACGCCTTCAACTGGGTGCCCGTCACAGGCCCGGCAAGGTAGGACATCGTCCAGCGCGTGGAAAACAGCGCATCCGCGCGGGCGTGAATATTATGCACGTAGAAGGTGCGCTTGGGCAGGCGAGAGAGCAAAGCGCTCAGTTCGCTGCGATTTTGCGCGAGCGTCCCATCCGCATCCATGCCATCCAACAGACGATCGCGATCCTGCTGGGTCTGTAAATGGCCGATGAACCAGGTGCCGATGTTGGAAAGGCCCTTGTAATCCAAATCTGCCGGATTCTGCGTAGCCAGCACGATGCCCAGGCCGAAGGCACGCGCCTGTTTTAAGAGCGTCATCATGGGTGCTTTCGAGGCCGGATTGGCCACCGGCGGAAAATAGCCCTGCACCTCATCCATATAGAGAAGTGCGCGCAAGGCGGTCTGTCCGCTTTGACGGCGCATCCAACCTACCATCTGATTGAGCAACAGCGTCACCACAAACATCCGTTCGCGGTCATTCAGGTGCGCGAGCGAAATAATCGCCACACGCGGCTTTCCTTCCGGGGTATAGAGCAACCGCTGCGGATCCGGCGCCGCGCCTTCCAGCCAGGCAGCGAATTGAGGCGACGCAAAGAGCTGGTTAAAGCGCATGGCTAAGGCCAGGCGCTCCTTTTCCGGATAGAACGCTTCCAGCGGCATCACACCAATTTTATCCAGCCCCGGCTGCTGGATGGCGGAAATCAGCGACGGCAAATCCATCGCTTCCCCGGCCTTCCAGCGCGCGGAAAACAGCGTGCTCAACAGCAGGTGCGCCTTGCTCGTGAGCGGATCCGCATCCACATCCACCAGCGCCAAAAGCCCCGCCACCGTCGAGGAAACATACGAAGTAAAGCTCTCCTCCTCCGCCAGGATCGCCTCCGGCGGCGTTTGTGTAATATCCATCACGGAAAGCGGCTCGCCCGTGCGCGATCCCGGGGTGTAAACCGTAATATCCGCCTGCGAAAGAAGGGAGACACGCGCCGCATCCATGCCGGCCGCCGTTCGCCCCTCCTGCCAACGCTTGGCTTCCTCTTCAGCATACGCCTCGGGCGTCAAGCCTGCCTGCTCTGCGGCCTGCGGCGTAATCCACGGCAACAGCTGCGTTCCGCTGATCGAAGGAAACGCTAACAGGAGGTTCGCCATATCTCCCTTCGGATCCAGCACAATGGCCGGAAGGCCATCCACAATTGCCTCCTCGAGCAGATCAATGCCCAGGCCCGTCTTGCCGCTGCCGGTCATGCCGACCAGCATGGCATGCGTCGTCAAATCCGAAGACGCATAGAGAAAGGGAATCTCTTCCTTTTCTCCTGTTTCCGGATTTACCTGTTGTCCCAGATAAAATTCGCCAAGCCGTTCCATGATTTTCATGTGCGTTCCTTTCTCCATATAGGAAGTTTTCTCCTGCCGTTAAATCCGTAATTCCACCCATTTTCCGCGGCGGAAGCGCGCCAACATCAGAATGGCGCTGGAAAACTGGTGCGCTAAAATACCCAGCCAAATTCCGTCAATGCCCATGTGAAACAGCTGTACCAGAACGATGGTGACGAAAGAGCGGATGAACGTAATCGTGATGGTCGAAACCAGGAGCGTGTAGCGCACATCCCCCGCCGCTCGCAGCGCGCCGGCACAGACGATGGATACAATTTGGAAAAACACGATAAACATCACATAGCGCGAAATGCGAATGCCGCGCGTGATGAAGCTTGCTTCGCTGAAGGTAATGCGGAAGAATGCGCCGCCGAAAAAGAACAGCGTGACAAACCACAACACCGAAAGGATGCTTCCCATAAAGAGACAGGTATAGCCGTAGTCCATGGCTTTCTTTTTCTTTCCTGCACCCAGCGCCGAGCCGGTCGAGGCCACCGCCGCCGTCTGCATACCGCTGGCCAGCGAAAAGCCGAAATTCAGCAGGTTCATGCCCACATTATGCGTCGCAAAAACCTCGGTACCGAGACTGGCCGCCTGCATGGCCGTCACCATAAAGCCCACGCGCATCAGCACGTTTTCAATGAAAATATTCACGGCCAACGATGCCACCACCTTTAAAGCATCCAAGGCCGGGCGCACCTTTTTTTGCAGGCAATAGCGCACCTGAATAAAACTGTCATGCTTAAACAGCGAAGCAATACTGACGGCCAAACCGAACGCCTGTCCGATGACCGATGCAATGGCCGCGCCGCTGACTCCCAAAGCCGGAAAGCCCAGATGCCCCTGAATCAGTAAATAGTTGCAGGAAATATTGACCACGCTGGACGTGACGTTTGACACGAACGCCACACGCGTGTTGCCAGAACCGCTGTGGCCGGCATTGATGATCATGGTTGCGATGTTGAAGACGATACCGGTAAGGAGGATGCGCAGATAATTTGCCGCGTCATCGTGAATTTCCGGATTCGACCCCATGAAGCGCAACAGCGGATCATAAAAGAGATTGACCACGACGGCGATGAACAAATAGATGACGAACGAAAGCAGCAACACCGTCATCACGGTCTGATTGGCTTCGGCTCGTTTTCCCTCGCCCTTTCGCCGGGCCACGATGGCCGCCACCGCCACATACATCGCAATAATCGGTGCCAGGAAAAGGAAAACCGGCTGAATCGTGATGCCGACCGCAGCGACGGCCGCCGGCCCCAATGGGGATACCATCACGGTATCAATGATGTTGGTAATCGTCGTCGCCAAGTTTTCCAAGATCGACGGCCACGCCAAGCCGAAAATCTTGCGCAGCATATTCAGTTCTAGGAATGTCCATCTTTTTTGCTGTTCTTGTTCCATACTCTCTCTCTTTTTCTTACTCGTTCCATATCTTTTGAAAGGCTTCGCGCGGATCGCCGTTTTCCAGAAGTATCACGCCACAATGCACAAAACCGGCTTTGGCTAACACGCGCTGCATGCCAATATTATCTTTATGTGTATCAATGCGCAGATTGCGCACGCCGCTTCGGTGCGCCCGCTCCTCGGTAAATTGAAACATGATCCGCGCAAGGCCAGGCACCGACGGATCGCCGGCCACCCGATGTAATGTGAAATACGGCTCCGTATTTAACCACGCGCCATCAATTTGGGCATAGTTCGGATCCGGCGTCTCCAGCAGACAGAACGTGCCGACGGCTTTCCCGTCGACAAGACGCAGAAAACTTCGTTTCGCATCGATGTCGCGGCGCACCTTCTCCTCGGATGGCACGCCCGCAGGCCACTGGTTTTGATTGCCCTCCGCACGCATCCGCGCACGTCCCATGTCCAGCAGGCCCATCACCACAGGCAAATCGCGCCTCGTTGCTTGTCGTATCTCATCCATGTTGTATTCCTTTCGACATGATCTCTGTTTCTTCCCACGCCGTATGTCTTTATTTTTCCTTATAGTATACGATACTTATTCCCCTTTCACGGTGCGGGTATAAAAAAAGTGTCTCGTTTCGTTTCTTTTTTTCTTTCCTTTTTGTCTTCTTTTTTCCACAAAAACACGCTTTTTCAAGACTTTCCCGTTTTCCTATTTTTCTCCGTTTCTACTATATCTTGTTTATAGTCTTGGCAAGCTAATCTATATATCGTAGAATAAAAGCAATCGCTTATGGCGTCAGCCGAGACAATTTTCTAGGCCAATCCGTGCCAAAACGGACGGAAAAAGAGCGTCAGACTAACAGTGCCCGGCCATGCCGAGGCAAACAACACGAACCGGGAAGGAAGATCCATGCAAGTCGTAAAACGGGACGGCCGCATCGTGCCGTACGAAAGAAAAAAGATTGAACAGGCCATGGCGAAAGCCTTTGCCCAGGTCAATAAGCCCATCTCCGAGGAAGCGCTCAGCCAGTTAGTCGATCACGTGGAAGCGCGCTTTTCCGATGCACAAGAACTTTCCGTGGAGGCCATTCAAGACCGCGTTGAATTGCAGCTGATGGAAGCCAACCATTACGAAGTCGCCAAAAGTTACATTCTCTACCGCGAGGAACGCCGCAAAAAGCGCATGATCCGTTCCCGTCTCGAGGCCTATTTCCCGGAAGTGCCGGTGCTGCATGACGTGCTGTTGGCCATCGAGGATGCCTTCCGCGAAGACGTCTATGATTTGCGCCATCTGCTCTATAAATTTGAAAGTTTTTATAAAGAAGGCAAAAGTGTTTCCGAACGCATGGAAGCCTTGATTCATGCCGCCATTGAGCTGACCGACGAGGAAGCCACCCGCTGGGAATTCATCGCCGCGCGCTTTTACGGCATTCAATTCCATCAGCGTTTGGAAAATATCTGGCAACGTCGCATCGCCGAAGGCAAAGTGCCCGGCATCGACCAGCCCCGTCCGCTTCGCTTTTCTGAGAAATTGCGCTCCATGCATGCCGAGGGCCTCTACGGCGACGAGGTGCTGGACAACTATACCGCCGACGAATTGGAAGAGGCCGCCGGCTGGATCGATGAATCCTCCGACCTGCTGTTCAACTATTCCGGCTATGATCTGCTGGTCAACCGCTATGTCGTGCGCAGCTTCGACCTCGAGCCGTTGGAAACCATCCAGGAAATGATGCTGGGCATTGCGCTGTTTTTAGCCATCCCGGAAAAAGAGCGGCGCCTATACTGGGCAAAAGAGTTCTATCTCATGCTCAGCTCCCTGAAAGTCACCATGGCGACTCCGACGCTTGCAAATGCCCGCAAGCCCTTCCACCAGCTGAGCTCCTGCTTTATTGACACCGTTCCCGACGATCTGAAGGGCATTTATCGCTCCATCACCAATTTTGCCAACGTTTCGAAATTCGGCGGCGGCATGGGCCTCTATTTCGGCAAAGTGCGCGCCGCGGGTGCCTCGATTCGCGGCTTTAAGGGGGCGGCCGGCGGCGTCATCCGTTGGGTGCGCCTAGCCAATGACACCGCTGTCGCCGTCGATCAGCTCGGCGTTCGTCAGGGTGCAGTTGCCGTCTATCTCGATTGCTGGCACAAAGATGTGCCGGAGTTTTTACAGCTGCGTACCAACAACGGCGATGACCGCATGAAAGCCCACGACGTCTTCCCGGCCATCTGCTATCCCGACTATTTCTGGGAACAGGTGGAAACCAATATGGAAGGCCAGTGGGGATTGCTGGATCCGCATGAAATTCTCACCGTCAAAGGCTATGCGCTGGAAGATTCCTATGGCAAGGAATGGACGGAAAAATATCTGGACTGCTTAGGCGACGAGCGCATCTCCAAACGGTGGATTCCCATTAAGGAAATGGTGCGCCTGATGATCAAGAGTCTGGTCGAAACGGGCACGCCGTTCACCTTTAACCGCGATGTCGTCAACCGCGCCAATCCGAACAAGGATAAGGGCATCATCTACTGCTCCAACCTCTGCACGGAAATCGCACAGAATATGTCCGCCACGGAAACGCTAGATGAAGAAATCGTCACGACGGAATCTGCCGACGGCGATCCCATCATCGTTACGAAAACGAAGCCGGGAGACTACGTCGTCTGCAACCTGGCAAGCCTCAATCTTGGAAAAATCAACGTTCATGACGCCGAGGAGTTTCGCCGCATTACGACGGCGGCGGTGCGGGCGCTGGATAACGTCATCGAGCTCAACTACTTCCCGGTGTCGGCGGCCAAGGTCAACAACAGCAATTATCGTCCCATCGGTCTCGGCGTTTCCGGCTATCATCACCTGTTGGCCAACGAGCGCGTCTTCTGGGAATCGGAAGAACATCTGGCGCTTGCCGATCGTGTGTTTGAGGACATGAATTATTACGCCATCACGGCCTCGATGGAAAACGCCAAGGAAAAAGGCGCCTATCCCCATTTTGCCGGCTCGGCATGGGAGGATGGCACATATTTCACCGACCGTAACTATACCGATGAGCGCTGGAAGGCGCTGGCGGCGGAGGTCAAGCAATATGGTCTGCGCAACGGCTATCTGTTGGCGGTGGCGCCCACGTCGTCTACATCCATCATTGCCGGCACGTCGCCGGGCGTGGATCCGGTCATGAACCGCTTCTATTATGACGAGAAAAAGAACGGCCTGATTCCGCGCGTAGCGCCGGACCTCAGCCTTTCCAACTACGTCTACTACAACGCCGCGCATCAGACGGATCAATCTTGGTCCATCAAAGCGGCCGGCGTACGTACTCGCCATGTGGACCAGGCCACCAGCATGAACCTCTACATCACCAATGATTTCACCTTCCGTCAGATTTTAAATCTCTATCTGGAAGCCTACCATGCCGGCTTAAAAACGCTCTACTATATTCGTTCCAAGAGCCTGCAGGTGGAAGATTGCGAAAGCTGCGCAGTATAATAACGAAAAGGGCGGTTTCGTCACGCGAAATGATGACGCCATTGCGAGGTGCGATGCGCCATTGCGAGGCGCGAGGGCGCCGAAAAAGCGATACGAAGGATGAACCGGGGCCGGAGGCGGCCGAGAAAGGATCGATATGGAACTGATGCGCAAAAACCCGTTGTTTAACCCGGATGGCGACACGGAGCTTGTGAAGCGCCGCATGATCGGCGGCAACACCACCAACCTCAACGATTTTAACAACATGAAATACGATTGGGTTTCCGACTGGTATCGCCAGGCCATGAACAATTTCTGGATTCCGGAGGAAATTAACCTGGCACAGGATAAAAAGCAGTATCCGCAATTGGTGGAGGACGAACGCCGCGCCTACGACAAAATCCTCAGCTTTCTGATTTTCCTGGACAGCATCCAGTCAGCCAATCTGCCGTCCATTTCGCAATACATCACGGCGAATGAGACCAATCTCTGTTTGCATATCCAAACCTATCAGGAATGCATCCATTCCCAGAGCTACAGCTACATGCTGGATTCCATCTGCGAGCCCAACGAACGCGATGCGGTACTGTACCAGTGGAAAAACGATGAACATCTTCTTCGCCGCAACAAATTCATCGGCGACATCTATAACGATTTTCAGCAGCAGCCGGACGTGCACAATTTCATGCGCGTGATGATCGGCAATTACATCCTCGAAGGCATCTACTTCTACAGCGGATTTATGTTCTTTTACAATTTGGCGCGCAACGGTCGCATGACCGGCTCGGCGCAGCAAATTCGCTACATCAACCGCGATGAAAATACACATCTTTGGCTGTTCCGCAGCATTATCCATGCGCTGCGTGACGAGAACCCGGAGCTTTTCCGCAGCACCTTGCAGGATGAGTACCAGCGCATGATTAAGGAAGGCACGGAGCAGGAAATGGCCTGGGCGGATTATGTGATCGGCAATCGCCTGGAAGGCCTGAACGGCCAGATGTGCGTCGACTACATCCGTTACCTCGGCAACCTGCGTGCCACCGGCCTCGGTCTGGATCCCATCTTCTCGGGCTATCAGGAAGAACCCGACAGCATGAAATGGGTTTCCAACTACTCCAACGCCAACATGATCCGCACCGACTTCTTCGAAGCTCGCTCCACTGCCTACGCTAAAAGCGGCGCACTGGTGGACGACCTCTAAAACCAAGCCGCCCTGTCCGCGAGTCGCCTCTTCGACGAGCCGGAAGCATATTTTCCGCAGATGCTGCGCCGAGGCGAAGCGAGCGACGAGCGGACAGGAAGACTTGGCGAGGATTGGGCGACGAACGGACGGGCTTGGTAGAGAGATGCATCTGCACCTCTTTTGTCTATCGTGAAACGGAACGTTGTGTTTTTTCGCTGTTTTTTAGCCAACCCCTCTACAGGCATTGAATATACTGTAGAGGGGTTTTGCGGTTTTCGCCGAAACCACTCTACATCCACCGAAATCGTTGTAGAGGGGTTTTGCGGTTTTCGACGAAACCACTCTACGGCCACCGAAATCGCTGTAGAGGGGTTTTGCGGTTTTTGCCGAATCCACTCTACAACCGCCGAAACCACTGTAGAGTGGTTTTGCGGTTTTTGCCGAATCCACTCTACATCCACCGAAATCGTTGTAGAGGGGTTTTGCGGTTTTCGACGAAACCACTCTACGACCACCGAAACTACTGTAGAGTGGTTTCGCTGTTTTTGGTAAAACCCCTCTACAGCCACCACGACCCCTCTACACACCTTTACACACAGCAATAAAATAAGGAGCCGGCCTTTGGCCGGCGGTTGATAAACGCCGCCGAAGGCGGCTCCACTTCCACGATCGCGCCGTCATTTCCCTTCTTAGCGTCCTGCGGTTTTCGACTATGCTCCATCAAGTTCACGATCCCGCCACCATCGCCGAGAGCATAAACGATGGTGGTGGAAATGCGTTTTCGCTAAATCACCACCATCACCAAGGGCATAAACGATGGTGGTGGAAATGCATTTTTGCTAAATCCCCACCATCACCAAGAGCATAAACGATGGTGGTGGAAATGCGTTTTTGCTAAATCACCACCATCGCCAAGGGCATGAACGATGGTGGGGGAAATGCGTTTTTGCTAAATCACCACCATCATCAAGAGCATAAACGATGGTGGTGGAAAGGCATTTTCGCTAAATCACCACCATCACCAAGGGCATGAACGATGGTGGCGGAAATGCCTTTTCGCCTTACTACCACCATCGCCAACGCCGCCAGTGAACGCCCCGGCTTCCCCGCAGAATGCAATTTACAACCGTGAAGATTTCGTGTACATTTAAAGTGTCGTAAGGTTTTCATCGGACCGAAAATTTATTTTCTTTTTTTCTTCTTTCCGATCGCGATGAGCCGGCTATTATTACATAAGGAGTGCATTATGGACAGCACAAATCCAAATGTCCCAGAAAAGACTGAAAAGAAGCATCTCGGTCTCGTCCCCCGACTGATTATCGGTATCGTTCTCGGTATCCTGATCGGCCAATACGCACCGGAGTTCCTCTCGCAAACCGTGGTTACCGTATCCAACTTCGTCAGCTTATTGATTAAATTCGTTATTCCGCTGATGATTCTGGCCTTCGTCACCATGGGTATTGCGGACATCTCGCAAGGTGCGGGAAAACTTTTGCTGTTCACGGTGGTCCTTGCCTATGGTTCGACCTTGATTGCCGGTACAGCGTCCTACGTGGTATCTTCCACGCTTTTCCCGTCCTTTATTTCCGCGGAAGATATCAAAACCATCGCCGACACGGCGGAAAAGACGCTGGATCCGTTCTTCACATTGAATCTGCCGCCGCTGCTGGACACCATTTCTGCCGTGGTCTTTGCCTTTATTTTGGGCTTGAGCATCTCCACCATGCGCGGAAAAGAAATCGGCAATGCCCTCTACACCGGCATGAGCGAGTTTGCCAAAATTATCGAAAAAGTGCTGAGCAAGGTTATTATCCCGCTGCTTCCGCTCTACATCTGCGGTACCTTCGTCAACATGACGTATTCCGGACAAACCTTCACCATCCTGGGCATTCTTTGGAAAGTGTTCCTCGTCGTCATCCTGATGCATTGGATCTATCTGTTGATTCAGTTCAGCGTTGCCGGTAGCATTACGAAGCGCAATCCGCTCACGATGATCAAGAATCAGATTCCGGGATACCTGACCGCCGTCGGTACACAATCCTCGGCTGCGACCATCCCGGTCAACCTGCAGTGCGCCGAGAGCAACGGCGTCAGCCGTGAAATTCGCAACTTCGTCGTTCCGCTGTGTGCCAACATTCATATGTGCGGCTCTATGATCACGATCGTCGCCTGCGCGACCGCCGTTTGCCTCATGCACAGCCTGCCGATTTCGATCACTACGGTCGTTCCCTTCATCCTGACCCTCGGCATTGCCATGGTCGCTTCGCCGGGTGCTCCGGGCGGATCCATCATGACCGCGCTGCCGTTCCTGTATCTTATCTTTGGTATGCCTGCCGGTGATCCGCAGGGCCCGATTTGCGCCCTGATGGTTGCGCTTTACATCACGCAGGATTCCTTCGGCACGGCCTGCAATGTCTCCGGTGATAACGCGATTGCCGCTATCGTTGATAAATACAACGACGAGGCCATTCTCCATAAAGTCGCCGCGAAATAAGTCTTGTACCCGAGCAAAGTGCCGCCTTGCCGTGGCGCTTTGCCCGGGTTTTTTGTCGGCAATTTTGCCGGCAATGCCATCCGTCGTTTCGACAGCGCCGGCAAGGGTGTCGGCCATTTTGCCGGCAACGCGGACAGCTTGAGAAAGGAGGCACGATGAACGTCTTTAACATTATCGGACCGGTGATGATCGGCCCCTCGAGTTCCCACACGGCCGGTGCCTGCCGGCTGGGGCGTGTCGCTCACAAGATCATGAACGAAGAACAGCCGGAGGAAGTGACCATTGAGCTTTCGGGCTCGTTTGCCCGCACCTATCGCGGACACGGCACCGACCGGGCGCTTCTTGCCGGCATCATGGGCTATCACAGCGATGATACGGAAGTGCGCGACGCCCTGGAAATCGCCAAGGAGCGCGGGCTACAGTATACGTTTGTGCCATGCGATATTCCGGGAGCCCATCCCAACACGGCACGCATTCATTTTCGCCTGAAGGACGGCCGGGAAGGTGTCGTCATGGGGGCATCCGTCGGCGGCGGCAATATTCGCATTGATGAAATTGACGGGTTGCATGTGAACTTTACCGGCGATAACACCGCCATGCTGGTCGTCCATGACGACGTGCCGGGCGTGATCGCTTCGGTCACAAATCTGCTCAGCAGCCGCTATTCCGAGATGAATATTTGTAATTTCAGTCTCACCCGCTCGGAACGCGGCGGCACGGCCCTGATGACGCTGGAATTTGACCAGGATCCGCCCGAAACGCTAAAAACGGATGTCTCCACGCTCCCGCATGTGCGCAGCGTTTCCGTTTTTCATGCGTTTTAACCGAAAGGAGACAACATGTTAAGCTATTTTTCCTTTCAGGAAATTGTCGATGAGGCCACGAAGCAAGGCAAGAAAATCAGTGAAGTCATTTTGCATGACCAGGCCTTGCAGCTGAATCGTCCCGAAGAAGTCATTTACAAGCAGATGGAAGCGTCCTTTGATGTCATGATCGAATCGACGCACATCGGCTCAAATGCCGACCTGCGTTCCGCCTCTTCCCTCACCGGCGGCGAAGGCGCAAAGCTTTTCCGCTACGCCAAGGAGCAGAACGGCGGCATCGGCGGCGAATTCTTCACGAAAGTGATTGCGCGCGCCATGTCCACGTCCAACTGCAATGCGGCCATGGGCAAGATTGTCGCCACCCCCACGGCCGGCAGCTGCGGCATTCTTCCCGGCATACTGACCACGCTCTATGAAGAGGAAAAGATTCCAAAGTGCGACATTGTCATGTCGATCTTTACCGCCGCGGGCTTCGGCATTGTGATCGCCAAGAACGCCTCGATCGCCGGCGCCGAAGGCGGATGTCAAGCCGAATGTGGCAGTGCGTCCGGCATGGCCGCCGCGGCCCTCGTGGAGCTCAAAGGCGGTACACCGCAGCAATGCGCAGATGCCCTGGGCATGAGCTTGGTGAATCAGCTTGGCCTCGTCTGCGATCCGGTCGCCGGCCTGGTCGAAATTCCCTGCATCAAACGCAACGCCTCCGGCGCCGCCATCGCCCTCACCTCTGCCACGATGGCCCTCGCAGGCGTTCCGCTCTACATTCCGGCCGATGAATGTCTGCAAGCCATGAAAGTCGTCGGCGACACCATGAGCAGCACCCTCAAAGAAACCGCTCTCGGCGGCTTAGCCGCCACCCCCACCGGAAAGGCCTTGCGCAAACAGGTCTACGGGGAAGAGACACCCAACGTATAGCCGAGCTGCCCCGTCCGCTCGTCGAAGAGGCGACTTGCGGACGGGACGGCTGGCGGGAATAATGAGGATACTGCTCTCAAAGGGAAACGAATAAAAAGAGAGGTACGTGATTTGCTCACGCACCTCTCTTTTTATGGCACGATCAATGTATTGTTGTACCCACTGCGTTTATGCCAAATCGAATTACCATTTTTTACGATAATGGATGCCTAAGAAGAATAAAATATTGCCAAGTAGAAGAAGAGCCAGCCAGAATTGCAGGCGCACCAAGGTAAGCGGCGTCATGTACGAAAAGGTGGCGAATGACTTGGCAACAATCTCTAAAATATCCATCAAAACCAGTATCGTTAAACAGAGCATGAGAAGCGAAAGCCCGATACGAAACAAAAAAAAGGATCGGTTCTTTTTCGTATAAGGATATTTCACTTCCTGATAGGTTTTTTCCCATGCCTCAAGCTGTTCTTTTAGTATCATTAACGCATCCTCCCGCTACGGCACTTTCTTTATCTCATGTTCACCACTTTTTTCGGAAGAAAGCGGAGAGAGAAAACTCCAAAAGAGCGAGTAACAAGATAAAGATTTGTATGTTGTAGAGCTCATTATCAAGCATAGACTTTGAAGGAATAGAAAATTGTCTTTCTGCAACTTCATTGATCAACCGAAGTATCGTTGTGGAAAAGAACCCGAAAAAGCTCCATAAACTGATTTGAAATAACAAAAAGGATCGATTTTTCTCTGTATAGGGATGCTTTATCTCTCTGTACAGATTTTCCCATCTTTCCAGCATGTTTTTTGTAATCATTAACGCATCCTCACTTTTCCGGTTTCATTCATCAAAATGTGGTTTCCTCATACATAGCGCTACTCCAATGACAACAACTTTTTTCCATGGTCTCATGAAACAGGCTCCTTTCATTCATTCATATATATAACGAATCGGAGGCTGGTTTTGTGACCCAATTAGAAAAAATGTTGAGGTTTTTCTTTTGACTGTATTGCGTAAGTTGAGAAGAAAAAAGAACCCTCCCAAAGATTCAGTATAATGGAATCAACAATAAAAAGCGGAATGAAAAGCGGTCCGTTGACTTCGTTATATGCTCATCAACATCATTTGTGCTCCTCAAGCGCTTTAACGAGGATGTATTTTGAACGGACTCCCCAATCTTGAGAAAGGAGGAAGGTACGTTTTCTTTTTCTAATACTTCTGCAAAAGAAAGTGCGTCGAAGCTTGAGCGTCTCTATCGTGGCTATCGTCAACGCCTCTACTATGTTGCCTTACAAATCTTACGTGATCCTATGCTTGCCGAAGATGCGGTGCAGGATACTTTTTTACGTGTTCGAGACCATTTGGATCAAATTTTTGAAGAAGATCGTCACAAAACAGCCGCTTTTCTCGTTATTATAGTGAAACATATAGCCATCGACTATGTTCGAAAACGTCAAAAGGAACAGTATTCTTCTATAGATGTATTAGAAAAGCAATGCGGAAGTGACATACAAGATAAAGAAGAGGACTTGGGCTTGGAAGAAGCGTTTCAACAGCTTTCCTTTGATGATGCCGAAGTTTTACGGTTGCGATATGGTCAGCGCTTTACCAACCGTGAAATCGCTGGAATTCTGAATTTGCCAGAGCCTACCGTTCGAAAACGACTATCTAGGGCGAGAAAGAAGTTGGAAAGACTCTTAAGGGAAGGAGAGGATCATGAAGAATAAATGGGATGAATCCGATCTGTTTGCCGAGATTCCAAAAATAGAAGAAAAATATCTTTCCAGCTTGCCTAAGGAAGAGGATTTGCATCATGTGTTCTCCGATTCTTTTGAGCAGAAAATGGCGGCGATGATCGATGCAGAACCCAAAAAAAGGAGAACAACGGGCATGTTTTTGGGCTCCCCTCGCGCGATAAAGGTAGCAGCGGTGCTTTTGCTTGTCGTCATTGGCTCGGTGACGACAGCTCTTGCGATGGAACCGGTACGTCACGCTATTTTTCATTTTTTCCGGGAAACTTTTCCGGAGTATACTTCTATTCTTGTTCATCAAGAAGAAGAGAGTAGTCATTCGGATGAAACTTTCTGGATTTGGAAACCGTTTGAACCCGCTTCGCCCGTTGAGGGATTTGAAGAAAAGTTGCGCAATCAAACGGATCAATACTTAGAGATTACCTATCAAAATACCGGTGAAAAGGAAATTCTTTTTATCACCTATCCATTGGGTGAGGAAGAACTATTGATCGATACCGAAGGAACCGTCCTTCACCAGAAAGAAGTCCAGGGAGTGGAGTTCTCTTACGTGGAAAAGAATGGAACTTATAGTGTATTCTGGCATGATGAAACGTCTCAATTTCAACTGTCGGGAGAGGCGGACAGGGATGCCCTTCTCCTGATGGCGCAGAAGTTAAAATCTGCAAAGCCGTCCAAATGAGAACGTTAAGAAAAACAGACGCACTTCTTATCTATGGATCACAAAATAGCCTTTTTTATCATTTTTTCAATAGCGAAGTAATGAGATGAAAAAACGCCGCAACGGGTACCGTTGCGGCGCTTTTTTTTAACAACTCTATGTCCTGTTGTCGTTAGATCAGCGTGTACAGATAGAACAACATGCAGAGCCCGACCACAAACATGGGCTTCGGAATGTCTTTGAATTTTCCGGCAACGATTCCGTTCTGTCGCTGCACTACCACAAGCGCTGTTATTTGCTTTTTGCTTCTAACGCATCAAGACGATGGCGCAGCTTCTTATATTTGCGGCTGAGGTGAATAATCGCAATCGTCAACAGGATAATCAGAACCAGGGCCACATAAAAGGCGGCCTTATAAATGCGCAAGTTTGCCGGCATCTCCAACTCCTTTTCTTCTACAGGCGCAACATAGGTTGTGCGCTCCCCACGCACCAAAAGGCGGTGACTATTGATCATATACGGCGTGCACGTGAGAAGGGTCATGTAATCCTTGCCCTCCACCACCAGAACCGGCTCAAAATTGTCCGGCTCCACCGTCAGAATGCGATCCACCTTGTAGGCCAATGTCCCCTCAATATTCTTGAAATAAAAGACATCGCCCACCTTAAGCTGATCGATCTCCCGGAACAGCTTGGCCTGCGGAAGCCCCCGATGTGCCGTGATGACGGCATGTGTGCTCGTCCCGCCAATGGGCAGGGACGTCCCCTCCAAATGGCCTGCCGCATAGCTCAGAACCGACTCCGATGTGCCGGCATAGACCGGCAAGGAAATATCCAGCTTCGGAACCTCGATATGCCCCATAATTTCGTGCATTTCCAGCATCCGCGCATACTCGGCACGCCCCTCTTCCTCCTCTTTGGTGTAGGGATCCGCCAGACGGCTGGGATCCAGCGTTCGATTATATGCACGGGCAAGCGCCATGCGCCGCGCGATTTCTTCCGAATCCAACGTCTTTGCCCCTTCTTCAAACGTTTGAATTTTTTGGTCAAAATCGATGCGGTAATAGTAATCCGAGAGGAAAGGATAGGCCGCAAGGAGCAGCCCCGCAAAAAACAGCAACAGCAGAAAGCGGTTGGAGCGGCGCCAGGACTTTTTCGGCGTTGGCGACGTCGGCGATGTCGGCGGCGTTTGTGGTGTCGGTGGCGTTGGCGAAAGCGTATCCGTATGGTTTGTCGAATCCGTCATGACTTTCTCCCCTTGACGTCCGAATTCTCGTCCGGCTCGCCGCTCGAGCCATCCGCCGCCTGCGAGGACGCATCCTGTGCCCCGTCAATAGCCTCCTCCGAGGGCTTATCCGGTACGCCCAGCCCCTTTTCCTGCTCCAGCTTCTTCATGCGGCGCTCCAGGCGCTTCGCACGGCTGCGCAACAAGAAAATGAGAATCAGCAGGAAGAGAATGAGCGCAATCGCCGCATAAAAGAGATAACGATAGCGGAAATTGGTCTCGTTCTCCGCAATGACCTGCTCCTCCACCGCCGGCACATAGGGCACGCGATGGCCGCGCACGATCAGGCGATGCGAATTGATGCCTACGGGCGTGCACGTGAGAAGCGTGACGTAATCATGTCCGGGAACGATGAGCAGCTTGGAAAAGTCATCGGGTGTAATCTTGTCGATGGCATCCACCTGATACGCCAAAATTTCCTTGAAATTGTGGACATAGAACTTGTCGCCAACCTTGGCCTCATGCAGGTCGGTGAAGAGGCGCACATTGGGCAAACCCGAATGCGTCGTAATTACGGCATGGGTGCTGTTTCCGCCGATCGGAAGCGATGTGCCCTCCAAATGGCCCGCCGCATGTTGCAGAACATCCTCGTTTGTACCCGCATAAATAGGCAGCTCGATGTTCACCGCCGGGTACTGGATGACGCCGATTTTTTCCTCAATTTCCAACATCTTCGCGTAATGGCGGCGTCCCTCCTCCCGGTTCTTCTCGACATAGGGGTCCTTCGTCGGCTGATTCAGCAGCGAATCATTGTAGCCCTGCGCAAGGCGCATCCGCTCGGCTATCTCCTCCGGGCTCAGATCTTCCTTGCCCTTCACGAAATTCGCCACCTGATCCTTCTGCTCGACACGATAATACAGGTCCGAAAGGTAGGGATAGGAAAAAAGAGCCAAGCCCATCAAAAACAACAAGATGGGCAACATGGCTCTTCCTTTTCTTCCTTTGGTTTTTCGCTTGGTTGGGGTCATCGTCCTTGGCCTATTCTGTGGGTTTCCCATTCGTGCGCCGATTTTTATACCGGCAACGGAATAGAGCCGACGTTGTCTGCGTTAGACTCTATTCCTCTTTCTTCTTCCGTCCCAGAAGCAACAGGCCGCATCCGGCTGCTCCCGCCAGCAAGATATAAGAAAGCATGCTCCGATCGCCTGTCTTAACCGGCGGCTTCTTCGGCGGGCGCGTCGGCGGTGTTCCCGGCGGCGTTCCCGGCGGTGTCTTCTCATTTTCAATGGGGATGAACTTGCCCTCATCATAGGACGTCGCATCCACCGTAAAGAAGATGTGCTCGTCGTTAAACTGATAGCCCTTCGGCGTGGCAATCTCATACAGCGCATAGCGCCCAAACGGCACATCGGTCAGGGCAAAAAAGCCATCCGCGCCTGACGTCAACACTACGTCTTTGCCATCGCGCCGGAACGACTGCCAGCCTTGTTCCGTCTTTACAAATACGGCAAACTTCGCCCCGGCAAGCGGCGTCTTCTTGCCGTCTTTGGAAATCTTTTGAAAGCGGAATCCGCCCGTTTCGTTGGGCGCATTCGTGACCGTAAGCCGTGTGGTTTTTTCCGCCTTCACCGTTGCCGACTTCTGCACGGCATCGGCCGTATAGCCTACCGGCGCCTGCACTTCTTTGAATACGTACTCTCCCTCCGGCAAGTTTGTCACACGTAACGTGCCATCGCTGCCCGAAACCAGATCGACATCGGTTTGTCCGCCCCGATCATAGCGATAGGGCGCATTCGATGTCGCCATCAGCGGCACCTCGATCAGGCCTTCTGCCGTCTTTTGGAAGAGGCGGAAATGCGCTCCCTCCAAAGGTTTCCCCCGTAAATCCGTCTTCGTCAACACGATTTCCCCGGAAGGCGTTTCGGGTTGAACAATCTTCGGATACACCGTGACGTTCGTTTCCGGGCCATTCTCGGTTTGGAGCGGCAACGGTACCAGCAAGGGCGCAATAGTCCCCTTACCCGTATCGTTCTCCCGCACATAGTATAAGCCATCTTCCAAATCGGGGATTTTTATCTCTCCCTTGCTGTCCGTCTTGCCGGAGGTAACTGGTTTGTGATACGCCGCCGTCAGCTCATCCACCGTCTTGTTCTCCAAGGCGCTGAGGATTTGCGTGTACTCTTCCGTGGACAGGGAGCGCTTCTCGCCCACCTTCCACAGCGTAAACACCGAGCCGGCGACCGGCTCACCTCCTTCCGGCTTCTTATTGATCTCATGCAAGGCTGCACCTTGCTTGTAGCGGACAATGGTCAGGCTGTTCTTGCCCGCCGCGTGAGCCTGAAAAAGAGGTAAGAGCAAGGCCAGACAGAATACGCCCGCTATGAGCGCGTTTAGCATTCTCCACCTTCTTGATTGCTGCATTCTTACCTCCTCATCAGGCCCCGGGAGCATGGCTCCCGGAGACCTTTTCCATCTGTTTTTCTGCGTCGGTTTGCCTAACGTCGTACGTCAAGGGAAACCGTCGCAACACTTTTCTTGCTATCGCCGCGTTCGCCGGCGATCGCTAAGGCTAACCTTATTCGGCAGCCATTTCCTCTTTGCGGTTCTTCAGGAACACATAGCCCGCACCCAACATCAGGGCAATGCCGCCGCCGATGAAGAGGGCCGTGCCCATACCACCGGTCTTGGGGATGGTCACCAAGGTATTCTCGATCTGGAGGGCGGTTGGGTTAGTTACACCGGTCATATCCAGCTTGTATTCAATGCCTTGTTTCTGTGTGTCGTAGGAGCCTTCGCCAACGGTGAAGGTGGCGATGGTTGCCGCATTCGACGGAAGGACGTAGCCGGCCGGGGCTTTCACTTCTTCTACCGTGTAGACTTTCCCACTTGGCAGCATCCGCAGACCCTTGACCTCGAATTGACCCTGCGCATCGGAAGTAAACTTATAAGCGGCATCCTTGTCTGCGGTCCAATCCCAAACTTCATTCACCTTGGCATAGGCCTTGTCGCGAGCAGCCTTAAGTTGTTTGATGGAGCCGGTAACCGTATCTGCCCCTTCCAACTTGGTCTTTTCCGTCTGTTCATCAGTGGTCAAAGTCGTTTTGCCCAATAGGACATTCAGGCGGTCAATGGCATCCTGGTAATTTTTTTCTGCAGTATCATAAGCAGTTTTATCGTTAGCCGCCGTTGCATCCTTCTTAAGAGTCAGGTACTGAACATTGGCCGTGCCCTCGTCCTTCTTGATAATGAACTGGGCATTGTTCAAACGCTTCAGTTCATTGCCGGTTTTGTCGTTCGTCTTAACAAAGCGCTTTCCGTGAGTTTCTACGGACGGGGGAGTCGGAGTGATGCTCGTCGGAGTCTTGGTATTGGTAATGGTAAGCTTTCCTGGTGCTACCTCAGCAGTTGTGTATTGCGGTGTATAGCCATCTACAAATTCCACTACCGTATACTCTTTTGTATCATCCAGTCCGGAGAACGTACCGCTGAGGCTATTTGCTGCGCTCGGGGTGAATTTGATTCCATCGCCCAAATCAATCGCTGTGGTACCGGCTACCGGCAACTTAACGGCGCCAACAACCTTGTCTCCCTCTTTTAAGACGTATTTTACTTTTACATTCTTGGGTGCCTGACCACCATCTGCCCAGCTTTTGGTTACGTCAATCTTTCCACCTTTCGGCTGAACCGGAACGGGGGTCGGTTTTTCATGGTTAAAGATCATCGTAATGTTGTTGTCGATGGGCTTATCAATGATGGCCTCTTTGGTGACTTCGCCATTGTAGCTGAACCAGATTTGAATATCGGCTGTCTTGGCGGCATCGTTTAATTTCTTGAGTCCGGTTTCCGTAAAGCTAATGTCAAAACCGGATTCGGTTTCGGTAATGGTATAGTCGGTGCCTTTGGTCAAGGCGTTTCCTGTAGCGGGCTTCGTCTTGTCATTCGAAGTTACTACATTCCAAGTTACTTCCATGCTACCTGTAACGTACTTCAAGCCTTTTTCAAAAAGGTCGTTGAAGTGAAGCTGTTTGAAAAAGGTTCCCGTTGGCATTTCGGCAACGGATTCATAGGGAACCGGCTGGCCAACGCGAGCAGAAAGGGTGGCCTTTTGTTTCTGGTAATTCTCAACAACAGCGCCAACATCTTTTAAGGTGTTGGGATCCTTGATGGCTTCCAGGCCGTGCTTTTGGGCAAAGTTCTTATCAAATTTTACCTTGTCGTCCGTGTTTTTGGGATAAACGTGAAGAATGTCCGTGGTATCGTAGTTCTTTGTACCATTAGGCATCGGTGCCGGCAATTCCAACATGAACGGAACCGCTTTCATGCCCGTCATATTCGTCTCGTTATAAGTGGAGTTAGCCTTGTCCTCAACAATGTAGTATTTCCCATTGGGCAGAGTAACCTGAGCAATCCCGTCTTCTGTTCCCACTTTTTGCGTCAGGACAAATTCCTTCTCTGGATTGCCAAATTTCATGAGCGTGTAGTATTTGGTGGAATCGAACGTGCCATAAGGTTTTAAAGAATCATCGTTGCCTGGAACGGAATTCGGACCCTTATCATCAGTCACCTTGTAAACACGAAAAGCAACGCCATTAATGGCTTTGGCGCCGGCTCCGAAATAGTCAGCTAAATCGGCAATCTGCGAGCCATCATGGGGTTTCGGCTGCCAGTTCGTAAAGGCGTCCTTGGGCATCAACACCTTATGAATGTCCACAGTTGTCTCCCCCGGTACATTTGACGTGTCTGCCTGTGCCGTCATCGGAACTGCCATGCCGAGCAGCATCGCGATGGCCAGCAAGAAGGCCAATACTCTGTTTGTCTTTTTCATCGTGACTTCCTTTCGTTTTGTTCGTTGCGCACGATTTCTGCGCGTGAATCATTCCCTTGCCTCGGAACGGATCCAATCCTCTAGATCCCGATTCCTCTGCGGAGCAACACCCTGTTTCGCGGTGCCGCCGCCGGAAAGATACCGAGGCGTCTTCGGCTCTGCTGCTCCCTACGGAGGTCCTCCATTCTTAATCAACATAGGAGACCTCCTTCTCTTTTTCTCTTTCTTCGACGATATGCCAGACCCACCAAGGCTGTCAGGCTCAGGGCGAGGCCGCTTATTACGAAGAGTCTCGTTCCGATTCCGCCGGAATCGGGGTACTCCGCCTTGGGATTGCGCAACTCTAACGCCATACTCGTCGGATCGGCATTATACTGCCGTTCCCAAAGAATCGCAGGTTTTGTGGTCAAATCCTGACCGTTGTACAACTGATCCTTATCTCCAGCGTTCTTAATGGCCTTTAAGGTGACCTTCCCCGCTTTTCGGTCAATCGAGAGAGTATAACGGTTAAAGGTGCGAATATAGCCTTCCGGCGCCGTTACCTCGGTCAGAATATACTTACCATCCATCGGATAGGGAAGATCAAACGAGAAGCCGTCGTCCGTTTGCTTCGTCAGATCAATGCTCGCTAACGCGTCGGCCAGCGCCTTTGGCACCTTGTTCGGATTACCTACTGCCGGATCCAGCTGCAATTTCAATATCCTGCTCTTGCCTGTATTATCCGACTTCGGCCAATCCTTATTAATCAACTGGCCATTTCCATCCAGCTTCTTGATCTTCAACTTCATGTCCAGATAGTTGACGATGTGCATCGGACCCGATTTGTCTTCTGGATATTCGAAGCGAATGTAGGGGTGGAACTTTCCCTTGTTCTGCCCGTTGGCATAGAACTGGACCAATTCCGGCATAGAGATGTTCAAGTCGGAGTCGATATGAACCAGCGTCCACCAGTTATCATCGGTTCCCGCCTTCTTGGGCTGTAGATAGCCTTTTGGCGGAGCGGTTTCCGTCAGACGATACCAGCCGGCCTCCAAATCCTTAAACCGGAAATCAATAATGGGTTTTTTGGATAGAGTCGTTCCATCCGCCAGATAATAGCCTTCCGGATGCAGAACAGGTCCTATTAATTGCGCCGCCGAATTCATCTGCGGATTCTTATCATATTTCTGGAGGGTAAACTCCGCGCCGGCAACAAAGTTGGTCGGATCGTCCTCGCTCACCTTGGCAAAACCAAAGCTTGTTTTGGTGAGGCGATTGTACAGCAACGCCCCCGGCTTGATCTCTGTGGGATACGTTGCTGTTTCGGAAGGAATTACAAAGTTATCCTTCCCAATCACTACGCCGGTTTGTCCCGGCGTGATGTTCGAGCCGGTCTTTTTCACAACCAGCCCTTTTTCGCCTCGCTCCACGACGATCGTCCAAGTCGGCAAGTTACCCGTCCCCGAATTCAAGTTCGGCTTCATGGCACCGTTCGGCAGCTTGATCTCCGTCAGCTCATACGTGCCTTCACTGAGTTGGTCAAATGCGAACACATAGCGATCACCCTTTAATTCCCGATAATAACCGTGGCCCGTATAGCTGGCTTTATTGTTGTCCGCGATATTTTTGGGATTGCCGTCCACATACTTGAAGGTAGCCCGTGTTGTCGCATCGTAGCCTAACGCCTCATCCGCCGCAGTTTTGGTCTTGATGAGTCGGAATTCCGCGCCAACGATACTCTTCGTCGACTGGTTTACCTTGCGGAATTCAAAGCTCGTCGGCTGATAGTTCTTAATTCGCACCTTGTCCTTCTCACCATAGTGCACTTCAGCACCAGATGAAGCCGTGGTTCCATTGGCATAGACCACCTGATAATCGCTGTGCCCTGAAGACAAATCGGACTTAAAGCCAAGTGCTCCGGTGTTCGGATCGGCCACCACCTCGAAATACCAAGGTTGCGGTTGCAGATAGCCGTTCGGCACGACAGTTTCGGTCAACCGATAACGCCCCGCCGTCAGGTTTGTAAAGACATAGGTGTTATCTGTTGTCTTCTTCTGCTCAATGTAGTATTCGCCCGTCGGTTTTCCTTTGTCATCAATTTTAGCCAGTAAAAAGCCCGAGGTGTACAGAGCATCGCCGTTGCTCGCTTTTACCTTTTCGAGGTGTAAAGCGATACGCGCCTTTTGATTGCTGATACGGATTTCTCCCGCCGGCGTCTTCGTATAGTCGCCCAAGGGCACCCCGTTAACGGTTGCGCCGGAGCCTTCCCATACCGGCACCAATTCGCCGGTAGTCTTGTTCCAGCTCACCTTGACATTCCACATGTTTTTTGTTCCGGGTGGCAGCTGATAGCCGTCGGGTGCCTTCACTTCTGTAATGACGTACGATCCTTCAGGAAGACCGGAGAAGACCACCCCATTGTCATCACTTTTCACCGTAACGGTGGTATTTCCATTCGCATCCTTGTACGGTATCGGAGACAAAAGCTCTCCGTTGGCGCCCCTCTGGGTAATCCAGCCTGTCAGGGTGAATTCTGCGCCCGGCAGCGTATTCGTCCCCTCTGCGTCGCGCTTCTGGAAGGCGATGTCTGCCGTCTTGGGATAGTTGGTGATCTGTGCTTCGCGAATCGTCTGGTACGGCGCATCCGGACGAGCCGGCGGGGTACGCCCATCGTCAGGTACGGCTACCAGATACTTAGCCGAAGGAATGGCGCCAATCCCTGCAGGAGGAGTGAACTGCGGTCCATCACCCGGCAGGTGGACCTGGAGCTTAACCTTTCCATCGGTATCCTTATACTGAGTGACCTTGATGGTCCAGTGCATGGGCTGGCCATGTTCGTCCACCGGCGGCTGGAAACCATCCGGGGTCTTCAGCTCTTCCAGGACATATTCGCCCGGCGTCAACTCGCGGAAGTAGTAGTCTCCGGGTTCCCCGGTAGCCGCCGCAATGGCATCATATTCCACGTCGTAGTTCTGGTAGTTCTCATAAGCGACCTTTTTCGACATGTCCTTCCAAAGGCGGAACTGAGCCTGGCTCTTCACACGCCCGTACTTATCCACCTTCGTCACGCGCAAAGGAATACGCGAAAGGTCTTCATCCGTGTTAAAGAGTTCCACCGTTCCGGACCCGGTGTCCGGTGCCGGATGATATTTGGCCCCAGCAATAGCAATCGGATCCTCTGTCGGCGTAGGCGTAAGCGAAGCCGTATACATTTCGTGGTAATCTTGGCCCAGGGTGACGTTGGTATCCCGTTTCAAGGTATAGGTGATCGTAAAGTCCTTTCCGGCGGGAAGGGTCAAAGTATTGACCGTGAAACTCTTGTGATCCGCAGCAACCGTCACACCGGTGGCATACGTCGCCGGAGATATCGTCGGCGTGCCGTCCAGAAGGAAACCGTCTTTTACCTGAACCGTATAGATGCCCTTCTCTACCTGCGGCTTTTGGACTGGAGGATCGGGAATGAGATTGACGATTTTACTTAAGAAGGTATCTAGAGCCGGTTCTGTATCGAAGCGGGCCGTGCTCATCGTGTACTTCTGCCAGGTGAGGTGGTTGGCTTGCAGATATTTGGTAAAAAACGAGAACTCGTTACTATCTTGAGCTACGTAATCCATGTGGAGGTACCAGACATCCACCCCTTGGCCAATCAGGCGGGACATAGCGGTATTAAAGCCCTTAATGCCTTCGGAAACCGGCGTTTGATCCGGCGAAAAAGTCCGGTTATCAATATTCACAAAAATATTGATATGATCGGCGTCGGAAGCCCGGCCAAAATGGTTGACACTCAAGTTGTCTTTCAGCGACTCATAGCCGGTTTGTTTCCAGTTGAGTAAAGTATTTTTCTTTTGCCGCGGTTTCACCTTAGTGGTGAAGAAAGCATCAATATCGGTCGCTCCATTAAGCGGAGCGAAGGTCATTGAGCTGCCCATCACCAAATCGGGATCCACATAGGGGATCTTGTCCAACGGCAACCCATCCCCGCTATAACGGTAACCATAGTTCAAGACCGCGATTTCAACGGTGTCCTTCGATGCGGCGGCTTTAGCCTTAAGATTAGTCAAGAATTCCTTAATCTTGGCATCAAAAAGGGCATTATTCTGCTCTTGTTTTTGTGGCGTGGTCCGCCGGTCTAAAGCCAAGATATAGCGGTAGGACTTGGGAACGTAGTTGGTGCCGGTGTTTCCTGTCATCTTGGCCGTAACCGTGTACTTTTCCTCTGTGCCTTGGTCTCGTTTCACCTCGGTATGGTGGTTCTGGACTTTCTGACCTAAGGGCGAGTCTGCTGGTGCTTGCAATTCCACTCCCTGGGCGCCCGTCCCGCCCGGCTGATTTATCACATTGGTCAAATCACAGATCTTGGTCGTTGGATCATACTTCATCCCACCATCGATGCGTCTCCAGGTGGTTGATCCATCCGCCTCCACCGTTACAAGCCAGGTGTTCTCCGTTTTCTTATAACCGGCCGGTGACATGTGCTCCACCAGCTCATATGAACCGGGGTCCAGGTTTTCAAAGACAGCCCAGCCTCTCTCATCATCATTTCCGCCCACAACACCGCCGGCTGATAGCCGTTCCTGATAAATCGGGTAGCCGCCGGCATTCAGTTTCCGTTTGTACTGATTGGCGGCTACAGTCTCCAGATCATACAGACGAATGTGGGCTCGGCCGATACCAACCGTATGCTGCACTTGCCCGGATGTGGGAATACTCTGGCCAACCTTTCGTGCGACAAGACGTCCCTTCTTGGAGTTGTCCGGGAAGTTTTTAATGCCATTTAATTGGTTGTCCGGATCAATCACGGTCGCATTATCCGGATGGGCCACCAACACTTTCAGCTTTCCGGTGTTGGCATCCGTGATGACCTTGAGATTCCAGACGAGCTTAGGAAGATTACCCGCATTCGGATCATTCGGATTAGCACTTGGTGCCGGCCCGTAGTTTTGCGGCGAATTGATCTCTTCCAACACATAGTAGCCGCCGGAATGAAGATCGCTCAGGTCAAAATAGGCGTCTCCGTTGGCATCCGTCTTTAATGCCAAAACCCGAGGTTGGGCGCCGGGCAGAGGGTTGCCATAGTAATTGGTTTCTGTCAGTTTAAACGCAACCGGCTTGCCGCCCTTTCCATTTGTCAATTCGGTCGATGTGAAGAGGGTAAGAGGAGTCTTTTCCCCTTTATACTTACGCAGCTTGATGCTTGTGGTTTCTTGCTTGTTGGTCAGAAGATACGCTGCAAGCACTTGATCCGGCGCAATGACGGTCTCCGTGCCGCTTTTCTTTTCATAGACGGTTGTGACCAATTGACCGTTTTGTTCGGTCACGACCACGCGCCACGTTGTTGTGGTGTTCGGAAGATAGCCGTTTGGCGCTGAGCGTTCGGTTAACGTATACTCACCAATGGTGAGGTCTGTAAAGGTAAAGAAACCCACTTTGGCCGGGTCATGAATCTCTTTATACTTTGTCGCCGGATCGCTTGATCCTTCAACATAATTCGGATTCGAAACCATTCCCGCATCCGAAGTAGCCTGCTTTGAGTAGTTTCCGCCCTTGGTCTGAACCAGTTCAAAAACGGCTCCTTCCAGGCCCTTGTTTGAATCCTTCTCATCCACCTTGCGGAACTTTAAATCCGTCTTCTTCGGCTCGTTAGGGATCACCTGCGTCGAATTCGATGAAAAAGGAATTCCCTCGATTGTAGCCTGTAGCTTAGAATCGGGGCTATTGGGATCCTTTTTAGTGACCGTTACTTGCCAGCTGTTGGGTTGCGGCATTTCGTAGCCTGCTGGTGGAGCAATTTCCGTCAAAGTATAGCCGCCGACCGTATCCGTTAAGCCGATGAAACGGAATTCACCCTTTGTTCCCGCAGACCGCTTGTCATACGTTGGATTCTTGCTGCTTGTACCATCGTTGGAAACGAGTTGGAAGACAGCACCGTCGATCACACGACCCTCAAGGCCTGTCTTTGTAAACGTCAATTCCGCGGTATTGTCGGGGATGTTCTTGACCACAAGGCCCATGTTTTCATCCGCCAGCGCAGCCGCACCACTCGCTCCTATCCCTTTGTTTGGATACACCAAGGGAATCGATCCATCCTTGGCGTAGGGGATTTTTTGGCCGTTAATGAGTAAGCTGTAGATTTCGTTATCAATCACCTTACGGTTCACTTCAACACCGAAATCCGCATCCGTTTTTGCCCAATGAAACTCCTGTTTGAAGTCAATTTCAAAAGGTACTTCGCCAATGGACTGCCGCCCCTGCGGCACAGTGAGCTCTTTGAGAACATACTTTCCCGGTCGTAGATAAAGGGGCTCCCGAACCAGATTCCCATTTTGGTCAACCTGACTGGTCCACGTTTTGCGGAGATTGCCGGAGGCATCATAAATGGCAAAGGTTGCGCCCGCCAAGCCCTTGTTGTCCTGATCCACTTTCGCAAAATCCACGGGCACAGGAACATCGCCGGTAACCAAGGACTGAAACTTATCAAGCTCCGCATGGGTATAAGCACGGATCCGGACGCTGTCTTCTTTATCCTGCGTCCAGTTTCCGTTCTGCATCTTATTCAAGATATTGCTTTCGACTTGATAGGTCGCATGATACACATCTATATAGGTCCGACCATCTTTCGTAACGGTCTTACCCTCGGCGTAATGCCCCGCCGTCGTCGATGGGGAATCTTCCACGCGGGAATCATAGTGCGCATCGCCAAACCAATGATCATGAACCGCTTTAATCAAACCAGTGTCACGATAAAATTCGCCTAGACTATAGTTATCTCTCGAACTATACCAAATGAGATGCTGTACTACCGTATAGTAGAAGAGCGTGTTCATCTGTTTTCCATACTGCTTTTGGTACTCTCTTTTCATCTCTTCCGCATAGAAGAAGATTTTTTTAAGCAAAGTCAGTGCTCCGCTTCGCTCAAACGCGCCAGGGTCAGCAAGAGCGTTCAAGATACTATCCCCTGTTACAACGTTTTGGGTCAGACCCAATCGGCCAAACTGGGACTGGGGGAAGATTTTTGCTTTGTTAAAGCAGAAAGCCAATTCACCGGTCTTGTCAATCTGCATCGAGCTGCCGCCATAGCTGTATATTCCCTTTGGATTATCCGGGGACCAATCATTCACTTTAGCAGCCAAAGCATAATAGTCCGCATTCTTCTCCTGCGGAGTGTATTCGCGGATGCTGCCCGACTTTTGTCCACCGGTGGTGCCCTGTTCATCGTCCCATTTTGACTGGAAGTTAATGCTGATGGCGTTTTCTTCGTAGACAGTACCAGGATCCGCGGCAAAGGTATAGACCAAGAAGGTGCCTGGCAATTGGTTCGTTTTTAGCCAATCACTAATACCCGTGGCGGTCTTATCGGCCAGCTCGTATCGGTCATAGCCGCCCACCGTCACATCGGTCGATTTTTTCGGCACATAGGCGACCACAGATTGCAATGTTCCGTTTGCGGAAACCGAACCGCCTGCCTTCGTAAATTGAGCATCATTGATGGCAGAATCGGACTGATCCTTCAGGCGAAGCAATTCAATCACTTCCCATTTCGGTTGAGAAGAACCACTGTTGGTTCCAACAAATTTTCCCGTAATGGAGCGCGTTTTATCCGCATAGAATCGGCTTTCGTATTCGCGATCACCGACAGCTACCGCCGAAGCAAAACGTGCGTCAACCAAGTTAAACCCTTTATTAAACTTATCTGTTTTATTTAACCCTTGAATCCAAGTGATAACCAGAGGAATTTTTGTCAGTTTTTTGTACGCCTCAATAAATTCCTGCCGTGCTTCCCAGATATAGTTTTTATCCGGCGAAACGCGCAGACCCAGAGTGTACTGGCCATTCTGCGGATTCTGTGGAACGGTTTTGCCGTCTAAGGTTTTTGTGGCCGTATCAAAGGAGGCGCTGACACGAATCCAGCGCTTATTGGACAAAGAAGCCTTATTCTCCGTGGTGTCAAAGAGAGCCATTGTGGCATCCGAGTTGAAAGGCTGTCCTTGCCCTGGAGCTTTCAGGCCCTCCTTGGTCGAGGCAAAGCTCACCTTGAAATCCTTTAGCCCCTGATTCTTAGATGCGTAGAGGCTGTAAGAAAGCTGCGTAAAATTAAGAGTCGCTGCTTGCAGGTCGTCAATATCCAGCTGAATATCCCAGACCATTTTATCTTTCTCAAAGCTGGTGTCCCACTGCGTGCCGCTGACATGCCAAACGTATTGGTGTGTGGCGTATTCGATTTCAATCGGAAATCTCTTGCTGGTAGAACCATGATCCCCCGGTTTAAGCGGTGCACGCTGAGGGGAAGCAAGCAGCCGCTCGGTACTGTTCACTTTTTTCAGTATTGCTTTTTTATCCGCGGCACGTTGTGCGCGCGCATTCGTGCTATTTTTTATCCACTCCGTAAAGGCGGGAAGGCTTAAAGTCTCCTGATCCGCCGCCGTGAAGAGTGCCTTACGCTCCTGTTCCTGAATAGAAAGAGCCTCTGCGGACAAGAAGTTGATTGTTGTATTGTAAGTGCTATCGAGTGCATTCGTAACTTCGGTTGCCTGACTTGCCAAAGAAGCCACAGCATAATCCGTATGTAGGATGCTGTCCTTGGGCTCGGTTTCTTTCCCGTTTTGCGGACTCGTAGCCGCCAAAGGATCCAATCCGTAAAACGCAGTCTGTAGCAACGTCGGCTGTTGATCCGCTTTGACTGCTTGCAACGTATAGTAAATCGTTTTGATTTTTTCTTTGGCCTGTGCATCTGCGTTTTTTTGCAGAGCTGTCTGTAGCTTCGGCACATCCAAAGCAAAACCGGTGTCGGTTGATACTACGAAATCTGCGCCTTCAGCGGGGAAAATTTGTCTTGCTTTTCCATCCTGGATTGTATACAGCGTTAGCGCCGATTGTGCCGGTTTTATGCCCGTCAAGGAAATAACAGCATACCGCGGCACAAAAGACTGCGGTTTTCCATCTTCGCTCTTTGTCGCTTCCTGTTTTTGCTCCTGTGAAGCAGCAATCGCGTTCTTCTCGACAGTCGCCGCAACTACGGTTTCCGGAATGATAAGCCGTCCGTTAAGATTCATATGTAACGTTGCTTGATTTTCTTGAAGCGTATAGGACAAGGGATAACGAGACCGCCATTCGTCGAGAGCACGGCTTTTCTTGATCACAAGTGGCGTCGAAACCGTCTTCTTTTGTTGCTGTGATTGAATCGTGAAGGTGAGTGTTTTCTGTTGTTCGCGATCGGCAGGATGTGCATCATGCCATTCGTCATGATACGTAAAGCCACGGTATACCGGTTCGTTATACTTTAAGCCTGCTGAAAGCTTTTGATCGTCTATGCGAGCCAGCGTTTCGGGATTCAATTCTTCACCAATGAGCCCCTGTCCGCTTAAACCCGTTTCGCTTTGACTTGCTGCTTTTTCGCCATAAGGCGTCAAACGAAAAAGAATGTTGGCACTGGTAAATCCTTGCGCTTCTTTGAAGGCTTCCTCTTGAGGTTGTGCCTCTGTAAACTGGAAAAACAAATCAAAAAGGGCTTGCCCGCTCTGGTCTTTAATTTGCCCCAGAGGGTACTCTTCTTGACCTTTCTTTATATAGTAGTTTTGCGTAAGTTCTTCGGGCAACGTTAACGATACTTCGGTTCCGGCAACGGCCGTTTTGGGAATGCTCCAAGAGAACGAAAGCGCTGTTTCACAAAGAGAACTGCCATCTTTATTTTCGACATAATGAAGAGGCGTTAAGCGAAGATCGTCAATTTGTGGTGTAGCCTCTTCTTTGACATTTTGTGACTGCGCCGATATATCTGAGCTTTGTGGCGTAACGACAGTATTGTTTAAAAAGGGCTGAACAAGGTTGTTTAACAAGGACCGATCGGTTTTATCTGCATCCGATTTTTGTTCCTTTTCGTCTTCTGTCGGCATCAGAGCTGGGCGCACGGCGCCTGTAGATCCCGCTTCATCGGCATAGACAATATTGCCTTCCTCATAAGGAAGTAAACCCGGAACTAATTCTAATACCATCAGAAAGGCTAAGGCCAATGCCATGACCCTCTTGCCTATTGTGCTCTTCATTGTTCCATCCCTTTCCATCGTCGCCTTTTGCTTTTTACGGAACGTAACGGTTGCAGCATGTGTTACACCTATAAATTCAAGACGTTGATACAATGTGCTATTAAACAAGTAGGCTATTCAATGAGTCCATAATATCACTCTCCATATAAATTGCAATTCTTTTTACTTTGATAAAAAAAATATTTTAATATTTGCGATTTTTTTGATTGATCTTAATAAATAATTCGGTTCTTAACCGTCCCGTCCTGCCTCTTTCGTCTCTTTCTTTACCAAAGCCGAACCGAAAAATTATCTATTTCTGTTATATTCCTCTTGTCGTGATGATATTAAAATGATATTATATTGCTACAAAACAGAAAGGACGAAAATCATGAATACGAAAGAAAAAGATCCCCAGACAACCCCCTCCTCACAAGCCACACAAAATCCAAATGCAGAGCGTTTACCACAGCCTCCGCACGATCCGACGATTACGCCGCGTCGTGTAACGCGCAAAGTCAGCGGACTGGTTCCCATTCTTTGCGGCTTGCTGTTCATCGCATCCATCCCTCTCTTTGTGTTTGGCGGCATCCTTCTGGATGCGGAAAAGCCGCAGGGTGGAATCCTGATGATCTTGGCTGTAGCCGACTTGCTCTTTTCGATTCTGCTGATGATCGCCATTAAGAGCGTCAAGCCCAATGAAGCCGCGGTTTTCACGCTGTTCGGCAATTACTACGGCACCATTGACCAGCCGGGGCTGTATTTGCTCAATCCCTTTGTTTCCAGCGTCTCGGATCCCTCCCGAAAGAGTGGGACGGAGAAAAAAAGCAAGGATGGCGCAGAACAGACTATTGACATCGGTATTCCGACCGGCCGTCTGTCCCTCAAGGTAAAGACCTTGAATAATGAACGGCAAAAAGTCAACGATCTGTTGGGCAATCCGGTCATCCTCGAAACGGTGGTGTTTTGGCGCATTGTGGATCCGACGAAAGCCGTCTTTAACGTGGACAACTACTTTGAGTTTCTCTCGACACAGTGCGATTCCGTCGTGCGCAACATCGCACGTCTGTATCCCTACGATAATTTGGAATTTGATGATGTTGCGGACAGTGAAAAGACCTTGATGGGTTCTTCCCAAGTCATTGCGGATGAAATGCAGCGTGCCTTGCAGGAGAAAATGCACGTTGCCGGCATCTTCATTGAAGATGTGCGTATCTCGCATCTTGCCTATGCGGAAGAGATTGCGGCCGCCATGTTGCAGCGCCAGCAAGCCTCCGCTGTCGTCTCGGCGCGCAGCAAGATCGTGGATGGCGCCGTCGGCATGGTGGAAATGGCCCTGGCCCAGTTGGATGAAAAGCATCTCGTTTCTCTGGATGAAGAGCGTAAAGCGCAGATGGTTTCGAATCTGCTCGTCGTCCTCTGTGCTTCCAAAGAGGTCGCTCCCGTCGTGAACAGCGGATCGATCTACTGATGGCGGCCCAAGAGAAACGTCCTGCGCCGGACATGGAGGAACGTGCGCTTGCCGAGCGCGAAAAGCGTTATCTTCGCCGGCTCGCAGAGCTGGAGCAGCGCGAGAAGGCCCTGAAGCAACGTGAAGAGGCGTTAGCCGCCGCGGAGCAGGAAAAAAAGCAGGTTCTTCTGCGCATTCCGCTTTCGCTCTGGCTATCGCTCGCACGATGGGCCGATCAGGATCTGCGCTCCATCAACGGACAAATCGAGTATCTACTGACTCGCGCGGTACGGGAGAAAAACAAAGATCAATGAGAAGAAGCGACGGGCGCGCCCGTCGCTTCTTTATATAAAAAGCCTCTCGATACAAAAAGCCCCTCGGCGAGCACCGAGGGGCTTTGCTTTCTATGATCGGCGTAGGATAACGCCTCCATATGAGAGGGATTAGTACCAACCGCGCAGCTTCATAGCCTTTTCGATCGACTGGATGGCGTACATATAAACGCCTTCACGCGGAGTGACCTTGTATTCATCGCAGATGCCGAAGACGCCTTCGATGGCTTTCATCATGTCCGCTTCCTGCTTCGTTTCGACTTCTTCTTCCGTCCAGTAGTAGCCATACTGGTTCTGTACCCACTCATAGTAGGAAACCAGAACGCCGCCGGAGTTGGTCAGAATGTCCGGAGTCAGCGTGATATTTCTTTCGGCCAATACTTTGTCGCCTTCCGGTGTGGTCGGGCCGTTCGCCGCTTCGCAAATGAGTTTGACGTTCAACTTCTTGGCCAAGTCCGCCGTGATGACGTTCTCAAGAGCTGCCGGAATCAGGATGTCATAGGTTCCTGTCCAGAATTCCTCTTCAGAAATTTGTTTTGCATCGGGGTAACCGATCAGCGTGCCATGCTCTTGTTTGTATGCCCACATCTTGTCGTAGTCGAGGCCATTCTCGTTGTAGAGGGCATAGTTGCCTTCTTTACGATCCCACTCAGCCAAAGCGCAAACTTTTCCGCCCTGACGGTTGATGCTCTTTACCGTGAAGTTACCGACATTGCCGAAGCCCTGTACAGCAATCTTAGCCGTTTTGATGTCCAGGCCGAAGCGCTTCGCCGCTTCACGAACCACGATGGAAACACCAAAGCCCGTCGCTGCGTTACGTCCCAAGGATCCACCGAATTCTACCGGCTTGCCCGTGAAAGTGCCGACATCCATTCTGTCGCCGTTCAATTTAATGTATTCATCCAGGAACCAGCTCATGATCTGGCCATTGGTGTTGACGTCCGGTGCCGGAATATCGATGCGCTCGCCAAGATATTTGTAAAGGCCACGGATATAGCCACGGCAAAGCTGCTCTAATTCTTTCTGGGAAAGTTCTGCCGGATCAACACAGATGCCGCCCTTTGCGCCGCCGTACGGAAGACCGAGTGCGCCGCCCTTGAAGGTCATCCACAGCGACAAGGCTTTTACTTCATCCACGTTAACGTTCGGATGGAAACGGACGCCGCCCTTGCAGGGGCCGACGGCCGAGTTATGCGCCGAGCGCCAGCCTTTGAAGGTCTTCAATGTGCCATCGTCCATTTTTACCGGAATTGTGATTTCGATCACGCGCTGGGGCTCTTTCAGCAGTTCGTAAACTGCCGGATCCGCGCCCAACTTCTCACATGCGGCTTTGACTTTTTCTTGTGCAGCTACCAGTGGATTTAATGTATCTGTCATTTCATCCCTCCCATAGACTCAACATTCAATTGCTTGAAGTTGACCTGTCGACCGGACAAATCCAAAAAGCGTTCGGCGACTTGTTGAAACGCGGCAACGTCACCGGTTGCCAAAAACTCGATACTCCCCTCTTCTGTGGATGCCTTTGGAACAACGCGCAGAATTTCATTCAGCGTAGGTTCCGCAGGATCAACAAGAGTGACGCCGCTTCCCTCCGGAAAAAATTTCCGGAAAATCGGGAGCGCTAGGGGAAGATGCGTACAGCCGAGAATCAGCGTGTCATACGGAAAAGAAGCAATCTGATCCAAATACTGACCAATGAGTTTCTCCGCTGTTTCATCATCAAAATGCCCATGCTCAATGGCCACCACCAAATCCGAAGTTTCACAGCTGATCACTTCCACGGAAGGATCCATGTCTTCCAAGGCCTTTTGGTAGCTGCCACTAAGCACTGTAGCCCGGGTTGCCAGTAGCGCGATTTTTTTGGTTCGTGAAGCCTGAACCGCATAGCGACATGCCGGGTCAATCACGCCGATGACCGGGAAAGAGAACGTTTCCTTAGCATGTTGCAAGGCAAAAACCGTCGCTGTGTTACAAGCAATCACGGCAGCAACGGGATTCTGTTTTTCCAATTCGTGAAGGCACTGGATGGTGAACGCCTCCACTTCCTGCGGAGTCCGCAATCCATATGGCATACGCTTGGTATCCCCAATGTATGTCATGGGCCTATGCACGGTTTCCATGGCGCGACGCAACACGGAGAAGCCGCCTACGCCGCTATCAAAAAAACCAATGGGTCGTTTCATATTCATCCTGTCTACATGACAAATGGAGGCCGCTTTCAAAATCCGCTACTCCCCCATCTACTCTTCTATACTTTAGGATGAAGGAAAAACGCTTTCTTGTCAAGCCCTCCATCCTTCCCGACATCGGGTAATCCGTCTATTCTTCTGTCTTGATCAAACCATAAAACTTATTTGTCAAAAGAACGTCTAACGACGTCTTTTTTGACCACGCATAGCGTACTCTGTTCTCCTCCTGTCGTCAAGCAGGGATGCTCTGTTCGTTTTCTTCACAATTTGACCATGCCGAACGCCTATGCTGAAGAAAATATCCCACACGAGCCGACGAGGGACGAGCTTCCTCCCCTCTGTCGTTTCCCGGTTATCCCGAGAAGGAGGAAACATGCTCACCATCAACATGGTCACCCCCGGTAACAACGTCGCAGGGCAAGGCGTCGGGTCCGCAACCAATGAACTGATTCATCTCTTAGAAACCCGTGCGCATGATGACTTGCGCATTCAACGCAATACGGCAAAAAAGGCCGATATCACCCATGTACACACGGTGCATCCTTTGAGTTACGCCCAGATGCTTGCCTCCAAAACGCCCGTCGTCATGCACGTGCATTTTCTGCCGGATACGCTGGAAGGCAGCATCCAGATTACGCCGCCCTTCGATAAGCTCTTTAGCAGCTATGTTATGCAAATGTATAAAAGCGCTGACGAGCTCGTGGTCGTCAATCCCTACTTTATCGACGCCCTGGAAGAATATGGGCTGTCTCGTGAAGTCATCACCTACATGCCCAATGTGGTGGATTCCTCGGCTTTTCGTCCGGCGCGCGGTGAGCATCCGCTCATCTATGATCGTTACGGCATTGATGCAGAAGCCTTTAACGTGATTTCGGTTGGTCAGGTTCAGACGCGAAAGGGCGTTGCCGATTTTCTGGATGTGGCCGAACGCTGCCCCACGCTGCAGTTTTATTGGGCCGGTGGCTTTTCCTTCGGCGCCTTTACGGACGGCTATAAAGATTTAAAGGGCCGCATGGAAAATCCCCCGGAAAATGTCCATTTTCTGGACATTGTTCCGCGGGATGAGATGAATGCGCTCTATAACGCGATGAATGTGCTGTTTATGCCCTCGTATGCCGAGCTCTTTCCGATGGCGGTCATGGAGGCCGTGCATGCCGGTCTGCCCATTGTGCTGCGCGATTTGGATCTCTATCGTGTCATTTATTTTACGGATTACCTGCGCGCGAACGACAACGCCTCCTTTGCCGATCTTCTGCTTCACTTGTCAACGGATCCTGCCTTCTACGCCGATGCGCAGCGTTCCTCTGCAAAAATTGCGCAGGATTATTCGGAACCTTCCATTGCGGAAAAATGGGTGGACTATTATCACCGCATTTATGAGAAATACGATGGAAAACGCGGCAAGACTTTTTTTGAAAGCAAATAGAAAGTTTATAGAGCCCGACACCGGGCGCGAACGGCTTTCCCTACTAACGAGTAAACGCCACGGCAAATCGGCCGTGGCGTTTTTTCCATATTATATGGCGTTCGATGACACGCTACCCTACACCATTTTGGCCGGATCCACAAGGCGGTCATACTCCTCGCTCGTCACCAAGCCGCTTTCCAGTGCCGCTTCCTTTAGCGTCATTCCGCGCTCATGGGCGGTATGAGCAATGGTCGAAGCTGCGTCGTAACCGATGTGCGGCGCAAGAGCCGTCACCAGCATCAGCGACTGCGTAAGAAGATGCGTCATCTGCGTCGCATCTGCCTCAAGGCCCTCCACCAGGAATTGACGGAAACAATCCATGCCGCCGGCCAGCAGGCGTGTCGACGTCAGCACATTATGAATGATCAGCGGCATGTAGGTGTTCAGCTGCATCTGTCCGGAAGCTGCCGCCATGCCCACCGCCACATCATTGCCCATGACCTGCAAAGCGATCATCGTCAGCGACTCGACCTGGGTCGGATTCACTTTTCCGGGCATGATCGAGCTTCCCGGCTCATTGGCCGGAATGCGATATTCCCCGATGCCGCAACGCGGCCCGCAGGATAAAAAGCGAATATCGTTGGCAATCTTATTCAAATCCGCCGCCAGCGCTTTGAGGGCGCCATGGAAACGGTGTAGCGGCGACTTCATGGAAAGCCCGTAAAACTTGTTCTGCAGCGGCGTAAATTCCAGGTCCAGCTGTGACGACAGGGCCTTGCACATCGCTTGATCATATCCTTTCGGTGCATTCAACCCGGTACCGACGGCCGTTCCGCCGAGCGGAAGCGCGCCCAGTTCCTCTGCGGCTTTGCGAATGGCTTTTTCATTTTCTTCCAGCGCCACCCGCCAGGCGGAAATCTCCTGCGCCGCCGTTAACGGCGTGGCATCCTGCAAGTGCGTGCGTCCCGTTTTAATGACCGCGCAAAGCTCCTCTTCTTTTCGGCGAAAGGCGTCGATTAACGCATCCAGCGCAGGCAACAACCGCCGCTCTGCCAGTTCCCGTGCGGCGATGTGCATGGCGCTCGGAAACACGTCATTGGAGCTCTGGGAACGATTCACATGATCATTGGGATGCAGAAGGTTTTCCCCCGCCAAAGCGTTCCCCCTATGGGCAATCACTTCGTTCACATTCATATTGGTTTGTGTGCCGCTTCCGGTTTGCCAGATGGAAAGTGGAAAATGCGTGTCCAAGGTTCCCTGTAGAATTTCGTCACAAACTCTTTCAATCAGTGCGGAACGCCGTTCATCCAGCACGCCGAGCATTACGTTGACCTCGGCTGCCGCTTTTTTAATGCGCGCCAACGCGTAAATGACTTCCAACGGCATGGTTCCCCCATCGGTCGGGAAATGGTGCCGGCTTCTTTCCGTCTGTGCGCCCCAATACGCCGTTTCCGGCACCGGAACTTCGCCCAGTGCGTCCTTTTCCATACGCATTTGGCTCGTCGGAACAAATTTTTCCTGCATAGCGTCTCCTTTTTCCCTGTTGTGCTTATCGCGTTTATTACGTTTATTGCGCCTGTTGCACTTGTTGCGCTTTCCTCTTCCGGATTTTCTTACTCGCGCGTTCTATTTCCCAATTCGTCATCCGGATCGGCAAAAAAAGCCACGGCAAGCGCTCCGGGGCCGGCATGGGTGCCGATAGTGGGGCCGATGGGAAAAATATTCTCTTCCGAAACGGCAAGCTCGGGATATTGCCGCATAAATTCCTTCGGGTAGCGATCGCTGTGTCCGGTATAGCCGAAGAGCACGCTATCCCGCTCAATTCCCGCTTTTTCGCGCAAAATTTTGGCCAGTTCCATCCATCCCTTTTGCTTTCCCCGTGCGCGTTTATACAGTTCAAACGTATTGTTGTAAATGTAGATAATCGCCTTCACGGAAAAGAGATTTGCCATAAAGTTCATCGCCGGCGAAATGCGTCCGCCACGCTTCAGGTATTCCAATTGATCCATGTAACCAAAGAAATAAAGATGGCGTATTTTGTCGCGAATCGCCTCTACCGCTTCCTCCAGTGAGGAAGCTTCCCGGGCAATTTGAATTGCCGTGCGCGCCAAAAGGCGCTCCGCCACCGAAATGGTCTCGGAATCTATGACGGCGATTCTGCCGTCATACTCGTCGGCGATCAATTTTGCCGTTTGATACGTCCCCGAGAGAGAGCTTCCCATGGTGAGCAGAATGCCGTAATCTCCGGCATCCACAACGGTTTGAAAGGCTTCCATCAGATGCTGTGGCGAAGGCTGGCTGCTCACGGGGTTCTCTCCCCGCTCGATCAACCGGTTATAGAATTCTTCTTTGGTCAAATTGACGCCGTCAAGATAAGCGTCTTCCTCGAAGGCGACGCCCATGGGCACGAAAAGCATTCCTTCGCGCTCTGCTTCTTCTTTTGTGTAGTCACTGGCGGAATCTATAATAATTCGGATGGCCATTGGTTTCCTTTCCCTCTTCGCTCGGTTCCTTTTCAAACGGTGCAAAGCTCTTTTTCGATTTCATCCGTCCCGGATCAATTCCGGAGGCGGTGAAGCAGTCTATTTTACGCTTGCCGAACGCATGGTGGCATAGCGTGCCGCCGCAAGCCCGGCAATCTGCCCACGTCCACAGGCTACGTTAATCTGATACGGCGTTCCGACGAGATCCCCTGCGGCAAAAATCCCCGGAAGGTTGGTTGCCATATTCCGATCGACCGCGACGTGTCGCCCCTCCAGGGCAATGCCCGGCACCAGCGCATCCGCCGCCCGTGCATCGCGCAGGAGGAAAAATCCGTCCGCTTCCAACACCTCTTCTTCCAGACGCAGCGCACGGGCGCGATCGTCGCCCAGGATTTCCAGCGGTTTCTGTCGAATTTCCTGAACGCCTTTCGCAAGGGAGTATTCCCGCCCGGTACAATTGACAAATACGACGGAGGACGCCATTTCGGCAATGAAGTTCACCTCCGTTATCGCTTCTTCATTATAGCCAACGACCACAACGGGGCGATCCTTATAGAGTGCCGCATCGCACGTCGCGCAGTATCCGACGCCCTTTCCCAGGAATTTTTCTTCCCCCGGAAGCGGTGTGCCAAAGTTGACCCCGGTTGCCAGGATCACGCTTCTGGCCCGAATAATTTCGTTTTCAGCAAGAAGCAACCCGATGGCTTCCCCCATGTCATAGATGATCTGCACATTTTCCTGACGACGGACAATGTCGGGATATTGCCGAACATGCGCTAAAAATTTATCCAGCAGCGTTTCTCCCGATTCTCCGGGAAGGCCCAAATAATTTTCGACCGATTCCGTCTGCAACAGACGTTCGCTACGCGAGGCGCCAAAGAGCACGACGGACTTTTGTCGAATGGCCGCATTCAGTGCAGCGGAAAGGCCGGCAGGGCCGCTTCCGACCACGGCAACATCGTATAGAGCCTGCTCGGGTGATCCCGCGCGCTCGTTGTTCGTTTTCGATACAGGAACGCCCATCGATGCCGACAAATCAGTTTTCATAGTAGGCCAATTTATCCAGAATCGTCTGCTTCGGTGTCAGCCCGACCAGCTGTTCCTTCTTTTCTCCGTCCTTAAAAAACACCATCGTCGGGACGCCGGAAACGCGATATTCCATAGCCAACGGACCTTCTTCATCCACATCGACCGTATATACCGTATGGCCAGCGGCACTGATTTCTTCCAGAACGGGAGCCAGCATCTGGCAAGGACCGCACCACGTTGCGGTAAAGTCCACCAGGCATACACCCTTTCTCTCTAAAACGAGGGTGCGAAATTCTTGCGCATCAATTTTTTTCATTCTGATCTCCTTCTTTCTTTTCCAAGCGGCGACGTCGTAATACATAACTTAAGAACACGCGCAGTGCGATAAGCATCGACAACAAGAGCATGTCCTTGAGTTGAAAGGCCACCATGGTTTTTAACACTTCCGCCGCCATTAAAAACTCCAGCGCTGCCGCTACGCCGTCGGGCAGCGTCTCGTGATCGTGAAACTTACGGATGTTGCAGCGATCGACGACAATCACCTCATAGAGGCAACGCACCAGCGAAGTAGCAATTACCACATACGCTATTAATTCTACACCGAAAACGGTGTACTCCAGCAAAGGATGAAACCAGCTCATCGTGACTCCTCTCTTGTTCCGGTGTTATGGTGCTCTTCTTTTTCGAATTCCGGCAAATGTTTAGAATTCCAGCAAAGCGCACGCCGCAAAGGTTTAGGATTCCAGCAAAGCACACGCCGGAAAATGTTCAGGATTCCAACAAAGCGCGCTCCAATGCCTCCGGTGTGGCAATAAATGACGTTGCCGTCGTCGTTTGTCGCAGTTCCTCTTCGGTACGAAAACCGTAAGAAAGCAGAAGCATGTCCAAGCCCGCCGCCTGTGCCATTTTCCAATCCACTTCACTATCGCCAACATAAAGAACGTCCGTAACCTGTTTTCCACTTTCCTTCAGCATGGCATATACCCCTGCCGGATCCGGTTTCCTCGGCGTGTCTTCCCGATAGCCGCGAAGGCAATCGAAACGATCTCCGAAGAAATGCTTCACCACCTCGTGTACAATCGCATCCGGCTTATTGGAGTAGACCCATATCTGTTTTCCCTGTTTTTTTAAGGCGTCCAACAGCGCCTCTGTACCCGGATAGGGTGTCGTACCTTCAATGGGATGCGCCAGATAATCGGCATTATAGGCGTCCAGAAAGTGTTCGGTTTGTTCATAGGTCCATCCGCTTGCGCCGCTTTCTTGCGTTGCATGCTCCACCAAATAGCGAGAGCTGTTGCCGACGAGTTCCCGCACGCGCTCTAAAGAGATCTCTCGCAAGCCGAAACGTTGCAGCGTGCGATTCATGGCCGCCGTAATGGAAGGCAGTGTATAGAGCAACGTGCCGTCCAAATCGAACAGGATGACAGTTTTCAAGGTTTTCCTCCCAATTCTTCTTTGTGTGCTCTTATTATTATACCGAATCTACAACAAATTAGAATGCGAGCAAATGTGCTAAAATGAGAGGCAAACAAAGGCGGAACCGCTTTCCGCTCGGTAGTGCTCAGGAGGAAACCATGAAACGCTCGCAAGAAAATTTGGCCATGCTTTTCGATTTTTATGAAATGACCATGGCGAATGGCTATTTTGAACGCGGTTTAAAGGATACGATCGGCTACTTTGACCTGTATTATCGCGAAAATCCGGATCAGGCGGGGTTTGCCGTTTTTTCCGGTCTGGAATCCGTTATCGAGTATCTGCGAAATTTACATTTTCGCGAAGAGGATATCGCCTTTTTGCGTAGCAAAAATATTTTCAGCGACGCCTTTTTAGATTACCTGAAAGACATGCGTTTTTCCTGTGATGTATGGAGTGTGCCGGACGGCAGTGTGGTCTTTCCCAACGAACCGCTGATCACCGTGCGCGGTCCCATGATCCAAACCAGCCTCATTGAGACGATGCTGCTGTTGCTGGTTAATCATCAGTCGCTGATTGCGACGAAAGCGAGTCGTATCGTGCGGGCGGCCAACGGTCGTCCCGTCATGGAGTTCGGATCCCGTCGTGCGCAAGGTCCGGATGCCGCGACGCTCGGTGCTCGTGCCGCCTATATTGCCGGCTGCGTGGGAACCGCCGACACGCTTTCCGACCAGCGCTTCGGCGTTCCGGCGCTGGGTACCATGGCGCATTCCTGGGTGCAGCTCTTCCCTTCGGAATATGAAGCCTTCAAGGCCTATGCGGAAATTTATCCCACCAATGCCACCCTTTTAGTGGACACCTATGACACCCTTTCCAGCGGCGTTCCCAATGCCATTCGTGTTTTCGATGAAGTCCTGAAACCGAAGGGACTCTCCGGCGGCATCCGCTTGGATTCCGGCGATATCGCCTATCTCAGCAAGAAGGCGCGCATTATGCTGGATGAATCCGGTCATCCGGAGGCGAAAATCGTCGCCTCCAACTCGTTAGATGAATATCGTATTGAGGATATTTTGGCACAGGGCGCGAAAATTGACAGCTTCGGCGTCGGTGAAAATCTCATTACCTCGAAATCGGCGCCGGTGTTCGGTGGGGTCTATAAATTGGTCGGCATGGAAAAGGACGGCATATTTGAGCCGCGCATCAAAATTTCCGAAAACGTGGAAAAAATCACCACGCCGGGCTTCAAAACCATTCACCGTCTTTACGATAAGGCGACCGGCAAGGCTCTGGCCGACGTCATCACGATGAAGGAAGAGAAAATTGACGATCAAAAGCCCTATGAGCTCTTCCATCCCGTCTATACCTGGAAGCGAATGACGTTGGAGAGCTTTGTAGCGCGTGAGATGAAAGAACGCATCTTCTCGGATGGCCGGTTGGTGTACGATCTGCCAACACTGGAAGAGCGCCGTGACTACTGTGCAAAGGAACTGGACACACTTTGGGAAGAATACAAGCGTTTTGATAATCCGCACGAATACAAGGTCGACCTTTCCCTGGCCGTCTGGGATATGAAGCACGATCTTCTCGCACGCACCCAGCAGCGCATCCGCCCGTAAGGAGCATTTTCAGGTAATACGAATAGAAAGAGGCACCTCCCGTGGGAGGTGCCTCTTTTCGTTTCCCTTATGCGACTAAATCAATACATCGCCTGAAAAGCTGTAATAATGCCGATCTCATATGCATCCTGCTCGGAGCAGCCGCGAGAAAGGTCGTTTACCGGACGCGCCATGCCTTGCAGCAGTGGGCCCAGCGCCGTATAGTTTCCTAAACGTTGCGCAATTTTATAGCCAATATTGCCCGACTGCAGATCCGGGAAGATGAAGACGCGTGCTTTGCCGGCGACTGTAGAGCCCGGCGCTTTTTTCTTCGCTACAGTTTCATTCCAAGCAGCATCCAACTGCATTTCCCCGTCGACATTCAGATCCGGATACTTTTTTTTGGCAACGGCTGTGGCGTTGGCCATTCTTTCCTGTTCCGGCGAACTGGCGGAACCATATGTGGAGAAGGAAAGCATCGCCACATTCGGTTCAATATTGAAGAGCTTTGCTGTCTGCGCCGTTTGATACGCAATATCCGCCAGCTCTTCTTCCGACGGCGAAATGTTTACCGCCGAATCCGCAAAGAGCAGACGCTCTTTCTCGTCAGGAGAGATCATAATGAAACAGCCGCTAACCAGTTTGGCATCCGGCTTCGTTTTGATGATTTGCAGTGCCGGACGAATGGTGTCGCCTGTCGGGCCATCCGCACCGGATACCAGGCCATCCGCCTTGCCCATGTAAACGAGCATCGTGCCGAAATAGTTGCGATCCTTCAGCATGCTATGTGCTTTCGTCTCATCGATTTTTCCTTTTCGGCGTTCTAAAAGCTGCGCCAGCATTTCATCGTAGTGGTCATAGTTTAGATAATCAATGAATTCCAAGCCCTCTAACGAAACGCCCTCTTGTTTAGCAAGCTCCTCTACTCTCTCGCGTCTACCTAAGAGAATCGGATGGATAATGCCGTCTTTCGCATGACGCACCGCCGCATGCAGAATCCGTGCATCCGTTCCTTCCGGGTAGACAATGCGGATGTTTTTCCCCTTTATCGCTTGTGCTGCTTCCTGAACAATAGTCATAGCCTCTCCTTTTTTCTTTCCCGTAACCTGCTTCTTCCCGTGGCCTGCTTCGTTTGCGCGAAACACGCACTTCTCGTTTCTTTTGTTCTTTTCCTTTTTACCCTAAACAAAGCATTGTTGATCAACGCTTCATAGCTTCATCTAATGCGTGCTCCTCTTCCGGAGACAATTTTTGCACCGGTTCGCCCGACCGGACCTCTTTTGCAAAGGTGATGGTGTTTTCGCGAGAATAGATGGTCGTCAAGATCAAACCGTTGCGGTATTCATCCAATAAAACCGCAGAAAAGCTGCTTTCACCGGCCACGTCTGCAAAGGCATTATAGCGATGCACATAGATCTTTTGAATTGCCATGGCCAACTGCTCACGCAGCCGTAGTGATTCGCTTTTCACTTTTTGTGTTGTTTCTTTTTCAAAGTTTGACACGCGCTCATTCGTTTCCTGTTGCAGCGTATCGACTCGATGATGCAGATCCTTTTCCATCTGCTCCGCCCGCGCATTGGTATTTTGCTCCAAAGTCTTAAGCCATTGCTCCGTCTCGGCTCGACCGGCAGCGAAGGTTTCCTGCGCTTTCTGTTCCATGTTTTGGAAGCGGTTCTGCGTAATCGTCTGTAATCCTGCGATACGCTCTACCAATCCTCCCTCGAGCTGGCGAAAACGTCCATTGGCGTCCGTTTCCATGTTCAAGAGACGCGAATCTATTTCCTCTTTCCATGCAGCGGCATTTTTCTCGATGCTATCGAAACGCACAAACGCATCTTCTTCATTTTTCTTCACCTGGCGTACGGTCGCCTGCGAAAACTCATTGAGCTGTGCACGAAGAGCACTCGCTTCCCGAATAATGGACTCCGCGCTTTCTTTTTCCACCGCGTTCATGCGCTCTTTCACTTCGCTATCGACGCGATTAATCGTCTGCATCACACTGGATGTGCTTTGACGCATCTCCTCCGTAAGCTGCCGTGAAATGGTCGCAAATCGTTCATCGACATGAGCAGTCTGATCCGCATCCGTACGCGCGATCCATTGTTCGATGTGATAGATCTTTTGTTCCGCTTTCGCGCGCTCTTCCTTGGATGCATCCAGCTCACCGGACAAGCTGAGAAGAAGCTCTTCCATGTTTATATCCGATCGTCCGCGAAGTAAAAGATCATAACGACGGCGCATGCGATTCAGTTTGTTGTTCGTGTTGCCGGCGATGTAAAAGCAGCCGATCATCAACACGAATACAACAAACAAGAGCGCCGGCATAAGAAAATTTGGCATAATCTTTCCTTTCAATGTTGGTCTGACGCGCTAAACCGCTCCAACAGTCGGTTTAAGTCTTCTTCATTATAGCAGGCGATCTGCACACTCCAGCCCTTTCGACGGGAAATGACCGCTACAGGCGTCTCCAACGCTTCGGAAAAGCGACGCTCCACATCGACCAGAAATGCATCCGTCGTTTTCGGCTTTTTACGCCGATTTTCAACCTCCTGCACACTCGCACGCCCTTCCGTGAGCAATTTAAGATAGGCCGCACGTTTTTTCAAATCTTTTTCAGCCAATAAGGTGCGCGCTTGTGACGATGTCAGTTTTCCCTCCCGTAACGCCTCCAGGGAAGCTTCATCCAATCGTAGCAGACGCACCGCATTCGCAATGTATGGACGCGATTTCCCTAACGCTACGGAAAGCTCCTGTTGTGTCATATGTCGCTCTTCCATAATGTGCTGATACGCCACCGCTTCCTCGACCGGCGACAGATCCTGACGTTGCACATTTTCCACGACGGACAGTAGCATCTGCTCCTCGGGGCGATCTTCTCGCAGCACAACGGGAATTTCTTTCAATCCCGCATGGCTCGCCGCACGATAGCGGCGCTCCCCGGCGATAATCCGATACGGCGCATGACCCGGCGCTGTGTATTTCTCCACCACAATCGGTTGAAGCACGCCGTACGTGCGAATGGATTCTGTCAGTTCGGCTAAAGAAGCTTCCTCAAAATTCTTTCTCGGTTGGTCCGGATTCGGCTCTATTTGATCCAGTGCCAAATGCTGCATGGAGCGCAACACCGTTTCCGTTGCCGAGAGCTTGGATTCCTCTTTCGCTTTCCTCTTTGTCGAATTCGCAGACGTCTTCGCTGTATTTGCGGTCTTAGATGTTGACGAAGCTTTGCCGGCCGATTGACTCGTTTTGCCGGCCTTCGTTGCTGCTTTTGCTGACGCAGCGGCTTTCGTTTCCGGCTTTGCTACCGTCGTTGTGTTCTTCGACGGCTTTGCCGCTGTTTTTTTCGGTTCCGGCTGCACCGTCTTTTTCTCATCCGTTGGTTTTTTCGTGTCGATGGTTGGTTTTTTCTCTTGTTTGCTGTTGGGAATCAGTGCGCCCAACCCCCTGCCCAATCCTCTTTTTCGTGCCATACTTACTCCTTATCTTCTACAGGATCCTTTCCATGCTTTCTTTTAATTTCTTTCGACAGCTTTATATATGCCTGCGCCCCTTTCGAGTATTTGTCATACGTTACAGCGCTTTCTCCGAAAGAGGGTGCTTCTGCAAGACGGACATTACGCGGGATTTCGGTCTCAAAAACCTTTCCTTCAAAATAGTGATTGACCTCGGCACGTACATCCTGTGCTAAATTGGTGCGCGCATCATACATCGTCAAGAGCACACCTTCCACTTCCAGTGTGGGATTTAAGCTTGCCCGTACCAAGGACAGGGTCTTAACCAATTGGCTTACCCCTTCCAGCGCGTAAAACTCGGTCTGTATCGGAATGAGAACCGAATCGGACGCCACCAGTGCATTCATGCTCAACATTCCTAAAGAAGGCGGACAATCGATCAAGATGTAATCAAATTGTGCGGCAACCGGTATGAGTGCTTTTTTTAATCGCTGATGTGCATCCGGCATCGCTGCCGATTCGATTTCAAAGCCCGTAAGATCCGCTGTTGACGGCACGACCTTCAGCGTTTCCTTTCGCACACTCTTCCAAGACTCCGCAAGCGTAGCCTCCTCCAGCATCACCGAATAAACATCGGGGCTTTCCGTGTTTTTTTCGAGTCCGAATCCGGATGTGGTGTTGCCTTGCGGATCTAAGTCAATCACCAATACCTTTTTCTTAAATAAACCTGTCAATGCCAGCGCAGCAGCTAAATTTACGACGGTTGTTGTCTTCCCCACACCGCCCTTTTGGTTATATATGCTGATTATTCTTCCCATAACTCACCCTTCATCATCATGATCGCATAATCTACAGCTAAATTCTTGGCCCGATTGCGGATGTGGTTTCTGTCACCGTGCAAATCGTGCTGAAAAACGCGCTTTTTCCCGTGGTATCGAATGCCGACATAGCAAAGTCCTACATCTTCTCCTTCCGGTCCGGCATAACCGGTTGTTGCAATGCATAGATCGCTTTTTGTTTTTTCGTGTAGCCCCTTTAACATGCTGCGACAAACACTTTGACTTACCGCCGTATGCTTCTCCAGCTTATTATTCGGCACGCCTAAAATAGTGTGCTTTGCGCGGTCGCTATAAACAACAAAAGATTCTTCCAACACATTTGATGCGCCCGGCGCTTCTATGATCGTCGATGCAACAAGTCCACCCGTTATGCTCTCTGCGGTCGACACGTGTTCCTTCCGTTCCTTCAAGATGCGTACCAAAACCTCCGATCGCGACTCCTCGCCAACAGCCACAATGTATTTGCCCAGCTTCTTCTCCACCTGCAAATACGCCTTTTCTATCCGTTCCTTCGCTTCTATGTCTGTGGGAGCCTTCGCCGTAATGCGAATGAGAGCTCCGTCCTCTTTCACATAGGGTGCGATCGTCGGATTTATGCCGTTAACGATTTCCTCCTTCAGGATTTCATTGATACGGTATTCGCCTAAAATGCCAAACCGTACTACAAGGGATTCGGTCACGCTGTCTGACCATTTATAAAGAATCGGGCGAAGCTCCTTCTCCACCATGGGAATCATTTCCTTCGGAGGCCCCGGTAGGATTACGATATAACCTTGTTTTTCGCCCTGGTTGAAGGGAATAACTGCGCCGGAAGCAGTTCCAACGTGATTCTTAAGAATAGTGGAGCCTTTTGGAAAGGTGTAGACAATTTCATTGTCTTTTCTCGCCTTTTCATTGTCGAACCATGTTTCAATTGTGCTCTTGTTATACGTGCTCACCTGTGTTCCCTGATGCAGAAAATCGATGACGACGCGTTTCGTAATGTCGTCATCCGTAGAGCCAAGCCCTCCTGTTAAAATAACCGCATCCGACCTGCTGCAGGCCAACTGTAACGCTTGTTTCAGTCGCTCTACGTTATCGCCAACCACAGAAGTGTGAAACACGTCCAACCCTACTTCCGCACAAAGGCGTGACAAATACTGTACGTTCGTGTTAAGAATGTCTCCCAGTAAAATTTCCGTCCCTACAGAAATGCATTCAACAATCATGTTCTCTCTCCAAAATGTTTCACATGAAACAATTTTTCCGTGGCCATTCTGCCTGCAACAATTATAGCAAAGGAACTTCCTAAGGGCATATCATATTAATGACTATGTGTTTCAAAATGTTTCACATGAAACATTTTGAAACGAAAGTTGTTGCCCCGTGACCTCGCTCTCCTGTTTCAGCTTAAAATGTTTCACATGAAACATTTTTTCATTTATATGCTATATGCGAAATTTTTGTGTGCAAAAAAGCCACCCCAAAATGTTTCACGTGAAACATTTTGGGGTGGCTTACATCATTGGTTCTTCCTTACAGAGGACGCTTTTTAGCTTTTCCCTTTCCTCGCGGATACCGGTTCGGAGTGGGGCGTTCTTTTCGTATGCGCAAATTCACGCGTTGATATTGCTGCTCGGTCCAGGTGAATTCATCTATCTCGATTACCTCTCCACCCAGTTCCGCTAAAGCATTTTTAGCGTCCTCGACCTCCTGGCGTGCGCCCGGTCCTTTCATCGCAATCAGTTCGCCTCCGATGCGCAACGCAGGAAGCGTATATTCCAAGAGCGTAGGAAGCGGTGCCACCGCTCGCGCCACCACGTAGTCATAGCTCTCTCGATGGGCGTTTTCAGGTGATGCCTGTAAAAAATCTTCCGCACGCGTATGAAACAACGATACATCTGCTAATTCCAGTGTATGAACAACCTCTTTCAAAAATAGGATCCGCTTGTTCAGACTGTCCACCAACGTCAAGGACATGGTGGGATTTAAAATCTTCAATGGAATAGATGGAAATCCCGCTCCTGTACCGATATCGACAACGCGTCCGGAAATGCCCTCCGGGAAAAAGCGAAGGATACTGAGGGAGTCCAAGAAATGTTTGTTGTCTATTTCCGCCGCCTCGGTTATCGCTGTGAGATCCATCTTGTTGTTCCACGCCAGAAGTAACGAGCGATATTCTTCAAATTGACGACACTGTAATTCCGTCAGTGTGAAACCCAGCTTTATTGCGCGCTCCTGGAGCCCGCTCTTCTGATCATACATTCTAAGACTCCTTTTCCTTTCGCCTTTTCATCTCCAGATAGATCAGCAGCACATTCATGTCTGCTGGGGATACACCGCTGATACGAGAGGCTTGGCCGATCGATTCCGGCTGAACGGCGTTGAGCTTCTCTGCGGCCTCTTTTTTTAAGCCCGAAACCAACGTATAGTCCATGGTGTCCAGTTTGCGCCCTTCCAGCTTCCTAAATTGTGCAATTTGCGCATTTTGCTTCGCAATGTAGCCTTCGTATTTGATTTGTGTCTCCACTTCCATTCGGATTTCTTTGGGCAGTTTTTCCCGATCCGGGTCGAGAGGAGATAGCGAGGCATATGTCAATTCAGGGCGTCGAAGCAATTCCGCCAGCGTAACCCCTGTCTTGAGTGGGGAAGAGGACTGTGCGATCAAAAACGCATTGGTTTCTTCCGTTGGAGTAACCATCCGTGTTTTTAAGCGTTCTTCTTCCTTTGCAATACGCTCCCACTTTGCTTTCATGCGCTTATAGCGTTCTTCTGATGCAAGCCCAATCGTATGGCCAATGCCGGTCAGGCGCAAATCCGCATTGTTCTGACGAAGGCTTAACCGATATTCGCAACGGGAAGTCATCATTCGATACGGTTCATTGGTTCCCTTGGTTACCAGATCGTCAATGAGAACGCCTATATATGCTTGGCTGCGGTCAAGAACGAGAGGGTCCTTGTTGGTCAGGAGACGGGCGGCATTGATGCCGGCCATCAAGCCTTGCGCCGCAGCTTCTTCATAACCGGAAGAGCCGTTGACCTGTCCGGCAAAGAAAAGTCCTTTACAGGAACGCGCTTCCAAGGAGCTTTTCAAGGCGCGCGCATCAATACAGTCGTATTCAATTCCATAGGCGGATCGCATGATCTCCACGTGCTCCAGGCCCGTAATAGTGCGATAAAAAGCCATTTGCACCTCTTCCGGAAGCGTGGTACTTGCGCCTTGTACATACACTTCTTCTGTGTCTCTACCTTCCGGTTCCAAGAATATCTGATGCTGCGGATGATCCGCAAAGCGCACCATTTTATCCTCGAGGGACGGACAATAACGCGGCCCGACGCCGTGTTTTTCCCCGGAATACATGGGGGAGCGATGAAGATTTTCCTCAATAATGCGTTTGGTTTCGTCCGTTGTATAGGTCAAATAACAGGGCATCTGATTCGTCGCATCATAGCTCTTATCTTGGTTCAAAAACGAGAAGGGGACGATTTCCGGATCGCCATCCTGTACAACGAGCCGAGAATAGTCAATCGAACGGCGGTTCACGCGGGCCGGCGTTCCGGTTTTAAAGCGTTTTAAGGGAATGCCCGCTTTCCGCAAGGCGTCACTGAAATAAAGGGAAGGACGCAGCCCATGCGGGCCGGAGGAATAACTTACGTCGCCCATAAGAATAGTTCCGTTTAAGAAGGTCCCGGTACAGATGATGACCGCCTGCGCTTCATAAAAAGCACCCTGCAAGGTGCCGACGCCGCGTACTTGACCGTCCTCTATAACCAGCTCAACGGCTTCTCCTTCAATCAGCTGTAGATGTGGTTGGTCTTCCAAGCGTTTCTTCATGCATTCGTGATAACGGCGCTTGTCTGCTTGCACGCGAAGGGAATGGATGGCCGGCCCCTTGGATGTGTTGAGCATGCGGGATTGTAAAAACGTCTCGTCAATGACTCTCGCCATTTCGCCGCCAAGCGCATCCACTTCACGCACCAGATGACCTTTTCCCGTGCCGCCGACGTTCGGATTGCAGGGCATGTCGCCAACCGAGTCCAAGCTGATGGTCAACATGACAGTTTCCATACCCAGTCGTGCGCTTGCTAAAGCCGCCTCACAGCCTGCGTGTCCGGCACCGATCACAACCACATCTACCGTTTTGCGTTTGTAATATTTTTTGTCCATGGTGTTCCCTTATTTCCCTACACAAAAATCATGAAAAATTCGATCGAGCACATCCTCTCCGGCGCGTTCGCCGGTAATGTCCGCTAAACGATTGTAGCTGTCGCGCAAGTCTACCTCCAATGCATCCAGCACCACGCCGCTCGCCAAGGCCCGGCGCGCTTCTTCCAGCGCTTCCTTTGCCTTCGTTAAACGGTCAATATGGCGCATGTTGGACAGCATGGCCGGCTGCTTCGGCGCAGCGCCATGAAAAATACGCTCCAGTATGGCGTCCTTAAGTCTATCCAAGCCGGTTTTCTCTTTGGCTGACAACGCAATCCAAGGAATGTCCGGTTTTTCGTCTTGCCAACGATCTCGTGCACTTTGCATGCTGGGGGAGAGAGGAAGGTCCTGCTTGTTTAAAAGAATGATCACAGGCTTATCTGCCACCTCTTGCAGAAAGGACTCCTCGTCCTTCGAAAATGGCCGGGAACCGTCGAGCATCGCCAGAATCAGATCGGCTTGTGCTACCTGGCTTCGACTGATCGTCACCCCGATGGATTCCACGGTATCTTCAGTATCGCGAATGCCTGCGGTATCAATCAGCCGTAAGCAGACGCCGTCCAAAATGTAACTTTCTTCAATGGCATCGCGTGTGGTGCCGGGAATATCCGTTACAATCGCACGCTCGCGACGTAAAAGAGCATTCAGTAAAGAAGATTTTCCGACGTTGGGACGACCGGCAATGACGGTTGCAATGCCTTCCCGAATGAGTCGGCCGCTGTTCGCGTCCTGCAATAAAGCGTCCATGCGTTGCAGAATGGCCTCCGCTTCTTCCAGCATCGGTTTCGTGGGAAGCTCCTCTTGCGCATCTTCCATAAAATTGATGGCATATTCCACATGGCTGAGCAGGTGCAACATACTCTCTTTTAGCGCGTTGATTTCAGAAGAAAGTTCTCCGGAAAGCTGCTGCAAAGCCTGTGTCTGTGCCTGCTCCGTTTTGGCGTCAATGATGTCCATGACCGCCTCTGCCTGTGCAAGATCAATGCGTCCGTTTAAAAACGCTCGGCGTGTAAATTCACCTGCATCGGCCAATCGCGCACCACAGCGAAGTACACAGGCCAAAACCCGCTTCACCGAGATCGCGCCACCATGGGTGTTGATTTCTGCAACGTCTTCGGCCGTATACGTATGCGGCCCCGGCATACAGGAGACCAGAACCTCATCAATCCGCTCGCCGTTCTCGACGATCCAGCCATAACGAAGACGGCGATACTGCGCAGGGGAGAATGGTTTATTCTCGGCCGGTTGAAATAAGCGATGGACGATGGAAAAAGCATCCGGGCCGCTCAATCGAACGATGCCGATGCCGGATGGCCCTAAAGACGTCGAGATGGCGGCAATCGTATCTTCTCGAAAGTTTCCGATCGCTGTTGTAGAAGTCGTTTTTGTCATACGATAAAAAAGGCACTCCTTCGGAGTGCCCCCTTTCTATTCTTTATAGAGAATCACCACTTTGCGATGTGGCTCACGGCCTTCCGAAACCGTTTCGATGTGTTCCATATCCTGCAACGCGGTATGCACAATACGTCGCTCGTACGCATTCATCGGTTCCAGCTTTACCGATCGTTTGCTGCGTCTGACTTTTTCCGCATTGCGTTCTGCCAAACGGGTGATGTTCTGTGCGCGACGCTTGCGATAATCGCCGACATCCAGGTAGACGCGATAATGGCGTTTGCTGATTCGGTTGAGCGTGACTCCCAAAAGATACTGAATGGCGTTCAGCGTTTCCGCACGTCTACCGATCACAATGCCCATATCCGTCTCGGAAATGTCTGTCATCTCAACGCGCAGGTTTTCCTCTTCGATAAAGAAGTTAAGCTGTGCGGTAATGTGCATTTCCTCCAGAATGGAAGACAGCCAGTTCTCTGAAAAACGAATAATCTCAACGTTGTCCAACTCTCGCGTTGGCGTTGTACTCTTTTTTACCGAGGTGCTTTCGGCAGAAGCAGCTTCCTCTGTCGATGCGCTTTCGGCGGAAGGAGCCTTTTGCGACGCAGAGGACTCTTTATCAGCACCCACAAGGGAGATTTCCTGCTTGCTCTGTTCGCGCTCCACTTCTTCATGAATGCGATCGAGAAGACTATGAGCGGGCTTTTCTGCGACAGCATCTTCTTGGGGAAGGGAAGAGGGCACCTCGGCCTTGCTTCCTTTCGCTTCAGCTTCAGTATCCGGCTCCTCGGCCTTGGTTTCCGCCACTTCCACCTTCGCTTCCGGTGCTTTGGAAACTACCTTTTCCGCTTCAGGCTTCGTTTCCGCAGTATTCAACGCAGCAGAAGCACTCGCCGTTTTGTCATTCTGTTCTTTTTTTGCGACCGGTTTGGCCGGTTTCTTTTCATGGAGAACATCATGCAGAGTGGATTCTTTTCGCGAGACACGTACAATTGCTTCTTTTGTGCCGAATACGCCTAAAAAGCCGGATTTGGCTTCTTCCATAATTTCAATGCTGACATCATCCAATGTGGCATCTAATGCCTGTAAAGCGGCTTGCACTGCTTCATCTACGGTTTTTCCCGTTTTGACAATGGATTGCATTACTTACCTCCCTCTGTCGCACTATGCAGCTTGGAACGATTGATCAATGCAGCGATACCGCGGTAAAGCAGTTCCAGCAGGTTGCCGAATACCCAGTAAAGCAGAAGTCCGGCGGCCCAATTCACCGACAGAAAATAGAACATGACGGGCATGAGCATAAAGGTGATGTTCATATTTTTATTCATCTGCTGTTGCTGACGCATCGGGCCAAAAAGCTGAATGCCTAACTGCGAAATTGCGTTGAGCAGCGGTAAGCCGAACCAGGTAAGTGGATCGCTCTTAAGCAGGTCGGAAATCCAGAAGAAATTTTTGGAAATCGCCGAAAAGTTGTCCAGAGAAGAAGCCATGTATTTCGCCGGTTCTCGCAGGACGTTAAATAAAGCGATAATCAACGTCAATTGAATCAGCATCGGTAAGCAACTGGAGCAGCCCATCATGGAAACGCCCTCTTCTTTGTAGAGCTCCTGTGTTTTTTGCTGCAAAATGCGCTCATCGTAGCCGTATTTTCTCTTTAATTCCTCCGTCTTGGGACCCAGCGCCTGCATTTTTGCTGACGATTTGGTTGTCTGGGCCATAAGAGGAATGGTAATCAGCTTACTAATCACGGCCATCACAAGAATTGTGATCGCAAAATAAGACATCCGCGCCGGTTCTGCGAAACTGTTGGCAAGGAAGTGATAGATTTGTCCCATCATCCAGCCAAAAATATCGCTCAGCGGAGAAAAGATGTTTTGCAAGTTATACCTCTTTTTCTGTTTAGGAATTCATCGAGTCGGCACCCGCTTTCTTCCGCCTTCGCTCATAGAGAGCAAACGAAAGAATACCTTTCGGAAGGTATCAGGGAAGCAGAGGATCTTCTCCTCCTTTTTGAAACGGATTACATCGGAGAATTCGCCAAAGGGTGAGCATAAGCGCCGTTGAAAAACGAAAGCGCGTAAATGCTTCCAACGCATAATGTGAACACGTCGGATGGAAACGGCACTTTCCTCTTCCCAGAAGGGGGGAAAGAAAACGCTGGTAGCCACGTATCAAAAAATAGGCGATGCGGTTCATAACAGATGACTTTCTTTGACAACAGAATCCGCGACGGCATGAAAAGCCGCATTTGCTGTGGACTCTGTAGTGTTGTTTTCCGCTTTCGTCTGTGAAGACGGCATATTGCGTTGCGTCGGCGTTTCGGATCGTTTCGTTTTCGTTTCCATGCGCTTTTTCCACTGCGCAAGGCAGTGCAATAACGATTGTTCAAGCTGTTGAAAAGTACACGTTTTTGCCGATGGCTTCGGCAAAATCACGTAATCAAAGCTCTGTGGGAAAGTCTGCTCATGGGCGCGCACAATCTCGCGAAGACGCCTTTTCGTGCGATTGCGTTCATGCGCTTTTCCGAATTTTTTAGACAACGAAAATCCGTAGCGATTGTGCCCCAGGTGATTGCGAAAGCCGATGATTTTAAAATCGCGATCATACGCGGGAATACCGCGTCTATACACGCGTTGAAATTCATCATTTTTCCGTAAACGAAAAGAACGTTTCATACTTTTCCTTTTTTTCTTCACCCGAACTTCACCCGAAAAAAAATAGGCCCTGTACCGGACCTATGCAGACAGTCTCTTGCGACCCTTCAAGCGTCTTGCTTTTAACACACGACGTCCGGTTTTTGTGGACATTCTGGCACGAAATCCATGATCTTTTTTTCTCTTATGCTTATTCGGTTGATAGGTTCTTTTCATCTCTTCCTCCTTTCCTATTCTCGGCGCATCGCTCGCGCCTTTCCTGCGTCGCTCGCAGGAGAAGAGTATCGTTGTTATTATATTGAGGCTATAAAATGGTGTCAAGATGCATGAGGCGGAAAAGCGCAAAATAGCCGCTTTTTTCCATAAAAGCGAAATTGTGGATAACCGCCTTTGTCACGAAAAAAGGCATTCTATGATATAATGTCAGCATGTGTGAACCTGTGCTTTTTCCTATGGGAAGCTCTCTTATCCACATTTGTTGATAAGTTGTGTATAAAGTAGAGCAAAAAGTATAGAAAAGGCGTAACTTTTCGTTTGCCCGTCGATTTTCCTTGTGGATAAGTTTTTCCGCAGCATCGATTGTGGATAAGTGGATAAGTTATATGCAATCGAGCCGAATCGAACAAGAAAAAAGTAAATCCCGTCTTTTTTAGACGGGCAATCCATCGAAAGAAACGGTGGAAAAGTTGGTGGATAGTGATTGGGGAAACGATGAATGATTTAACCATGATTTGGAATGAAGTCCTCAGTATGTTGGATATTCAACTGAATCGTATACAGTTGAAAAATTGGCTTCAACCGCTTATTCCGGTTGCCCTTCATGAAAATACGTTCGTTTTGGACGGCACCAGCGCTTTTATTCATTCCATGGTCGAAAAAAAATACAAGAGCGACATCGAACGGTGCCTTTCTTACATTTGTGAGAAAGCCATTCGTGTGGAACTCATTGATCCGAGTATGCCGGATTATGAACAGCGTCTCCTCGGGGCAGAAAAGGAAGGTCGCACCATAGAGGAGGATGTCGTTTCTTCGACACCGGAAGAAGCAACAGCATACGAAAATCCACAGGAGATTAGCCGGAAACTGCGCGAAAAAAATGATTTTTTGGAGCAACAGCACCGTCGCAATGGCTATAACACGTTAAATCCGAAATACACCATGGAAAGTTTTGTGCGCGGAGCCAGTAATGACTTTGCGTACGCGACGGCCATTGCGGTGATTCGTGCGCCCGGAAAAGTATATAATCCCCTTTTTATCTATGGTCTTTCCGGCCTTGGAAAAACACACCTCATGCAGGCGATTGCCCATGAGATTTTGCAAACGGATCCACAAAAAAAAGTTCTTTATATCACCAGTGAAAATTTCATGAATGAAATGATTGCGGTTATCGAGAACGGTACCAATGCGGAAAAAGAGAATTTCCGTCATAAATATCGCTCCATTGATGTGCTTCTCATTGATGATATCCAGTTCATCGCGGGAAAAAAAGCGACAATGGAGGAAGTATTTCATACTTTTAATGATCTAAAAGAAGCGGGAAAACAAATCGTTCTCTCCGCGGATAAGCCTCCAAAAGAATTAAAAAATCTGGAAGACCGCTTGGTTACACGCTTTGAAGGCGGCATGACCGTGGATATTCAGCAGCCGGATTTTGAAACACGCGTGGCAATTTTAAATCATAAAATGAAAGGGGAGTCCATTAAACTTCCACAATATATTCTCGAATTCATTGCCAACAACATTACGGCGAATATTCGGGAATTGGAAGGTGCGCTTTTGCGCGTATTGGCCTACTATCGCTTCAAAGAAGGTTCGGAAGAGCTTTCTAAAGAAGAGGCGATGGCGATTGCACGAGAAGCGTTAAAAATCGAAGAATATACAGAAAGCAAGCTTTCTGTAGAGGAAATTATTCGACGCGTATGTGAATATTACAATCTTTCTCTTCACGACATGACCTCGAAATCCAGACAGGGATCCATTGTTCTTCCTCGTCAGGTTGCCATGTATCTGTGTCGGGAATTAACGAATGAATCTCTGGTGGCGATCGGACGCGGATTTTCACGGGATCATACGACTATCATGCATGCTGTGGATAAAATACGTGCAAGAATGGAAAAAGAGCCTTCGTTGAAAGAAGACATCAATTCGCTGGTAACGCAATTGACCCATACCTGAGAAAGTGGACAGCTGTGGAAGGAAAACGAGGAAAATAATCTTATCCACAAAATCTGTCCCAAAGGATAGAGAAGATCCTGTCGAAAGGAGATCCTCTTTTCCACAGAATACACAAGCCCTACTACTAATGCTACTAACGTATTACTACTATAAGGGAGGAGCAGAGATGAAAATTCAAGTGTTGCCAAGTGAGTTGGTTAAACTCATCGGACAATGTCAACGAGCCATTTCCACGCGTACAACCATGCCGATCTTGGAATGCATCCGTTTTGAGGCATATGGCGAAACCCTAACACTCACCGCTACCGATTTGGAGTTGACGATTCAAACATCCATGCCCTGCAAGGTACTGGAAGAAGGTGTCATGGTGGCAGCCTCCGCAATGATCGGCAATATTTTCCGTAAACTTCCCGGTGCCATGGCTACGGTAGAGGAAAATCGCGGGGTGCTGAAGATTCGCTGCGCGGAAAGTCATTTCGATCTACAGGTGCCAAGTGCTTCGGATTTTCCGGAGGTTCCGGAAGTGAATAGCGAGCGCATGACCGTGATTGCGAACGATGTCTTGGCGCAAGCTATCACCGAAACGGAGTTTGCAACGTCGCTTGACGAATCCAAAATCGCCTTGACGGGCATTTTCTATGAACGTCGTCCGGAAAATGTGCGTTTGGTTACGCTTGACGGCTATCGCCTGGCTGTGCGAGATATTGCTTTGGATGCGCATCAGGAAGTGTTTGAAGAATCGATGATCGTTCCGAAGCGTTGCATGATTGAACTGTCGCGTTTGCTTCAGCCGGAAGAAAACACGGTGATTCGTTCGGTTCCCGGTCATATTTACTTTGAAAGTGGTTTACTCAAACTCTATTCTCGCCTGATTGATAAGAATTTCATCAATTACGAAGAAATTATTTCCGATGAAAAGAAGTCGACCGTCATCGTTGACCGGCAGGCGTTTCGGGATGCGATTGAACGCGCTTCCCTTCTGACACAAGGGGAACGTGCACATCTGATTAAATTGGATTTTCAGGAAGAGGGACTGCACATTGAATCCAATTCGGAATTAGGGCATGTCGATGAATTTGTAGACGTGGATTGTAAGGGGGAAAATTGCTGCATCGCTTTTAATGCGAAGTATTTGTTGGATGGCGTGCGTGCCCTGCAAAGCGAGCGCATTACGCTGGCCTTGAACGGTACGTTAAATCCGATGATTATTCGTCCTACAGAAGAGGAAGAATCGTACCTCTATCTTGTGTTACCGGTGCGCATTGCCGGACAGTAAAGAAGAGGCGTTCGGCAAAGAAAGCGGAAGGAGGAAGAAGTGAGCCTTCTCGAATTGGTATTGATTAATTTTCGCAACTATGAATATGAAAAAATACCATTTTCTGCCGGATGCCACGTCTTTTACGGAGCGAATGCACAGGGAAAAACGAATTTGCTGGAAAGTGTGTATATCACCGCCAAAGGATCTTCTTTTAAGACAACGACAGATAAAAAATTGATCCGTTTTGGAGAACGTTCGGCCTATATCCGTGCACGTATCTTGCAAAAGGAACGTGAAAAGAATGTAGAAATCAAGTTTTCCATGGTGGATCGAAAGCGTTGTCGCATCAATGAAGTAGAACTGGATCGTGCGGAGGAACTGACGGAGCAATTCGATGTGGTGCTGTTTGCGCCGGAACATTTGGAATTGGTGAAGGGGGCGCCTTCCGAGAGGCGATCGTATCTCAACTCGTTATTACTTTCGACGGATCCGACCTATCGTCCGCTTCTTCGACGGTATGAAAAAGCTCTTTTTCAGCGCAATCAGCTTCTAAAAACGCAAGGATCGTACTTTGAGGAACAGCTAGCGAGTTATGATCAGGAACTGGTTTCTTCGGCGGTTCCGTTGGTGAAGAAGCGACGTGCGATGGTGAAACAATGGGAAGAGGAGACGATTTCGCTGCATCATCAGCTCAGCGGGAAACGGGAAACTTGTCGCTTCACCTATGTGACAAACGGGGCGGAGGAGGAAGAAGTCTTTCGAAAACGGCTGGAAGAGAATCGAGCGCAGGATATGGAGATGCGAACGACACAGATCGGTCCTCATCGTGACGAAGTGGAGATGACGATTAACGGACTTCCCGCAAGGCTTTTCGCTTCACAGGGACAGGCAAGAACCTTGACACTTTCCTGCAAATTAGCGGAGCTAAAAATACGGGAAACAACCCATGGTCTGCGTCCATTGTTGCTGTTGGATGATGTGTTTTCCGAATTGGACAAGCCACGAGCGAAAGCGTTATTGCAACTGATTCGTCCTTATCAGAGTTTGGTGACGACAAATGCGGCGGATTTTCTTCGTCGCGAGGCAAAAGAGGCACACTTTTATCGTGTGCAGGATGGACATATTACGTGTCAAACGTAGGACATGTGTTTATAAGAAACAGTTGATCAATGACAGACAGGAGAATGCCGGCACTCTCGGCTATCACGTTCCTGCCGGGAAGAAGAAAGGATTTTTATGGCACCAAGACAAAATGTGGAATACGGAGAAAAAAATATTCGCGTTCTGGAAGGATTGGAAGCGGTACGTGTCCGTCCGGGCATGTACATCGGTTCCACGGATGAACGCGGTTTACATCACCTGGTGTATGAGGTGGTTGACAACTCGGTGGACGAAGCCTTGGCGGGACGCTGCGATACCATTCGCATTACCCTACAAAAAGATGGCGGCTGCCGTGTATGGGACAACGGCTCCGGTATTCCGGTGGAAAAACACCATCAGACAGGAAAATCCACTTTGGAAACGGTATTGACCATCTTGCATGCCGGTGGAAAATTTGACAGCGAGGCGTATCGCTTTTCCGGCGGTCTGCACGGTGTCGGTGTTTCGGTGGTTAATGCGTTGTCGAGAAAACTCATCGCCGAAGTGCGTCGTGACGGCAAGCTCTATCATATGGAATTTTCAAAGGGAAAAACGGTAGAGCCGTTGAAAGTAGTAGGAGAGGCCGAGGATACCGGCACCGAAATTACTTTTTATCCCGATCCGGAGATTTTTGAAACATTGGATTTTAAGCCGGAGACGCTGGAACGGCGTTTTCGTGAGATGGCGTTTTTAACGGCCGGTGTGCGCTTCATTCTGATCAATGAGCAGGAGGAAGATGAGCAACTGCGGGAGCAGGTATTCCACTACGAAGGCGGCATCAGCGAATTTGTGCGCTATTTGAATCGAAATAAAGATCCGCTTTTTGAGGAAGTACCGCATTTTCAAGGTACGAGTGAAGGGGTGGAAGTGGATATTTCCCTGCAATATACCACCGGTTATGCGGAAAATATCATCTCCTTTGCCAACAACATCATTACGGGTGAGGGCGGAACGCATTTGACGGGTTTCCGTTCGGCGCTCACAAAAACACTGAACGACTACGGAAGACGTTTTAATCTCATCAAAGAAAAAGAAGATAATCTCTCCGGTGAAGATGTGCGGGAAGGCTTGACAGCCATCGTCAGTGTGAAAGTGTCCAATCCGCAATTTGAAGGACAGACCAAGTCGAAGCTCGGTAGCAGCGAAGTGCGCGGCATTGTGGATACCTTTTTGTCGAATGAACTTTCTACCTATTTGGAGGAAAACCCCAAAATCGGAAAGATTGTCATTGATAAAGCCATGAGTGCGCAACGCGCGCGGGAAGCGGCTCGCAAGGCGCGGGATCTTTCCCGCAGCTCGCGTTCCATTTTGGACAACACCACCCTTCCGGGAAAATTGGCCGATTGCCAAGAAAAAGATCTTGCGGTCAATGAAATTTTCCTCGTCGAGGGTGATTCCGCCGGCGGTTCGGCCAAAACAGGTCGTGACAACCGCACGCAGGCCATTCTTCCTTTGCGCGGAAAAATTTTGAATGTGGAAAAAGCCAGTGCCCATCACATCTTTGCATATGAAGAGATCAAATCCATGGTGACCGCTTTCGGAACGGGCATCGGCGAAAACTTCGATCTTTCGAAATTGCGTTACGGCAAAATCATCATCATGACGGATGCCGATGTGGATGGTGCGCATATTCGCACGTTGCTCTTAACATTCTTCTATCGCCAGATGCGTCCGCTCATCGACGAGGGACATGTCTATATTGCGCAGCCTCCCCTGTTTCGCATTGTGCAGGGCAAGAACGAGCGCTATGTCTATGATGAAAAAGAGTTGGCCCGCATACTCCAAGACCTTCCGGAAGGATCGTATAAGCTCAACCGTTATAAAGGTTTGGGAGAAATGAACGATGATCAGCTTTGGCATACGACGATGGATCCGGAGCATCGCATTCTGTTGCAAGTGAAGATTGATGAAGAATCTTCTTCCGTGGATGACACGTTTACGCTTCTCATGGGCGATAAAGTGGAACCCAGACGAGAATTTATCGTGAAGAACGCTACCAAAGCGGAAAATATTGATACGGTCGGCTAAGCGAAAATTTTCTCGTAAGCCTCAAAACATAGAGAAGGAGTGAGTATGGTAGAAGAGTTTACCAAACAAACCGTATTGGATGCGGATCTGGAAGAGGAGATGAAAAGCTCCTATCTGGATTATTCCATGTCGGTTATTGTTGGCCGCGCGTTGCCCGATGTGCGTGACGGCTTAAAACCGGTGCATCGGCGCATCCTATACGGTATGGCCCAATTAGGATTGACGCCGGATAAACCGTATCGAAAATCCGCCCGTCTGGTCGGCGATGTTATGGGTCGTTTTCATCCCCATGGCGATTCGGCGATTTATGACGCGGTGGTACGTTTAGCGCAGCCTTTTAACACGCGCTATATGCTGGCGGACGGCCAAGGAAACTATGGCTCCATCGACGGCGACGGTGCTGCAGCCATGCGTTATACCGAGGTACGCATGACCAAGCTGGCACAAGAAATGCTTCGGGACATTAACAAGGAGACGGTGGACTTTCAGCCCAACTTTGACGAAGAGGAGCAAGAACCGACGGTATTGCCGGCGCGTTTTCCGAATCTCATCGTCAATGGTTCCGCGGGTATTGCCGTCGGTATGGCAACGAACATGGCACCGCACAACCTGGGAGAAGCCATCGATGCCTGCATTGCTTACATGAATAATCCGGATCTGACGACGGAAGACATTTTAGCCATTATGCCCGGCCCCGATTTTCCGACCGGTGCGCATATCATGGGAAAATCCGGCATTCAGGAAGCCTATGAAACCGGACGCGGTCGCCTGAAACTGCGTGCCGTGGCCCGCGTGGATGAAGTTCGCGGCCACAATCGGATTACGATCACGGAAATTCCGTATCAGGTGAATAAAGCCAAACTCATTCTCAAGATCGCCGATCTCGTGAAGGAAAAGCGCATTGACGGCATTTCTGGCATTCGCGATGACTCCAACCGCACGGGAATGCGCATTGTCATTGATCTGAAACGTGACGCCATCCCCAAAGTGGTGCTGAACAACCTGTTCAAATATACGGCGATGGAAACCACGTTCGGTATCATCAACCTGGCGCTGGTGAACGGTCGTCCTCGCATATTGCCCATGAAAGATCTGATTCGCTATTACATTGAGCATCAGATTGAGGTGGTGACGCGTCGTACGCGCTTTGATCTCGCGAAAGCGGAGGCACGGGCGCACATCATTGAGGGCTTACGAATCGCGTTGGACAATATCGATGCGATCATTAAAATTATCCGTTCCAGCTATGATGATGCGGAGATTAAAGCCATTTTCCTGAAGCGCTTCGGTCTGGATGATCTGCAGTCGCAGGCGATTTTGGACATGCGTCTGAAACGCCTTTCCGGTTTGGAACGCGAAAAGCTGGATGCGGAATACAATGAGCTATTGCAGAAAATCGCCTACTATCGTGAAATTCTGAACAGCCGTCGCGTGCTGCTCGGCGTGATTGAGCAGGAATTGCTGGAAATCAAAGAAAAATATGCGGACGAACGGCGCACGAAGATTATGCCGGCAGCGGAAGAAATCGACATTGAAGACTTGATCGAGAAGGAAGCGGTGGTGATTTCGCTTACGGAACGCGGCTATATCAAGCGCACGCCGGCGGACGAGTATAAAGTGCAGCAGCGCGGCGGAAAAGGCATTCGCGGCATGACGACAAAAGAGGACGACTATGTGCGCCATCTCTACGTCGTATCGACACATGATGAGATTCAGTTCTTCACCAATCAGGGAAGACTTTACACCTTAACGGCATATAACATTCCGGAAGGCGGACGCACATCGCGCGGACAGGCCATTGTCAATCTGTTGCAACTGGAGCCGAATGAAGTGATCGAGGCGATGTTCCCGAAGAGTGCGGCGCTTTCCAAAGATAAGTATTTTGTCATGATGACGAAAAAGGGAACACTCAAGAAGACGGCGACATCGAACTTTACGAATGTGCGCGCAAGCGGTATTCGCGCCATTACGCTTGCAGAAGACGATGAACTCGTTGCCGTGCGTATTGCCAAGGGAGACGGAGAAATTATCATCGTGACAAAAGAGGGTATGTCCGTCCGCACGTCGCTTGCGGCGGTGCGCGGTGTGGGTCGCTCCGCCATGGGCGTAAAGGGCATCACACTGGGCAAGAAGGATGAAGTCATCGATATGGATGTGGTCAAAGACCTTCCGTATGTGCTCATCATCAGCGAAAACGGTTATGGCAAGAAGACCCTGATCGAGCATTACACGCTGCAGAACCGTGGAGGCAAGGGCCTGAAAACCTATAAGGTGACCAAGAAAACCGGAAGCATTATTGCCGGCATGTTGGTGGATAAGGCGGATGAGGTGTTGCTGATGTCGCAGAATAACGACCTCATTCGTTTGGAAGTGGCTAAAATCAGTACGCTGGGTCGTTCGACTCAGGGTGTGAAGCTGAAAGACGTCAAATCGGAAGAAGAGCGGATCGTGGCGGTGGCCAAGTACATGGACGACTGGGATCCGGCCGAATCCTAAGCGGAAAGGGAAGGGGAACGATGGCATTTCACATTCAACTGGAGCATGGCGATGCGCTGGAAATCGCCTTGCAGGGCGATTTGGACATTATCAGCGCGGCAACTTTAAAAACAAGGGTGTTGGAGGCATATCAGGATAGCCCATCGCCCATTATCTTTGATCTTTCCGAACTGGATTATCTGGATTCGACCGGCCTCGGCGCCTTAATTTCCATTCTCAAGAACACGAAGCCGGCAGGCCATTCCATCACGATTCGAAAGGCAAAGCCGAATGTGAGAAAACTCTTTACGATCACGGAATTAGATCAGGATTTTCAGTTGGAGGATTGAGATGAACCCGGTAGAATTATGCATTCCTTCGCAGGCGGAATATGTGACGACATTGCGCCTGGTGACTGCATCCATTGCGCAAAAAATGCAGTTTGACATGGAAGCGATTGACGATTTACGCGTCTGTGTTTCCGAGGCGGTGAATTATCTCTTGCCCTCCAATGAAGTGATTCGGATCCGTTTTCGAGAAGAGAGCGACCGGCTGGTGATTGAAATCTGTGCCGGCGGAGAGGAAACGGAAGAAGAAGGCTATCTACTGCATCGCCAGATTATGGAGACGCTTTTGGACGGCGTAGAAACAGAAGACGAGACTTTGCGGTTAATCAAATTACGCTGAGAGGATGAGGGATGGCGAACGAGCGAGAAAATAGCAAAGATTCGCGCAAAGCGAGACTCGACGAGGAACGGGAAGAATTTCGTCGTCTCGCGGAAACGCGCGATCCGAAACTGCGTGAAAAGATCATCACCGACCATCTTTATATTGCGGAAATTTTGGCGAAAAAATACGTGAATCGCGGAATGGAATACGATGATCTGCTGCAAGTGGCTTCGTTAGGGCTTATTTTTGCGGTGGATCGTTATGATGTATCCAAAGGATTCGCCTTTTCCAGCTTTGCCACGCCCACCATTGTCGGGGAGCTGAAGCGTCATTTTCGGGATAAAGGATGGGTCATTCGTGTTCCGCGTCGCATTCAGGAGTTGTCAAAAAAGGTGAATCTCGCCCGGTTGTCGCTTGCGCAGGAAATGCAGCGTCAGCCGACGGTGGATGAGGTGGCGGAACGGCTGGGCGTCAGCGCGGAGCAAGTATTGGAAGCCATGGAAGCCTCCAAAGTCTACGCGCCACAGTCCTTAGATAAAACACTGGATACGGGCGTGGATGACCAGGAAATGAGCCTCGGCGATTTGATTGGGGAAGAGGACGATCGCTTCAATGAAATTGACTTTAATGATGTGGTGGATCGTCTGACGGCAACGCTCAACGACCTGGAAAAACGCATTTTTCTCTATCGCTATTTTGAGAAACGCACGCAAATTTCCATTGCGGAAGAGCTGGAAATCAGTCAAATGACCGTTTCGCGCATTGAAAAGAAAATCATCAAAAAATTTCGTCAGGAATTGCAAGTTCCCGTGCAAAGCGGAAAGAAAAAAGGGTGATGTTGTGGAATATCAGGATCTTTACCGGATAAGCGACGGCAGTTATGTCGGAAAACACATTCGCGGGCAGGCCATTCCCGAAGGAACATACTTGCATTTGGTGTGCGTTTTTACCATCAACAGCAAGCGGGAGCTTTTGCTGACCCGTCGGGCAGAAACCAAAAGCCATCCGCTCGAGTGGGAAAATACCGGCGGCGCTGTGCAGGCAGGCGAAACGCTTCGCCAGGCGGCGGTTCGTGAGCTCGTGGAAGAGACAGGGATTGAAGCGGCCGAAGACGAATTAGTGTATTTGGGCAATCTTATCGCCAGACGAGAGCAGAATGCCCGGATGCATGCGTTTTTCCTGGACCGCGATGTGGACCTTGCAGACATTCGCCTGCAAGAGGGCGAGACCGTAGATGCAAAATGGGTTCCGCTGTCGTGGTCGCTGTGTTCGGACTCGTCGCTGTCGGAACCGGTGCGCTTGCGTCTGGTCTATTTCTGGCAGGAATTGGAGAGCTTTCTTGACCCGGTAAAGACCAAGGATCCGCATTTACAGTGGGCGAATCGTTATGAGCCGTGGCTCTCCTGGGCAAAGCAACTGCAGTTTTATGCGCAGCAGGGGCAGGCCTATACAAAGGACCCGTTCGATAAAGAGCGCTTTGATGCAATTTCTTTACTGGCCAATGAAATGCTGGCGGAAAAAACAGGCATTTCCCCGCGCAAGGTGTTGGGCCTTTTTGCGCCGATATCGTCGATGTATCGTACTCCCAATGTGGAGGTGCGTGTGGCGGTATTTCGCGGAGACCAAATTCTTTTGGTGCAGGAAAAACGCCCCAAAGATGCGTGGTCGCTTCCGGGCGGTTGGTGTGATGCCGGTTTGACGCTGGCGGAAAATGCGGAAAAAGAAGTCTGGGAAGAGGCGGGCCTTCGTGTCCGCACGAGAGCCGTTGTGGCCATAGAAGATCCCACAAAAGAGGATTACGTCTACGTCACGCCTTATGATATCTATAAAATTTACGTTCTCGCGGAGGAAATCCCCACAGACGAAGAAGGCTTTCAGCCGAACGCGGAAACCTCGGATGCCCGATTCTTCGGCCTGGAGGAATTGCCACGTCTCAGTGAAGCCCGTGTGAATGAACGCGCAATACGTCAATGCTTTGCGGCAAAAGACGATCCGCATTGGAAAGTCTATTTTGATTAACTAATTTGACGAGACAAAAGCACGAAACGGTCTTTTTACGCAAAAGGTGCTGCGTGCGAACGATCCTCACGTTTGCACGCAGCACCTTTTTCTTTTTAAAGAAAGATTAGAGTGTATACTCTGCTGCATTGATCAATTGCGTATCTTTGAGATCGTGGAAAACTTCTCCTAAGACGCCACCCAAGAGACCGCTTTTCTCTTCGCTGTCTTGGTTCGTATCAATGGAGGCGATATCTTCCGCAATCATGCCGACCGCCTCCTCCTGCTCTTTTGTACATTTGACGGTAGCGCAATCGCGAATGGTTAAATTCTTCAGAATGTCTGCTGGAGAAAGATCAGGGGAAAGTTTCACCACAGCACATTCTTCCACAACCACACCCTTGGGATAGCTACGAAGCAGTTGTGGCCCTACTTTTGCCGATATTTTATCCGATACGTAGCCGATTTCCGGATCGATGACCTTCAGCTCGTCATAAACAAAGGACTGATCAAGAAAGGCATCTTCCAAGCTCTTAAGGACGCGCGCGTCTCCGGTTACATAGAGATATTCTAAGCGATCCAGCGCTTCTTTATCCTTGATGGTGATGTCGCCGTCAACGTAAAGCTTAGAGCCGTACTTTTTGATGGTACGCGGTTTTAACGCAACGTCGTCCTCTAATAATACGGTTCCGTCCGGGACAGGAATCACTTTGGTTTCTTCCTCAATCCGCGGCAACAGAGCAGGCATCAGGCTCTCAGCAATCACGACTTTTTCAGCGGAAAAACGAAGTTCTTTTTCTTCTATTCTGGCCGTGTTAAGAGAGGTATCGAGGAAGAACAAGGTATCGAGACAATAATAGAAGTCGTTTTGTGCACGTTGTACAAAGAGATCATCAATGGATGTTGTGGAATTTAGGAGTGACGCACCATCTGGATAGTAGATAATTTTTCCATTATTCTTCAAATGATGCAGTTTTCCATTAAAGCTGCGGGGCATCAGGACGGTTCCGTTAGCAATAATTTGTTGAAAACTTTCTGCAGCGGCCAAACTCCCGTTTTCTAAGGTGAGCTTCCCGTTTACCACCAACAAGCAATCTTTTCCGTCAGCATCCGGTCCGAGTGTAAATTTATTGTTGACCACTTTTGCGGTGATATCCGCGTTATCCGGCAGCATCGTGACACTCGCTACATTCAGTGCGACCGGATAGCGATCCAATAGTTGTTTGGCACGTTCCGTGGTTAATATAATGGCGGCATTGATCATGATCTGATCATAACCGGTAAGGGATTCTTCCGAGACATTTCGAGCGTCACAAATGGCACAATTGATCATTTTCTTTTTCATTTGATCCTCCTTTTTGGTAGAAATATGGCTATCGAGAACACTCTTCGCGTAGTATTTTTCTGGCGCGGCTAAGCTTCGCGCGAATACCGGATGCGGAGCAACCGTATAGCTCCGCTAATTCTTTTGAGTTATAGCCCTCAAGATAGCGCTTGATAAACAGCTCTGATAAATCAGATGGCAAAACGGAAAGCAGAAAGCCGACCTCCGCCTCGGAATATGTCGTATCTTCCTCGACATCGGGCGCAGGGGAATATTTTTTTTCTACCGCTCGGCGGCGACATTGGTCATAAAAGAGGTTTCGGGCCACTTTATAGAGCCATGCTCGGCGCTGTTTGGTTTCCATGCCTTCCAAAAGATCTTGGTAAGAGAGCGCCTTAAGGAAGGTCTCCTGCAGTAGATCTTGCGCATCGCCGATATTTCTGCACATCATGCAGCAATAGTTGAGCAATTCGCTTCCGAATACGGTATAAAGCTCGGCAACCATGGGCGTCCTCCTTTCCTTGGTCTTCACTTATAGAACGGATGAGAGGGACAAAGTGTTTTGCACTGCTTATTATTTTATTTACGACTATTTCCTGATGATACATTACTATTTTCTGATGATAGGCTACGCTAATTCTTCCAAGCCCTTATTCAAGCGATAATAGCGCCCTTTTTGGCGCATGAGATCTTCATGATCGCCGCGTTCCACAATCTGGCCGTCTTCGAGGACCATGATGGCGTCGGCATTGCGGACGGTGGAGAGACGATGAGCGATGACAAAGGTTGTACGGCCCTGCATGAGCTGATCCATGCCTTCGGCGATGAGCTTTTCGGTATGGGTATCGACGGAGCTGGTCGCTTCATCCAGAATGAGAATGACCGGATCGGCCACCGCCGCACGTGCAATGGCGAGCAGCTGACGCTTGCCTTGCGATAACTCTTCGTCTTTATCGGAAATGAGGGTATCGTAGCCGTCTTTCAATCGGCGGATAAAGCCGTCAGCGTTTGCCAGCTTTGCGGCATATTCCACTTCTTCGTCGGTGGCATCCAGCCTTCCGAAGCGAATGTTTTCGCGGATGGTGCCGCTAAAGAGATGCGTTTCCTGTAGAACCATCGACAACAGGGAACGAAGGTCTTCTTTTTGCATTTCCTGAAGAGGCAAACCGTCGATGGTAATTTCGCCGTCATTAATTTCATAAAAGCGATTGATTAAATTGGTAATGGTCGTTTTTCCCGCGCCGGTCGAGCCCACCAGCGCGATTTTTTGTCCCGGCTTGGCATAGAGTGAAATGCCTTTGAGAACCGGATGCTCGGCGTCGTAGCCAAAACGCACATTGGAAAAGCGCACATCACCATGGACGGGGATTTTTCTTAGGCCATCTTTCTCTTCACTGTCCGGCACGACCCAAAACAGCTCCTGTGTTTGCGGATCCTTTTCTACGCGTATGGCACCGTCCATATTTTCCGCTGGTTCATCCATCAGCTGGAAGATGCGCTCGGCGCCGGCGATGGCGGAAAGCACGCCGTTAAGCTGTTGCGCCACCATAGTCACCGGACGATTGACGGTGCGGGTGTATTGCATAAAGGCGGTTAACGCGCCGATGGTCATGACGCCGTTCATGGTATAAAAACTGCCCACCAATGCGACAAGAGCATACAGAACATATGCGAGATTTCCCATAATCGGAAAGCTGATGACACCGAAGGTTGCGGCGTTGGTAGAAGCATCCTGCACGGAATCGGAGCGGCGATTAAACTCCGCCTTGGCGGCGTCCTGCCGGTTAAAGAGCTGTACGACCTGTTGCGCAGAGAGCATCTCCTCGACGTAGCCGTTGATTTCGGCAATCTGCTTTTGCCGCGAGCGATAATATTTGCCGCTCTTTTGCGAAATGATGCGCATGAGAAGCAGAATCACCATCAAAAAGGCTAGGACGATGAGGGTCAGTTGCCAGCGTAAAAAGAACATCATCACGATGGTAGATGTAAACTGCACGACGGAAAGAAGAAATTGAGGAAGCGCTTGTTGGATGGTCTGCGCCAGGGTATTCACATCGTTGGTGAACGAGGACATAATTTTCCCGTTGGCGGTACGGTCAAAGTACGTGATGGGAAGAGACAGCATATGTGCATTCATCTCGCGTCGCAGCTGATAGATGGTGTGCTGGGAGAGCTCCGCCAACCACAGAAAACCGTAATATTCCGAAATGGTGGCTAGGGTAAACACGACGACCATTTGGCCCAAGGCAAGAAAGAAGGCATGCAAATCGTGTGAAACCGCAACGGCATCCACTACGGGCGCCAACAAGCCGTTGCCAAGCACCCCTAAAAAGGTGGAGCCGATCACCATCGCTAAGCCGCCAAGGAAGAGCTTCTTATTGTAGCGGAAATAGGAAAATAGCCGTTTTAGAACCGGTATATTGAGTATCGCCCGGCGAGAGGATTTTTGCTTCATTCCGAAAGCCCTCCTTCCTGCGATTCCGCAATGTCTTTATAGATCGATGAAGTGGCCAGCAGCGTTTCATGCGTTCCGATGGCGTCAAGATGTCCCGCATCTAAGACGAGAATCTGGTCGCAGTCGCGCAGAGAATCAATGCGCTGGGCAATGGTAATGGTCGTTACGCCGGAAAGTTCGTGCTGCAGCACGTGACGAAGCTTGGCATCGGTGGCCATGTCGAGAGCGCTGGTGGAATCGTCCAAAATGAGAATTTGCGGTTTTTTAATGAGGGCGCGTGCAATGGTCAGGCGTTGTTTTTGCCCGCCGGAAAAGTTTCCGCCGTTTTGTTCAACTTCATGGTCCAGCGTGTCCGGATAGCGGGAGACGAACTCCCAGGCCTGCGCCTTTTTGAGGGCATCCACAATTTCTTCCTCTGTCGCATCCGCCTTTCCCCACTGCATATTGGAGCGAATGGTGCCGGAAATGAGGGTGTTCTTTTGCAGCACAATACCGATGTTTTCACGCAGGGTGTGCAGGGAATACTCCTTTACGTTGATACCGCCGACATAGATGGCGCCGCGATCGACGTCATACAGCCGGGCAATGAGCTTCACCAGGGTGGACTTGGAGGATCCGGTGGGACCGATAATGCCGAGATGCTCCCCGGCACCGAGCGAAAAGCTGATGTCGTGCAAGGTGTCTTCCCGATAGTCGGGATAGCGGAAGCATACGTGATCAAAACGCACGGAAGCATCGGGAAGCATCTCGATTGGATGCGGCGATTCTTTGATTTCCGACGTGGTGTCAATGACCTCAAAAATGCGTTTTAAAGAAGTGTACGCAAAGGAAAAATTCACGACGTACATAGTGATCATCATGACGGCCAGCATCACCTGAAAGACATAGGTGGTAAAGCCGATGATGGTTCCGGGAAGCATTTCGCCGTGATAAACGAGCAGTCCCCCGCGATAGAGCACGAAGAGGAGCGTAAAGTAGAACAAAATGCTCGAAAGCGGATTCATCCAACTGACGATGCGCACCGCCTTCAGTTCCGTTTGCAGGGAATTTTGATTCGGTCGTTCAAATTCTTTCGCAGCGTGCTTCTGCCTTCCAAAGGCTGTAATGATATGGATGCCGTTGAGCTGTTCCTGTATCGTGGCGTTTAATGCATCGATGCGCTTGCGCGTGGCCAGAAAAACCGGGATGGCTTTGCGAAATACGAGATAGATGACGAGTCCGGAGAGCGGCAACATCAGAAGAAAGATGAGGGCCAAACCGGCGTGAATGCGAAACGAGAAAATCAACGCAAAGATAAGTAAGAAGGGAAAGCGAAACGCCATGCGAAGGCTCATCATGGCGACCATGCCGACGGTATCGATATCACTCGTCAGGCGTGTGATAAGCGAGGGAACGCTGATTTTATCAAGGTTGTGGTAGGAAAAATGCTGGATGGCGCCGTAAGCGGCTTTGCGCAGATTGCCGGCAATTCCGTAGCCTGCGGTCGCGCCGAGACGGGAGCTGAGGGCGCCAAAGACCATGCTGAGGAAGGCGATGCCGATCATACGCAACGCCTGTTGCGTTATAAAGGCTGAATCGTTTTGCGCAATGCCCTGATCGACAAGGCGTACCATCATCATGGGAATGACGATATCGCCGATAACTTCCAGAATCATCAGCATTGGGGTGAGAAATACCTGAAGACGAACGTTTTTTGTATAGGGATAAAGTTTTTTTAGCATTGCATCCTTCTTCCCTTTGCGCGAAGAGAGTTTTCGAAAGGGTATCGCATCTTAACGTTAGGCACTATACCCATTCTTAAATTGCATTACGCAGCGCCTCTTTTCCGGGCTTTCGTTAGAAAGAACATATTTTATTCACGCCTTCTCATTATAGTGAGGGAAAAAGAAAATCCTCTTATCCATGCAAGGGAGAGGGGCATCCGCTATACTGAGAGAGAGTAAAGAGCGGTTGAAGGAGGGCGTATGCTAAGCAATCAGGATAAAAAGAAGATTGGCGCACTGGTCGGCATTCTGATCGCCGGAACGGGTGTGCTTTTCGGCGCTCTAAAATTAAATCAAAAACCCATCAGCATTGTCGATGACGGCCAGTCCGGAAGCTATCACGAGTCGTTTACCATTTCGGAGGATGCTTCTTCCGGCAGCACCTCTTCCGGGCCGGGATTCGCTACACAGGAATCTCTTTCAAGGGCTTCCTATAACTCTATGAGTTTGCCGGAAAAAGAAAGATCCGCATCGGAGGAAAAGAGCGGAAATTTAGTCGTTCGTCCTTCCGGGTCCTCATCGAAAACAGCCGAAAAGACGAGCCAGGCGACATCGGGTCCGGAAAAAGCTCCTTCCGAATCGCAAAAACCAGGCGGATCAAGCGGCCAGACGTCTTCTCAGAAGCCGAAAATCGGGCAGCTCTCAAGTGAGCGGACACCGGAGGAACAATCGTCCATCAATCAATCCCAAGCGTTGGAGGAAGAGGCGGCGCGCATACCGTCGACACCGTCCTCCAAAGCACTGGCGGATCTGCCGGTTTTTAAAGGACAGCTTTTGGGAAACACCAAAGTCTATTTTTATCAGCACCCTTCTCTTAGCGTAGGGCTGGATTTACGGAAAGCCAACAGAATGGCGGAACAGCTTTTTGCGTATCCGACGAAAGACGGCTTCGTGATCTTCCCGCGCCAGATGATGAATCTGCTTGGCCTGGATGAAGAAACCTTAAAAGAGCGGCTCGAAAAAGGCGAAGCCATTCCCGGCTCCGTTGTCGTTTCTCTGGTGGATAAGAAAAAGAAAGAAGAGCTGGAGAAAGCGGATCCGGACAAAAAACTTCGCTTCACCGAGGCGGAGGACGGTCGTTTTTACGTGATTCGTCAACAGGAAGAAAAGGCGGATCGGTACCAAAAAATCTATGACATGCTCGACAGCAAGCTCAATCCGGAGTTTATCGCAGAAAACCTGAGCACGGGCGGCATGATCGGCAATCCGCCGAAAGAGGCCGATAACGTTACACTCGGTCAACAGCAGAGCGATTGGGAAAAATTGGTCGCCATGATGAAGGATAATCCGGCCGTGGTCGAATGGAACTGGAATTTACCACTGCTCTCCTCTTCCGAAGGCTACCTGTATAACGGCGAGGATCTTCGTCATAATGTTCCGTCAGGAGAACCCACGTATACCTTTGGCCGCATGGACCTGAACGGCGATCAGGTGCCGGAGTATCTGATTCATGCGACGACAAGCGGTTCGAAAACAGGCGTGGCCGCTGGCTATTGGGCCATCCTGGAGCCGACACCTTCCGGACTGAAAGTCGCCAACATTATTCCGGAAGGCAATGGGGATTTGTTGCGGAGTCAGGACAAATTCATTTTGCCGACTGTGGATCAAAATGAGAAATCCGTTTCGCTGACGGTGCAGGAAACCGGCTTAGCCAAGGAAACGAATCGCAAAGACATGCCCAAGGTAACCTTCCGCGTTGCGGATGAGGGAACCGGCAAAGAATTGGCGGAAAAATATCCCGACGCTTCGGTGGTGCCGATGAAGGATAAAGTGTACCTGTTCAAGATGTCCGAATTGGAAAAACTGCTGGATTACGCCGTCGAAGTGATGAATGACGCAAAGTATGTAGAGCTTGTCGGACCGGTGACCGACGCGAAAACAGGAATCACCAACCCGCATGGGACGCGGGAAACGAAGATCGAGGATCCGCTGCGGTACTTACAGGAACGCTATCCGGATCTGCCACTTACGCCGGAGCGCTTGAAAAAAGCGACCTCGACCGCAACGTTCAAGGATCTGGATGCCGTGTTGACGCCCGGCGATTTCGATCGCGTCGAATAACCCCTATTTTACGGAACAAAAGAGGACGGCTTGCCGCCCTCTTTTGTTATGTTGTGAAAGCAAGAGAGCGAGAAAGAGAACGGATGGATCGTCCGTAGCATTGTTGTGACAGACAGGAAACCGGAAAGGAAAGCACATGAAACTGATCGTGGATCGCAGTATGGTCGACTTGGGCATTACGGATGTGGTGGTCGGGTTTGCCAAGAATGTCAATCCGCAGGCCGCATTGACGGAAAATCTAAAGCAAAAGCAGAAGGAAATGGAGGAATGGGCGCTGGCAACTACGCTGGAGGAAGCCTTGGCGCACCCGATCACCCAAGGCTATCTGGACATGATGCAACGCGTAAAACGCAGCGTGAAGAAAAATCCGCCGACGGTACCGGCCTTGATTCGCAACATACAAAGTCGGGGCGCTTTACCGCACGTGAATACCATTGTCGATTTGTACAACGTGGAATCGCTGCGCTCCTTTTTGGCCATTGGCGGCCATGACCTGGACAAGGTAGTGGAGCCGGTAACTTTTACGGTAAGTGGAAAAGAAGATGTTTTTTTGCCTATTTTATCCACGGAAAAGCATGTGGCCGAGACGGACTATCTCTATCGCGACGCAAACGGCATTATGGCCTGGATGGGCGTGCGTGACGGGGAAAATTATAAATTTGATCCGGAAACGAAAAATGCGATCTTTATTATTGCGGGTAATGCCGTAACCTCGGTTGATATGCGCTTGGAGTCTCTTGAGCGCATCGCCCGGGACATGGCCGAATGCATGCCCGGGCTCAAGTTTACAACCGAAGTGGTTCACGCCGAAGCGTAAGCCCTTCTTATTCTTTATTAAAGTAGTCTTTTGCCGCTTCAAACAGCTTAAGATCCGCCACTTCCGGCAGATTGCGATAAAGGAAGCGACCGGTACGTTCGCTGTGGCCCATTTTGCCGAGAATGCGCCCATTGGGCGAGAGCAGCGCTTCGACAGCGCCTAAGGATCCGTTCGGATTGTAGGCCACATCCATGCTCGGCTCGCCATTCTCGTCAACATATTGTCCGGCGACCTGTCCCTTTTCGAACAGCTTCTTTAAGCGCGCTTCGTCCATTTCCAAACGGCCTTCGCCGTGGGAAACGGGCACGCGGAAGCATTGTCCCGGCGTAACATGGGCAAGCCACGGCGAGTTATTAGTGACGATGCGTGTCGTAACCATCTGCGATTGGTGACGCCGGATGGTGTTATACGTGAGCGTCGTCAATTCGGGGCTCGGCGGCATCAGGCGTCCAAAGGGAAGCAACCCCAGCTTTACCAGCGCTTGGAAACCGTTGCAAATACCCAGAATCAGTCCTTCGCGACGATCCAACAAGTCGGTGAGCGCCTCGGCAAGCTCTGCATTGCGGAAGAACGCATTGATGAGCTTGGCACTGCCATCCGGCTCATCTCCGCCGGAAAAGCCGCCCGGCAGGAAGAGGACTTGCGCCTCGCGAAGGGCCGCCGCCATTTCCTCTACGCTGCGGGAAATATCTTCCGTTGTCTGGTTGCGCACGAGCTGAATGCGAGGAACAAGTCCCGCGCGTTCAACGTAGCGCGCCGAGTCCACTTCACAGTTTGTGCCCGGAAAGACGGGGATCACGACGCTTGGTGCTGTATTTTGCAGCGAGAAAGCTGCGCCATGATAGAGCGGGAAGGGATGCGCCTCGGCATGTTTTTTCGCCAGCTGTACGGCCTCCTTCGCTTCGGCAAAGAGTGGCGCAGGCGGCGTGGCCGGCGTCGTGGGATAGATGTCTTCAAGTGTTTCTTTGCGAAGAGCGGCAATGTTTTGCAGAGCAATCGTGGTATTCGGGAAGGCGATGGCGTAAGCTTCGGCTGTTTTGCCGATTTCCTGTACCTGTACACCCGGAATGTCTCCAATCGGCTTTTCCGATGCAAGCAGGAAGGAACCGAAACCGGGCGTTGTCAGCATGTCCGGCGTGACATCTTTTGTTAGAGTTGCGCCAATCTCGTTTCCGGCGGCGGAGAGCACCAACGCTTCCATCAGTCCGCCGTAGCCGAGCGCATACGCGCTGTGCACGTCTTCCCGCTGCGTGAGATCTGCGATGGCGGTGAAGAGGGTGTTCAAGGAAGCAGGGTCCGGTAATCCTGAGGCTTGTTGGGTCGGATATACGAGTGTGAGCCGCTCTCCCGGCGCTTTCCATTCGGGGGAAAGTACGCGTTCGGCGCTGTTTGTGGTGATGGCGAAGGATACGAGTGTCGGCGGAACATCCATGGATTCAAAGGTGCCCGACATGGAATCCTTGCCGCCGATGGAGCCGACTTCAAAGTCGATCTGTGCCTGCAGCGCGCCGAGGAGGGCTTCCAAAGGTTCCTGCCAACGCTCGGGGATGTCTCCTGGGCGTTTGAAGTATTCCTGGAAGGTCAGATACGTCTGTTTACGATCCGCACCGGTTGCGAGCAGTTTCGCCAGCGACTCCACGACCGCCAAATAGGCGCCATGATAGGGGCTTTTTTCTGCGACTTCCGGAGAGTAGGCCCAGGACATGTAGGATGCGGTGTCCGTTTCGCCCTTTTCGAGTGCAATCTGATGCACCATGGCCTGAATCGGCGTGGAATGCGTTTTTCCGCCATACGGCATGAGGACGGTTCCCGCACCGATGGTGGAATCGAAGCGATCCACTAGCCCGTGCTGATTTGCGTTACGCAAGTCGCGCGCGAAATCCGTAAAAAGCTTTTCGAGGTTTTCTTCTTTATGCGTGGGATGCGGCTGCCAATTCGCGCTTCCTGTCGGAATGGAAATGTGCTTTTCCGCCCCGTTGGAGTCCAGAAATTCACGGGAAAGATCCAGAATGGTTTGCCCGTTCCATTCCATCTGTAGACGGGGAATGGCCTGAATTTCCGCGACGACGGTCGCTTCAAGGTTTTCCGATGCGGCAAGGGCCATGAAGCGTTCGCAATTTTCCGGGGCTATGACAACGGCCATGCGCTCCTGCGATTCACTGATGGCCAATTCCGTACCGTCGAGTCCCGCATATTTTTTCGGCACCCGATCCAGATAGATATGAATGCCTTCCGCCAGTTCTCCGATGGCAACGGACACCCCGCCCGCACCGAAGTCGTTGCAGCGTTTTATCATGCGCGCCGCTTCGGGATTGCGGAAGAAGCGTTGTAATTTGCGCTCTTCCGGCGCATTGCCTTTTTGCACTTCGGCCCCTGCCGTTTCCACGGAATGCAGGGTGTGCGCCTTGGAGGAGCCGGTGGCGCCGCCGATGCCGTCGCGGCCGGTACGTCCGCCGAGAAGAATGACCACATCGCCGGGGGTCGGGGTCTCTCGCACGACATTTTCCTTCGGCGTCGCAGCAACGACCGCCCCGATTTCCATACGCTTCGCCGCATAGCCCGGATGATAGATTTCATGCACCATGCCGGTGGCCAGGCCGATTTGGTTGCCATAGGAGGCATAGCCTTGGGCGGCCTCGGTGACAATTTTGCGCTGCGGGAGTTTGCCTTCCAGAGTTTCGGCAAGCGGGGTGCGAGGATCCGCCGCGCCGGTCACGCGCATGGCGGCATAGACATAGGCGCGTCCCGAAAGGGGATCACGAATGGCGCCGCCGATACAGGTGGAAGCACCACCGAATGGTTCGATTTCGGTGGGATGGTTATGTGTCTCATTTTTGAATAGCAGTAGCCACGGCTCTTTCTTGCCGTCGATGGTCACGTCCATGTGTACCGTGCAGGCGTTAATTTCTTCTGAAACATCCTCGCCGGTGAGCTTTCCGGTCTTGCGCAGATAGCGTGCAGCGATGAGAGCCATATCCATCAGACAAATGGGCTTACTGTCGCCGGTTTCTTTGCGCAAACGAAGATAGGTCTCGTAGGTTTCCTGCAACAGGCGATCTTCAAACGTCACTTCGTCGATGATGGTGCGGAAGGTGGTGTGACGGCAGTGATCCGACCAGTACGTGTCGATCATGCGAATTTCGGTTTCGGTCGGATCGCGCTGTTCCTTTTGGAAATAGCGTTGACAGAAGAGGAGATCATCGTCGTCCATGGCGAGACCTTTTTCTTCCCGAAAGGCTGCCAGCGCCTTGGCATCCGCTTGGATGAAGCCGTCGAGTGTCGGCACGGCTTTCGGCTCGGTTTTGGCCCATTGCAAGGTTTCCGGAAGCGCATCGGATGCCTCGCGTGCTTCGACGGGGTTAATCAGGTGCGCCCGCAAGCGTTTTTGGTCTTGTTCGGAAAGCGACCCTTCAAAGAGATAGACGCGCGCGGTTTTTACGCGCGGTTCTTCCACACGGGAAAGCAAGCGCAGACAAAGCTCGGCGGAATCGGCACGCTGATCAAATTGGCCGGGAAGGGGCTCGACCGTAAGATGCGCGTCGGATGCCGGCAATTTTTCCAGAACCTGATCGACCGTGGGATCGGAGAAAATGGTATCCACTGCCTGGGCAAAAACGGCATCGTCAACGCCTTCTACATCGTAACGATGCAAGATGCGTACGTTCTTGAGGTCTTGCACCTGCACAAAGTCCTGTAGGTCATGCAGAAGCGCGCGCGCTTCCTGCGCATGGGCCGGCTTTTTTTCGACATAAACACGACGGATCATGCTTGGCTCCTTTCCAGCGCCTCCAGCGCTTTTTGTCCGATATCGGTGCGGAAATATTTGGTACGGAAGGTGACAGCTTCCGCCGTTTCATATGCTTTCTCGATAGCTTCGCGAAGCGTCGGAGCCGTTTCCACTACGCCGACCACGCGTCCGCCGTTGGTATAATACGTGCTGCCCTTTTTGCGCACACCGGCGCAGTAAATTTTTTCGCGCAGGTGACGGGGAAGCGTGATTTCCACATTTTTTTCGTATTGTTTGGGATAACCTTTGGAGGCCAAAATGACGCAGCAGGAAGCGCCATCCTTAAACTGTACCATTTCCTCCTCCAGCGTTTCATTGGTGACCGCCTGAAACAGCGTGAAGAGGTCACTTTCCAGAAGAGGAAGAATCGCTTGCGCTTCGGGATCGCCAAAACGACAGTTGTATTCCACTACTTTCGGGCCCTCCTTCGTGAGCATGAGGCCAAAGTAGAGGCACCCTTTGAAGGGCGTGCCTTCCTCGCGCATCCCTTTTATGGTCGGCTCAAAGATGGTTTTTCGGCAAATTTCGGCGATATCCTCGGTATAGAAGGGATTGGGCGCAATGACGCCCATGCCGCCAGTATTGGGGCCCTTGTCCCCGTCGTAAGCGCGTTTATGATCCATGGAGGAAAGAAGCGGAACAATGGTCTTGCCATCTGTCAGGGTGAGCACCGTTACTTCCGGACCTTCCATGAACTCTTCCACAATGAGGCGATGTCCGCTTTCGCCGAAGGCATCCTGTTCCATGAAACGGGTAATGGTTTCCTGCGCTTCTTCTTCGGTTTCGGCAATGACGACGCCTTTTCCCAGCGCCAGACCGTCGGCCTTGATGACCAGCGGCAGGTGTCCGGCATTCGCCTCGGCATGTACATAGTCACGGGCTTCCTGCACATTCTCGAACGCTTCATAGCGTGCGGTGGGAATGGCATGGCGTTTCATAAAGGCTTTTGCAAAAATTTTGGAGCCTTCCAACTGTGCAGCGGCTTTGGTCGGCCCGAAGCAAGCAAAGCCGGCTTCTGTAAAGCAATCGACCGCACCGTCCACAAGCGGGTTGTCGGGACTGACGACGATATAGTCCACGTGCTCGGTTTTTGCAAATCGAATCAACGTCGAAAAGGCATCAGCCGCAATGGGAAAGGGCGTGCCGCCGTCCATGCCGTCGTTTCCCGGCGTACAATAGATGCGGTTTATGGTCGGGTTTTTACGCAACGCCTTGATGATGGCGTGCTCGCGGCCACCGCCGCCCAAGATCAATACATTCATCGGACACCTCTTTCTGTGCTTCGCGCATTGCGCGTAAATATGTTTGCCTCACGTCGTATCGCAACGCCCCTTATTAGGGAGCGCGTTTTTTTAGTGATGGAACAGACGCTGATGCGTAAAGACCATGGTCATGCCGCAGGCGTCTGCTTGCTGTCGAACGGCGTCATCGCGAGTGGAGCCGCCGGGCTGCGCAATGTATTGCACGCCGCTCTGTGCGGCACGCAAAATATTGTCGGCAAAGGGGAAAAACGCATCGCTGGCGAGGGCGAGATGCGCCTCGCGACGAAGATACGCGGCGCGCTCTTCTCTGGTGAAGGGTTCGGGGCGCGCTGTGAAATACAACGGCCAGCGATCCTCGGCGGTGACATCCTCTTCATAATCGTGCAGATACTGGTCGATGACGTTATCGCGCGCAGCGCGTGTCAGATCGCTGCGAAACGGCAGCGAAAGTACGCGTTCGCTTTGACGAAGTCGCCAGGTATCGGCTTTATCGCCGGCCAGGCGTGTACAGTGAATGCGGGATTGTTGTCCCGCTCCGACGCCGATGGCCTGCCCGTCTACCGCAAAGCAGACGGAATTGGACTGCGTATACTTTAGCGTGATGAGGGCAACGAGAAGATCCCGTTTTGCCGTCGCCGGCAGATCCTTGTTCTCGGTGACAATATCGCCCAGGGCATCCAGGGAAAAGCGGCAATCGTTGCGCTTTTGCGTGAAGCGAATGCCGAAAACTTCCTTGGATTCCAGGGGTTGTGGAACATAGTCGGGGTCTATGGAAACAACGTTATAGTTGCCGTTTTTCTTTTCGCGTAACAGCGCGAGCGCTTCTTCGCTATAGCCCGGCGCAATGACGCCGTCCGACACTTCGCGGCGGAGCAGACGCGCGGTGGTAACATCGACGGGACGGGAAAGAGCGGCCCAGTCGCCAAAGGAGCTGAGGCGGTCGGTGCCGCGTGCCCGCGCATAGGCCGAAGCCAGCGGAGATTCATCCAGACCATCGACATCCTCGACAAAACAGGCGCGCTTCAGGGCATCCGGAAGGGGAAGACCGAGCGCGGCCGATGTGGGGGAAACGTGCTTAAAGGAGGCAGCGGCCGCCATTCCGGTTGCTTCGTCCAGTTCGCGGACCAGCTGCCAAGCATTTAAGGCATCCAGAAAATTGATATAGCCGGGCTTGCCGTTGAGAACCGTAAAAGGCAGTTCGCCGCCGTCGGCTCGATCCAGACGTGCCGGAATCTGATTGGGATTACAGCCATACTTTAATGGACATTCCTGCATGATGACCTCCAAACATTTCGAATAAGAAAAACGCACGAACACCAAACGGCAAGCGGTTCCTTCGAGGCCCGCCGCCGTTTGCCTCAGACCGACAGAGTAATTTTACGATCGCTATCGTGATACCTTGCAATCAAGGGATCGGCGACGTCTGCCAGAAAATGTTCCACCTGCTCGCGGCAACGGCCAATATAGGCGGAAGGCTCCAGATGCGAGCGAATTTCTTCCTCGGTAAGAGGAATTTTCTCTTCTTGGGCCAGTCGTTGGATGAGATCGTTGGGTTTTCCCTCTTTTACCGCACGCGCCGCCGCATGGGAATGCACGCGGATCAGTTCATGGAGCTCTTGACGATTGCCGCCGCGTTTTACCGATTCCATCATAATATTTTCCGTGGCCATGAAGGGCAGCTTTTCCATGACGCGACGGTGCACCACCGCTTCGTAGACGGTCATATTTTCCGTAACATTCATATAGATGTTCAAAATTGCATCCGTGGCGAGGAAGGCTTCAGCGACGGCAATGCGCTTGTTGGCGGAATCATCGAGCGTGCGTTCCATCCACTGGGTGGACGCCGTAAAGGCAGGATTTAAGGCATCCGTCATGACATAGCGTGCCAGAGCGGTCATGCGTTCCGCGCGCATGGGGTTGCGCTTATAGGGCATGGCAGAGGAACCGATCTGTTCTTTTTGGAAGGGTTCTTCCATCTCTTCAAAAGACTGTAACAGGCGCAGATCGTTTGCAAATTTGGAAGCGCTCTGTGCGATGCCGGATAAAGCGGAGAGGAAGAAGGAATCGATTTTGCGAGAATAGGTCTGTCCGCAGACCGGAATCAGGCGAGGAAAATCAAAGGAGGCAGCAATTTTTTCATCGAGTGCCTGCACCTTTTCGCTATCTCCGTCAAACAGCTCCATGAAGCTGGCTTGGGAACCGGTCGTGCCCTTTGCCCCGCGGAAGGCCAGTTGGTCGATCTGGAATTGTAGCTGCTCCATATCCATGGCGAGCTCGTTCATCCAGAGCGTCGCGCGTTTTCCCAGCGTTGTCAGCTGTGCAGGCTGCAGGTGCGTATAGGCCAGCGCCGGAACGTCTTTATAGCGATCGGCGAAAGCGCGCAGATTCACCAACACCTGCGCCGCTTTATGAAGCAGCACCATCGATGCTTCACGCAGGATGATGAGGTCGGTGTTGTCGGTCACATAGCAGCTCGTGGCACCCAAGTGGATAATGGGTGCGGCGCTTGGCGCCTGTTGGCTGAAGGCATAGACGTGACTCATGACGTCATGGCGAACGATCTTTTCGCGTGCTTCGGCAACGGAAAAGTTGATGTCGTCTTCCACTTTTTCCATTTCCGCGATTTGTGCATCGCTGATATCCAAACCCAGTTCTTTTTCCGCACGGGCAAGCGCAATCCAGAGCTTGCGCCACAGATGAAATTTATGCTGCGCAGAAAAGAGAAACTGCATTTCGTCGCTGGCATAGCGCGTGGATAGGGGAGAAAGATAACGATCGTAAGCGTCCATGAAATATCCTTTCTGTCAAAAAACGGTGACAATGAAGAAACGCCGCAAATCCAAGTGCTTCCGGGAAAGGAAGAAGCGCCTGCAGCTCACAACGTTTCGGAAAAGCGACTCTTTTGAATGGTTTGGATACCGTTTGCGGTTTGCACTTCCACATAGAGTGCAATGCGGTTCTGGGCATCCAATGCGTTCCAGAGATGGTCCGCGAACGCCTCGGCGTCGCCATCCCAGGAGAAGCGCAACGGTTCTCCCTGAAAGCTCGGCAGCGGATTAGCGTCGGTCACATAGGTGGAGAGAAAGCGCCCGAATCCGGGCTCTTTTTCGTACCGGAAGGCGTAGTAGCCGGCCTGTTGTCCGCTTGCGTTCAAGGCCTTCCAGATGGAAAGCTGCATACCGTCGGTATCAAGCAAACCGGATATGCGCGGCGTATAATGGGGCGCATCCGGCTCGAACCGACGGCATTGTAAAGCCTCGTCGAAGGACATCCCTTGGGCCAAGCCATCCAGTATGGTATCCGTCTGGTCTCCGTTGGTGACCACAGTCACGGGCTGTTCGCGATATACCGTGTGAGACAGTGCGCGATAGATAATGAGACGGGGATCTTCCACAAGGGCCGGATCATGGGCTTGCGTGTAAAGATCGCCGTCCCGCTGCACAAAGATGCGATTTTGGCTGTTCGTGCTTCTTCCCATGATGAAATAGGCTACCAGGCGTTCGCCGTGCGGGCCATGCGCGAGCGCAATGCCGCGTCCCGGATAGGGATTGCCGTCGACCAGAGAGGCCAGCGATGGTGCCTCGTTTCCCACTTGGGAGCCGGCTTGCGCAGGGACTTGTGCCTCTGCCGTACCAGCGACAAAGAAGGGCGCTTTTTCCGCTTCGGAAAGAGGCGCACAAACGGCTTCTTCCGGCAAGTTCTGTATTAAGCGCACGGCAAGCGCATGAACCACTGCCGGCAGCAGACGCCATTCGGCCTGTTCCATAACGCGGCGTTGCAGCGTTTCCGGTGTGTCATCTTCGTGAATTTCCACGGCGTGTTGTGCCAGAATCGGGCCGGCATCCGCTTCGGCTGTCACAAAATGTACCGTTGCGCCGGTAACCTGTTGGCGATTTGCAAGCACGGCTTCGTGTACGTGCAAGCCGTAATACCCGCGCCCACCAAACGAAGGCAGTAGTGCTGGGTGAATGTTCACGATGCGATCGGGATAAGCCTCAATCAGGCGCGGCGAGAGCACACGCAAAAAGCCGGCTAATGCAATCAGTGCAATATCCGCGTCCTGTAAGGCTTTTAAAACCGCTTCCTCCCAGGCATCGCCGGGAAGATCTTTAGCAGAAAAGACCGCGGTAGGAATGTTCGAATTTTTTGCCCGCTCCAACGCATAGACATCCGGCTGATCGGAAAGTACGAGACAAATCTTTGCCGGGGCAAGCTTTCCGGCGGCCTGGGCATCGAGAAGCGCCTGTAAATTGGTGCCGCCACCCGATACAAAGACCGCAACGGGAACGCAGGAAGGTGCGCCGGTCATAGAATCACCCTCTCCGGTGAGGATACCACTTCGCCGAGACGATAGGCTTCTTCGCCTTCTTCCTGCAGGATTTCGAGTGCGGTAGGCAGATCTTCTTTCGATACGACGAGCACGAAACCGACGCCCATATTAAAGGTGTTGTACATATCGTGTGTCGTGATTTTTCCGGCTTCTTGGATGAAGCGGAAGAGGAAGGGAAGACGAAGCGCGGCGCGGTCGATGTTGGCGCCGAGACCGTCCGGAAGGGCACGCGGAATGTTTTCATAGAAACCGCCGCCGGTGATGTGGGCCATGCTTTTCACCTTTACCTGCTTCATGAGCGAGAGCACGGGCTTTACATAGATGCGTGTCGGCTCTAAAAGTGCTTCGCCGAGCGTTTTGCCGTCGAGCGTGGAATAACGGGTCGTCCAGTCGGTGTTTTTATTGCCGTCTAGGATTTTACGCACGAGCGAAAAGCCGTTGGAATGTACACCGGAAGAAGGTAGGGCAATAAGCTGATCTCCTTCCTTGACGTTGTTTTTGTCAATCATGTCCTTTTCATCGACAAGACCCACGGCAAAGCCGGCCAAATCATACTCGTCTTCCGGGTAGAAGCCGGGCATTTCCGCCGTTTCGCCGCCAATCAAGGCGCATCCGGATTGGACGCAGCCTTCCGCGACGCCTTTTACGATTTGGGCGATGCGTTCCGGGTCATTCTTTCCACAGGCGATATAGTCGAGGAAAAACAGCGGTACAGCGCCGCTACATAAAATATCGTTGACACACATGGCGACGCAGTCGATGCCGATGGTGTCGTGTTTATCCAGCAAAAAAGCATACTTGAGCTTGGTGCCCACGCCGTCGGTGCCGCTGACGAGAATCGGCTTTTCCATGCCGGCGATGTCCGGAGCAAAGAGTCCGCCGAATCCGCCGATGCCGGAGAGCACGCCCGGCGTTGTTGTGCGTGCAATATGCTCCTTCATTAACTCTACCGCGCGATAGCCGGCGGTAATATCTACGCCCGCTTCTTTATAGGCTTCGGAAGAGGACTGTCGATTCATCTCATCCATTATTCTTCTCCATTCCAGCAATAGGTGCACAGTTGGCAGCGCGGAAGCCCAATGGCTTCGATGGTTCCTTCCAGCGTCTGGTATTCCAACGAGGAAAAATGAAATTGTTCGGCAATCTTATCACGCATGGCGCGCCCGCGTTCGGTGGTGCCGTCGCGATATTCGTCAAGATGGTTAAAGCCTTCCTCGCCTTCCAGCTGCAGGATGATGCGACGAGTGAGCAGTTCCATCTCGTTGTTGGTGCGCGAAAAGTTCAAGTATTTGCAGCTGAAGAGAATCGGAGGCGATGCGGAGCGCATGTGAACGCATTTTGCGCCGTTCCTGTAGAGAAAATCGACCGTTTCGCGCAGTTGCGTGCCGCGCACGATGGAATCATCCACAATGAGCAGCTTCTTGTCGTCGATATAGTCCGTAATGGGCAACTGTTTCATGTGGGCGACGCGGTTTCGCTCCGATTGGCGCGAGGGTGTAAACGAACGCGACCAGGTCGGCGTGTATTTCAGCATCGGACGACCGAAGGGAACGCCGCTTTCGTAGGCATAGCCCTGTCCGTATGCCAAGCCGGAATCCGGCACGCCGCCGACAAAGTCAATATCGGGAATCCCGTTGTTTTTCCGGTCGTTTTCCGCCAGAATTTCGCCGTTGCGGTAACGGGATTTTTCGACGCCTTCGCCTTCATAAGAGGAATTGGCATAGCCGTAATACGTCCAGAGAAAGGCACAGATTTTCATCTCTTCTTGCGCCTCCAGAACGGTTTTGAAGCCGGTGGGCGTAATTTCCACCGCTTCGCCCGGACCCAGCTCTTTTACCGTTTGATAGCCCAACTTGTGATAAGGGAAGGGCTCAAACGAGACGCAGTGGCCATCGGCGTTTTCGCCTACAAAGACAGGAAGGCGTCCGTAGTAATCGCGAGCGGCTAAGATGGTGCCGTCGTCCTTTAAAAGCAGCAGCGACGCCGTTCCTTCGATACGTCGTTGTACAGCGCGGATGCCGTCGATATAGGAATCCTCTTCCGCCATCATGGCAGCGATGAGTTCCACGCTGTTGACCTGGCCATTGGTCATGGCGTCAAAATGTGCGCCGGGTTTCGAGAGGTATTCTTTAATCAGTTCCTCTTTATTATTGATTATGCCGATGAAACAGAGGGCAAAGGTGCCGAATTTCGATCGGATCAAAAGCGGTTGCGGATCGTAATCACTGATGCAGCCGATCGCGGACGTCGCCTTCATCTCATCGAAGATGGATTCAAAGCGGGTACGAAACGGAGAATTTTCAATGTCATGAATTTCCCGTTGCAGCCCGATCTCCTTGTCATAGCCGGCCATGCCGGCACGGTGTGTACCGAGATGCGAATGGTAGTCGGTGCCATAAAACACATCGACCAGGGCGTCTCGCCGGGAGGCAACGCCAAAAAAACCGCCCATAGTTACTCCTTCACTTCGTTCGTGGGTTCGTTGCAAGCAGACGGCCATGAGGCCGTCCGCAGGGGATGTTAGGCCTGTTCGCCGAATACGCGATGCATCATTTCTTTATAGGCATCTTCGACACCGCCCATATCACGGCGGAAGCGATCCTTATCGAGCTTTTCATTGGTCTCGGCATCCCAGAAACGGCAGGTATCCGGCGAGATTTCATCGGCTAAAACGATGGAACCGTCGGCGGTACGACCAAATTCCAATTTAAAGTCCACCAACTTGACGTTGAGCTTCTTGAAATAGGCTTTGAGCGTGTCATTGACCTTAAATGCCATCTCGGCGATGCGGTTCAGTTCCTCTTCGGTGGCGAGCTTTAAGGCCAGCACATGATAGCGGTTAATCAGCGGATCATGCAGGTCATCATCCTTCAGGGAAAATTCCAGCGTCGGCTTGTCGAAAACAATGCCTTCCTCGACACCATAGCGTTTCGCAAAGGAGCCGGCGGAAATGTTGCGAATAATGACTTCCAGTGGGACGATCTCGACTTTTTTCACCACGGTATTGCGATCATCGAGCTCTTTAACGAAGTGTGTGGGCACACCTTCTTTTTCCAACAGTTGCATGAGGAAGTTGGTCATACGGTTGTTGATGGCACCCTTTCCAACGATGGTGCCGCGTTTTGCGCCGTCTCCGGCCGTGGCATCGTCCTTATACGACACGATGACCTTGTCACTTTCGTCCGTAGCGTACACTTTTTTCGCTTTTCCTTCGTAGAGCTGTTCCAATTTTTCCATGGGTATCCTCCTTATTTATACTGTACCATTACCTTGTACATTACACCTTGCACCATATCACGGTGCTCAACAGACGGGGAAACAAAATTGCCGCAGGTCTGCCCGAAGGCGGCCAAGCGGCAAATGCTTATTTTTCAGCGAAGCGGGCAGAAATTTTGCGATCTTTTTCCCGGACATTTTCGGCATCTTTTGCGCGCTTTTCTTCCAGACGCTTGTCGAGCGCTTCATCACTGAGCGCAAGAATTTGTGCGGCCAGGAGCGCAGCGTTTTTCGACCCGTTGATCGCAACTGTCGCGACCGGAATGCCGGAGGGCATCATAACCGTTGAAAGCAGGGCGTCCATACCGTCCAGGGCCTGCGATGTGCAGGGAATGCCGATGACCGGAAGCGTGGTATTTGCCGCAAACGCACCGGCCAGATGCGCTGCCATGCCTGCCGCACAGATGAGCACCCCGAAGCCGTTTTCTTTGGCATGTACCGCAAAATCACGTGCTTCTTGTGGCGTGCGGTGCGCAGAATAGACGTGTACTGCAAAGGGAATTTCCAATTCTTTCAGGATGTCTACCGCTTTTTCCATGATGGGCAAATCGCTGTCGCTGCCCATGATCAACGCTACTTTTTTCATGATAACTCCTTTCGTCAATCCTGCGGCGATGCCGCTTTTGTAACGAATTTTTCTTCGTCGGAAAGAACCGGGCGAAGAATCACTTTTTCTCTCGCATTCCCTGATGAATCTCGGTCGCCAAGAAGGGGATGGTGGCCAATACCAGTGTCGGCACCCATTCCTTAAGCGTCATGAACGACACATGGAAGAGCGAGGCGAGGAAGGGAATGTAGAGTACGATCAACAGCAGAAATACGCCGATGAGGATCGCCATATTCATGGACTTGTTGGAGAACCAGCCAATTTCGCCCATAGTTTGCGTTTCCGATCGCGCGGCCATAGCACGGAAGAGTTCCGCCAAGATGAGGGTCGCAAACGTCATGGTGCGTCCTTCCGCTAATTTCGCTTCGCCGCTGAGTCCGTGGCCAAAGTAGAAATAGCCAATTGCGAAGGCGGCCAACGTCGCCACCCCGATCGCTATCGCCTGCACGATAATCGAGGACATTTCCTTCTTGCCGATGATGGCTTCCGCCGGATCGCGCGGCTTCTCGTTCATCACGCCCTTTTCACCCGGTTCCATGCCCAAAGCCAGCGCCGGCAACGAATCGGTTACCAGATTCAGCCATAACAGCATGATCGGAGAAAGCGGCGTCGGAAAGCGAAAGCCACTGTTAGAGAATACCAGAATGAGGTCAATAATCATAGCGGCAGCGACCACAATCACCTCTCCAATGTTGCAAGAAAGCAGAAAGTTGACGAATTTTTTGATGTTGGCGTAGATGATGCGCCCTTCTTCCACCGCATTCACAATGGTTGCAAAGTTATCGTCGGTTAAAATGACTTCCGCCGTGTTTTTCGCGACATCCGTGCCGGTGATTCCCATCGAAACCCCGATGTCGGCGCGCTTAATCGCCGGTGCATCGTTGACGCCGTCGCCCGTCATGGCGGTGATTTCGCCGTTTGCCTTTAATGCATCGACGATTTGTACCTTATTCTGCGGCGAGACGCGAGCAAAAATGCGCTTTTCTTTGACGATTTCCCGGATTTCCTCTTCGCTCTTGTCGTTGAGTTCCGCCCCCATGATGGCTTGGGATTCGTGATCCGCAATGCCCAAGTCTTTTCCGATAGCATAGGCGGTCTCCAAATAGTCACCTGTGATCATCATGGTCGTAATGCCGGCGGATCGGGTTTCCGCAATGGCGGCTTTGGCCTCGGAACGCGGCGGGTCAATCATGCCGGTCAGCCCGACAAAGACCATATCCCGTTCGACGTTTTCCGGTGTCTGTCTTTCTTTTTCCGGCAATTCTTCCCAGCTGCGATAGGCATACGCTAGGCAGCGCAGAGCATGGCGGGCATATTCGGAGTTCTTGGCCAAGAGTTCCTGGCGGATTTCCGGGGTAAGTGGCTGTTCTTTGCCGTCCAAAAGAATGCGGTTGCAGTAGTTGATAACAATGTCCGGCGCTCCTTTTGTAAAGGAAGCGATGGCATTCTCAAAGTAATTCTCGTTGAAGGTGGTCATCATCTTGCGCGAGGAATCAAAGGGAATTTCGTCCACACGCGGACTGCGGGCGGCGAGCTCTTCCGGAACGATGCCGGCTTTGTGTGCCATGGTCAAAAGGGCGCCTTCCGTCGGATCTCCGATGGTGGTGTTGCCCTTCTGTTCGTCCGGCACGATTTTGGCATCGTTGGCGGAGGCAGCGATCACGATGAGAGTTTCTAGCATGCGATCGTCTTCGGTCGTGATTTTTTCACCGTTGAAAAGCAGATCGCCAACAGGCGAATAGCCGATGCCCGTCACTTCCAGATCGCGGCCGTTGGCGAAAATCTTGGTGACGGTCATCTCATTTTGCGTCAAGGTTCCGGTTTTATCGGAGCAGATGACAGTTGTCGTACCGAGCGTTTCGACGGACAAGAGTTTTTTGACAATGGCATTTCGGTTCGCCATGCGCTTCATGCCGATGGAAAGCACAATTGTGACAACGGCCGTCATACCTTCGGGAATGGCTGCCACGCCGAGCGACACCGCCGTCATGGCGATGCGTAAAGGCTGTTCACCGCTGATAAGCCCTAGCACAAACACAAAGGCGGAAACGGCAAGTACCATGCGCCCCAATACCCCGGAGAGCTGATTGAGTTTTTTCTGTAAGGGAGAAGCTTCTTCTTCATACGACTGAATGGTATCGGCAATTTGACCGATTTCCGTATCGTGACCTGTCGTCGTGACAATGCCGCGGCCGTGGCCATACGTGACGATGGTCGAAGAAAAGGCTAAATTCTCACGGTCGCCAATACCGCGCTCCTCCGAAAACAGCGATTTCGCTTGTTTTTCGGCAGCAACGGATTCTCCGGTAAAGGAGGATTCATCAATTTGCAAGTTGGAGGATTCGATCAGTCGCAGGTCTGCGGGAACAATATCGCCCGTTTCCAACAGCACCAAATCGCCCGGAACGAGTTCTTCGGCTTTGACGCTGACCAATTGCCCGTCGCGAATGGCTTTGGCGTTGGGAGAGCTCATTTTTTGCAGGGCGGCGACGGAATCTTCCGCCTTCCCCTCTTGATAGATGGACAAAATCGCATTCAAAACGACGATCGCAATAATAATGACGGCTTCAATGCCGGAATCGGTGAGGGCGGAAATGATCGCTGCGGCAATCAGAATGAGTACGAGAGGATCTTTCAGCTGGTTGATGAGTTTTTCGATCAGCGACGTTTTCTCCGCTTCCTTCAGCTTGTTTGGCCCGTATTTTTCGAGGCGCCCGGGGATCTCTCGCAGTGCAAGACCCTTCGTTTGGCTGGTTTTAAGCTCCTTTTCCACCTCTTCGGTGGACTTTTGATACCACTCCATGGTACCTCCTTTGTGTTCGGTTATTGTTCTTCTCTTCGAAACTTCCCATCGCGCGGGCAAAATGCCATTTGCGCCGGAAAACTGCGCTGAGTCTCGCTTACCTGTTTATACAGGTCTCGAACCGAACATTAGGATGTCGGGTTGACGATTCGATATTCACAAGCTACTCCCTCGGGCTCTATTATAGCGGAAAGGGAAGGAAATGGGAAAATCGCGACAGAAGCTCGTTCGAAACTTTTTTATTCTTCTACACTTTCGTCCTCGCATTCTTCCATTAATACAAGCAAATTCACTGAACCTTCAACAATTTCTGCAATAGAGAGGTCGCCAATATATCGATTTTTCTTGATGTATGCGCTCCATCTCGTCAAAAAAGAGGAGTAATGACATCCACCATGGCGATATCAAGCGATACCATTTGACGAAAGGAATCCTTGTTTTCCCCATCCGTTAAACGCTTTAAGATACTTTCCAGAAAATAATAGAGCAGAACCGTATTGAAACTAAGGCCTGTTTTTTGCTCAACCTTATGACAAAGAGCGAGAACATTTGCTTTATTCATAAATCAGCTCCAAGATATTTCGTACACGATTTTCAATGCCCAAGGCATGCGCAATCTCCCAAAGGTGATGAACATCTCTATTTTGATACTTTGCATAGCCTTGAATCGTTTTAACATAACTTTCGGCATCTACTTTATCTTTATTCGCGATGAAATCACAAAGTACACGCTCATAGCTGTAGGCCTTGACCGAATTACCAAACATCGTTTGAACAGATTGGACACCGAGAGAAATAATTTTTGGATCTACATAATGAATCAGCAGATTTGCCGGGGGTTCATTAAATTTGTAGCTATTGGCTACCGTGACATCGATACTCTGCGGAATCCGGTCGCTTTCGCCCAACAGGAAAAGAGCAGTTTCATAGGAAAAGATCGTGCTTTTATAACGATGTTGAAAAACGAAGAGCTCATCATATCCGCCATCCGGCAACCCATAAAGTCCTTTTGTCAGGCGGAGCAGCTTTCCTCTTCTGTGCAATCGGGTCAGATAGACGGTTGGAATGCCGCGACTTTTGCAATACGAAGAAGAGATCAACCCATTGTTTTTTTGCAAATACGATTCAATTTTAGACTGATAATTCGACTTCTTTCTCCTCTTGTTGTTATCACACGGAAATAATACCATTTTGTCCGTGTAGACGCAACAAGAGGACGATATCACTATAATATAGAAACTTCATAGCAAAGAGATCTGCTACTGCTCAAAAAGCTGAAGCATTCCTGAATGGAGCTCGGAAGGAACCGGCATGGCGGGGATTGCTCCAAAAGCGGTTGCAGTCAACGAACCAGCCACGCAGGAAACACCAAGAATATGTTGTAAGACTTTTGGATCAGGAATTTTGTTGACGCTATCGCAAAGTAGAAGTTCTGAAAGGAAAGTTCCCCAGAAGGCATCCCCGGTACCGGTGGTATCTATGACGGTGACTGGAATGGTGTGCTGTCGTAAGAGGAGACCTCCTCTGCATAAGCAGAGGCAGCCGTCGGCGCCGAGCGTAACGACAAGAATTCGAAGGCGGTATCGCTCCATTAGTTCACGCATTCCGGCCTCATGATCGGAATGCTTTGTCAGGAATTCGAGCTCTTCTTCAGAGAGCTTGACGAGATCAGCGTATTCCAGCCCCTCGAAAATGGCGCGATGAGCAGCATCCGTGTTTGGCCAAAGAGGAAGACGGAGATTAGGGTCAAACGCAATCGTTGCGCCTTTTGCTTTTGCGCATTTCACGGCGTCCAGAGTAGCGGAACAAGCAGGTTCAGCTGTCATGGATACCGAACCAAAATGGAAAATGTTTGCTTGTGATAGGAGAGGCAGTGGTAGCTCATCTGTGCGAAGCATGCAATCGGCACTGTATTTCCGGTAGAAGCTAAAAGAACGATCTCCGTGCTCATCAAGGGAAACAAACGCCAGAGTTGTTGGCTCGTCCTCGCTAAAAAGGAGGCCATCTGTGCAAATATTGTTTTGCTTCATGGAATGACAAATCATTTTACCAAAAACGTCGTCACCAACTTTTCCGATAAAGGCGACTTGCAGATCGAGACGTGAAGCGGCGGTCAGTACGTTGCTTGGCGCACCGCCAGGAGCGCCAACGTATGACAGCTTATCAGGGTTTTGTTCACTGCCAGGAACAAAGTCGATCAATGATTCACCGAGCGCAATAATGTCAAATTTCGGAACCGCTTCGCAAAGGAGATGTTCGCCATTTGCACCTATGAGATGGCGATCAGCATCACCGCGAAATATCAGCCGAGCAGAACGCATGGCGGCTGCGGCTGGAAAGGACTCAGCACCCTCAAAGCAGTACAACTCTATAGGTGCTGGGCCATGCAAAAAGACACATTGCACACGGCCTCGGGTTGTATCGTTTTCGATAGGTGAAAAACAGGGAGAAAATCCAAGTGCGAGATAATATTCTAGGGAGGAATCAAAATCTCGCACGGAAAGACCGATATGTTCCAACCCGAGGATTTGCGGTGAAGAAAATGGATATGTCTTGTCAAGTCGCTGACAAAACTCAAATTTTGTTCCGAAGGGAGCGATCAGATTAAAATATTTTGTACCTGTGCCAAAAACCTTTGGAGAAAAAAAGGGAAGGCCGTTGTCGTGTTCAAGAGGAAGACCTTTTGAAAGCAGATCGCGTAGCAAGGCCTCAGCATCAGGAGTCTCAAGGGCAATGTGCTCGATTCCGACAGTCTCGTCCGGTGCAGAAAAAGGAAGACTATCCTTTATCGCGACCAAGCGTAGGCGGCAATTTCCGCAGACAAAGAGCCTGCCATCACCGACAGGAAGAAAATGGAGGACAGATTCCAGCCAGCGTCCCGCCACATCGAGTGCGGGGACAGGCAATTCAATGCAGTGTAAACGCATAATAAGCTCCTTTTATGGGTTATGGCGCGACAGTGCGCCCAGATAGACGCTGCTGAGGAGGATTTGCTTTTTCTCAGCAGTGTGATCTTTGATACGGCACAAAATTTCTTCGCCTGCTATTTTACCGAGTTCATCAACCGGCTGCGCTACCAAACGCACTGGCGATGATTCTAGAAGAGGGGAGTCGAAATCTGAAAAGCAGACTAGTTCAACATCTCGCCCGATTTCCACACCGCATTGGTGCAGACAATGATAGACGGTAGTACCCATCAAGCCATTGGAGGCCACAATTGCAGTGCAGTTTTTTTTCAGAAGATGTTTGGCACTTATCCAGGCGCTGCGTTCCATGGAATCTCCATATTGAATAAAATCTTTTTCGATCGTAAGTCCGAAATCTGACATGGCTTGGCGATATGCCGAAAGACGTTCTTGCGAGGTGCTCAAGCGGCTTAATCCTGTAATAAAACCAATTCGCTGTTGTCCTTGTTCAATTAGCGCAACAATGCTTCGATATACGGATTGATATGCAGATACCGTCACGGAGGAGAACGGAGCTTCGTCCACATTGCGGTCTACAAGAACTGTAGGAAAGGATTCTGGAAGAACAGCGGAAAATTCGCAGTACTGCTCCATGGTGGATGCCAGTAAGATTCCGTCAACAACTCCAGAAGTTAAATAGCGCAAATGTTGCAACTCTCGCTCTTTGTTCTCACGTGTGTTTGCAATGATCAGGTGATAATCCTCAGCTGAAACGGTTTTTTCAACAGCTTCGATCAAGCGGGCGAAAAATTGGTTTGAAATATCCGGAACAATAAAGCCTATAATGTTCTTCTTTCCTGTACGAAAGCTGCGAGCAAAAGCATTTGGTGTGTACTGGAGGTCCTTGATGGCCTTCATAACGAGCGCTTTTGAATGCTCGGAAACAGCGCGAGTACCGTTGAGTGCATGTGATACTGTTGCAGTTGAGACACCCGCTGCGCGCGCAACGTCTGAAATATTAGGCTGTTTTCTTTTTGCTCTCATAAGGCTCTGTTGCCCCCAACTCATCAGGTTTAGTTGTCTTCACGCATTTATTAGCAGCTGTAAACATTTGAAACATAGAGGCGTAAACGATTGTATTTACTATATCAGGTAAAGAAATTGATTGTCAAGATGAACATGAAAAGAATGCTGATATTATCGATAATAAATCAATAAAAGAGGCGTTTTTGAAATTGACAAGGAAGAACAACTATGGTAATTTGATCATAACAACAATGTTAATCGATTACGTATTTGATTAATAAAAACTGGAAAAGGAAAGGAGGCGTAAAAAATGGACAGACTGCCAGATGTTATGAAGCATAGAAGTAGCGTGTTTGAAGAAGTAGATGTTTGGGCTGTCGTCGGAGATTGGCCGGTAACAGAGTTATGGTCAAATCAGCATAAAATGAAAATTTACATGTGGCGTCTGTCGATGAAAGGAACTGTTTTGAGAGCGAGATAGTATAGTTGCTCGAGAGAGGCGTCGATTGTAGCATCGAAAAGACGGAATAATATCAACGGCCTAGAGTGGATATGACGCCATGACCATTGTACATTTGTTCCGACGAGCGAGGTTAAGAGTAGTGCAACCAACGGGAAGACGATTTCCCTCAATCCACTTGGATAGATTGTCGACAAAAGGGTGCACGAGGCTTTGCGTAAATAAGGTGCACTGGTAGAGTCGAAATGCCGTTCTGAACAGAAGAAGTGTGACAAATACATATTCACGTATTAGAACTAATTAAGGAGGATACGATGAAAACAGTAAATATTCCTGCAAAAAACTGTCCTGTGATCGCTGAGGTTGATGTACTGGTCGTAGGCGGAGGAGCGGCGGGAATTGGAGCGTCTATCGGGGCCGCACAGTGCGGAGCCTCGGTCGCACTTGTGGAGTACTTCGGCGCGCTTGGCGGTTTGCTAACGAATGGTTATGTCACGAACTGCGAGGCTGGTGTAGCGATCTCAGGTGACAAGATCCTGATCAAGGGCGTTTTTGACAAGCTGGTCACTCGCATGGTCGAAAAAGGCGGCGCAATTCGTGGATATGATTTAATCCGCTCAAATAAATATTATCCGTTCGATACTTCTCGCTGTGAGAACGATCTACAAATCACTCCGTGGGACCCCGAGGCGTTTAAACTCTCTGCCGATGAGTTGATGGCAAAATACGGAGTGAAGGTATATTTTTACACACAATTTACCGAAGTTCTGAAGGAAGGTAACAAGGTTATCGGCGGTGTAATCGAAAATCGCTCTGGACGTCAAGTCATTTTAGCAAAGCGTGTCGTCGACTGTACTGGTACTGCTGCTGTCGCACAAATGGCGGGTGCGGAATGCAGTGGTGTCGGAAGCAAGGGTTCTATGACGTTGATGTTTCGGGTGGGAAACGTCAAGAATGTTGTTCCGTCCTACAAACCGAATGTAAACGAGATTCCTTACGGTGCGGTGAATTTCTTCCCGCTGCTCCGAGAAGGAGAATTTCGTGTGGAGATGACCCGCTATATCGGCAGTGATAACAGTGCGGAGGATTATACAAAGGGAACGATTGAATGCCGAAGCCAGTGCCAGGAAGTTCTGCAATACCTGAAGGAACACTGGATCGGCTTTGAAGACGCATATATTATCGATACAGCGCCAACGCTTGGCTCACTTGCGCAGCCGTCACTGGTTGGTGAAAAAAGCATGACGCAGGAAATGATCCTTAAGCGTCAGATGCCGGACGACCGTATTGCCATCACCGCCTACGGTATTGATCTTCATAGTCCCGAGATGGGGGGACAGAATTTCCTGTACTATCTGACACCCGGCGAATACTACGGCGTACCGTTTGGCGTAGTCGTTCCCAAATCGCCTGTTGAAAACCTTTTGGTTGGGGGAAAATGCGTTTCCGCAGAGAGTGATGCATCGAGTTCCATCTTATGCTCCGCAATTTCCATGGCAACCGGCGAAGCCGCCGGCACAGCCTCTGCGCTCAGCATCCAAGAAGACGTAAATGCCCGTCATGTGGACATTGGAAAGCTTCAGAAGACTCTCGTGAAAAATGGCGTACTTCTTGATCCGGAGCCGGTTCCTACAGTTGAGAAATACTATGTTTATCCCAAACGCGAATTCAAACTTGACGAAAATGGGAAACTGAAAGGATGAGATAAAATGAAAAAACTGATTACTTTTTTGCTTTGCGTCTGCCTGCTCTTGGGAATGGCTGCCTGTGGTTCCGCACCGAGCGGGAGCAAGGATACGCAGAAAGAGTCCGAGACGAGTACCGGCGGAGAAAAGCGCTTGCGCATTGTTGCTACCATCCAGTCCCAACAGATTAACTTCTGGTCCAATGTTGAACACACTTTTGAGCGACTTGCAAAGGAAGCAAACGTCGATCTGACGATCATGGATCTGAACAACGACGTTACGACGTTTGCTAATGTTATCGACGATATCGTCGCCATGAAACCGGATGGAGTTATTACTTGCGGTTTGGAGGGTTCAACTCTAGGTGTCCATGTTAAAACGCTCCAGGACGCGGGAATTCCTGTCGTGACCTATAACATCAGCCCAGAGGGTGTGGAATGCCCGCGGGTCGTTACAGATCATTCCGAGTTTGGCCGAGTCGCTGGTACTGCAGCGGCGAAGTATTGGAAAGAAAATCATCCAGATATGAAGCCTATCGGCGGTGCAGTTGACTTGTACGCTGCGCCGGTTTGCAAATTGCGCGTTGACGGCTTTATGGAGGGTTTTCGTTCCGTCTACCCAGATTTTGAAGTCGTTCAATCTGTGGATGGCGGTGGTTCACGATCGTTATCTCTGGCAGCCTGCGAGGATATGCTGCAGGCACATCCTGAAATTAACGTGGTGTTTGGAATAAACGCCGACAGCGCACTCGGTGCTCTGGATGCACTGCGTGAGATCAATCGCGGCACATCTGCAGATTCTCTTGTTGCCAGCGTTGACGGAACAGAGGCCGATTGCGCAGAGCTGAAGAATCCAGATTCTGCTCTGAAGGCGGTTGCGGGCAACTCTCCGCGCATTATGGCCGAGACGGCATGGGATCTTGTAATGCGAGTTATTCGCGGAGAGATTTCTGCAAAAACGGATTCTCCGCAGTCTCTTGAGATCATTTCGGTCACAAAGGAGACGGCAGATTCTTGGGTCAAAGAGAACTTTGAGTAATATACGAGTTATCCCATTTAGCAGTCCGAAGCGATCTGCGTTCGCTTCGGACTGCTCTCTGCTACTCGAATATGTGGATCTCATCTGAGTTGCAAAAAATGCAAGTGCTCTGCGTTATGCGGTTATATTGTAGTGCTTTCGTCGTACGGACACTGCTCAGGTAGTGACGTTTCTATATTAATTCTTAGGTGGCGGAGAAAATGCTCCGATATTTATGATGAATGGCCCTGTTTTATTGGAATTTTATCGTGTTCGCAAACAGTTTGGGCCGGTCGTTGCCTTGAAAGACGTATCGTTCTCTGTTCGTGAGGGGGAGGTACATTGCCTCGTTGGTGAAAATGGAGCGGGAAAATCGACACTGATTAAGATCCTTTGCGGAGCATACAGCATTGACAACGGGGAGCTTCGAATAGATGGACAGCCTGTCCGGATCGAAACGCCAGCTCAGGCTGCTGCAAAAGGAATAGCTGTTGTTTACCAGGATGTGACCAATGTGGACAAACTCTCCATTGCGGACAACATTGTTCTTGGCGCGGAGAACAGCAGATGCGGATTCAATCAGCAAAAGAAAAACATTGAGTTTGTTCGCCCGTTTCTAAATCAGGTTGGGCTGGAGATTGAGCCAACTGCGTTGATGGAAACACTTTCCATTGCGCAAAAGCAAATGGTAATGATCGCAAAGGCACTATCAAAAAAGGCAAGGTTGATCGTTCTTGACGAGCCGACAGCAATGCTGAATGAGCAGGAGGTTCACACACTGTTTCAGATCATATGTAGCCTGCGCGACAGTGGTATTACGGTGGTATATATCTCGCATCGAATGGAGGAGATTTACCGTATCGGCGATCGGGTTACGGTACTTAAAGATGGAGGATATGTCGGAACGTGGGACTTGTCATCTATCAATCCTCAGCAACTGATCGTAAAGATGGTTGGCCGTGAGCTTGGTGATGTATATCCAAATAAGCATCGTCCGATCGGCAAAGAATTACTACGAGTCGAAAATTTAACCACAGAGAAAATTGACGGCGTAAGCTTTGCACTGCATGAGGGAGAGGTGATCGGGCTTGCTGGCCTTGTCGGTTCCGGGCGCACAGAGGTTTTGCGCGCGATATTCGCAGCGGATAAGCTGTACGGAGGTAAGATCGTTCTGGAAGAAAATGAACTGTCTTTATCCTCACCGATGGATGCGATCCGGAGCGGCATTGGGCTGCTACCAGAGGATCGGAAACGACAGGGGATCGTAAGCTGTCTGACTGTAAAGGATAATATCACCTTATTGTATTCACAGCTAAATGCAAAATACGGATTTCTGAAGAAGGCGGATGACGACGCAATTACTCGGCACTATATCGACGACCTACGCATTAAAACGCCGTCTGCGATGCAGGAGGTAGGAAACCTCTCTGGTGGGAATCAGCAAAAGGTCGTTGTTTCAAAATGGTTGTCTATTTCACCGCGGGTTCTTTTGCTAGATGAACCGACGCAGGGAATTGATGTTGGGGCAAAGGCGGATATCTATCAATTGATTAACCGCCTTGCGCGGCAGGGAATGGGGGTAATTGTGGTTTCGTCTGACTTGATTGAGATCATTAATCTCAGCAACCGGATTGTAGTTATGCGAGACGGCCATGTCGCGAAAATCCTAACAAGTGATGAGCTAACGGAAGAACGTGTGATGCTATACGCTATGGGAGTAAATACCGATGAAAAAGCTTAAAACAAATACACAAATGAAGCAACGCATGGTGACGTTCTTAATTTTGGTGTTGATTATGGTTATCCTTTCATGTATTAGCGATAAATATTTTACATTTAGCAACCTAATCAACATTGTACGTCAGGAGAGTACGCTAATCATAATTGCCTGTGCGGCGACGATGTTGATGATTTCTGGTGGAATGGATCTATCTCCTGCGGGGGTGATCGCATTAACTTCTGTTGTTTTCGCTAAGCTTTGCGTTTCTGGCGTTAGTATTGTGCCAGCTGCACTACTATCGCTTCTTATTGGCGTCGCTGCAGGATCGTTCAGCGGTCTTCTGGTTGTGATGGCAAACGTGCCTCCAATGATCGCAACGCTGGGAACATGGTATATCACCAAGGGCCTAGCGTATGCAATCAGCAACAGTTATGCGATTGTGCAGGGACTTCCTGACAATTTCGGATGGGTTAACCGCTATGTGGGGCCGTTTCCGCTAATGCTGGTAATCGCTGTAGTAGTTTTTGTGGTATATTATATTCTCTTGAACCGTACCTTGCTTGGGAAATATGCCTACGCGATTGGAGGCAACATCGAAACGGCGCGTCTGTCGGGCATTAAGGTCAACACAGTACGTTGCACGCTTTATATTCTAACGGCACTCATGTCTGCATTCGTCGGCATTCTGATGTCCTCACGTATCAATTCTGGCGACCCCAACCTCAGTACTTCCGGAATTGAGTTTGAAATCATCGTTGCGATTATCCTTGGAGGAACAAGTTTGTTAGGCGGTCAGGGCTCGCTGATCGGGACGCTGATTGGCGCGTTGATTCTCGGTAATCTTTCCAATGGTATGAACCTGTTGGGCATTGGAACAGTCTATCAGTTCGTCGTCGAGGGGGCTGTGCTTGTCATAGCGGTTGTTCTTGATTTGACGTTAAAAGGCAACGGCCTTCGAATAAAAAAACGATAGCAATTAAACTGACATCAGAATATAGTGAAAATCTCAGACTGACAAATTATTTTAAGGGCGTTGATATTTTTGAACATTTAAGTTCTACTATAAGTAGCGACAGGATGTAATTTAGGTCATATGCAAAAGCTCCGAACGTGTTCCCAATTGGAAAACGCTCGGGGCTTTTGTGACTGATAGAGACTAATAGCTTCGAACCATCGACATTAATTTACAAAACCAAAGATAATGTGTTGGCGAAGTATGCCTCTGAGAGCAGCAAAGCGCCTATCGGGATCTCAGAATATCAACTGACGAACGTAATTCCTGAGCCTTTTAAGTGCACTTTACCGAGTATAGAAGAGAATGAAAAGGAACTGAAATAAACTTGCTGAAGGGAATAGCTGCACCGTATGATACAATGATTCCGATATTACAAAGCAGAAAGAAGGACGAATGAGACTATGTTCTCTGGCGTCCGGCTCAAGCGGAAACAGCGTATTGATCCAATCGGACCATGCGACCGTTCTTATTGATGCCGGATACAGTGCAAAACGAATAGAGCAGTTGTTGCGCGCGGCTGGCGTGCATCCGAAAAAACTGGATGCGATTTTGGTGACGCATGAGCATTCGGATCATATTGCGGGCCTCGGCGTGCTCACCAGGCGCTATCACCTTCCCATCTATGCCAATGAGAATACGTGGCGCGCGATGGAAAAGAAGGTAGGACGGCATCGCGACCGCGATCATGTCGTCTTTCGCAATAAACAGCCTTTCCAAATTCAGGATATGACCATTTTGCCGGTTCCCATCCATCACGACTGTGCCGACCCCGTCGGGTATGCTATTCGTTGCGGGGAAGAAAAAATCGCTGTTTTGACCGATACCGGCATTGTTGACTCGTACATGATGAATGCGATGCGCGGAGCGGATATTTATTATTTGGAAGCGAATTACGAGGATCTGTTGCTTCGTCACGGGCCGTATTCGTTCTGGTCGAAAAAACGCATTGCCTCGGAAGTGGGGCATCTTTCCAATCGGCAAGCAGGTGAGGTCTTGTGCGAGTGGCTCGAAGGGCGTGGGGAACAGGTTCTTTTGGCACACATGTCCATCAACAACAATACGGAGGAATGCTGCTTGCACACGGTATCGCGGTTGCTTACAGAAAATGGCTTTGCCGTGGGAAGCCAGGTGCACGTGTCTGTTGCGCCACGATCCGCCCCGTCGGGCTTTTTCTCGGCCGGAAAGGCGGGACGCTTGCCGGACAAGGCGCAGATCGCGGAGCCGGACGCCGACAGAGCCGGTGCGCCGCAACTGTCGGGCCTTGCCGAAGGAGCGCAGGGATGAATATCACCATTCTTGCCGTCGGTACGGTGAAGGAGCCGTTTTATGCGCAGGCGGTTGCCGAATACTGCAAACGGCTGCGTCCGTATGCGACGCTTCGTATCGTGGAAGTTCCGGAACAACCACGACCGGAAAAAGCGAGTGCAAAAGAAATCGAGCAGGCGCTGGAAAAAGAGGCGGAGCGTATTCTGAAAGTGCTGCCCAAACAGAGCTGTATCGTTTCTCTTTGTATTGAAGGAAAACAGCAGGACAGCGTTTCATTTGCAACGCAGCTTGACCGCTGGGCAGTGGAGGGCGGATCGGCCATTACGTTTCTCATCGGTGGAAGTGACGGGCTGGCGCCGAAGATCAAAGCCCTGGGGAAGCAGCTGTCCTTTTCGCGCATGACCTTCCCTCATACGCTCATGCGCGTTATTTTACTGGAACAGATTTATCGCGGCTTTCGGATTTTGCATCACGAGCCGTATCATAAATAACGGAGGAACCATGCCGGAAATGTTTAACGAAAAGCTCTTCCTGCAACATCTGGAAGAGGCGACAAAACAAAAAGAAGAAGCGGATCGGGAAGAAAGCAAGCAAACAGACGAGCAAGCCGCCTCTGAGATTCAGGCGTTCTGGGCAAAGCGCCGGGAAGAGGTGCCCGAAGAATTTACCGTAACCGTTGTGCCCCAGGAGGGCGAAACTCATGAAGAGGCGGTGGCACGCCTGTATCCCGACACGTATCGCCTTTTTGGCGAAACGCTCAAGCCCAAAAAAGAAATCGAACATGCGATTCAAACGACCTATCGCGGGCGGCTGGTATCCAAGTTTCATAAAGCGTTAAAAACCTACGAGATGCTGGAACCGGGGGATGTGGTCGGTGTTGCGATTTCCGGCGGCAAGGATAGCCTGTTGCTGGCGAAACTTTTTGAATCGCTGGCGCGCTATTCCGCCATTCCTTTCACTGTAAAATATTTGGCCATGGATCCGGGCTATGCTCCCATGAATCGGGAGCGGTTGCTGTTTAATCTCTCTTGGCTCGGCATTCCGGCGACGATCTATCGTTCGGATATTTTCCAGGTGGCGGATGAAATTGCGGATGCACCGTGCTATCTCTGCGCGAGGATGCGCCGCGGCTTTCTCTACGATCGCGCGAAACAGCTCGGCTGCAATAAGCTGGCGCTGGGGCATCACTTTAATGACGTGATTGAAACGACCTTGCTTAATGTTCTCTGGTCGGCTAATTACAAGAATATGATGCCGAAGATTGTGGCAAAAAACTTTGATCGCATGGAGCTGATTCGCCCCTTGTACTTTGTGGAAGAGAAAAGTATCATAGCATGGCGTGATTTTGCAGGACTCAAGCCCCTTGACTGCGCCTGTGTCGTGACACAGCAGAAGGTCGACTCGCAGCGGCGCAACATCAAAGCTTTGATCGAAGCGCTGAAAACGCTGAATCCCAATGTGGAAAAATCCATTTTGCGCAGCGGTGAAAATGTCGCGTTGGACGCCATTTTGGGCTACACGCTGGCAGGAAACAAACATTCTTTTTTGGAACATTATAATCAGGAGGACGCATGGACGTCATTGTAAACATCATCAAGGTTACGCTGTTATCCATCATTGAAGGAGTAACGGAATTTTTGCCCATCAGCTCCACCGGGCATCTGATTCTGGCGAATCAGTGGATTGGACTGGACCCGCAGGGCTTTGCCAATGCCTTTAACATCATCATTCAGCTTGGCGCCATTCTTTCCGTCATTGTCATCTACTGGAAAAGGCTGAATCCCTGGCATAGTGAAGATCCCCGTTTTGCGCAGAAGCCCAAGCGTTACGCACAGTGGAACAAGCAGACGCGCCTTTACTACAATGTGACGCATGTGAATCCACGCACGATGGCACTTTGGTTGCGTGTCGTCGTTGCGGTCATTCCGTCGGCGGTTGTGGGCATACTCTTTGACGATGTGATTGACGAGCACCTCATGACCATGCCCGTGGTGACCTTCACGCTTTTGTTTTACGGCGTGGTGATGATTTTTGTCGAGAGCTGGAATGCAAAGCGCAAAACCGCCCAGTATGCGGACCCGCTTGACTTCAGCCTGCAGACCGCTTTTATGATTGGCCTGTTCCAATGTTTGGCTCTCGTTCCGGGAACTTCACGTTCCGCCGCTACCATCATCGGTGCGATGGTTTTGGGAAGCTCGCGCGTCGCCGCTGCCGAATTCAGCTTTTTCATGGCCATTCCGTCGATGATGGGCGCAACGTTATTAAAAGTGATCAAGAACTTGGGTGGCTTTACCCTGGGACAGTGGCTGTTGATCCTCCTGGGCTTTGTACTGTCGTTTATCGTCGCCTACGTGGTCATTCAGAAATTTATGGCCTATGTGCAGAAAAAAGACTTCAAGGTCTTCGGCTATTATCGTATCGGCCTGTCCGCCTTATTGTTGCTTTATATGCTTTTTGGAATGTGATAAGATATTCGCGTCAATGGCTACGTGGAATGGTGAGGACGGCGTGTTCGTCCGCTTTGGAATCGATCCATCGCGTGGTGTCGTGTAATAGGAGGAAAGAATGGACCAAGGTGTCTCAGACCCTGGAGCCGGGAGTTCGGCCTTACTTTTTCAGTTGTTGTTGATGGTCATTTTGATCGTCGTCAATGCGTTTTTTGCCGCGTCAGAAATGGCGCTGGTTTCGGTGGATGCCAATCGGTTGAAAGAACGTCGTGACGAAGGCGACGAGCGGGCGCGTCGGATTTTGCGCCTGTCGGAAGACCCTTCGGATTTTCTTTCCATGATTCAAATTTGTATTACCTTAGCGGGATTCTTCAACTCCGCCAGTGCAGCGACGGGTCTTGCGACATACGTGGCGGATGTTATCGGCTCCTTCGGTGTTCCAAGCCCCCTCGGCGTAGCCACCATTACGATTACCATTCTGCTTTCCCTCTTAACCATTGTTTTCGGTGAACTGGTGCCCAAGCGCTTGGCCTTGCAAAATGCAGAAAACTTCGCCGACAGCGCGATCGGCATTCTTTGGTGGAGTTCCAAGCTGCTTACACCCTTTGTGCATTTTCTTTCGTGGTGTACCAATAGCATTTTGCACTTGATGGGCGTCGAAATCGATGCCATCGAAGAAAAAGTTACGCTTTCGGATATTAAGTCGTTGGTGCAGGTCGGACAAAGTCAAGGCATGATCAATCGTGATGAAGGCGAAATGATCACCTCCATCATTTCCTTCGATGACAAGTCGGCGGAAGATATTATGACCCCGAGAACCGAAGTATTCGCCATTGATGTCAATGATCCCTATACCGAATATATTGATGAACTGCTTTCCGTTCGCTATTCGCGTATTCCGGTTTACGATGATGAAATCGACAATGTCATTGGCGTTCTCTACATAAAGGATTACTTACAGGAAGCGTATAGCACAGGCTTTGAACATGTTTCGCTGCGAAAGATCATCCGACCCGCTAATTTCGTGCCGGAGCGTAAAAATGTCAATGAACTCTTTAATGAAATGCGCAACGAAAACTTTCACTTGGCCATTCTTATTGATGAGTATGGCGGATTTTCGGGCATTGTCACGATGGAGGACGTGTTGGAAGAAATTGTCGGCGACATTGATGACGAATATGATCAGGACGAACCGGAAATTGAGAAAATCAGCCGCAATACGTTTTATGCCAAGGGCACGTTGTCCATTAAAGAATTGAACTATAATACCGAGTCGGATTTTGATGAAGAGACGGAAGATTACGATACACTCGGCGGTTTGCTTTTCTTCCTGATGGGACGCATTCCGGAGGACCAGGAACGGCCGTTTATCGAATATGAAGGAATGCGTTTTAAAATCGAGAAAATCGAAAACAAGCGCATTCAATGGGTGCGCATCGAATACGATCCCGACGCGTGGAAAAAAGAGCGAGAAGAGCGCGCAAAACGCAAACAAAATAACGCCTAACCAAGCGGAGCGAACGATATTCGTGGCAAGGAACGTGTTCTGCAACGTTTTCGCCAGGGAACAGGCGGGGGAGTGTTCATGATTACGATGCCGGAAAAAACCAAATTCGAGGGAGGAGAAAAGCGCCTGAACCAAAGGCAACGCCTGTTTATTGCAGGAGCGGCCGGAATCCTTGTGCTTCTGCTCCTTCTTTTTTTTCTGCCGAAAGGAAAAAACGCGTCCACCAAAGAAGTAGCGCTGCATTATGCGGACTCCTGGAAGGATATCGGTGCGATTGACGGCTGCTTCTTTTTCCGCGATGGAAAAAATCTGATCGCTTTTGACGCCGGAGGAAAGCGCTGGGAAGTGCCGATTGCGCGGGACACCAAGCCTATTTACGGGGATAACGTATATCTCATCCAAAAGGATCACCGCATACAAGTGCTGAACCCGAAAAACGGACAGGAAGTACAAACGATACAAGAGGACGGCCTGCTTGGGCTCATGGCGGTGGAAAAGAGAGCCTTTTCGCCCGCCGCCCTGATCGGTATCAAGGCAGATCGCTTTGTCGTCTTTGATAAAGAAGGTACGATCCAGTCGGTCCAGAAAACCGCCGGTGCACCGGGATTATTAGCGCAGACGGACACGTATGTGGCATGGACCGAAGAAGGTTCTTCCAAAGGCATACATACCACCGGCACAGTGGAAAAAGCACCGGGGTTTTCCTTGCCGCAGTCGACAGCGGAGGAACCGGTGCGAAGCGTTTTGGTTTTGCGCTCGGTTACTCCGGAAAAGCCGAAAGAGAAGAAGGAAGAAACGCCGGATGCGCTTTTGGGAGAAGATCGCTTTCAACTGCATGCCGACACGCCGTTTACCCGCCTTTACTGGACGGGAGAAAAAAGTTTTGTCGTTTCCCAGGAAAAGCGCTTGTTTTTTGTGGTAGACAACATCGTTACCACTACCATTCCTCTTGCGGAAGGTTGGGACATGGCAGTCAACGAAGAAGGTGTTTGGGTGACGGACGGCAGAGCGCTTACCTGCTATGCGGTGGATGGAAAAGCTGTCAAAACGACGGCCTTAGATTTTCCGCCCTTGCGAGTCATTGCCGGAAAAAACGGAATGGTCGTCATTGGAAAGAATCGTCGGATGACGTTAAAAGGGGAAAACAAAGAGGTGGTGGACACGCAGGAATTCATTCGCGCGCTGCCGCAAGCAGACGGTGCGACGATGCTGGTCTATCGGGAAGCCTTCTTCGTTTTGCCTTGATCAGGATAGGAGGAACACTCATGCGCCGCTATCAATCGGGGGATGTCGTGCAGATGAAAAAACCGCATGCCTGCGGAAAGAATGAATGGACCATTCTGCGCACAGGCCCGGAAATTCACTTGCGTTGCAATGGCTGCGGCCAGGAGCTATGGATGCGCCGAAGCGAATGGGAAAAACGCGCGCGCCGCATCCGTGAGCAGGACGGTCGTTTCGTTTCGGTGCATACGGATGCTTCGATTACGCCAGGCGAGTAACCTGTACTGCGGCAACAGCTTGACGAATGGTAGCAAGCGAAGGCAGCGTTTCTACGGCATAGGTGGCATTGGCACACCCTTGCGCAGATGGGAACGCTTTTTTTGCGTCGTTTGAGCGCATATAGTTACCGATGAAGCCGGCAATGAGCGCCATATTGGTATAGGTTGCCGAAACAATGGATCCTTGTGGACCTTCCGCCTGATAGACTTCACCATCCGCGGTCACAAAGAGTGAGCCGGCGCGCTCGCGGTTAATGAGCACATTCTGGGCACCTTCGGAAAGAAGCTGTTTGGCGTAGTTCACCACTTCTTTTGGACGGATTTCGTCGACGGAAAAAAGTGTGCAGAGCTCCTTCATGGTCGGTGCAATTAAGAGAGGCTTTTTAACCAGCGCTTTTTTTAATGGCTCGGGTGCGATGATGGGCAAAAACGCTGCACCGTTTACCGTGGCAATATCAAACATCCGTTCATAAATATCATTGTCCATACGTGGAGGAAGCGATCCCGCAACGACGAGATAATCCCCTTCCCGAATGCGGGAGAGGTAATAGAGCAGATCGTTGACCTCGCTCGATTGGATTTCTCCGCCACGCCCCAGGATGCGTGTTTCGACAGCATCCACAAAAAGAGACATGTTCAGTCGCGTGTTGCTCTTGGTACGAATGAAATCATGTAAGATTCCTTCGCGATCCAGCTCTTCTTCAATATAGGAACCGGTGTGTCCTCCTATAAAGCCGGTAGCGGTCGTGGGAATGCTTAATGTATGCAAAATACGGGAGACCATCAAGGCTCGGCCTCCGGCAACCATCCGGTCTTCGGTGGAATAATTGATTTCGCCGACGCGCATGTTCTCTACGCGACTGATGAAGTCTACGGAAGGATTTAATGTTACGGTATAAATCACGGCGGGCTCCTCTCGCTCGGTTTTTCGCGAACCGCGTTCGCTTTGACGCCATCGCATCACAAAGCCATATCGTACGGCGATGACGATTTGTATTTCTTCTCGAATTTCCTTTGTTATCTTACCGCATTTTGCCTGTATGTGGTGTTATCCGATCTTTGTTTCGTTTATCAAAGAAGAATATCCCGTTTTGCCTTTGTCTTGTGTGTTGTGCAGGGCATGACAGGCGGAAAGATAAAGCGGCATGGGCGCGCGCGGGGCATCCAGATCAGCCAGGGCCAACGAAGAAAGCGTAGCTGGCCCGATCGCCCGCTTCCCATAGCGTGTCCGCAATTCTTCAACCGTATCTGCCACGCGTTCCCATTTATCGTGCCGGACAATATCCGAAAACAGCAGTGTTTGCACGGCTTCTTTGGCCGGACGAAGGGCGGTGGCGCAAAGCGTAAGGGAACGAAGCGGGTTTTGCGGATCAAAAAGAGATCGCGCCAAAGGCAGCGCATAGCGCGCAAGAGTCTGCGCGCTCTGCGTGGGATAGGGAAGAGAGTCCGTGGCATGGGTGATCACCAGTCGGCGGTCACGAGCCCACACGCCAAGCCCCTCGGCGCGGAGGCCGGCATCAATCAGGCGAGATTGCACGTGATCCGCCAAGTCAAGCAAAGCGATGGTAATATCTTCTTCTGTGTATAAGTCGCGGGGAAAGGTGGTGCCACAGCTTATGCTTTTGGCAATGGGTCGCATGCCGTAAGGAAGAACCGGCTCGGTGTCTTTTCCCTGTGCCGCTTGCTGCAATTTTATGCCGTTTCGATGAAAGCGATGCGCAATCAGCTGCGTATCGGCATTGGCCAGTTCACCGATGGTGGTGATGCCAAAGGAGAGCAGCGCCTTGGTGGTCTGGCGGCCGACAAAGAGCAGATCGCTTACGGGAAGAGGCCATACGCGCTCGCGAAAATTGGAGGCATCCAGGCGTGTTTGGGCATCGGGTTTGCGCAGATCGCTGCCCAACTTGGCAAACACCTTATTATCGCTTATGCCGATGGATACCGTTACGCCGAGTTCTCGACGAATGCGCTTGCGGATGGCTGCCGCAATGGTCCAGCCGTCACCAAATAGTCGGAAGGAGCCGGATACGTCCATCCAGCATTCATCCAATCCGTACGGTTCAACGCGATCGGTGTATTCCAGATATATGCTTCGGGCGAGACGGGAATACAGCTGGTAACGCTCGAAATGCGCCTCAACTGTAATCAGTTCGGGGCATTTCTGCTTCGCCTGCCAGATGACCTCACCGGTTTGTACTCCTTTCGCTTTGGCTTCCGGGGATTTGGCCAAAATGATGCCATGGCGCTTTTCGGCGGCTCCGGTGACAGCCATGGCTTTGCCGCGCAAGGACGGGTCAAACGCCTGTTCGACGGAAGCATAGAAGCTGTTCATATCCACATGAAGAATTTGTCGGCGCATCGTTCTTCCTCTCTTCCGATGAAAACCCGGAAAGTGCCAAATCGCCCTTGACACAGCATGTGAAGCGCGTACAATAAAGGAAGATCATCTTCCTACTGTAGAGCCAGTATAGGAAAATAATCTTCCTTTGTCAAGAAAAAGATGAACATTATCTTCCTATCGAAAGGAGAGAGAGCATGACATTCGGTGAAAAGGTGAAAGCGCTGCGCGAAAAACAGGGCTGGACGCAAAAAGAACTGGCGGAACGCCTGCATGTTTCAACCCGTACCGTGGTCAGCTATGAGCGGGGCCAAAGTTATCCCAAACAGCGAAGGACGTATACGACGCTGGCGGCCTTATTTTCTGTGGATGTGAATTATTTGTATACCGAGCATGAGGAAGATTCTGCCTTTCCCAAGACATCTTCCGCCACGGAACAGGAAGAGGAAGTGTCTCGCCTCCTTCGGCAGGCGCGCGCCATGTTTTCCGGCGGAACGCTTTCCGAAGAGGATAAGGATGCCGTCATGCGTGCGCTGCAGGAGGCGTATTGGGAGGCACGAAAAGAGAACTAAAAAACGAACGACCGCTCAAGGAGCGATCGTTTTCGGTAGAAAGTGGATCAGGATGTCGATTGAAGAATGCGTAAAACGCCTGAAAATCGAATATCAGAGCAAGGACCCCGAAGAGATTGTGCGCGCCATGGGCATTCGTCTCTACGAACGCAGCGATTTTCACCAGCTTGGCGGCATGGTGGCACGCATTGACGGAAAACCATGCATTTTTCTGAATGCTGCGCTTGAAGAGCCCCGCCGCCGTATTATTTTGGCCCATGAGCTGGGCCATACGCTGCTTCACGAAGGAGAAGAGGACGGGGTGCGCGATTTCGTGCCGTTTACGCTGCTCAACATGAGCGAGCGAGAAGAGTATGAGGCGAACGTTTTTGCGGCGCACCTGTTGCTGGATGAAGAAGAGGTGCAAGCCTTGTCCAATGAAGGCTACGATATTGTGACGATGGCGAAAATGCTTTCGACGGACATCAACCTGCTTCTGGTGAAATTACATGAAATGCAGAAAAAAGGCTGTCGAATGCACCTTCCGGAGCGGCCGCCTGCAAACTTTTTAGGGTGAAGAGGTGTACCACGCTGTAGCCGACCGCAAGCCTATTTCTTGCGCAGGCGCACAAAAAGCTGTTTGTCGCCAAACTCCGATACCGGTCGATGGGCGACTTCGAATTCATGAAAAGATTCAATGAAGGTGACCAATTTTTGGTGGCCGTAGTTTCGCACGTCAAAATCGGGGAAGCGCTTGGAAAGCTGGTTGCCCAAATTCGCCAACGAGATCCAATCTTCTTCGTCGGAATTTTCGCGCACAATACTGCGTAGTGCTTTGCGTACAGAAAGAATGGTAGTCTGCGGACGGGGCACTTCGCGCTTCCCGTTTCGTTTCGCGGTTGTCGCCTGCGCATGATCTTTTTTCCATTCCTTGCGCGTTAAAACGGTGGCTCCTTTTGCCGGCGTCATGGATCCGTTTTCTGCTGCTGCAGCTTTTTCTTCCGATTTGGAAGAGGTCGCCGCGTGCTCCTGTGCAGAAGCGGCACTACGGCCGGACTTACTTTTGGCCGTTTTCGAATCCTCGTGATTTTCTTCCTCTTCTTCTGCATTGGCAAGCGAGGCAAAAAGAATATCCAAATACTTAAATGTATTGCATGCGGAAATAAACGCGTTCGGCGTCTTGCTTTCGCCCATGCCGATGACAGTCATGCCGGATTCGCGAAGGCGGGAGGCCAGCCTCGTAAAGTCGCTGTCGGAGGAGACCAGGACATAGCCGTCCACAGAAAGCGTGTAGAGGATATCCATGGCATCGATAATCATGGCGGAATCGGAAGAATTTTTGCCTTCCGTATAGCTGTATTGCTGGATGGGCGTTATGGAATTATCCAAAAGCACTTCTTTCCAGCGGTTATTGCGGGTACTGGTCCAGTCGCCGTAGATGCGGCGATAGGTGGAGACCCCGTAATTGGATACTTCGTCAAAAATGACCTGAATGTATTTCGGCGAGATATTCTCTGCGTCGATCAATACGGCCAATCGTGTTTCATCGTTCATAATTCACCTTTTCTTCTAATTTACTGAATTGATAGCTGATCCCTATACCGACGAGAAGCATGCCGAGGCCAAAAAGTATGGCCACAGGAAGACTCAACTGCGCTGTGGCAAGGCCTTCCGGTGTCAGTGCGGGAAAAAGGATCGCCGGGAAAATTCCCAGCGTGGAGCCGACCACCATGCCTAAGATGGCATGAAACATCGGTGCGTAGTGATGGCGAAATTGCCAGGCGACGACTTTTGAAAAGAGCAGAATGCATAGGACGGCACCGACAGCAAACGGAATGAGCATGCCGAAATCGAAGGCCGCAATGGAGGCCGCCATCTTGTCATACAGACCGAAGTAGATCAAAAAGTTGGATGGGCTCATCCCCGGAATGATAAAGCCGAAGGCAACTAAGACGCCGGAAAGAAGCCAAACCAGCGGATTCGGCGTGACCTGCGGAAGATGGGATCCGAACGACATGAGTAGAAAAATCCCCGCCGCACAGATGGCCAGAAGTACGCGATCCGACGAAGAGCGTCCTTCTTTTCCCGCCTGTCGATAGAGGCTCGGAAAGGTGCCGATCACAAAGCCTAAAAACAGGCATACAAATTGCGCGGAATATCGACCGAACGCTTTTTCAACGAAAATCGAGAACAGAAAAACGCCGAGCAGGCCGCCCAGTCCGATGGGCAGGAAATAGCGTACATTGCGCATAAAATCTCGGCGAATATTGGACAGAAAAGCGATCATCGGTTGATAGATGCCGAAAATCACCGAAAGCACACCGCCGGAAAGCCCCGGCAAAATGGCACCGATACCGACCAGGGTTCCTTTGATCAGGCGAAGCAAAATCGCCTGCGGTTGCGCTCCCTCATCCGGATAGGTCACTTCTAACGGCTTTTGCGCTGTCGAAAGAGGAGATGGATCCGATTTCATTTTTTCTCCTTTGGCGTTTTTAGCGTTGCCTCTGCCTTTTCGGCTTGGCCACGATGCGGCGCGGTGCAGCGATCCGCCGAAGAAGGTTCGGATTGCGGTTTTGCGGGAAGAATGCGCGCCGGAACGCCTACTGCCGTTGCCCCGGCCGGAACATCCTGCATCACCACGGCGCCGGCACCGATCTTTGCACCGTCCCCAATATGAATCGGTCCGAGGAGCGTGGCATTGGCACCGATCAGCACGTGATTGCCCACGATGGGATGGCGTTGCCCTTCATAGGACTCCACGCCGCCCAGGGTGACGCCGTGATACATGTGTACATAATCGCCGATTTTAGCGGTTTCCCCGATGACCACGCCCATGCCGTGGTCAATGAAAAAACAACGCCCGATTTCCGCGCCGGGATGAATTTCAATGCCGGTTCGGTTGCGTGCATTTTGCGAAATGCGTCGCGCCTCATAAAACTCGCCCTGCAGATAAAATTCGTGGGCAATATCATAGCTGCTGAGCGCATCGGTGATGGGATACAAATTCGTGGCTTCTTCTATGGAACGGCATGCCGGATCCAAAGCCATGATGTATTCCGCTTCTTCTTTCCAATCTCTATTTTTCATTTCCATCCTCTTCAAATAATGCCGTAGAAAGGTATCGCTCGCCCAAATCGGGCAGAACCGTCACGACGTTTCCGTTTACTTCATTCAGTGCCATGAGCGCAGCAACAACATTCGCGCCGGAAGAGATGCCGACGGAGAGGCCTTCTTCTGCGGCCAGGCGCCGAGCCATCGCGATCGCATCGTCGCTTGCCACCGAGTATATCTTGTCCAGCAGGCTTTTGTCTAAGTTTTTGGGCACAAAATTGCCGGAAATGCCCTGAATTTTATGGGCGCCGGCATGTCCTTCGCTGACTAAGGGGGATTCTTTGGGTTCCAATCCGAACACTTTGATGCCCGGAATATGCTCTTTCAGGTACCGTCCCGTTCCGGAAATGGTTCCGCCCGTACCGAATCCGGAGACGAATGCCGCAGCATCGGGCAATGCCTTCGCAATTTCCGGGCCGGTGGTTTCATAATGTGCTTTCGGGTTGGACGGATTCGAGAATTGATCCGGCATGTAGGCATTTCCTTCGGCCGCTCTCGCCTTGGCCGCGTCGACCGCTCCCTGCAATGCCCCTTCTGTGGTGAGTACGACCTTGGCTCCAAAGGAGCGCATAAGGCGGACGCGTTCTTTCGACATGGATGCCGGCATGTACAATTCCACGGCATAGCCGAGTTGCTTTCCGATAAGTGCCAAGGCGATGCCCGTGTTTCCTGACGTCGGTTCCACAATGGTCATTCCGGGTTTCAGTTCGCCGCTCTGGATGGCGTCGCGAATCATATAATAGGCAGGACGGTCCTTGATACTGCCGCCGGGATTGCTTTTCTCCAATTTGGCATAAATTCTTCCACCACCGATGTGCTGGAGTTGGATCAGTTTTGTATTTCCAATGGTTTCAATGAGTTTCATTTTACCTTCCTTACTGTATAAAGGTTCAAAAGGTTCCATTCAAAGGGTTCTATCTCCATCAAGGGCGCTCTTGGGGAAAGTCATTCGTTGCGCCACCTCTTTTTCTTTTCCCTATTTCTTTAGCATTCTAACAGCGAACCGTCAGGGAAATGTGTTTCTTGCGCTAAAAGGAGAAGTTTATGCTATAATAGGAACGTTACGGGGTGTAGCGCAGTTCGGTAGCGCACTTGTCTGGGGGACAAGGGGTCGCAGGTTCAAATCCTGTCACTCCGAGTAGATGCACCGGAAACGTTGAAATTTAGACGTTTCAGAAATGAATGATACGAATTTGATACTGAAAAAGGAAAGGGACGGTTTTTAGCCGTCTCTTTTTGCGTCATTAGTATTCAGATATGTTAAAGCTCGTTATACTATTTAAATGCAACTAAAAATAGTTGCAAATTGCTTTATAGGGTGCAACGCTCAACAAATTGCTTACATATCAGATAAAAGCCATTTTAGAGGCATTAGAAGAAATGGGGGACCTTGATGGATAACGTATTACGATATAAAGACTATATTGGTACCTTAGAATATTCGGAAGAGGATGGAGTTTTTTTTGGAAAAGTTACAGGCATTCGTTCTTTGATTTCTTATGAAGGAGAGGACGCAAAGTCTCTCATTCGTGATTTCCATGAAGCAGTAGATGCCTATCTTTTGTTGTGCGAAGAAACCGGGGAAGAGCCGGAAAAACCTTATAAAGGCGGATTTAATGTTCGTCTTACTCCGGAACTACATAAACAGGCAGCTGTGTATTCCCTTCAGCATGGATTGAGCCTTAACGCTTTTGTAAAAAAAGCAATCGAAAGAGAATTAGCAATGAAATAAGTATGCTTGAAAATCGCACGCTCCCTCTCCATTTTGAAACCTCCTGGAACACAAGATCTGCTATGATGAAAAAAAGATCCAAAACGTTTTGTCCAAAGGAGGGATCATGCGCCCGATACTCTATATCGTTATTCCATGCTTCAACGAGGAGAAGGTTCTGCCGGTGACATTGCCGCTTTTTCGTGCGCAGCGAAACAAGATGGTGGAAGAGGGAAAAATTGATCCGCAAAGTCGCCTTCTTTTTGTCAATGATGGCAGCAGGGATGCGACATGGCCCTTTATTCAACAGGCGGCGCGGGAATATGAAGAGGTGGAAGGCATTTCACTCAGCCGCAATCGGGGACATCAGAATGCGCTGCTTGCAGGGCTGATGGAGGCCAAGGAAAAGGCGGACATCACCATTTCCATTGACTGCGACGGCCAGGACGACCTATCTGCAATGGATGAGATGGTGGATGCGTATCGGGACGGCTGCGACATTGTTTATGGCGTGCGGAAAAAACGGGATACCGATACCTGGTTTAAGCGCACCAGCGCACAGACATTTTATAAACTTCTGCGCTGGATGGGCGCGGATGTCGTGTATAATCATGCGGATTATCGCCTGGTATCCAAGCGGGTGTTGGATGAATTTTCGGATTTTCGGGAAGTCAATATCTTTTTGCGCGGCATGTTTCCTTTAGTCGGCTTTCGCAGCACCAGTGTGTACTATGATCGAAACGAACGCTTGGCGGGAGAAAGCCACTATCCGTTACGTAAAATGCTGGCGCTCGCCTTCGATGGTGTAACGAGCCTTAGCGTAAAGCCGATTCGCCTCATTACGGGCTTCGGACTCTTGATTTCCCTACTGAGCTTTTTATTGATTATTTGGGTGTTGATTTCATATTTTACCGGAAACAGCGTTCCCGGCTGGTCCAGCACGGTGCTTTCCACCGCGCTTCTTGGCGGGATACAACTCATCTGCCTGGGCGTAATCGGTGAGTATGTGGGCAAGATCTATCTGGAAACGAAGCGTCGCCCGCGTTATATCATTGCGGAGCGCACAGAGGAGAAAAGCAAGTCGCGCTTTTTGAAGACGGAAGAACCGCAGAAATCGCAGGAAGCAGCGGATCCGATATCAGCAAGAACCGCCGAGAGCGAAGGACAAAATGTGCATGATCTCGATGAATAAAACAACCAACGAATCTTCTCTTTCGGGCGAGCTCCACGTTTTGGAACAAACGATGCCTTCAAAAACGCCCCCGCAAAGATTTCGAAATGGCATGGCCGCGGCGTATCTTCTGCTTGCCGCCGTGCTGTTGATTACGCTGTGTTCCAAATCGTCACCGCTCTATCCGCTCAATGACTGGGTGGATGCCAATTGCTTTTTTACCGTCGGGAAATCCATGTTACGCGGACTTCTGCCGTATCGCGACCTGTGGGAACAAAAGGGCCCGTTTTTGTATATGCTCCATGCCGTTGCCGCTATGATTTCGTACCGCACCTTTTTTGGCGTGTATTTGTTGGAAATCGCTGCAGCTTTCGGCTTCTTGTGGTATAGCTATCGCGCCTGCCGTGTTTTGACCGAAAAATCGAGTGTGCTCGTTTTTCTTCCTCTGATGGGCGCTCTCGTTTTCGCTTCACGACCCTTTGCACATGGAGACAGTGTCGAGCAGTTGGCTTTGGCACCGCTTGCGTATGCGCTTTATCAGGGGCTATTGGTGGTGGAACGAAAACAGCCGATGCGCTTCGGACAAGCCGTCGGGATCGGAATCACTTCGGGCATGGTGTTTTGGAGCAAATACACGCTGGTGGGCCTTTACGTCGGCTGGATTATCGTGGTGGCATTTATTACGGTGAAAGAGGCCGGTATGAGCGCTTTGCTTCACTTGCTCGTCGGTATTCTAGCAGGACTCCTGCTGATTACCGTGCCCATTTTGCTCTATTTTCTTCTGCAGGGCGCGCTTTCGGATCTCGTGCAGGGCTATTTTATCGATAACCTGTTTTCCTATTCGCGTGTCGATGGGCAAGGAAATTCGCTGTTTTCCAACCTGCGAACCGGTTATAACGTTGCCAGGTCAACGCTCGGTTTTGTGTTCCCCATGGGGGCGCTTGGTCTATTTTGGTGTTTGATTTATCGTCCTTTGCGAACTTTTTTTCATCTTCTATTTCAGGCGTTTTTCATGCTGTGCCTTATCTATATCGGCGGACGGTTTTATGTCTACTATGCGCTACCTCTCTCTGTTTTTGCCTGCATCGGATGTGCCGCACTGGTTGAATGGTCAGCCGTCTTTTGGCAACACGTTTTCAGGAACGATAGGGAAGTACCAGCAGAAACGCCGCTGGAGAACAGGACTCGGGTAAGGCGTGGCGAGCGAAAAGCGCTTTCTTCTTTCATTCAGGCCGGCTTATTGACCTTGGCTTTCGCTGTTGGCTATGCCACGTTTTTCTCGCCGAATGCCTATTTGCGAGGAACGGTTCGCGAAGAGTTACCTCAATATCGCTTTGCACAACAGATCCAAAAAAAAGAACATCCGACGCTTCTGAATTACGGTTTTTTGGACGGCGGCTTTTACACCGTGACCGGAATTGTACCGAATGTACGCGCATTTTGCCGATTGAATCTCCCTTCTTCGGAAATGGAACAGGAGCAGGAGGATGCTATTCGTGAGGGACGTGTCGATTTTATCGTCACAAGAGGAGAGGAGCGGGAATTTCCCGGTTACCGGCTCATTGACCGTGCGGACTTTTTCTTTGAAGCGCCGCAGCATTATGCGCTGTATGAAAAAGAATAAGGCTTTGGGAACCTGTTTTAGCATAGAGGGGGGGGGTAAATACAATAGCGAAAAGGACATCTCATCGAGGAGAAAGGAGCTTTTATGAACAGCAAAAGGATGAAATTGGATTGGCATGATTGGCTAAAATGGGCAATTCCTCTGGATATTCTTTGGCAACTGCTCTTCTTCTCTGCTGTCTTTGTCCTTCAACATGAGACATTCATCAATTTTCGTCAAATGACCCCTGAAAAGTGGATGGCGATGACGGAGGTTGCTGCGCCGAAAACAGCGGGTTCGATTGACTTCTTTCTTTCTCTTCTCACTTTTGCCCAATGGGTGATTGGTATTCTTTTTGTTGTGACGCTCGTCGTCTATTTGGTTCTGTATTATCGTGAGAAAGGAACCATCCTCAGCAAACCTTTTATTATTGGTGGGGTGCTTTGCGTAGGCGCAAGCGGTGTGTTTTACGCCACCTGTATTATGCCGGTGGTGGAATACCCGGCGATTTTTGACTGGATGAATCTTGAATTTGTGTCGCTTTGGCTTGCCGGATTGATTATCGTTGAAGCAAGAAAGCTTTCGTTATCGAGAGACAGCCAAGCATTAGGATAACACGCAACGATCTGCATTATTCGCAATCGCCCCTTTGACGCTGACGAGTAACGTCACTTTGCAGAAAAATAGGATTTCGTTTCATGACAAAACAAAAAAGGAGAGGAAACCATGAAGGCTTCCTCTCCTTTTTATTGTTTCGTTGTACGTGGATTACTGAAGATCCAAGGTCACTTTCTCTTCAACAGCCTTCAGCAGGCTGCCGTCAAGCAGAAGCGCGGTGATCTTTTCGAGCTCATCGTACATTTCCACTTCGTGGTCATCCGCGATGAAGTTGAGCTTTTCACGAACCGCATCATAGGCGGCTTGCGTACCAACACCGAGTTTGCCGTCTGTCATTTCCTTGCGGAAGTCAATGGCCTGAACGGCGGCGAGCATTTCGGTGGCGACGCAGCGCAGACTGTTGCGGACGATGTCGCGCGCTTTGCGAGCCGCGATGGTACCCATGGAGACGAAGTCTTCCTGGTTCTCGCAGGACGGAATCGAGTCCACGCTTGCCGGATGGGCAAGAACCTTGTTCTCAGATGCCAGTGAAGCGGCGCTGTACTGCGTGATCATGAAGCCGGAGTTGAGACCCGGATGTTTGACCAGGAAGGACGGGAAATCGGAAAGCTGATGGTTGACCAAGCGCTCAATACGGCGTTCGGAGACGTTACCGATTTCGGCCGCGCCGATGCCCAGGAAGTCAAACGGCTGTGCCATCGGCTCACCATGGAAGTTACCGCCGGAGATGATCTCGGTGTCGGAAATGACGATCGGGTTATCCGTAGCGGCATTCAACTCGATGGCAACTTTCGATGCCACGTAGTTGATGGTGTCTTTGCTTGCACCGTGAATCTGCGGCATGCAACGGAGCGTGTAGGCATCCTGCGTGCGCAATTCGGCAGTATGGGTCAGGTAGGTCGAGCCTTCGGTCAGGTTGCGAATGTTCTTTGCAGTCGCAATGCAGCCGGCATGCGGACGAATGGCATGCAGTTTCTCGTAGAAGGCGTCGATGATGCCGCGATGGGCTTCGAGAGAAAGGGCACCGGCAATATCCGAAAGCTTCAAGAGCTGCATCGCATCGTAGGTGGCAAGAGCGCCGACAGCGGTCAGAACGGTGGTGCCGTTGTTGAGCGCCAAGCCTTCTTTGGCTTCCAGATGGATGGTTTCGATGCCGGCTTTCGCCATGGCTTCTTTGCCGCTCATGAGGTTGCCTTCATAGAACGCACGGCCGAGGCCCAGCATCGGCAATACCATATGGGAAAGCGGAGCCAAGTCGCCGCTGGCGCCCAAGGATCCTTTTTCCGGAATGTGCGGAACAACATTTTTATTAAGCATATCAATCAGCGTCTGGACGGTGATCAGACGAACACCGGAAACGCCTTTGACTAAGGAGTTGACACGAATCAGCATAACGGCACGAACTTCGTCTTCATGAAGCGGAGCGCCATCGCCGACGGCATGGGTACGAATCAAGTTTTCCTGTAACTGTACGCAGTCCTTCTTGGAGATGTGAACATTGTGCAGGGAGCCGAAGCCGGTCGTGATACCGTAAACTACACGCTCTTCTTCCACAATCTTTTCGACGATGCCGCGGGATTTTTTTACGGCGTCAACCGTTTCGGGGGCCAATTCGACCGTCGCATGATTGCGCGCAACGGCAACCAGCTGATCCAGCGTCAAATCCGAACCATTCAAAATAACTTTTTCCATGTTTCCTCCTTATTGTTACTCCATGTTACCTGGTTATTTCCTCCTGCCATTCAGAAATCGGGAGAATGGCTTTTTGGCTGTGGCGGACCGACACGGGAACCGTTTTTCCGCCCTTGTCAAACGAAAGACGGTGTTGCGTGCGGTCTATGGCTTGGCAAATAAGCCTTTACAGGCTTGTCGAAGTCAGTGTATCCGTTCAGCGTCCAAAGGTAATAAAATAATGCACCCGCATAAAACATTTTCTTTTCTCCTTTTTGCGGGAAAAGGGGAAAACATTGTCTTCTTTTCCGTCAAATCGTGGACGATATTTTGACGTATAGTATAATAGGAGAAGAAACGGCGTAACAGCATAGAGAGGAGGGCCTCATGACCATACGCATCAAGTTGTTCGGCGTGCCCCATGTTGAGAGGGATGGCGAACGGATCTTTTTTCCTTACAACAAAATCAATGCCATGATTTATTATTTGGCGGTCAATGAGACCATCACCCGAACCGAAATTGCTGGCTTGCTTTGGCCGGATGAGGACGAAGCGATTGCGAAGAAAAATTTACGTAATGCCATCTATCAGGCAAAACGATGCATCGGAGAAGATTTTATCCTCTCCCCGAAAAAACTGTTGCTCGAATTGAATCGCTCGCTCGGCATCGTTTGTGATGCCACGCAATTTGCCGAAGATCCGAAAGCCAATTTGACACTTTACGAGGGGCCTTTTCTGCAGGGGTTTTATGTGAAGGACTCGGAACAATACGATTTTTGGGTGACGCGTATGCGTGGGTTTTACGAAGAAAAGTACATCGCCCATGCCTATCAGCAGCTGGAAAAGGAAATTGAAGAGGGGCAAAATGAATACGTCGAAAAATCCATCCATACCTTGATCGATATGGATGAATACGACGAACGCAGTGTGCGCCTTCTTATGCGCTATTATGCCAAAACCGGGCGAACCGGCAAAGTCATTGAAACCTATTACAATCTTAAAAAACTGTTGCGCGACGAGCTTGGCGTCAGCCCCGATGTCGAAACCAGAACAATTTATGAAGAGGCGGTAAATCAGATCGACGTAAGCGATCGACACGTCAATTCGCATGAAGAATTTTTTTATGGCCGCTTTCAGGAGCGCGCATTGCTACAGAAGAATTTGCATCTTTTGCCAAAACATCAGGCGAAATCCCAGCTTATCAAAGGAGAGGCCGGCATCGGAAAGAGCGCGCTGTTGCGCAAAACCCTGGAAGAGGTGGGGGACGGCGCTGTTATTTTGCAGGCGTACTGTTATAATGCAGAGCAGGAGTACGCGCTGCGTCCCTTTGCAGTGCTCATTGAACGCATGGGTGAGGTGCTCAAGCGTCTGGGCATTTCCCTTCCCACCTATTGGGACAGCACCATGAAACAACTTTTTCCTCCTCTGGAATCCGCAACCAAGGAATTGTTTTTTCCGGAAGTCAGCAAGGGGCTCAATTTTGATTTATTGACACAAATTTTCCTGGAAGGAATGCGAAAGATTGCGCAATCCCATCCTCTCATTATTGTATTGGAAGACATTCAGTGGCTCGACGATGTGTCGGTACGTTTGCTGACCTCCGTCATGTTGCGCATGGAAAAGCATGCTATTTTCCTGTTTACGGCGCGTCCGGAGATCAGTCGGACATTAGACGATGCCTTGGCAACGCTGAACAATTATCACCTGGTAGAGACCATCTGTCTCAAGCGCTTCGATCGGGAACAATCCTTTGCGTTTATTAAGGAAGCGTTGAAAAAGCCGGTTTCGCCGGAAATTATGGAAAAAATTTATCAGGAAACGGAAGGCAATCCCTTCTTTTTGACGGAATACGTGCAGCTGTTGACGACCTCCGAAACCGATTCGTTGATGACGGAAAAGATGAAAGATGCGTTGCGCGCCCGTTTTGCGTATTTATCCAAACCGGAACGCGATATATTGGATCTGGTCAGCTTTTTCTATGACGAAGCGCCACTGTCCGTCTTGATGAATCTCATGGGACGAAGCGACTCCGATATTATCGGCTTGATTGAGCATTTGGAACATATTAATATTTTGACCGAGCGGGCGCATGAAAGTGACATCGGCATTCGCTTTACGCATGTTAAGCTGCGCGAATATATTTATATGATGCAGCCGCACTCCAAGTGTCGCGTGATTCATAAGCGTATTGCACAGATTTTGGAAGATTCCCTCAAGGTTAAGCCTTCGCTCTATCTCTATTCCAAACTGGTTTACCACTATACAAGTGCCGAGGAACCGTTGAAAAGCATCCAGTTTGAGTTGGAAATGCTCAACTACTATTTGAATTTCTCACATGAACTCTTTCCGATTTTAAGCATTCAAGAGGCGGATGCCGGCGAGGAAGCATATATTTCTCGTGAGCGCCTGCAAAACATGTTCAGTACGCTGGAAGAAAAATTTCATGCCTTGCGGGCTAATACGGCGAGCGCAGATTTGACGCGTCTGGAAATGCAGTTTTATTACATGAAGGGCCGCTATCTCATTCGGGACGGCGCCTATGCGGAAGGCCTCAAAGATATGCGCGAGGCCGTCGGTAAGGCAAAAACGCTCAACGACAAGGACTATGAACTCGAAGGGTATAAGCAGTTTATTTTCTATAACATTCAAACCAACCAGGCCGAAGAAATGCTTTCGTATATTGAAGGCGCACTGCATTTGGCAGTGCAGTGCAACTATCACAAGGAAATTGGCATTTTGCTGCGCCTAAAGGGACTCTACAATATCATGACAGGTCACCACATGATGGCGGAGCAGCTGCTGAATGAATCCATTCAAACCTTTACGGTTACACCCGAAGTCGCCCGGCGCTATGCTATCAACATCGCAGCGGCACACAATTATATCGGTGAAATTCGCTTTCACGAGGCGCACTACGAAGAGGCGTTGCAGGAATTTGAAGAGGCCATCACGCTTTCGCACGATAAAAACGCCCTTTCCGCCATGTCTGTCTTCTACATCAATAAAGGGAAGGCTCTATTCGCGCTGGAGCGCTACGAAGAGGCCGAAGCCGCGTTTTCCGTTGCCTATCCGCTGTATGGCAAATTCGATTCCTTCTGGAAACGCCCGGTGCTGGATGCCTACATGGCCTTGATTGCCTGGAAGGAAGGCGACACGGATAAGGCGGTAACGTCCTTGCAACAGGCGCTCGAATTTTCACAAAAGATGAATGATCCGCGCGCACAAGGCACGGCCTACTATGCGACGTATCGTTTGTTGAAAGAAACCGAAAAGAAGCCCGAGGCCGCTCGCTTCATTGCGATTTGCGACCGCCCAAAAGAAGAGTATCTGCATGAGGCGTTGTTGCTGCTGGATCCGAATCGGGATCATTTTGAACGCACCTATTTACAGGAAAGTGAAGCGGAAGGGAACCGATAAGAGTCTCCGGGCATCATGGATAAGAAAAGCCGGCTGTCGAAAAAACGGACAGTCAGCTTTTTTTAGAGTTTCGCGAGCGAAGCGGACAGAAGATCAAACGCCACATCCGCTTCTTCACCGGCCAGGAGCCCCATGGCCGAAAGGATGTACGCTCGATCCAGATAGAGCTTCGGTTGTTGCGGATAGAGCAGGTGCGTATCGGGACGCAAAATATACGCCGGCTGATCTTGATGCACCAAGACGCCGCCCGTGCCAATGATGGTGGAGAAAGAGGATAGGTCTTTGCCACTGAGATAGTAGATGTAGCGCCCCTTCTCATAATCGCGGCGAAGTGTGCCGACGTGGCGAGAGAGCGCCATCTGTGCGCAGGAACGGGCCAACGCGCGATCCACGGCAAAATCTTCCGGCGTTTTCGGAATCCACTTGATTTCTTTTGCCCGCATAGCGCATTCCTTGGCATAGTCGGCAGGATATAGCGCTTCGAGCGCTTCTTTTCCCACGCTTTCATACAGACTCCAGGCCGAATAGCGCATACCGAGATCTCCTTCGACGGTGCGCTTGTCCAGCGGCTCCTGCAAGCCTTCTACGCGTAATTCACTTTCTTTGCCATCGATGGTAATCTTCGCCCCCTTGGGCTTGCCATCGCCGACAGAGTGGATGTCCGTCGTTGCGCCGCCGATATCCACAAGAAGCAAATCGCCCATGCCTTTGCGGTTTGCTGTTCCGAGGGAAAGCAGGCGTGCCGCTTGCAAAACGGCATCTGGCGTAGGGGTCAATACCGGCCCGATGGTTGCGCCCACTTCGTCCAGCCCCTTGGCGTGGGTGATGCGCTCCATGAAAAGACGTCGAATTTCACGACGCGCCGGATCGGCATTCAACACGTTCACCTGCGGCATCACGTTATCGGTGATGGTCACGTCAAAATCGGAAAGAATGTCAGCCGCTTCTTCCGCAACTTCCGTATTTCCGGCAATCACGATCGGAAAGCGAATCGAAAGTGTGGCAAGCTTTCGTGCATGCTCCACAAGACTTCGGCGGTTGCCATGGTTGGTTCCGCCGGAAAGCAGCAGAATATCCGGTCGCAGGCGCTCGATTTCGCACAAATCGTCTTCGGAAAGTTCCAATGCGTAGGTTTTCAAAATGCGTGCGCCGGCGCCTAAGGCGGACCGCGCGGCCGCTTCGGCGGTAAGGTGTCGCCCTAAACCGACAGCGATCATTTTCAGACCGCCGGCCGCAGAAGAGCAAAGAAGGGCACGATCCCAGCACTTACCGTCTATGAACACAAGGCGGTGCCCACGCTGATGAGCATCTTGTTCAAGATCCAAAAGCATTTCCCGAATGCCTTGCATGACGCTGGTTTCAATAGTGGTAATGGCTTTGCCGTGGCCGATAATGCGGCATTCTTTGGTATCTACGAGGCTGCCCTTAGTAAACGTAGAGCCGATATCAACTAAGAGATAATGCATAATTATTCTCCTTCTTTGTTTTTCTTTTCGTCTTCGTTTTCCGACGTAAGATAGGGAAAGGCGTTAAGCATCCGCTTCTGACTGAACGCCAGCCAGCGATCCAGAAGTTTTTCGCGGCGTTTTTCGATGCGTTTGACCGCTTCGCTTTCGTGAAGCTCTTGGCGTTTTTCTTCCAGATCCCGCGTACGCACATACACGCGCTCGCCAATTTGATCGGATACTTTTCGCATATCCCGGCTGAATTTTGCCGTATGCTTCCACTTTTTATTGAGTCCAAACAGGGTGGCGACCATGTTCACCACATCGACGAGAAGCAACAGAAGTAAAACCGCCGTGATGGCCCATGCGAGCTTCACCGGCAACAAGCGGATTAAACGGCGTAGAAGAGGATGCACGGCCTCATACAGCACAAAGCAACACATGCCCCAGAGGAGGGAATATTCCAAACAGATGTAGCCGCCGAGATTCAGGCGTCGATAGGAATAATCCCACCATTTGCGATGCAGCAGTTTCTCCAGTACAAATCCGGTTACCAGCTCGATCGCGGAGGCGATCAGCATGGAGCCGAAAAACAGCCATAGTTTATTGGTACGGGCAATATCCGAGAGAAACAAAATGACCGCGCAGGCTCCGAAGCCATAGATGGGACACCATGGACCGCTGAGCATCCCGGCGTTAATAAATCGCCCGGAATGAACGGCATTATAACCGACTTCCATCATCCACCCGATGGATGCATAGACGAAAAAATAGAGTAGCAACAGGTAGTCCATAGAAGCCTCCTCCGGATTTGTAAACATACGACAAAAAGAGCAAAACCGGTACCGAATCGTGAAAGAATTCTCCATCATTGTACCCATTACCGTTTATAGATCTTCCATCCCGTGGCAGATTTGCTATAATTTTTATAGCGTGTCTATACATAAGTAAGGAGGGTTGAGGGTGGGCGGCGAACATCGATTAAAAAAGATTTTTGGACTGGAAAGCGTTTTATTTCTCATCTGTTTCTTTGGCTTTTTCATCGGCATGGGGAAGGTCATGGGCGCAACGAATATGTTGATGACGCTCATGAATACGGCCTATGAAAGCTTGATGCACACCTGCTTCTATATTATGGCTATTTCTGTAATGGCCGGCGCGGTGTCCGGTCTGTTTTCGGAATTTGGCCTTATCGCGTTGGTCAACAAAGTGCTTTCGCTCATCATGAAGCCCATCTACGATTTGCCCGGTGCGGCGTCCCTAGGCGTCATGAACTGCTACTTATCTGACAATCCGGCCATTTTAACGTTAGCGACGGAAGAAAACTTTATTCGCTATTTTAAGAATTATCAAAAGCCGGCCTTGACGAATCTCGGCACGGCATTCGGTATGGGATTGATTACCACGACCACCATGATGGCGCTTCCCGTGGAAGGAGCCTTAAAAGCTGCGTTCATCGGAAATCTCGGTGCGGTTGTCGGCAGTGTCGTCAGTGTACGACTGATGCTGCGTGCAACCAAAAAGAAGTATGGTATTCATGCGCAAGAAGGCTTTGCCGTGCAGGACAAGCTGCCCTCGACCATGCGCATCGTGCGTCCGGGAAGCGTTGGACAGCGATTCATCGAGGCGCTCTTAGATGGTGGAAAACGAGGGGTGGACATGGGTATGGCCATCATTCCCGGCGTCCTTGGCATTTGCACGATTGTCCTTCTGCTTACGAACGGTCCGGGAGCCGGCGGCGTCTACACCGGGGCAGCAGGGGAAGGCGTTCCCGTTCTGCCTTGGATTGGACAGAAACTCTCGTTTGTGCTTCGTCCGCTCTTTGGTTTTACCAGTGCGGAAGGCATCGCTGTCCCCATCACGGCGCTGGGCTCCAGCGGCGCCGCCATCGGCGTGGTCAAGAACATGGCGCAGGTTGGCGCAGTCAGCGGAAATGACATTGCTGTCTTCACCGCGATTTGCATGTGCTGGTCGGGCTATCTTTCCACGCACGTCGCGATGATGGAAGCCCTCGGCTGCAAAGACTTAACCGGTCGCTCGATTTTAAGCCATACCATCGGCGGATTGTGTGCGGGCGTTGCGGCCCATATTCTTTTTATGCTGCTGTAGAGAGACAGTGTTGTAGATCCTCGAAGAAATTCTTTTATATATGCGACGGTCCTCTTATCCAATGATAGGAGATAATTTTAGTAAGGTATGTTATCCTAATCGTGAGTATTTCTAAGAATTTGCTGTGTATTTTAAAGGAGTAAGAAATGAAACGTCATCGCCAACGTCTTTTGTCTATTTTTCTTTCCTTGGTTTTCTTTTTGCAGGCCATTTTTTCAATTGGTGGAGGGGTGTTAGCGGATAATCCGAAACCGCAAAATCTGCCCTTTGAGGGAAAGACTGTAGCAGAAGAAGGAAACGTATTAACGAAGACCGGTGAGCCTGGCTCCGGTGTGGAAATAACCAGAAAGGAAGCGGGTTCTCCATTAAAGGTCATTTTGCGTGTTGTTCACGTTACGGATCAGGATACGCTTGATGACCAGACGAAATTCGATGTTGGGGAATCGATTAAAGCTGCTATGGATATCACGGTTTCCGGCTCAGGGGAAAAGATAAATAATCCGTGGGCCATGATTCAGGTGCCAAAAAAGAAGTCGATTGAAAAACCGATGAAGATCGATTCAAAAAACGCCTATCAGTCTCTTTTCATCGAAGATGAAGACAACTGGTATATCCTCTATAAGTTTACAGAATTCACCGGTGGTAGCCGTTTTACGTTTCCGTTTCCTTTTTCCTTTAAAGAAAGTGCGAATGACGGCGACACCGTTACGGTCAAAGCATCCATTCTTGACGCTTCTAACGTTACCGATCCGGAAAATGACGATCCAAAAACCTCTCTAGAGAATGCCCTTTTATGTTCATCGTTATATTCTGCAACACAAACGTATAAAGCGCGCAAAGTCCTCGCAAAGTATGATGGAACATGGTTGTGGGCAAGAGATGGGCGTCTTGATGCGAGTCAAGACAAAACGCTATATCACTATAACGTGCAGCGTAATGAAGGGGAAAAGACAACGAGTGAGCAAGGTTTTCCCTTTTCTCTTGTCGCTTCGGCAACGATTGATCATACGAAGTATTCGGGGAAATATGTATTAGAAAAAGCGAAGAATCTTTCCTTTACGATGTCTCTTCCCGAGGGATTGGAACCGGATATCGCATCCATGGAAAAGATTGCGTATTACGTTAATCCTTCTTTCGATAAAGCGAACAAACGTCTAACCTTCCAAGTGAATAATCCCGAGGCAGGGGGAGCATGGGCATGGCGAAATAATCTCTCCGGCATCACTTTTGATGTTCCTTTTCTCGCAAAAAGCATGGCCTTTAATAAAGAATATGAAGTGACGATGACGTGTGTAGTCAATGCAGGAGAGGAGAATAGACAGCTACCGGAGTCATCCACTCGGTTTATCTTTCATCCCATCGAGTTCAAGTCTACGGGGGATCTCATAGTTTTCAAAGACAATCTCACGGGCAAACAAAATGACCCTTTTCCTTATTTTTTAACGGAAGGACATTATACCATTGTTAACGATCGTATTTATGATCGTAGCGGGCGGGATATGACCGATCTTGGGATGACCTATACGTTAAAAGTATATAATCGGAATAACGGATCGACGATGATGAATCCTGAAGGAGGACAGGCATCAACGATTACGTGTATACGCGATATTCTTCTGGATGATGAAGGAAAGGACAACCGTCTGTATTATAAGTCATTTACCTTGCAACGCATTGCTTTTGTTGGCTGGCCGGGCGTTACGTATAGCGAAGACCAACAGAAGCAAAGAGTGGAAGATTTAATGACCTCCTTTACCAAAACGCCGAACACGCTCTATGGCGTCAAACGCGATGGCACCGAAGTGGTGTTGGCAAAGAATGTGAAGTATCAAGAAACGGTTACCATTGATGACCGTGCAGGAGAGTATTATCAGCTGAATCTGAAATTTGATCAACCGATTACCCTAGACAATGCGTTACTTGAATTTTACACCCAAGCGTTTCCCACGCAGAAAGAGCGGGAATATTTCAAAAATGGAACCTATGCGGACTGGAACCAATATACAGGTAGTGGTTCGGTGTATAATACTCCTTCTGGAGAACCGATGATAAAGCCGATAGCAAGGGACAATAGGCAATGGGGTTATACGTATTTAGGCCCGATTCAGCCGATTATGTCGTTTTATGGCGCAAAAAATAGGGTGTTAACGTATAACGTGCAAGGAAGCAACGTCAACTTACCGGTTAATGTGTCAGCCAATTATGACATTTTCGGTGCGAACTGGGGCCCCTGGATCGACAAACCCATTAAAAATACCAAGATTCTTGTTCTTCTTCCTCCGGAATTCCATTATGGAAATAAGACGAGTTTAGCGGACTATGCCAGTAAGAACATCGGGGAACCGACGGTAATTGCAAATTATAAAAACACCGGAAGAGAGGCTCTTCTATATTCCATTCCTGATTTTTATCCGAAAAAAGAGGGCGTGGTAAGTTCCGGTTCACTGATGTTGATGCCGACGGTTACGGCCACGCCGTATGCAAAAAACGGAATGAATACTGTGGACTATTATCTCATCTATGAAAACAATGATGTGATTAAGCCACAACTTCCGGCAATGGGCTATACGGATGTTTTGGATCTGGACGAGGATGGCGATACCCAAGAGCAATTTATGTCCCAAAGGTCGACGATTGACTATATTCCACCGTCTGAATTGCTGGTCACTAAACAGGCAGGAATTGATCCGCAGAGCTTAACTACCTTTGCTACGGTGGATATGGGCCAAGCATTCTTCTACAATATCAAAATTTTTAATAATACGTATGCTGATTGCTTTTCGGCTTCGGCATTGGATGTGTTGCCCTATATTGGAGATCATAGTATTGCTGCGGATAAAGATGGACAATATCCTGCTCGAGATTCGGAATATCCGATTCAACTTGCAGGCTTTTTGGAGGATCTCCCGGAGAATAGCGAAGCGATGAAGAAATTTGCTGTAACCTATCAACTCGCTGAACAAGGAGAAAATTTAGAGAGTGTGCGAGATGGGGAGTGGTTTACGAAAGAAGAGGTGTTGAATCAGGGAAAGATGGCCTCCGATATCAAGAGCTTTTGCCTTCAATTGAAAAAAGGAGAAAAGATTCCTGCAAGAACAGAGCTCAATGTCCTTGTACCCGCTCTCCTTCCTATGAACCCATCTCTTTCGGACGGCGCTTTAACGGTTAACACTTGTGCGCTGTCTACGGATAACATACTTTATGCGGAAGCCAACAAGGTGAACGTTACGTTTTCGACCTATCAGGTTTCCTGGATTGTCTTCGATGATAACAACGAGAATGGCCTGCGTGATAAAGACGAGAACGGTGTAGCCAATCGTACCGTCGAGCTGATAGACAAGAAAACCGGCGATGTGGCCCTTGACGAAAACGATCAACCGTATCGTGTACAGACGGATGCAAACGGCAAGTACACTTTTAAGGTCTATCGAAGAGGAGAATATTCGGTTCGCTTTATCAAGCGGAACAGTGATGTGTTTATGGACAAACAAACACAAGATAACGACGTCAAGACAATCAACGACAATGTGGGAACCACAGCAGAGAAGACCCTTAATCCCCTGATGAAGCACGCTGTTTTTAATGCCGCCATTCTTGATAAGGGAGTGGAAATTCCGGTCACCAAGTTCTGGAAGGATAGTCATGGTAAAGATATGGTCAAGCCGCCGGTTCAAGAAGTGATCGTGCAGCTGCTGCAAAATGGAGTTCCCATGCCGGGCAAAACGCTCACACTAAAAGCGGAAGAAAACTGGATGGGGAAATTCCCATCCATGGAGCGAACGGATGCAGTGGGGAAAGCCTACACCTATTCCGTTCAGGAAGTCGGCGTGAATGAAAATGACCAAATCCGCCTCAATGGAAAGCGGTTCATGGTATCGATAACGGGAACCGTCGAAGACGGATTTATCGTGACCAATACGGAAAAAACATTTAGACCGTGGAAACCTTCAGACAACAGCGAAAATGCGACCAGTTCTTCGGACGTTTCCGAACAACCGGGTTTTTCGGAAAATCCGGTTGAATCGTCTGTCTCGCCCACGAATGAAAGCGCAAAGAAAACGCATAAAGCAAAGAATAACAAGGCACCTAAAACGGGAGAAATCACACTTCTAATGGCATTATGCGGCATGGGTATCGTAAGCATCGCAGCCTATGCGACGTTGAAAAAGAGGGGCAGAGAATAGTGTGGAGTTGAGGACTTTTGAGCCAAGCTGCTTAGAAGCCTTCGGAAAATAAGAACAGAAAAAAACCGCTCGATGCATAGTGCATTCGAGCGGCTTTTCTTTCTTAAAAGTGGAAGACTACTGTTCGTTCTCTTTTCTACATATATAGCGCATTCCACCGGTGATCGCAAGGAACGTCAAGGCGCTGACGAGAAAGATGGCGTTATCATTCGTTTTCGGTGCAACGTTCTCTTTGTTGGTCGTGCTTCCGGCCTCTGCTAAGGCATCATGCGGCGTGACCGGATTTGCCGAGGACGGATCCGAAGTTGCGGGATTTTCCTTCCATTCCGCCGTAAAGGTATGATCGCCCTGCACCAAATAATAATCTCCAGACGGAGGAGATGGGGAGCAGCCGGAAAGGCACCAATAGTACAACGAAAAACTTCTTGTTATAATCAAAAGGAAAAGTTATGCGCAAGAAAAGCTCATTGTTAAGCGCATCATGCTTTATGCCCATCCGCGCGAAAGGAGGAACTATGTATCGTAAAGAGATGCTAAGTTATTGTCTTTCCCTTCTTTCCGTATTCGCAGCGATCGCTTTGCATTTTTTGGATGCCTTTCACGGGATTCCTTTTTCGGTGCATGTTGTGATTTTCTCTCTGTATGGCTTTATCGTTTTCTTGTGGTGCCGGAACATGGAGAATCGCTTATTGCGCACGTCTTCGATTCGCCTTTTTCAGTGCATCAGCTTGCTGCTGATGGGCTACTTGGCGTTGCGGACCGTAAAGTACGAAATTTTGTTGGAAAATCCGGTGGCGAAACAGTATATTCGCTATGGCTACTATTGTTTCACGCTCAACATTGTCCATCTCGTATTTATTACCTCCTTGTTGATCTCCAAGTCGGAACAGGAACGCATCAATAGGCGTTGGAATCTGTTGTGGATTCCGACAGAGCTTCTTGTGTTGCTGATTTTGACAAATGCGTTCCACGGTCTTGCGTTTTCCCTGACCGATAAAGGGTCTCATCAATACGGCCCGGTATTTTATTTAGTACTTCTCTACATCTTGCTTTTGGCGATCGCCACAATTATCCATACACTCATTCCGTCTTTTGCAACAAAACAATTCCGGCCGATTGTGCTGCCGATAGGAATTCTCTCCTTGTGGATGCTCTATACATTGCTCTATGTTTTCGATTGGAAACCGTTTTATCCCGTCCGCCTGCTCGTAAAAAGCGCGGAATTCAATATTTTAATGGTTCTTTTATTCATTGAAGCGTTGGTGTTTATGCGACTTTTGCCTTCCAATAGAGGGTATGGGCGTTTTTTAAAAATGTCCGCACTCAATATCGGCATCATGAATGCAAAGGGGGAGACAGTGATTGCTCCCAACAAAGGACCTGCGGTCAGCCGCGATCTGCTCATAGAGACCAAGGCACATCCGGTGTCTCTTGATGCCAATACGCTTTTGGAAAGCGCAGAAATTCAGGGTGGAAGATCTTTCTGGTTTGTAGATCTGACGGATTTTAACGCTTTAAAAACCCGCCTTTTCGCGTTAAACGAGGACATGATGAGCGAAAATGATCTTCTTGATGCGGACAATAAACTAAAGGAAAAAATGGCGAAACTGGATGAACAGAAGCAAATCCGCTCGGCGATTGACGCTAAGTTGAATCCGCAATTTCGCCGTCTGGAAGAGATCATCGCCCATATGCCGGAAGAGGAAGAAGTGTTTGAAAATGCCCTGAAGGACGCCTGCATTTACAATGTGTATATCAAACGCTACTCCAATTTGTTTTTATTGGCCAAAACGAAAGAACAGCTCTCTCTTGCCGAACTCGGTTTAGCCATTACCGAATCGCTCCATTACCTACAATTACGAGGCGTTACAACCGATTTGCAGTGGCAAAGCAACGATCTTGTGGATGCCGCGGTGTGTTTACGACTGTACGAGGTGTTTCAAACCATTCTGGAGCTTCATTTTCCGTTTCTTTCTTCGCTGTCGATTGCTCTGAAACAACAAGGAAAATGCCCGGTATGGACCATGGCATTGGAGACAACCAAGCATTTTTCCATCCGGGATCGGATTGCGGAGAGGGAAGATGGCGTCGTAGTTCACATGGAGGAGCAACGGAAAGGCGTGCATTCTTTCTGGCAGATTACGGTGGAAGGAGAAGCGCATGACATTGTATAGCGTACCGGAAGGAACCCTCGCTCTTCTCTTTGTTATCTGTCTTTTTCTGCTGATGATCAGCATTCGAATTGTCGTTGAAATGATGGATATGCGGCCCAATTTCCGTGTCGTTCTCGGCAGCCTCCTCCTCTTTTCCGCCTGCTTTTTGGCAGCACAGGTTTTAGCGGAGATCGGGAGCCATAAAATGCGCCTCGGCAGGTGGTTTTTGCCGCTTTCGGTCCGGTACCTGATCGCTTTTCTTGTCGTCCTTTTCCTTCTGGAAATGCTTTTTATCCGGTGGATTCAACGGAACCGTAAAAAAGAAATCGGGAGAAATTCGATTAAGGAAAGTTTGGATAATCTTCCGGACGGCGTGTGCTTTTCGCGATTGGATGGAACTCCCTTGTTGGTCAATCGCACCATGCAAGAGATCAGCTATGCCGTGTTCGGAAAGTGGCTTGTCAATGACGTCGCCTGTGCCGAGGCGATTCGGGCCAATCAAATCGAGCCGAGGGCAACCATTCTGCAACGCGATCCCCTGGTGATTCAGAGCCAGCAAAACATTTGGCTGATTCAGGTGATTTTTCATGGGGATGTGAAGGAAACCTTGGCCTACGACATTACGCTTGAATGGGCATTATATGAGGAGATAAAAAAGAAAAATGTCGAAATTCAACAGCGTAACGCGCATCTGAAAAACTACCAGAAGCGGGTGAGCGAATACACGAGGCAAAAGGAAATCCTCCAGGCCAAAATCCATATCCATGATAAAATTGGTCAATCGTTGATTTATTGCAAACACTACTTAGAAAAGAAAGAAAAAAGCCGGGAAGACCGAGACCGCCTGCTCCAGCTGTGGCGGGAAAGTCTATTGGTGTTGGAGGAAAAATCGGATCCGCCCAAAGTATATACGGCGTGGGAAAAACTATTGTCCACCGCTCAGGCAATCGGGGTAGAGATGCATCTGCAAGGGGCGCTACCTACCGAAGAAAAGGAGCTCTCCGTTTTTGTGGATATCGTACATGAGGCGTTGAATAATGCGATCCGTCATGGAGCGGCAAAAAATATCGATATTACGCTCGAGCAAGAGGACGGGATGACTCGTTGTACGATTCGAAATGACGGGACGGTACCGAACGCGCCCATCCGCGAAAAGGGCGGATTAAAAAACATTCGGGAACGTATCACGCTCTATGGCGGCGAAATGTCCGTCTCGACGACGCCGTCTTTTGCACTCGCACTGTCTTGGCCGAAAGGGGAAAGCAATGACTTATAAAATTATGATCGTTGATGACCAATTCGTCTCGCGTGAGCTTTTTACCCTGTATATCCGGCAATCTCCCCAGTACGAAGTGGTATATTCGATTGATTCGGCAATGTTTGCAGACACCTATGTGTTGAAAAGTCCCATTGATCTGGTCATCATGGACATTCTCATGCAAGATGGCTCCAACGGCCTCGATGCGGCGGAAAAAATAAAACAGTTGCGACCGGACATCAAGATTATTGCTGTGACCAGCATGCCCGAGGTGTCGTGGATGGAACGGGCAAAAAAAATCGGCATTGACAGTTTTTGGTACAAAGAGGTGTCGGAAAAAAACATCCTGGAGATTATGGATCGTACATTAGCCGGGGAATCCATTTATCCGTCGGAAACGCCACAGGTACAGTTGGGCTTGACCAAATCAACCGATCTCACCCCGCGCGAAATTGAGGTGCTGCGCCTTCTTACCACAGGTGCCGGGAACGAGGAAATCGCGGAGAAATTGCATATTTCTCCCAATACGGTGAAGACTCATATTAAGCACCTCTTGGAAAAAACGGGATTTTCCAGTCGCACACAACTCGCCATCCAATCGCGTATCACGGGCTTTGTGATCGAAGAGGAGTAAGATTTGGCATGTCGACATCTTTTGACATATAAAAAGAGCCGTGGTCGGGGAGAGATTTCCTGCCACGGCTCCTTTTCTACAGAAAAGCGTAGGTCTGCGCTTTTTCGGTTCGCTTCGTGTGCGTTTCGTGTTGTCGTCCCGAAGCGGAAGCTTATTCGCCGGCGTCTTTTCGATCCATTTCTTCTAAGCGCTTCTGGTTTTCTATGGCTTCGTCAAGAACGCCTTTTTCGATCGCTTTTTTGAGCTTCGCATCCTTTGTCAAATCCAGCTTATTGCCTTTCAAGTCTTCGCTATTTTCGCCTAAGATGCGAGCGTAATTCAGGCCATATTTACTCTCCAGAAAATCGTCCACCTGAACGAGGTTGGACAGCTCATGCTTCGTTTCTTTTTCGTAATGGTGCCGCTGATTGGAATTGCGATAGCGCAGATACATCGTGTAATAGAATACAAGGCCCGACAGCAAAAGCAGCCATGCATATTCGCGGTATTCTTGAATATCCGTGTTATGGAAGATATCCATCATCGCAACCATATTCAGGATAAAGGCCAACAGGGCGCCGCCGATTTCCACCAGGAAGGAAGTGAGTAACAGCTTCTGAAAGTTGATGGGGACGCTTCCCATGGTTTCTTCGGTGCGGGCATTGACGGCGACATAGTGCAGCTGATGCTTTTTGCCTTTGGTTTGCATATAGCTGTAGAGCCAAATCGGCAAATAGGCGGCTTTCCAGGAATCGCCCTTGACTTCATAGTCCTCATGTTCCCAGCAGACGCCACGGTCATATTGTTCGAGGCTATCCTGTGCCGCAAGTCTTGCCACGTCGGAACTTTGTGCATCGACAACCTCTTTTAATGTTCCGATATTGGTGTCACGTTTTTCGGACGTATAGCCCTTGAGATAGTTGGAATTGAACGTGACGCAATTTTCGGTGTCGAAAGGCATCACCGCATTGATGATGTTCGTGGTCTTTTCTTTGGAGGAATAATCCAGTTTATCGCTGCTGGACTCAATGGAAAGATCGTCCACAAAGATATCGAACTCGCGTTCCACATGATAGACATCCGCATCGTATTCGATGTGCTTATGGCCTTCTTCGCCGACTTCTCGCGTGGCAGTTTCAATTTCCCCTTTGCCCGAAAGGTGCATATGCGCATTCACATCCACCAGCATATAGGGCATATAGACGCCGCAAATATTTTCGGTCGTAAATTCCTTCGTGAATTGCGGATGAGCAAAAAATCTTCGCTTCTGCACAAAGGCGTTGATCTTTTCCTGCGCTTGTTCTTTGGAGACGGAAAACGGCAGAATGACGTCCGGGACGGCACCGTTGGGAATCTGATTGTTCAGAGATAGCGTGTTGCGACACCAGTGGCATCGCGCCTGCGTGGATGTTTTCGTGTCGATGACGACTTCCGCGCCGCAGCTCTCACATTTCAGGGTAATGATGTCCTCGCTGTTCTCGTCGATATCCTGTGCGCCGCTTCGCAAAGACGTGCCTTCCAACGTACGGATATCTTGATCTTCCGGGGCAAGCTCCAACTCGAATTCATGACGACAGAAATTGCAACGCAGTTTTCCCGTTTTGGTATTGGTTTCAATATCGGTGGAACCACATTTTGGACATTTCACCTGTCCGTCTTTTTGCGCGGTTGGCGTGTTTATGACTTTCTCTTCCTTATTTTCCGCATTCATAAACCACCTCTCTTTACAGACCCAGGAGGTCGGACTTCATTTTGTTGAATTCTTCTTCCGTGATGACGCCGGCATCCAAAAGCTTCTTCATCTTAATCAATTTTTCCGTCGGATCTTCCGGACTCTGGTTCGACGGAGACGGCGCATTTTGCTGCTGCGGTTGTGCTTGCTGTTGGGAGGGAGCCTGTTGCGGCTGGCCCTGATTCATTTGTGCTGCGCCGAAATTGGGCTGATAGGAGCTTGGCGTATTGGGCTGTTGCGTGCCGGACATCATATTTCCGGTCGCATTCATGCCCATGCCCATAAAGGCCATATTGGCGCCGCCGCCATTTTCACCTGCCGACTGCAATCCTCTTGCTGCAGCTTGTTGGAAAAACGCGTTTCCGCGGCTGCCGGAAAGCGCATCCGCTTTCTTGACATCCGACATCAGCTTCTTGGTGTCTTCGTCGTATTCGATCGCAAGTATGGCCGTCTTTACAATGACAAGACCTCTATCCGTTTTCCATTGGAAACCTTCTTCGACGGCAAGGGAAAGCGACTGTGCAAAACCGATCTGGTCGCCTTGAATCTTGCTCATGCGGTTGCCTCGACTCGGATCATTGGTATAGTTCGAGAAGGCGGCGGAAAGGCTTCCCACGACTTCATTGAACAGCTGGGAAGCGGCATCGTTATCCATATCCGAAAAATCGAACACCGGTGCATCCGCCAGCAAATATTTTTGTGGAACAAAATTCTTTACGAATAAAAGCGGATCGACAATTTTTAAGGTGTAGGTGCCGCGCGTGACCGCACCGACCTGCGTGCCGAAGAAGGCATCATCCCAATAGATTTCGCCTTGTGTACCGAAGCGGTTGTTCGGGATTTCCTTTAGGTTCACGTAAAAGGCCAGTTGCTGTGAGCCAACCTGGCCGCCAAATTTAATTTTTTCCCATGTGGACTGGATCAGCGAAGCGACCGGACCGTCGCCGGCAAAAATGCTTTGGGAATTGATATCGTCCGAGCGGAAGATAAATCCGCCGGCTTCGGCAACGATACCGGTAATTTGCCCATCCTGCATGGTGATGAGCGCCGTTCCTTCGGGAACGATGATTTTACTGCCGTTACTGATGATATTGGCATTGCCCTTGGTATTGGAACCGCGCCCTTGGTTTGTTCCCTGCGGTTTTGCAGGGAAAATCGCCGCCGTTGCCGGAATGGAGCCATCCGGAAGGTAAAAGTCCAACCATTGATCGGCGAAGGTTCCGCCCAACGCGCCTGTGAAAGCCTTAATAAACCCCATATTCATCCTCCTTTTCGCTACGATGAACGTACTGTGCATGGAACGACACATGTTCACTGGTAGCTTCATGATAGGGGCTTTTTCGCGTTTCCACATCCTCTAAACGGGTGATATTGCTTCGTGGGCGTTAGGTATTCGGCGAATTTTTTTGCTCTTCCTGTTCCAGGATGGCAATGCAACGGAGAAGCTGTTTTTGGGAATACACACCCAGCTTGCTGTAAATATTCCGGTTATGAAAGCGCACGGTCGATTCCTTTAAATCCGCTTCTTCCATAATTTCTTTGACGCCTTTTCCGTCCATGTAGAGCCGAAGAATTTCTTTCTCTCTTTTGGTTAGCAGCTTGAAACCGATTTTAAAGTTTTCATAATCAGCGGGATCGATTTCGTTTTTGCGCGAATAGGCAAGGCGTTCAATTTTCTGTGTAATTTTGTCGTATTCTTCCTGCATTTTCTGAAGTTCTTTTTCAGCGCGCTTCTTTTCCTGCTCCATGTTTTCAAGAAGCTCTTCATTGGCCCGGTTTTCTTCATCCAGAAACACGAAAAGGTCGTCGATTTCGGCAATGGAAGAGTCTGTTGCCATATAGGTTTTCTGCTGAATCTTTTGAATGCTTTTTTTCAGCGGAATAAGATACGCCGTGCTGAAATAAATGCAAAGTCCGGCCGCCAAAAGCAAAAACAGGGCAATTAAAGATACCACGCGAAACATATTTTGTATGGCAAGATAGTCATAGTCCGGTTTCGGTACGAGAACATGCAGCGTAAAATCGACATTTTTCGGGAAAATCGTGATTTCTTTCGATGCGCCAATATATGACGTGGACGAGGCGTTTTCGTACAAAGACAGACTCTGTCCGAAGGGCTTCGTCGCAAAGGAGCCTAAAGGTGCCGAATAATATCCACTTGTGATGCCGGCACTGAAACAATCCTTCGCATCGACAAATTCTCTCTTGCCTTTACTGAGGCAAAAGGTAGCCCGATTAAGGGGAGAGGGCTGCGCAAAGGCTTGCTTAAAGTAGCTTTGATTCACTTCTAAACCACAGATGCCATATACTTCTCCATGGGAGCCAAGCAAAGGAACCACCATCAACATGGCTTTTTCGGATGTTCCCGGCAAGGTAAAAATTTCGGTGGTACAAAAATTCGTGGTCAAGGGAGCCTTGGCATGCTGCAAAAGATCGGCATAGTTCGGGAATAAATCGGTATCAAACTCCAGCCGCCATTTTCGGTGCGGCATATAGCCCTTATTCCTTCCGATCGAGGAGAAGCCGCGATAGAGAAGAACATCATTGTCGGATGCATCCAGCGTTCCTCGTTGGAGGTAGAGTCCGGTACGGGAAGCATCGGCGTGATTACTTTTCGTGTCTACGGTTGCTTGCAACATAATAAAAGCACCGGTACAATTCGCTTCGAAGAGCTTATGACGAAGCGGATCAAAAAGCTGTTTTTGGATGTCAACGAGATGCTCTTGGGAGTTGTTCAGATCGTCAAAAGCAATGTGATTTTCGGAAAGATAGTTTTCGACGATACCGCCGGATTCCCTCGAGAGAAGAATGCTCATCGTCGCTAAGTTTTTGTAATACGAGCTCGTTTCGCGCGCAAAGATATCCAGTTGAAAGTTCAGATTCTTATCCATGCGTTGCTTGGTGTCGGTATAGCCTAAAACAAAATACAACCCCACAAAAAACAGACTTAACAGCAGCATGGAAAGGACCAGCATGGTCAAGAAAAGTCTGCGCTGCAAGCTGTGCCTGCGTAGATTTAATGAAGATAAATTGACCATCGTATACCTCAATTACTGGATTGCGCAGAATAACGCCCAGATTTCCTCGGCTCGTTTTTGTGCTTCTTCTTCCGTGTGCATTTTACCGGCAAGTCCCGCTTGTTGCTTTTTTAGCGCCTCATAGAGCGCATGTACCTTGTCGTAGTAATGGACATTTGTAGGTTCTCTTACGGCCGTTGCCGTTGCGTTGATCGTTTCCAACGTATTATAAAGATTTTGGTATCCCTGGGAGGGGAAAGCATGGCCTTTTATTTTGGCAAATGCGTCTTTTCGCACAGGCATATAGCCGGTTTCCACACAGAAGCTCAGGTTGCGTTCCGCTTCGGTCAGCCATTTGGCGAAAACGGTGGCCGCTTCGGTTTTCTGTCCCGTCGTTTTCCGTGCACAGAGTCCCACTCCTGCTTGCGTTACCAGAAATTTTTTTCCTGCCGCTTTCGGCATCGGAAGCACCTGCAGATCCATGGGCTCCGACTTGCCGTCCGGATAGGTAATAGCATCGTTGTAATACAGGATGGACGCAGTTGAGCCAATACCGGCAATGACCTCGCCGGTCATGACCTGCGTGTTGGAGTACAGATCGGATACCACAATATGGCCTTTGGAAAGCGCACGGGCAAAAGGCATGAAGGATGCTTTCCATTGGGCGTTCTCGAGATCGTACCAGCCTTCCTTCGTGTAGAAATTGCTTGCTCCTTTTTCCATCGCATCCAGATCTACGCAGCGAAGCAGATAATCCAAGGCACAGAAAGGCTTGCCGCCGGACCAGTTGTAATATTTTTCGGCAGCGTCAAAAAAACCGTCCCAGGTGGAAAGATCTTCTTTGCGGACGCCGGTTGCAGCGGAAAAACGCGCAAATGGCGCACCGGCAAGATAAAGCACATATGTTGACTTCGATACCGGCAATATCGACAATTTCTCACCGATGATTCCATCTTCAACGAAGGCGGGAACGAATTGCTCACGCTCTTCTTCGGTGAATTGTTCTTTCCAATCCAGCAAGGTATCCGCGCCCAGCTTTTCTGCGTTGGTGATATGACAGAAAAACAAGTCTGGCATATCGGGAACGCCCGGCGTATTGGCTTGTGCTTTCAGGAGTTTATCACCGATCGCATAGGCGTTGGACATGAGGGTGACGTTCACGAGAATGCCTTTTTCTCGGCCGGTCGTCTGGTTAAATTCTTCAATCATTCGGTTCATCGGCGAATCCACCTGCTCGCCGTAAACATGCCACATGGTCAAGGTAACCGGATGTTTCGGATCCAGCGTGGCGTTTTTTGTACAACCGGTAAAGAGAAAAAGCAACAGCAACGTGGAGCAGAACAGGAATAACGAATGCGATTTTTTCATGGGAACCTCCTATGCAGATCGCTGTTACCTAAAACCTATCGATTTTCCCGTCAAAACAACAAAAAAACGAAAATTAAAATTATTATTTTCTTCTTTTCCTATTGAATTTGACGGTATTGACGGTTTCAAAATTTTAGAAACTTGTATTCTTTTGGTAGAAGAGCAACCGAGGAGGAGACACGTTACTCTTTGCAACACAATCGAAGGGCGATGCTCCCGTCACCGGATTGCATCCGTACATAAAATCTGTTTACGCCGGCAACAAACAGAGTTCCATCCCCTTCCAAAAAAAATGTATCATGCCTTGCGAATTTCGTCAATTCGCCTCATGGCAGAAACAACCCTTCTCTATCGGCAGAAAAAACTATAAATCGAAAGGAGCAAGTATATGGAAAACAATAACAATGGGATCAAAATGTTAAAGGTTAGTAGTATTTTGTTGATCATCGGTGGTGCGATTGCAACAATTTTGGGCATTGTTTCGCTTCTCGGCGTCGGTGCGCTCCATTCCATATTCGGCGATGATCTCCCCGTCGGACTACTGTATGCGGTTGCCGGATTCGCGCTGGCCAGCGGTGTTTTAACGCTGATCGCCGGAATCGTCGGCGTAGGGGCCTGCAAAAAACCGGAAAAAGCCGGCACATGCATCATTTTAGGCGTGATTGTTGTCATCCTCACGGTTATCGGCCAAGTCCTGAACATGAAGGCAGGAAATCAGTTTGATATTACCTCGATTGTTATCGGCTTGCTTTTGCCGGTGGTCTATATCGTCGGCGCGAGCCAAGTGAAGAAAATGGCTCTTAGCAAATAAAGCGGATGCATAACAAGGAAAACGGATGCTCAACAAGTGAAGGAGGAACAAAATGAAAAAGAATAGGAAAATGATGAGATCAATGTTGGCGATGTTGCTCGTTTTCGCCCTTTTCCTTCCGCTTCTTGCCGGCTGTGGGGGAGCAAAGAAAGGCGGGAAGGATAGCGGGTCGGCGGCACCTACTGAAAATACGGATTCAAGCGCGCCAGCGGAAACCGGGAAAAAAGAAGTGAAGGCCAATGAGGGTGGAGCCAAGGTTATGGCATTGAATGACAAGTATACCCTTGACGGCAATGATTTCGAGTTGGCCTCGTACTGCTTGATGGAAGATTACGACGGCGACACCAATATCGTGATGACCTGGAAATTTACCAACAATGAGAAAGAAGCAAAAACGTCGTTGTTCCTCTTCTTCTATGATTTTTATCAGGGCAAGGAACAAGTAAATGAACCGGGCACGATTTTTCTTTCAAAAGACAGTACCAAAAGCTTGACGGAATATGAATTTAACGAAGTGGAACCGGGGGAGACGGGAACCTTCTTCCTTTGCTATAAGCTCAAGGACAAAAAAACACCGGTCAAGGCAGTCATCAGCGGCTTATCGGATAAGGATAAATTTGAGTTCGAAATGCCCATAGAGGGACTGGAACCCGTTACCGTGGATGCTCTCGATATTCCAAAATAAGCTATCGCGGAGTTATCCTTTTCGCTGCGCGAGAAATCTGCGCAGAATCAAAGAACCACCCTCCTTTATGGAAAAGGAGGGTGGTTCTTTTTTTCTCTAAACGGATTAGAGGAGTGTCGAATTCGTGACGATTATTCCAGCGCAGCTTCGACTTTCGCAATGCAGGCAGAAATCTTCGAATCCAGATCCTTTAACGCCTCGTCCATTTCACGACGCTTCTCAGCCACATAGGCTTCGTCCTTGATCGAACCTAAGTTGATCTTGACGTTGTAGAAAGCGACGACGACCGCCGCGCGCAGGCAGTGCAATCCGGCGCCGACATCCGTGATGGCGTTCTGGTTACCGCGAACGATCAGCGGTTCGGCATACTTGAGAAGTTCCATGGCTTGAATGCCGGTGGTGAAAGGCACATTCGCCGCATTCTTGTATTCTTTTTGAATCGCGGCACTGCGAGCAGCTTTTTCTTCGGCTGTTTCCTTCGGCATTTTGAATGCTGCCATCACGCCATTGAACGAGTTGGCGTCATGATCAATCGCGTCGATGAAGAATTTCTCGTATTCCTTCAGTTCCGGAATGTATCCTTCCATCTCTTCCTTAGCATCTGCGTATTTCTTGTTCGCAACGGTCAGTTCACAGACCATGGCAAATAATCCGGCAGTTTGCGCAGCCGAGAGCGCAGCGATAGAGCCGCCGCCCGGAGCAGCAGAATCCGAAGCCAATTCCTCAATAAATTCGGTAACGGTTAAATTTTTTAACATATTTTCTCCTTTTTGTTGTGTGAACCGGGCCACGCCCCGAAGACTCTTCTTCGAGGCGTAGTCTGGTGCCGTTATCGTGTTGTTAGAATAAGCCGGTCATGTTGCCGAGCTCATCGACATCCATGTGATCCGCAGCCGGAACTTTAGGAAGACCCGGCATAACCATGATGTCGCCCGTCTCGCAAACGATGAAGCCTGCACCGGCAGATACGCGCACGTTCTGCACCGTGATTTCAAATCCGCTCGGCGCACCAACTGCGTTCTTATCATCCGAGAACGAGAATTGTGTTTTCGCCATGCAGATCGGCATCTTGTCGAGTCCGAGTTTTTCCAGCGTTTTGATTTGTTTCTTGGCCGCTGCGGTCAGCGTCACTTTGCCACCGCCGTAGTAGTCTTTGACGATGATGTCCAATTTTTCCGGAATCGAGGCTTCCACATCATAGAGGTAATGGAAGTTATTTTCTTGGTCCGCCGCCTTGACTACCTTTTCAGCCAGATCGGTCATGCCGTCGCCGCCCTTTGCCCAGCCATCGGACAGGGAAAGTTCCACGCCGTATTCTGCACACAGATCCGTCAACGCCTTGATTTCGGCATCCGTATCGAAGATGAAGCGGTTGAGCGCGACCACAGTCGGCAGCCCGAAGCCCTTCATATTCTTGATGTGGCGACCGAGGTTCGCAAAGCCCGCCTTTACGGCCTCTACGTTCTCACCCTTCAGATCCTTCTTGTCGACGCCGCCATGCATCTTAAGCGCCTTAATCGTGGCAACAATGACGACTGCATTCGGCTTGAGGCCGCCAAGACGGCATTTGATGTCGAAGAATTTTTCTGCACCGAGGTCGGCACCGAAGCCTGCCTCCGTGACGAGGTAATCGGCCATCTTCAGGCCCAGCTTCGTCGCGATGAGGGAGTTACAGCCGTGTGCAATGTTCGCAAACGGACCGCCGTGGATAAGCGCCGGTGTATGCTCCAGCGTTTGTACGAGGTTCGGCTTAATGGCGTCCGCCAAAAGCATTGCCATGGCACCCTCTGCATGCAGATCGCCTGCGGTGACCGGAGCGCCTTCCTTGTTGTAGGCAACGATCATGCGTGCCAGACGCGCTTTCAGATCTTCCAGACCGGAAGCAAGGCATAGCGCAGCCATAACTTCGGAAGCCACGGTGATCATAAAGTGATCTTCACGGGGAACACCGGATGCTTTGCCGCCCAAACCGATGACGACGTTACGCAGCGAGCGGTCGTTCATATCCAGGACGCGTTTCCAGACGATGCGACGCTCGTCGATGTTCAAGACATTGCCTTGTTGCAGATGGTTGTCAATAAGCGCAGACAGAAGGTTGTTCGCCGCCGTCATGGCGTGCAGGTCGCCCGTAAAGTGGAGGTTGATGTCTTCCATCGGCACCACCTGGGCATAGCCGCCGCCGGCTGCGCCGCCCTTGACACCGAATACCGGTCCGAGGGAAGGCTCACGCAGAGCAACAACGGAATTTTTGCCGATTTTGTTCAGACCCATCGTCAAGCCGATGGAGCAGGTAGATTTTCCTTCGCCTGCGGGGGTCGGTGTGATGGCAGTAACCAAGATCAGCTTGCCGTCTTTTTTGTTGGCGAAACGCTGAATCGCGTCATGTGTAATCTTTGCTTTATATTTTCCGTACAGCTCCAGATCGTCCTCTTCCAAGCCTACCTTTTTGGCGATGTCCACGATCGGAAGCATCTCTACAGAATTGGCAATTTCAATATCGGTTTTTACTTCTGCCATGATTTACTCCTCAATTAACAGGGTTTCAATGATCTGATCAGCGCGGAAATTCTCAATCTGCATATAGTAGGCTGCAGAATCAACCAATGCTTGCAGCGGAACCATGCCGATGACTTCCGTACCGTAAACGCTGACGCCGTAACGAGCCGCTTCCGATTTGATCATTTCGATGGCCTGATAGATCGCGGTCTTCTCGTAATTGACTAAGTTCATCGAAACCTGCGTCTGATGACGCTCTTCGAGCGGAAGACCGATGGCTTTTACAAAGCGCAGACCGCCGCCGATGTGACGAACTTTTTTCGCAATGGCTTCGGCAATCTCGACCTTGTCGGTGTTGAGATTGACGTTGAAAGCAACGAGGTGGAAACGGGCACCAACAGCGGTTGCACCGCTCTTGACATTCATTTCACGGGGACCGAAATCCGGCTCCCATCCGTCTTCTTTGATCTTTTCGAAGAAGCCTTCATACTGACCCTTGCGAACCTTGGCCAAGTTCTTGCGCTCCGGCTTGGAAGCTGCATCTTCATAGAGATATACAGGAATGCCCAGCTCGCCGATGGCTTTGCCGACTTCCTTGGCGTACTCGACGCATTCTTCGGTGGTGCATTCCGTAATAGGAATGAACGGAACAACGTCAACCGCACCCATACGCGGATGACCGCCGGTGTGCTTGGTCATATCGATGAGCTCTTTGGCTACTTTAACGGACTCGATCACCGCGTTGATAACCGCTTTCGGATCACCGATGACTTCCACAACCGTACGGTTATGATCTTTATCCGGCTGGTAATCGACAAGCTTCAGGCCTTCTTTGGCACGGAAGCAATCCGCAATTTTTTCCACTTTTTCCAGGTCACGGCCTTCGGAATAGTTCGGGATGCACATTACACGTTTCATGGTCTGGTTTTCCTCCTTCAATTAGTTATGTTCTGAGCAACGGATACATCAAGTTCGGAATTTTTCCTGTAGAGGGGATCGCCCATGCCTTATTTGACGATCCTTTGACGGCTTCTAATCGGGTAACAGTGGCGATGAAAGCGATTTTCTTTTTCGCATATTCATCCGACGTTGGCATCATCATAAGCAAACATAATCTACGAAACGTCAAATATAGCGTTTCATTTCGACGTTCGTCATTTTTGTACCCTTTTTCTTGTTAGCGAAGCAGGTGCACAAGTGTTATGCGCGAACCATTTGTCGATCTTTGACGATGCATTGTCCGTTTTTATAGACTTCTACGGCATGATTCGTTGCGAAATAGTACAGCAGATAATCCAGGTTGGGAACGGCAAAAACAGTAAGATCCGCATTTTTACCTTTGTCCAAAGAGCCTACCGTTTTCTCGCGATGCACGGAATAGGCGGCGTTGATGGTAACCGCATTATAGACTTCCGTGGGGGTCATGCGCAGATAGAGACAACCGAGCTGCATGACAAACTGTAAATTCGCCATCGGGCAGGAGCCGGGATTGGAGTCCGTGGTGATGGTGATGGCCATACCGGCATTCATCATTTTGCGCGCCGGGGCATAGGTGTCCTCCATAAGAGAGAAGGTCGTTGCCGGCAACAGATTGCCGATCACGTGTGCATCGGCCAGTTTTTGAATATCTTCATCGGTGATGACCATCAAGTGCTCCGCACTGGTGGCGCCGACTTCTGCAGCGACAGCCGATCCGCCGATGGATTCAATTTCATCCGCATGAATGCGCAGCGAGAAGCCTTCCTTTTTTGCTGCTTCCAGCAGACGCTTGGACTGCGCAGCGCTGTAAACACCCGCGTCGCAGAAGACGTCAACGAATTCGGCAAGCTTTTCTTCTTTTACTTTCGGCAGCATTGTGATGATGTCATCGATCAGCGGATCCGGATTTTCTTTGTATTCGGGCGGAATGACGTGTGCCGCCATAAAAGTGGAAACCAAATCGACCGGCAAATCTTCATTGAGCTTTTTGACGACTTCCAGCTGGCGCTTTTCCGTTTCCCAATTCAGACCGTAGCCGCTTTTCGCTTCGACGGTAGTTACGCCATGGATCATCATTTGCTCCAGCAATTTTTTGGACTTGTCATAGAGTTCGTCAAAGGAAGATTCGCGCGTCGCTTTTAACGTAGATAAAATACCGCCGCCCTCTGCCAAAATATCGAGGTAGCTCATGCCATTGAGCTTCTTGGAAAACTCATGCTCACGGCTGCCGCCATAAACCAGATGGGTGTGGCAGTCGATCAGGCCCGGGGTGGCTACCATGCCGCGGCGTTCTTCTATTTTCGTCTGCGGACCGATGAGTTCAGCGGGAACTTCGCCTTCGCCGATGGCCAGAATTTTGTCGCCTTGAAAGGCCACATAGGCATCCTTCAGTACCGTTGCTTCATTCATTTCTTTTCCGCGCAGGGGATGCCCTGGATCATGCGGGGAAAAAAGCTCATTAAAATGGGTGAGAATTAAAGTTGCCGTCATAGTTCCTCCTTATATTTTTCTTTCTATTCTTTACAACAGATGGGCATAGTGATCAGACTTAATGTTCGTAGGAAAACAGGGACGCCGTTTTCCCGCTTCTCTTTTACCGAAGCGAATCTCCGCTTTTTGTCGAATATACCCATTTCGCCTTTTTCTCAGTTTGTCTATTAGGCGTCAAAAGGACGACGACTTTGTGTTTTCAAGACCTGCAGGTTCAAAATAGACGCTGCCAAGAAAAACGCTCTATTCATAGACTGTATAGAGACGAGGGTTGCGTAGGATGGGCATATCAACACATGAAAACCATTTCGCAGGATGGTAGGGTATTGAAGGAGGAAAACATGTTGGAGAACAAACAAATTCAGGAGGCTATGACCATTCGTTTGGAAATGGATGAGCTTCCGGAAATGCCGAAATTTCAAGAGGGCATTCGGCGCGCGCCGGATCGCGGCTTCCGTCTGACGAAGTCGCAAACGGAGATTGCGCTGAAAAACGCGTTGCGTTATATTCCGGAAAAATTCCATGAGCAATTGATTCCGGAATTTTTGGAAGAATTAAAGACACGCGGCCGTATCTACGGTTATCGCTTCCGTCCGGAAGGCCGCATCTATGGCAAACCGATTGACGAATACAAGGGAAAATGCCTCGAAGGGAAAGCCTTCCAGGTCATGATTGACAACAACTTGGACTTCGAAGTAGCTCTCTATCCTTATGAATTGGTTACCTACGGTGAAACCGGCTCCGTCTGCCATGACTGGATGCAGTATCGCCTGATCAAAAAATATTTGGAAAATTTGACGGATGAAACGACGTTGGTCATGGAATCCGGTCATCCGCTGGGACTCTTCAAATCCCGCAAAAACTCGCCGCGTGTGGTCATCACCAACGGTTTATTGATTGGTGAATATGACAACCACGAAGACTGGGAAATCGCGGAAGAGATGGGCGTAACCAATTACGGACAAATGACAGCCGGCGGTTGGATGTACATCGGACCCCAGGGCATTGTCCACGGCACGTTCAATACGATTTTGAATGCCGGACGCTTGAAGCTGGGCCTATCGGCTGAAGATGATCTGTCCGGAAAACTCTTCGTTACATCCGGTTTGGGCGGCATGAGCGGCGCACAGGGCAAAGCGGCCGAGATCGCGCATGCGGTCGGCATCGTCGCCGAAGTAGACATCAGCCGCATTGAGACACGACTGGAGCAAGGATGGATCTCCAAGCTGGCGGAAACGCCGGAAGAAGCCGTCAAGATGGCAAAGGAATCCCTCGCGAAGAAGGAAGCCATGTCCATTGCTTACCATGGCAATATCGTCGATCTGTTGGAATACATGTACGAAAACAACGTGCACATCGATCTGCTCTCCGACCAGACCTCCTGCCACAATGTGTATGACGGCGGTTACTGCCCGGTAGGCATTTCCTTTGAAGAACGCACCCGCATGCTGGCAGAAGACCATGAAGGCTTCATTAAACTGGTCGACAAAACGTTGGCGCGTCATTTTGCCATCATCAAAAAGCTCACCGAGAAGGGAACCTACTTCTTCGACTACGGCAACTCGTTCATGAAAGCCATCTACGATTCCGGCGTCAAAGAAATTTCCAAGAACGGCGTGGATGATAAGGAAGGCTTTATCTGGCCGAGCTACGTAGAAGATATTATGGGACCGCTGCTGTTTGACTACGGTTATGGTCCTTTCCGTTGGGTATGCCTCTCCGGCAAACATGAAGACCTGGTTGCCACCGACCATGCTGCGATGGATGCCATTGATCCGAATCGCCGCTATCAGGATCGCGACAACTACAACTGGATTCGCGATGCCGAAGAGAACAAACTCGTTGTCGGTACGCAGGCCCGCATCCTTTATCAGGATGAAGAAGGTCGTGTGAATATCGCGTTGGCCTTCAACAAACTGGTTCGTGAAGGCAAGATCGGCCCTGTCATGATCGGTCGTGACCATCATGACGTCTCCGGCACCGACTCGCCGTTCCGTGAGACTTCAAACATCTACGACGGATCCAAGGTTTGCGCCGATATGGCGATTCAGACGTACGCTGGAAACGCTGCGCGCGGCATGAGCTTGATCGCTCTGCATAATGGCGGCGGCGTCGGCATCGGCAAAGCGATCAACGGTGGTTTCGGCCTCGTTTTGGACGGTTCCGATCGCGTCGATGAAATCATTCGTCTCTCGCTCTCTTGGGATGTTATTGGTGGCGTTGCCCGCCGTAACTGGGCACGCAACGAACATGCCATGGAAGTTGCCGTAGCGTTCAATAAGAAACATCCGGATGCCCACATTACCATTCCGTATCTTGCTGATGAGGAAAAAGTGAAAGCTGCGGTCGCGAAACTGTTCTAAGTGCCACCGCTTTTGCCAAAAGTTTCCTTTTTCACGATATAATCCTTCTTGTTGAGGAATAAATGAGTAGGTCAGCGACAAACCGCCTCGCGTTTGCGGGGCGGACTCCGCTACCAATTGGCAGCGGAGAGGCGTTGCCTCAGCAACGGAAATCGTAAACGTACGTGGAAAACGTTCGCAAACGATTCCAAAAATCCCTGCGGGGAAAAAGAAAGGAGTGCTTATGAGCACCACTACAAAACGGGAAGTGCGGTTGCCAAGCGTTTTTGAGGCAATTATCCCGATTCTCGTCATGGTCGGCTTGATGGTTTATGTTTTTGCCTTCAGTGACGAACAGTATGACGCGGCACACATGCCCCTGGTTGTTGCTTTGGTTGTCACTTGCATTATCGGATTTATTTGTGGTCACACTTTCCAAGATATGTTGGAAGGCATTATGAACCGTATTGACGCCACGCTGGAAGCGATCTTGATCCTGTTGACCGTCGGCCTTTTGGTTTCGTCCTTCATGATGTCGGGCACCATTCCTACGGTTATCTATTACGGCTTGGATCTTTTGACGCCGCAATTCTTCCTTCCGGTAGGCTGCGTCCTCGTCTCCATCGTCGGCTTGGCCTGTGGCTCCTCTTGGACCGCCACCGCCACCATCGGTATTGCGTTTATGACCATCGGCGAAGGCTTAGGCATGAATCCGGCCATCACCGCCGGTATGGTTATCTCCGGCGCGTATGTCGGTGATAAATTCTCTCCGTTGTCGGACACGACGAACCTCGCTGCCGGCGTTGCCGAGACAGGTCTGTTTGACCACGTTACGGCTATGGTTTCCACCACGTTCCCGGTACTTCTTATTTCGTTGATTCTTTACACCCTCATCGGTTTCTCCAGCGGCTCGGTTGCTGGCTATGATCCTTCGATTGCAGAAGGCATTCGTACGGCGATTGCCGAACACTTCAACACCAACCCGCTGGTTATGCTGCCGATTCTCGTCATCATCGCGGTTTGCTTACTGCGGATCCCGGGACTCCCCGGCGTGTTGATTTCCGTTGCCACCGGCGTTCTCTTCGCTCTCATTTTCCAAGGCGGCGACACCCTGGGCAACATCTTCTCCGTCCTGCACTACGGCCCGACCATTGAGACCGGAAATGAGTTCCTGGACAAGGCGCTCGCAAAGGGTGGTATGAACAACCAGATGTGGACAGTTAACCTGATTCTTTTGGCGGTTGCTTTCGGTGGCGCTCTGGAGCGCTGCGGCATTGTGGAGCGTCTGTTCGGTAAGCTGAAGAAGAGAATCAACAGCATCCCCGGCCTACTCTTCACCACGATGGCCACCTCGATTTTCTGCGACGCCGCTATGTGCGACCAGTTCTTGGGCATTGGTGTTCCGGCCCCGCTTTATGCTGATAAATATGATGAACTCGGCTTAGGCCGTAACATGCTCTCGAGAACGTTGGAAGATGCCGGTACGCTTTGGGCTGTTATGTTCCCGTGGACGGCTTGCGGCGCGTATCAGATGAGAACCTTGGGCGTAAACCCGCTTTACTACTTCCCGTTTGCGTTCGTCAACCTGCTGAACCCGATTTATGCTGTGGTCACCTCGCTCTTTGGCCGTAACATTTTCTGGGCAGACGGTTCCTTCACGAACCTGTTTGGTCATACCCGTCAGGGCAAAGTCGCGAAAGCACCGGAAGAAGCACATGCTAAAGCTCTCAAGGCGCTGGAAGAAATGCGCCAGGCTGGCCGTGCTCCGCGCGTAAAATAAGGAATACTCCTCTCCTGAATAGATTCGTACTCTCTTGAGGAGATCTTGAACAGAAATGCAAGGGCGCGCCTGGTGCCGAGCCGTTAAGGCTGACAGCATGGCGCGCCTTCGCATTCTACGAAGGGCGAATCTGTAACAAAAGAAGGGATCATCGAAATGAAGTCGTTTTTAGAAAAAGATCGTCCGTGGCGTCGTGACCACGAGGCAATCGAGATGAGACAACTCTATTCTCGTAAGAAATGGGTGATGCCGTATGCCTTTTTGCTGGTGTTTTTTTGCATTGGCTTGGGGGTCTTTACGAAATATCGGATTTCTTTGGTGCTCGGCGTGCTTGTGCTGCTCGCGGTGACCACAAAGCGTTATGCGGCGGTGACCGGCCGGGGCTTTGAGCAGTTTTCGAACATGTACATCCTGTCCAATCATCGCGTGACTCCGTGGGAAGAGATTGACACCGTTACCTACGAAAAATTGGAGGATCATCCGGAAACGACGATGCTCTATTTTACCCGCGGTGACGTTACGATGCGCGCGATGTTTCCGACATCCGAGCGCAAACGCATTGTCCGCTTGGCAGAAAAGTACCGCCCGGACGTCAAAGTCTACAATGGCGCCGAGTTCAAAGAAAAGATCCGGGAAAAATATGGTAAAAATCGTTCGACGAAGAAATAAGATAAATACTTCGGGTATAGTAAATTTGGGTGTGAAACATTGATGCCGACAGATGGGCGTCAAAACGTGGGCGGACCTATCGTGGTTCGAAACGAATACCGCCCGAAGACTTCATACGAAGAAGACACGCGATTTACGCTAAAGAACACATCGAACGAAGGAGGCAGGAATGGGCATTATTCGCGCGATTACCAGTGCAATCGGCGGCGGCTTGGGCGATGAATGGCTGGAGGTCTATGAATCGGACTACATGGGGCCAACCACCATCACGGCGCCGGGCGTTGTCGTCCGTAAAAATGATCCGCGCAACAGCAACAAGAAGGGAACAGCCGATACCATTTCCAATGGTTCGCTCATCCAGGTCAAGGAAGGCCAGTTCATGCTTCTTGTGGATGGCGGAAAAGTCATCGATTATTCCGGTGAGGCCGGCTATTTCAAAGTGGATAATTCGTCGATGCCCTCGCTCTTCAACGGCGAACTGGGTGATTCGTTGAAGGAAACCTTTAATCGTGTGCGTTTCTCCGGGTCGACGCCGTATAAGCAAACGACGTATTTCCTGAATATGCAGGAAGTGCGCGGCTTGAAATTTGGTACGCCGGCGCCGGTCAATTATTACGATAATTTCTATAATGCCGAGTTGTTCCTGCGCGCACATGGTTCCTATACCATTCGCATCACGGATCCGCTGAAATTCTATATTCAGGTGGCGGATCATGACGCGGATTCCAGCATTGATGTCGCTGACATGAGCGAACAGTATCGCAATGAGTTTCTTACCGCCTTTCAGACGGCACTTAACAAGATGAGTGCGGATGGGGAACGCATTTCGTTTGTGCTTTCCCGTGGCGATCAGCTGGCGGAATACATGCAGGACGTATTGGATGAAAAATGGCAGGCATTGCGCGGCTTCCAGGTGGAATCCGTTGCCATCGCCTCGATTTCGTATGATGAAGAATCGCAGAAGCTCATCAACATGCGAAACCAGGGTGCCATGCTTTCCGACGCCTCCATTCGCGAAGGCTATGTGCAGGGCTCTATTGCCAGAGGCCTCGAATCCGCCGGCAGCAACGAGGCCGGCGCCGGTCAGGGTTTCTTCGGCATGGGCGTAGGTATGTCGACTATCGGCGGCGGCTTCGGTACCTTCTCGCAGAATAATGCGGAGCAGATTCGTCAGCAGCAAGCGGGTCAGGGAAAAGAAGCTGCAGCGCCTGTTCCCGCGACACCTTCAACGGGAAATACGGATCCGTCAGCGGTTCAGGGGAATGCTGGCGTAGAGACCACTGTTGTTGGTGCAGCGACCGGTGCAGCGACAGCTTCTGCTTCTTGGACTTGCCCACAATGCGGGACGCAAAATAGTGGCAAATTCTGTACGGAGTGCGGCACGAAAAAGCCGGACAACTCTTCGAAATGCCCGAAATGCGGTCATCCGGTAACGGAAAAAGCCCGTTTTTGTCCCGAGTGCGGACAAAAATTGGAACCTCCGGCCGAGACGCCGACGCCTGACGAATTGTAAGGTACGCCGATTCACGAAAGTGGGATGGTGGAGAAGCGGGATCCAAGGGAAGCGGTACGTAAAAGAAGCGGAATGCAGGAGACATAGGGACAAGAACATCGGAATAGAAAGGATCTGTTATGGACAACAAAAAAATTGATCAAATGAATGATGAGGCGATGGAAGCCAATAACAACCAGATGAATCGCAACGAACGCAATACCGACTTCTACATCAACCATGCTATCAACGACGAAAAGCCGATTGAGATGCATGAAGAGGGAGCAACGGAAAAAGAGAAAGCGGAAAAAGCAGAAAAATTGAGCGGTCAGAAGAAGAATAAGTAAGATGCCTCTCGCTTTTGCAAAGAACGGCGCTCCTCCACGGAAAGGCGTGAAGGAGCGCCGCTTTTTATGAAGGACAAAAAACGTATAAAAAAGCGGCTGACGGGAATCGAACCCGCGCATCCGGCTTGGGAAGCCGGTGTTCTACCATTGAACTACAGCCGCACGACGAGGACATTCCCATGGTAACACTTTTTTCCTCGCTACGCTATAATTGGGTTGGCAATTCAGAAAGGAAATGCGATGACCACTTTTTCCAATCGTCAACAAACACCTTCTGCACCGACCCTTTCTTCGGAAGAAAAGAAAATGGAACCGTGGAACGCGATAACGCATGCGTTAGGCATCGTGATGGGCCTCCTCTTTTTAGTTTTGTTGCTCATCCGCGCTGTAAGGGCGGGGAAACTTGTTGGTGTCGTTGCCTATGCCATTTATGGCGGCTGTTTCTTCTTTCTTTTTCTGGCGAGCACGCTGTATCATGCGGTGTCCCTTCCGCGTGTCAAGATGGTGCTTCGTATTTTTGATCATGTCAGCATCTTCCTTTTCATCGCAGGAAGTTTTACGCCGCCCATTCTCTTGCTGATGCAGGGGTGGGAGCGAACGGCTTTGTTGGTTGCTATTTGGCTGCTTGCCCTCGGCGGGACGATCTTCAAAGTGGCGACTTTTCGTCAATATGATCGCCTCAAAGGCATATCCACGCTGCTCTATATCGGAATGGGCTGGATGGGCCTTTTTCTTCTGCGCTTTCTTCTGACGGAAAGACCATGGCCGCTCTTTGCTCTCGTTTTGTCCGGGGGCGTGCTGTACTCTGTCGGGACGGTGTTTTATCGCATGAAGCGTTGGCAATATCACCATGTCGTTTGGCACCTCTTTGTTCTGGCGGCAGCCATCGTTCATTTTAGCGGCTACTATTTCTATTTATAGGGAAATAAAATTTGCGAGAAAATGGGATTTGTGAGGCAATAGGATGTGCGCTCTGCAGGGAGCGCTTCGTTCTTTGTGGGAAATAGGGCATGTTCGGTACAAAGGATACCGTAGAAAAGGATGAGCAATGCAAGATATTCTCTTGGTAATTGATATGCAAAACGATTTTATTGACGGTGCTCTGGGTTCGGCGGCCGCACAGGCGGTTGTTCCCTATGTGGTGGAGCGCGTGAAAGACTTTCAGGGCTGTGTTCTTTTTACCCGCGACACGCATCGCGAGAATTATCTGGAAACACAGGAAGGCCGAAATCTTCCGGTTGCCCATTGCGTTCGCGGCACCTCCGGGTGGAAGATTCATCCGGCACTGGAAGCACTTCGTCAGACAGAGCCCATCGACAAGGTCACCTTCGGTGCGGCTTCGCTACCGGCCATTCTTTCGGATTTGGATGATCGGGAACGGATCTCCTCCATTACGCTTTTGGGATTGGATACCGATATTTGCGTTATCTCCAATGCGCTGCTCATCAAAGCCTTTTTTCCGGAAATTCCGATCAAGGTGGATGCAAGGGGGTGTGCCGGCGTTACGCCGGAATCGCACCAAACGGCGCTGGAAGCCATGAAAGCCTGTCAGATCGAAATTCTGAATGCGTAAGGACAGCAAACCATGTTGACGTCATTAGCCTATATTTTTCTTGTCGGGTTGACCATGGCAAGGATCTGTCAGCTGTTGCGGCTGCCGCGTATCATCGGAATGCTGATTACCGGTATTGTCTTAGGACCATATGTCTTGAATGTTCTGGATCCATCCGTTCTGTCCATTTCCGCAGAACTTCGCAGATTGGCCTTGATCATCATTTTGTTGAAAGCGGGATTATCGCTTGATGTAAAAGATTTAATAAAAGTTGGTCGCCCGGCGGTTTTATTATCTTTCGTTCCGGCGTCTTTTGAAATCCTAGGCTATGTTCTTCTTGCTCCAATGCTTCTCGGCATCACGCATGTGGAAGCGGCGGTGATGGGAGCGGTATTGGCAGCTGTCTCTCCGGCGGTGGTGGTTCCTCGTATGGTTTATTACATGGAGCATGGATACGGAACCGAAAAAGGTATACCACAAATGTTGATGGCAGGTGCTTCCTGTGATGATATTTTTGTGATTGTCCTATTCACGACTTTTTTAGGTATTGCGCAGGGAGGTAGCGCTCATGCTATAGATTTTTTGAACATTCCTCTTTCCATTGTCATGGGGATTTCATTAGGCCTTCTGGTGGGATATGCATTGTATGTATTTTTTGAAACGGCTTATGTGCGCAAACGCTATATCCGCAACAGCACAAAGGTGATCATTGTGATGGCTGTCGCGTTTCTCTTGATGGCAGTTGAAGTTTGGCTTGCTGGAAAGGTGGCGGTATCAGGGCTGCTGGCAGTTATGAGCATGGCGATCATGATGAAAAATAAAAGCACAGGCTTTGTATCCAAGCGTCTTTCGGATAAATTCGGCAAATTATGGCTGGCAGCGGAAGTGATTCTCTTTGTACTTGTCGGTGCGGCGGTGGATATTCGTTATACCGTTCAAGCCGGCTTTTCGGCTGTTTTAGTCATTGTATCCGCTCTGCTTTTCCGTGCTCTGGGGGTATGGTTAAGCACAGCAGCCACTCCTTTGTCAAAAAAAGAAAGAGTTTTTTGTGTGTTAGCGTATTTGCCAAAGGCAACGGTCCAAGCGGCTATCGGGGCGGTTCCCTTAACAGCAGGATTGGCATGCGGAAAAATTGTTTTATCCGTTGCGGTCATGGGCATTGTGCTTACCGCACCGTTGGGGGCTCTTGGCATGGACGTATGCCATAAAAAAGCGTTGCAAAGAGAAGCAAATCCTCAGAGTTAGGACAACGTTTGACAAGCATGGGACAACATGCTAACGTAAGAATGTCATAGACCGTCCGATTGCGGACGATTTTTTACGCCGAGCAGGAACAAGATAACGTATGCACGAAAGGGGAGCGAAATGACGAAAGTATTGGTAACGGAAAAAGTCCATCCGGACGGAATTAAGAAGCTGGAAGATGCCGGCTATGAGGTAATTTGGAGCAAAATTAAGAATTTGACCGACACCGAGACCATGGTCAAAGAGTTTGCCGACGTGGACGCGGCTCTCATTCGCATTGCGGAAATTCCGGAAGAAGTTATCAATGCAGCAAAGAATCTAAAGATTATTTCTAATCATGGTGTCGGCTATGACAACTATCCGCTGGCACTGCTGAAAGAGAAGGGAATCACCTTGACGACAACGCCGGGTGCCAATGGCCAGGCTGTTGCTGAATTTACGGTTGGCTTGATGATGACCGTTGCGCTGCAGATTGCACAGTCTTCCCGCCGTTATCAGAAGGAAGGCTGGGCGGCACGTGCCAACACCCCGATGGGCTATTCGATTAAGGGAAAAACCCTCGGTATTTTGGGCTATGGCCGCATCGGTCGCGCGATCGGCGACATCTGCATGAACGGCTTCGACATGAAGGTGGTTGTGTATGATCCGTATGTAAAACGCAATGACGACCGTGTAACCTATGTTGATACTGTGGATGAGGTCCTGAAAGTGGCCGATTTTGTCACACTGCACTTAATGCTTACGGACGAAACACGTCATATGATCAGCGATCACCAATTTGACATCATGAAGGAATCAGCTGTGCTGCTGAACTGCGCACGCGGTCCGATTGTGGATGAAGAAGCTCTCATTCGCGCTCTCGACGAAAATAAAATCTTCGGTGCCGGTCTCGACGTGACGGAGACAGAACCGTGCGATCCCGACAGCCCGCTCTTCAAGCATGAACGCGTGGTGTTGACGCCGCACTTTGCTGTCAAGACCAATGAATGCGAGTCGGCCGTCTGCACGATGGCTGCTGAGAATATCATCAATTTCTTTAACGGAAAAGAATTGGTGGGCGAAATCAAACTGTAAGGCACCAAACGCCAGAAGAGAAACAATCTAAAAGATGCCCGTGCTGCTTCGGCGGCGCGGGCACTTTTTTCTATGGTATACTGGAAAAAAGTTACCACATAGGGTTAAAACGTCAATGCAGCGATTGACGCAGAACATACAGGAGGACGGATGAAAGCCATATTATTTGATATGGACGGCACGCTGTTGGATTCACAAAGAGCTTGGTATGAAGCGGAAATGGGCTATTTGCGCGAGCAGGGCGTAGACAAAGACGAGGTGGATTACGAACTGCTGCTCACCGCGGGCAGCCAGGGTGTTGTCGACTATCTGAATGATCGTCTGCAGCTGGATTTAGATGCGACCGCCCTTCGACAGGCTGCGCTGGAGGCGATGGAGCAGTTTTATGCGACGACCGTCACGCCGAAAGAAGGCGTGCGGGAAATGCTTGATATTCTCCAGGGACTGGGCATTCCCATGGCCATCGGCTCGGCGACGCCGGAGGAGCTCTGTGAATTGGCACTGGATACGACCAAGCTGCGCTCCCATTTTTCCTTTGTGCTCAGCTCATCCGCCATCGACATTGACAAAAGCGACGCGCGATTTTTCACCGTGGCGGCCGAGCGCTTCGGCATTCGCCCCGAAGAGCTTGTGGTTTTTGATGATGCCCTGTTGGCGTTACGTGCGGCAAGGGAAGTAGGCTGCCACACCGTGGGCGTCAAGGACGAAGGTTATGACCAGGATGAAGATGCCATTCGCTTCGAAGCAGACGAATTTTTATATTCCTTTGCCGGCTGGCAAACGGAGGAATGGGCGAGGGAACAGGCGTTTTAAGGATGCGCCGCGTGCGACCGAAGACGTACTTCGGTGTGGACGAAACGGGAGGAGAACAATGAAAGAGTTTGAAGGAGGACGCTGTCTGGTGTCCAATCGCGTGATTGATCAGATGCTCGCACTTCGGGCTGCCGAGGTGGACGGCGTGTTGGCGGTCGCCGGCTTTGATCCGGAATCGGGAACGCTTCGTCGTGGCTATGAGCGTTATATTCTCACGGAAACGACAAATGGCGCGTTGACCACCGAGCTTTCTATCATGGTGGACAAGGATCGCGTGATTATCAACGTTGTACGCGATGTGCAGGAAGCGGTACGCCAGGAAGTGGAAGCGATTTTAGGATTGACTTGCCGCCGCGTGGATGTTCATGTGCTATAAGCGACCACGCGATGAATAGGAAACAACAACCCTTACATTTGCTCGAGGGGCCGATTTTACCGTTGCTTGTGCGGTTCGCGGCTCCTTTTGTCATGACATCTCTCTTTACAACGGTGTATACGCTCACCGATCTTTTTTGGGTGGGACAGGTTGCTTCGGGCGACGCCGTGGCGGGCATTGGCATGATCGGCTTTGTAACGTGGATGGCCGACGCCATTGCTACCGGTGTGCGCACCGGTCTGGGCGTCGTGACGGCTAAAAATTATGGTGCCGGGAAAGACGAAGAAACCCTGGCCGGCATGCTTTCCACCGGGTTTCAGGTAGCGTCTATTGCTTCCATTGGATTTTTTTTGTTCGCCCAGGCTATGCTTCCCGCCTTTGTGCATTTTTATGGCCTTGGCCCCACTATTTCAGGGGTAGCCATGCGTTATGGCCGCATTGTTTTTCTCGGGATGCTGTTTAAGATGCTGCACTTTTCCTATGCACAGGCATTTCAGAGTTTTGGCGACTCCCGCAGTGCGTTCTGGATTAATTTTTGTGGCTTACTTTTCAATGTGATTATGGATCCCTTGCTCATCGTGGGAATCGGTCCCTTCCCGGCCCTTGGCGTAGAAGGCGCGGCATGGGCGACGACACTTGCCCAGGTCGGCGTATTTATCCTTTTTCGGCTGGCCGCTTTACGCATCGGTAAGCAGACGACCTTTTCGGAAAATCCGCTCGCAGTCTTGCAACGCATACGCTTTTTCTCACCGATGAAGCGCTCGGTTGCGTCCGAGATGGTTCGCATCGGCCTTCCCGTGACGCTTCTGATTGGCACATTTTGCCTCATTAACTTAATGCTCAGTCGCATGCTCGCTGGCATCGGTGCTCTTGCTGTTGCCGTCACAACGATCGGATCCCAGCTGGAAAGCCTCAACTGGATGACCGCCGATGGATTCGGCGCGGCATTAACCTCCATGATGGCGCAAAACATTGGAGCGACGGAGCGCGGCGGCGATGCACAAAGACAGCGCGTGAACACGATCATGCGAACGGGAATTCGCCTGATGACGTCGATAGGACTTGCCATTATGTTGCTGTTTCTGTTCTTTGGGCGTACGATCTTCTCGCTTTTTTTGCCCGGACAAGCCGATGCGATCGCTATGGGTGGCATGTATCTTTTGATTTTCTCCATATCGGAGCCGTTTATTGCCTTTGAGTCCGCCGTGACCGCATGCTTCAATGCCTTCGGCAAAAGCTTGCCGCCGGCAATCAACTCAGTGGCTTTCAATCTTCTTCGCATTCCGCTGGGATTGCTCTTGATGCGGCCGTTTGGCGCCTATGGTATTTGGGTCGGCATGAGTCTAACGAGCCTGGGCAAGGGCCTGGTGATTGCACTGCTTTTACGCACGCATCAGTCGCGCTTTGCACAAGCAATGGGGAAGGAACGCTGAAAATGCGCTTTCGCACCATTTTTTATTTCTTTTTGGATTTCGCTGCACGCAACGCTTGCCGGGCCATCTTTTCTGCGCGGCGCATCTGGTCAATGGCCTGTTGTTCTTTTTCATCCATTGGAAGCGATTCCGGTTCCTCCACGTCCAGATCGATGACCTGTTCTTCTTCGGGAGGAAGCTTTTTAAGAACGATCAAGGTCCGGCTGGGAAGATAAAGAGTCAGGCCCTGCTTCCAGTCGATATCATCCATGGGCTCGGTGTGGTAGAGAACGTCTTCCGGAATGCGCTCATAGCCGCCGTAGTTTTTCCGATCGCTACTAAACACAACACGATAGGTGCCTTCTTCATTGGCCGGAAAGCGCAGGCTTTCATAGGAGTTCTGAGGATGGAAATTGTAGACAAAGAGCAGATTGTTTTTACGGTACACAATAATTTTGCGATCCTCGTAGATGCGGATATATTGCAGTCCCTGCGCACCGAATACCTTCTCTTTTTTTGCAAATTGCAGCATATCGCGGTCAAAGTTGGAGAGATAGCTGTATTTCAGCTCCTCATCGAGCATGAGATGCCACTGGCGACGGGCATAATGGAAACTCCAGTCGTTTCCTTCGCGAGGGAAATCAATCCATTCGGGATGCCCGAATTCGTTGCCCATAAAATTGAGGTAACCGTCTTGCCCTGTGGTTAAGGTAATGAAGCGCATCATTTTATGCAACGCAATTGCGCGATCGATGATGTAATTGTCATCGTCTTTACGCATGTGCCAATAGGCCTGCTCGTCTGCCAGCCAGAAGAACAAGGTTTTGTCGCCAACCAATGCCTGGTCATGGCTCTCGGTGTAGGCGATTTTTTTCTCTTTGGGACGACGGGTCGTCAACTCATAGTAAATTTTGTGCATGGACCAATCATAATCATTCGTCTGCATGAGCTTAATCCAGAGGTCGGGAATGCCGAGGGAAAGGCGATAGTCGAAGCCGATGCCGCAGCTTTCCGGAGGGAGGCATAATCCCGGCATGCCGCTCATATCTTCCGCAATGAGTACCGCATTGCGCTTGATTTCATGTACCAGCTGGGTGGCCAACGTGAGGTAGGAAACGGCGTCAATGTTCGTATTAAGCGAGAAGTATTTGTCGTACGAATCAAACGAGGTGCCCAAGCCGTGGTCCTGAAAAAGCATGGACGTGATTCCATCAAAGCGGAAACCGTCGAGGTGATACTCCTCCAGCCAGTATTTCAGGTTGGACAGCAGAAAGTGCAACACTTCGGGCTTGCCATAATCAAAGCACATGGAATCCCAAGCGCGGTGGAGGCCCGCCTCGCCGGGAAGGAAGAATTGCTCTTGCGTGCCGTCAAAGCGGTTGATGCCCTCCGCTGTGTTTTTAACGGCATGGGAATGGACGAGATCCATATATACGCTCAAACCGAGTTGATGAGCGGAATCAACGAGATATTTGAAATCATCCGGCGTACCGAACCAGCTGGATACGGCAAAGAAATTGGACACATGATAGCCGAAGCTACCGTAGTACGGATGTTGCATGATGCCCATCAGTTGAACTGCTGTATAGCCTGCACGTTTGATTTTCGGCAACGTAAATTCTACGAATTGACGGAAGGAACTGATGACGCCCTCTTCCTGCGCAATACCGACATGCGCTTCGTAAATGAGCGGCGCGCCCTTGGCAGGCTTAAAGTCATGATCGTCCCAAACATAATTTTCTTCTGGTTCCCAAATGATGCCCATCCAGTCAACGGACCCGTCGGCATGCACTTCCTGCTCAACGCGGCGGCAGTAGAGGGGAATCTTAAAGTGATCTTCGTAATCATATTGCACCATGACCTTGACACGTTGGCCGTGCTTGAGGGCATCGTGACCTTCGAGACGAATTTCCCAATCGCCATGCTCGTTGCGGTGCAGTGGATGCGTGTAGCGCTCCCATTGGTTAAAATCGCCCACTAAGAATAATAGATGTGCGGCAGGAGCCCATTCGCGATAGACCCAGCCGGTTTCCGTGCGGTGAAAACCATAATAATGGTGACCATTGGCAAATTCACGCAGCGTTCCCTTTTCACCCAACAAAAGGCGTCGCTTGGTCTCCAGATTGTCCATACGAAGCTTCAGATCATTTCGATAATTGCTCAGCCATGGATCAAGATGGAGAATTTTTTCCAGTGCCGCTTCACGTCTTTCTGCAAATCCCTTGTGACGCAAATCGTTTGCTGCCATACGTTGCTCCCTTCCGGATCGGTTTTTCGGGTTCACGTTCACAGTATATCACGTCCACCCTGCAATCAACTGCAATTCGCCGGCAGGACCCGGACGACGGCAAGGTGAAAGAAACAAGTTATTCTCACAATTTCACCGTATACTTATAAAATCCATTCCCGGTGGGGAAAAAAGGGTAACACCATGGGGAAATGAATACATGAAAGAGGTGTGCGGTGAATTCAGACGGAAACAACAAAAAAAAGCCGATTATTTATTACTATTTAGCCGTATTTGTCGTGCTGTTGATCATTCAACTCATCATCAGCCCGATGATTCGTGAGTCGCGTGTCAAGGAAGTGCCTTATTCCACCTTTACTAAGCTGGTCGAGGAAGGGCAGGTGAACAAAGTACAGAAGAGCGCGACAGGCTATACGTTCGAGGTGAAGGGACAAAAAGGGGATACGGTCAAAATGAAGACCGGTCCTTGGCAAAGCGAGGAATTAACGGCGCTGCTGGATAAAAAAGGCGTGGAATACAGCGCAGAAATTCCGACAACACCGAACCCACTGCTGGGCTTTCTGCTAACCTTTGTCATACCCCTAGCGTTTTTGTGGTACATGGGGCGTCGTATTATCACGCAAATGCAAGGCTCCGGTGCGATGAGCTTTGGGAAATCCAATGCCAAGGTTTATGTAAAGGCCAAGAGTGGAAAAAGCTTTGAAGATGTAGCCGGTCAGGATGAGGCGAAGGACTCGCTTTTGGAAGTGGTGGACTTCCTCGCCAATCCGGAAAAATACCGTGCCATCGGCGCGGTTTCGCCGAAAGGCGTTCTGCTGGTCGGCCCGCCGGGAACCGGTAAAACCCTGTTGGCACAGGCGGTAGCCGGGGAAGCGCATGTCCCGTTTTTCTCCATCTCCGGCTCGGAGTTTGTGGAACTCTTCGTAGGAATGGGTGCGGCAAAAGTGCGGGATCTTTTTAAAGAAGCCAAGAAAAAAGCCCCGTGCATCGTCTTTATCGATGAAATTGACGCAATTGGCAAGCGTCGCGATACTGCCGGCATCGGTGGAAATGATGAACGTGAACAGACGCTTAACCAGCTGTTGAGTGAAATGGACGGATTCGAGGGGAACAGCGGGGTGGTCATTTTGGCCGCGACCAACCGTCCGGAAATTTTGGATCGTGCGCTGACGCGTCCGGGACGATTTGATCGCCAAATTCGGGTAGAATTGCCGGATATTCGGGGACGAGAAGACATCCTGCGTGTTCATGCCCGAAAGATTAAGACCGACGAGAAGCTGGACTTCCGACAAGTCGCCAAAATGACGGCAGGAACTTCCGGAGCAGATTTAGCGAATATCATTAACGAAGGTGCCTTGCGAGCCGTACGCGAAGGACGCGATGCTGTCACAACGGAAGACCTGATTGAATCGGTGGAAACCGTCATTGCCGGACAGCAGAAAAAGAATGCGGTGATTACGGATCGCGACAAGCAGATCATCGCGTATCATGAAGTGGGTCATGCGTTGGTTGCCGCGATTCAAAAGGGTACCGCTCCCGTCACGAAAATAACGATTATCCCCCGTACGTCCGGCGCCTTAGGCTATACCATGCAGGTGGATGAAGAAGAAAAGGTCATAATGACGCACGAGGATATTTTCCGAGAGATCGTTACGTTAACGGGTGGACGAAGCGCGGAAGAGCTGGTGTTTCAGACAAAAACGACGGGCGCCTCGAATGATATTGAGCGCGCTACAAAAATGGCGCGTGCGATGGTTACTCGCTTCGGCATGAGCGAGGATTTTGACTTTATGGCACTGGAGACAGTGAATAGTCCCTATTTAAGTCAGGATACGTCGTTGATGGCCGCGGATGCCACGGCGGCCGACGTGGATCAGCGCGTAGCGGAAATATTGAAGAAGGCGCATCAGACAGCGTTGACAATTCTAAAAGAGAATGACAGCGAAATGCACGCGATCGCTGCATTCCTTTTGGAACGTGAGACCATTACCGGCGAAGAATTTATGGAGCTGTTGAACAGAACGCTTGTCGAAAATGGAAAGCCTGCTTTACACGAAGAAGAGACGACCGGCGTCGACGTGCCGCAGAAGGCGGAAAAAGGCGATGGAGATCCTGTGCCGCAGCAGGAAGAGGAGGAGTAGCGTGGGAGGAAAAGAGATTCTGTATATTTCTGGGCATCAAATCCCGGATACCGATTCCATTTGTTCGGCGATTGCGTATGCCGAATTGAAAAATCGAACAACCGATTATGAAGCCATTCCGATTCGATTGGGGGACGTGAACGCGGAAACGCAATTTGCGCTGCGCTATTTTGGCCTGAAGGCGCCGGCATTTCGCGATACGATGCAGGCGCAACTATCCGAAATCGACATCGATACCAGCTATGGCATTTCGCCCTTGACCACATTGGCGCGCGCGACACAGATCATCCAAGAGAACCATCAGAACTCCCTATCCATCGTAGATGATGATCAAAAGCTCATCGGGGTGATTTCTCTTTCCAATATTACAAATTCCTATGCGACGGCATGGAATGACAACATTCTTGGTCGATCGGATACACCGCTGGAAAATATTGTCGAAGTCCTTTCCGGACAGATCGTGTACATGCCCGAACATCCGCGGGAACGCACCGGATCGATTCATATTCATGCCATGGACCATATTAATGAAGTGATTGGGGAAAATGACATTGTCGTGGTGGGCGATCGTACCAAAGCACAGGAAGAAACCATACGTATCGGCGCTTCGGTCATCATTCTGACCAACAATGCGAAGCTGGCGGAAGGCATGGAGGAGCTGTGCAAGACCTACCGTGTGACGGTATTGCGCACGCCCAATTCCACCTATTCAACCGCGCGTCTCTTGCCACAGGCAGTTCCGGTGCGCTTTCTTATGACCTCGGAAGGGCTTGTGACTTTTCATCAGTCGGAATATTTGGATGAAGTGCGTGAAATGATGGCAACGACGCGTTTTCGCTCCTATCCGGTGTTGGATGGGCAGGGACGTGTAGTGGGATCCATCAGTCGATACCATTTGATCAACACGCCTAAGAAAAAAATTGTGCTGGTCGATCACAATGAGTCCACCCAATCTGTTCTCGACTTGAACCGCGCCGATATTCTGGAGATTATTGATCATCATCGCGTGGCAAACGTCAATACGCCAAGTCCCATTTATGTTCGCGTGATGCCGGTAGGCTGTACCGCAACGATTATCTCACAGATGTACTTTGAGCAGGGGGTTCGTCCCTCACGCGCGGCTGCCGGCATGATGTGTTCCGCCATCATTTCCGATACGCTGTTGCTGCGCTCGCCGACTACCACGGCACTGGATCGTCTGGCCTTGGAGCGTCTCGCTCCTATTGCCGGCATTAATGTTGAAGAATACGCCATGGCCATGTTCCGTGCGGGCACCGATTTAACGGGAAAAGACCCGATCGATCTTCTGACAGCGGATGTCAAGCCGTTTGATATCGAAGGAGAGAAGGTCAAGGTTGCGCAGGTGTTCACGTTAAACAGTCAAAGCTTGGTGGATATGGAATCGGATCTGATGGAAACCATGCAGCAGCTGCGTCGTGAACAGGGATTGGATACGTATCTTCTGGTGGTGACGGATATCTTTGCCGAAAATTCGCTGATTTTTGTGGACGGCGCCCATGCAAAGGAGATTGCAGAGGAATTTCATGCAAGCCTGGAAAAGAATTGCTTTTTGGGTGTGGGGCTCCTTTCTCGTAAAAAGCAGCTTGTGCCGAAGCTGACAGCTGCCATCGGACGGGCAAAGGAGAAGATACGATGAGTCGCTTTGCGGATCAGGAGTGGAACGCAGAACAGGATGCGCCGAGCGAGTTCCACTATACGACAAAGGTATTGCCTGCTCTTCATGCCGATGCTCCGGCCATCGTCGAAGCGGCCAAATGGATTTGCCGCGGTGAGCTGGTGGCGTTTCCGACGGAGACGGTCTACGGTTTAGGTGCAGACGGTCTGAATGATGCGGCGGTAGCGAAAATCTTTGCAGCGAAAGGGCGCCCGCAAGACAATCCTCTCATTCTGCACATTGCTACGCTCGATATGTTGGATCCGTTGGTAAAGGACGTCTTACCGGCGCACTACAGCGCGTTGCAACGTCTCTGGCCCGGCCCGATTACGTTTATTTTTGAGAAATCGGAACGTGTTCCGGATCGCGTGACGGCCGGGGGCTCGACCGTTGCCATCCGCATGCCGACCAGTGAAGTCGCACGCGCGTTGATTGCGCAGGCGAACACGCCCATTGCAGCGCCTTCGGCGAATCGCAGCGGGCGCCCGAGTCCGACCACGGCCTCGGACGTGCTGGAGGATATGGACGGGCGTATTCCGCTGATTCTCAATGGTGGGGCGTGTGATATTGGCGTGGAATCCACGGTGGTGGATTTAACCGAGGATCCTGCGGTGATCTTGCGTCCGGGCTACTATCCTCCGAGCATGTTGGATACGTTTTTTCCCGGCATCTATTTGGATCCGGCACTTGTGGGGGATAACCGTATTTCCGCACCGGCAGAAAAGGCTCCCTCGTTGCAGACGCTTCCTCCGCCGAAGTCGCCGGGCATGAAGTATCGTCACTACGCGCCGCGTGCCCGTGTGACGGTTTATATGGGCAAGGAGGAAGCCGTGAAGTCGCGGATGATGGATGACTTTCATGTGCTTCATGCGCAAGGAGAGCGGGTCGGCTTTATGGTGTTTGAAGAAGCGGCGAAGGAACTCTCTTTGCTGCTTTCTCCCGAAGACGCTGTGGTGCGCTCTTTAGGAACAGAGGGTATGATGGACACGATGGGACAGCGCATTTTCCGCCTGATGCGTGAGCTGGATCGCCATCATTGCGATGCAATTTTCATCCATGGCGTGGAATCTGTGGGCTATGGGATCGCCATCATGAATCGGTTGCGCAAAGCTGCCGGCGGCAATATTATTCACGTGTCGTAAAGCCTCGCTTTCGGGTTTCATTCTATGGCCGGTTCTGTGGTAGAATGAAGAAAAATGCCCGGAAAGGGGGACGAGATGGGAAAACTGGTTGTATTGGATCATCCACTGATTCAACATAAAGTATCAATTTTGAGGGATAAAAATACCGGAACGAACGAGTTTCGTCATCTGGTGCAGGAAATTGCTCTACTGGAGGCATATGAAGCCTTGCGGGATCTGCAATTGGAAGAATATGCACTGGAGACGCCGATGGAGTCGACGATAGGCTATCGCCTGGCGGGAAAGAAACTTTGCATCGTTCCGGTTTTACGTGCCGGATTGGGCATGGTGGATTCTTTCCTGGATATTGTTCCAACGGCAAAAGTGGGACATGTCGGCTTATATCGTGATCCCGATACGCATCTTCCAGTACAGTATTATCTAAAATTGCCACAAGATGTCTCCAATCGCGATGTCTTTGTTCTGGACCCGATGCTGGCAACGGGCGGATCCATGGTAGCGTCCATCGATTTTCTCAAAGAGGCGGGATGCAAAAAAATCACGGCGGTCTGCATTATCGGAGCTCCGGAGGGCGTAAAGCTGGTACAGGAGAAACATCCCGATGTCGATATCGTGATGGCTGCATTGGATCGCGAACTCAATGAAAACGCCTATATCTTGCCGGGCTTGGGTGATGCTGGCGACCGCCTTTTCGGAACGAAGTAAGGAGTTTTTATGGAATATATTCGCGTACGCAATCGCGGCCCACTGGAAGGAAGTGTCACCATTAGCGGTGCGAAAAATGCCGCATTGCCGATTCTTGCCGCGTCGTTGCTGGGCACGGAAGAAATCGTGTTGGAACAGGTGCCTCCGCTGAAGGATGTGGAAGTGATGATTGAGGTGCTGCGTGCGCTGGACGTCAAAGTGGAGTATTTGGATGCGGAAACCATTCGCATCGATGCCTCTCAGGTGACGAAAACGGTGACCCCGGGAGAGCTGATGAACCGCATGCGCGCTTCTTTTGTGGTCATGGGGCCGTTGCTCACACGCTTGGGTCGAACCTTTACCCAGATGCCGGGCGGATGCAATATTGGCAAAAGACCGGTAGATTTGCATTTAAAGGGATTTAAGGCGCTGGGTGCGGAGATTGACGAAGAGCCGGATGCCGTGGGCGCCAAGGCGCCGGACGGCGGCTTGGTGGGCGGAAAAGTGTATCTCGATTTTCCCTCCGTGGGCGCAACGCAAAATATCATGATGGCTGCGACCCTGGCCAAGGGAGAGTCCATTATCGAAAATGCGGCGAAAGAGCCGGAAATTACCGATTTGGCGAACTTCCTCAATAAAATGGGCGCGAAAGTGCGCGGAGCGGGTACCTCGACGATTACGGTGCAGGGCGTAAAGAAATTGCACGGTGCACGACACACCATTATTCCCGATCGTATTGAGGCCTCGACTTTTATTGTGGCGGCGGCGATGACCGGCGGTACCGTGGAAGTGCAGAATGTGCTTTCTGCACACATCCGACCGATTTTGGCAAAGATTCAGGAAGTGGGTGTGCGCATTGAAGAAAGCGATGACGATTCGATAGTGGTCCAGTCGAACGGCAGGTTGAAAGCCACTAAAATTCGTACCTTGCCGTATCCCGGTTTTCCGACCGATGTGCAGGCGCAATTTATGGCGCTCATGTGCATTGCGAAAGGGCAAAGCTTTGTCGAAGAAACCGTCTTTGAGAATCGGTTCATGCATGTGGACGAACTCAATAAGATGGGGGCACTCATCGTGACGGATGGCAACGAGGCCATTATTCGCGGGGTGGAGCATCTTGTCGGGGCAAAGGTAAACGCTACAGACTTACGTGCCGGCGCCGCATTGGTGTTGGCGGGATTGGTAGCGGATGGCGAGACACAGGTGCATAACGTCTACCATTTGGATCGCGGCTATTACCGCTTTGAAGAAAAACTAAAAGGACTGGGCGCAGACGTCGAGCGTTTTGTCGAATGATAGGAAGGGATCCGAGCGAAAGGTGACGGCAAGAGTGTGAAGATGCCGCGGAGCGTTTTATGCGGGGCGTCTTGTACGTTGCGCATTCTTGCGAACGGCTTTTTTGAAAGACATCGAAATGAGGTGTTCTATGCAGGTTAAGGGGACGGTTACCACCGTACGCTTTCATAATGAAGAAAGCGGGTGGACCGTCTTTGCGCTATCCACAGAGGATGGCCCCTTAACCTGTGTGGGCACTTTTTTTTCGTTGGCGGAAGGCGAAGATTTGGAGGTGGAGGGCGAGTTGGTTTTCCATCCCAAATATGGCGAGCAGTTGCAGATCAAAACCGCGCACAAAGTGGAGCCGACGACGACGGAACAGCTGATTCGCTATCTTTCTTCCGGGTCGATTCCGCATATCGGAAAAAAGCGCGCCACCCAGCTTGTGGACGAATATGGCGTCAACGTATTGACGATTCTGCGCGAGGAACCGGAAGTTCTCCTCACACTTCGCGGTATCGGCCCCGTTAAGGCGGCCGCGATTCAGGAAGCACTGATTGCACAGGAGGCGTCTTCGCGCACGATGATGGCGCTGCAAAATCTCGGCATCGGGCCGAAAACGGCACAGGAGATCTTGCGTGTTTTTGGTACGGATGCAATGGAAGAAATAAAAAAGAATCCGTATGCGCTGGTGGAACAGGTGGACGGCATTGGGTTTTTGACAGCGGATGCGATCGCAAAAAAGTTGGGAGTGGAAGAAGATTCGTTGCTGCGTACGAAGGCGGCGATTTCCTATTTTTGTGAACACGCAGCGCTTTCCGATGGCGCCTGTTATGTGACGCAGGAAGAATTGGACCGTGGCTTGCAGCGTTTGCTGGGAGGCATTCCGGCCTCCTATGCGGAAGCGATTTTTGCGTTAACGGTGGAGGAACGTGTTGTTTGGGATGCGACCGAAAAGCGTCTGTATCTGCGTCGCTTTGATGTGGCGGAGCGTGCGGTCGCGATGCGCCTCGTGTTGCTACGAGAAAATGCCGGAGAAGCATTGACCGTGAATCTTCCTGCAATTGAGGAAAAAATCGGCCTGGTGGCAGATGATCTGCAAAAGGCTGCCATTGCTCAGGCAGCGCGGGAACGCGTGGTCGTGATTACCGGCGGTCCCGGAACCGGAAAGACGACGATTGTGCGAGCGATTCTGGAGCTGTTTGATCAAAATGGATTGGTGAGCGCTCTTGCGGCACCGACGGGACGCGCAGCGAAAAGATTGGAACAGTCGACGGACAGAGAAGCCTTGACCGTGCATCGTTTGCTGGGCTATCGTGGAGGAGAAGAGTCTTCCGGCCCGACGCGCAATGCGGAAAATCCGCTTGAAGTGGATGCGGTGATTGTAGATGAGCTTAGCATGGTGGACTTGCCGCTGATGGCCCATTTAACGGATGCCCTGAAAGATTCCGCACGTCTGGTACTGGTGGGCGATGCGGATCAGCTGCCTTCGGTCGGCGCCGGCAATGTGCTGCACGATCTCATCGCCTCCGGCGTGATTGCCACCGTGCGATTGGAGCACATTTATCGTCAGTCGGAACAATCCGGCATTGTGCGCAATGCGCACCGTGTTCGCCATGGAGAGATGCCGGTTGCGAATGAGATGGGTGGTGATTTTTTCTTTCTGCCGACGAAAAATGCGCGGGATGCGGCCGATCTCATTGAGGACCTGGTCACGCGCCGCCTTCCGGACTACTATGGTTTTTCGCCGTTTCAGGACATTCAGGTGCTTTCAGCAATGAAACGCGGCGAATGCGGTGTGGTCAGCTTAAACACGCGCCTTCAGCGGGCACTCAATCCGCCGCGGGAAGCGAAACGTGAGTGGGACGTGGGAGAGCGCCATTTCCGCGAAGGGGATGCCGTGATGCAGATTAAGAACGATTATGATCTGTCCTGGACCACGGCAGCGGAAGAAAAGGGCGAAGGAGTCTATAACGGTGACTTTGGCGTATTGTCCACGATTGATGAACAGGGATCCTTTTTCGAGGTGGATTTTGATGGCCGCTTGACGCACTATGAGCCGAAACAGTTTCACGAGCTGGATTTGTCGTATGCGATTACGATTCATAAGTCGCAAGGGTCCGAATTTCCCTGTGTGGTGATTGCGGTCGTGCCCGGCGCACCCATGTTGCTCACGCGTAACATTCTTTATACGGCCATGACGCGCGCTCGCAACTTGTGTCTTTGCGTGGGGGATCCGCAGACCTTAAGGCGCATGGTGGAAAACAACCACATCAGGCGGCGCAATTCCTCGCTGGATGAGCGGTTGATACAGGCGGTAGCACTGCGCAAAGAGCTGTTTTAAGGAGGTAGGGTGTCCTTTTTGTTTGTGGAGGCGGATCGTTGTCCGTTTTGCCATCGCCCGGCGAATGGGCGTTTTGGCCTCTGTCGCGCTTGTCTAGAGGAGTTGGAATCGCCGGGTGCCTGCCGCTTGTTGGAGTCGGATTTTCCCGATGAAAAAAGCGCCATTTCAGTTGATGCGGACGTTCCGTTTTACGCGTACAGCGCACTGTTTTACAATCGCTTTTTGCGTCATTTTTTTGGAGCCTATAAATTTCATCAGCAGACATCCTATGAGAGGGTGTTTCAAAGCATTGTGGCGGCCTATGCAAAGCAGCACCCTATGCTATCACGGGCTTCCTGGGTATCCTATATTCCACAAAGCCATCGGCGAGAAGTGTTGCGCGGATCTCATCCGGCAAGAGCGCTCGCTGAGGCGGTCGCATCCGCATTGAAGCTTCCGCTTCTTCCGCTGCTGCAGAAAGGATATACGCGCGCATCACAAAAAAGAATTTCTGCCTGGGAGCGTTTGACGAATGTGAAGGGGGCGTTTTCCGTTTCTCCTTCCGTGTGGAGCGTTCCTCCACGCGGTGTGGGTATCGTCTGTGACGACTTTGTAACGACGGGGAATACGTTGCGAGAGGCCTTGGAAATTCTGGATCAATCGCATTTGTATGCGGTGGGTTTAGCGCTTGCCTGTGTAGATTTTCCTTCCTCGGAGGAAACGGAAGGCGGGTGGTTGCAAAGGGAGGAGAAAAGATGAAAACCGTATTAGTAGAACCATTGCACATCTCTGCGGAACGCTTGCAGGCGTTGTCGGCGCCTCTTCAGGAGAACGGGAACTCCTTTACGGCCTATGCGACGAAACCGAAGACGGAAGAAGAATGGCTGTCCCGTATTGGTGACGCGGAGCAGGTCATTCTGGCGAATACGCCCATGCCGGAGGGAGTTATTGATCGTGCTCCGTGCCTGAAATATATCAACATCGCCTTTACGGGCATGGATCATGTACCGGTGCCAAAGGCGGAGGCGAAGGGCATCCGTGTCCTGAATGCGGCAGGGTACTCGGATGAAGGTGTGGCCGAACTGGTCATCGGCATGACGATTTCTCTTTTGCGTAAAATGAAAGCTGCCGATGTGGCTATCCGCCAAGGCGGAAAGGCTGCCGATTTTTGCGGCACGGAAATTGCCGGTCGAACGGTTGGCATCATTGGCACAGGGCGCATCGGCACACGTGTGGCACAGCTATTTCACGCGTTTGGTGCGAATTTGATCGGTTTTAATCGCTCGGAGAAGGACGAGTTGAAAGCACTTGGCCTTACCTATCTTCCGTTGGAAGAGGTGCTTCGACGGGCGGATATTCTTACGGTACATCTTCCAAATACTCCCGAAACCCGTAACTTTCTGACTGCGCGCCATTTTGCCATGATGAAACCGACAGCGGTGCTCATAAACTGTGCGCGTGGTCCGATCGTCCATTCCGGGGATTTGGCGGATGCCTTGCAGCGTGGCCTTCTTGCCGGCGCCGGCGTCGATGTTTTCAATGAGGAACCGCCGCTTTCTGCGGATGAGCCACTTCTTTCCGCCCCCAATGTGCTTCTTACTCCACACATTGCCTACTTCACGCAAGACGCGATGGAAAAGCGTGCAGAAATTGTTTTTCGTCATGCGTATGACTTTTTGACGGAAGAGGTGTAGCAAGGCGGAAGGGTCGGACGGTGGACGCTTATTCCGTTTTAATTAGATATCGCGTAATCAGGCGCTGTGCCCAACGAAAATCTAAGGGTACGGCGCTTGTTTCATAGGTAAGGATGAGATTTTCCCCCGCATACATTCCATGTTGATCATAGAAAAGTATTTTTTGAATGGCATGAGAGGCGTATTCCTCATCGCCCATCATGCCCAGATGTTCCCAGTACACTTCTTTTTTTGTATACGGACTGAGGAAGGTGAAGTCGGGATAATACCAGCTTTGGTCTACTCGGAGCGGACACTCATATTTATAAGGAATATTTTGGTCATAAAACATATCGGCCAGAATTTTCTCCGACTTGGAGCGCAGCTGCTCGCCATTTTTGCTGTATATTTCCGGCCTGGGAAAGGAGGGCGGTGCAATGGGATAGGGCGTTTTGAGCCATTGTTCTACCAAAGCTTTCCAGGTAGGAATTGCCGGGGTAATCAGCTTTTGGCGTTGCGGACTTAAAGAGGAGTAGAGTTTTTCTAATTTCTCGTCTTTGAACTGTTCACATACTGCCTCCAAATAGCACAGACGTTTCTCAAGGAGTTTTTTTACTTTTTGGTCATATGATTTTTGCGCTAATTGCCGGATGAGAACGGTGTCGTGATCGCCAAGATACTTTCTTTTTTTTGCGTTTGTTTTTGGATCTATATAATCATGATAATAAAGGATTTTATGTTTACGATGTCCAATTTTTAAAGTGCCATTAGCGGTAGCATGTTCTCTTTTTAGTAGGTCATTCCATTGCTGTCGATATTCGTCTCGTAATTCGAACAGCGATTCTTGATTGGTGCGCATAGAACCTCCATTTGTACTTTCTCTCGGTCTTATAAACAAAAAACGGTTGTTAACAAAAAAACTTACCTGTTCTCCCATTCTTTCACATTCTTGTTGTCTTTGTGTTCCAAGGAAACGGTGCGTTGTTTTATCCGGATTCACCAAGAGTCTCCGGGAAGGATTCGAGATGTTGCCGCGTGTCGGCGGGGTGTCGCCGTGATATCATCGCGTGCTAACGTGTTCCAGTAGATGTTAGCTATTTCTGTCGTGATGCCGCTTAAATGCTTCAGAACACTTCTAAGATATGGCTAGGAAGCCACGAATGGTTTAGAGGCCACTTGCTTTTGAAGTATAGATTCTTAAATTTAGACACGGAGGGACTTTGCGAGATAAGAAAGCACAATAAAAAATGCATTTTTTGAAAAAAGAAGGAAGGTTGTGTCCAGAAAATCAAAAACACAGAAAAAGGGACACACTTTTGCAAGGTAGAGAGGAAAACTGTGTCCGCAAGATGGGAAAATACAAAATAGGGACACGCATTTTTGGCTGAATACGGTGATTGTGTGTCCGAAAAATCAAAAACGCAGAAAAAGGGACACACTTTTGCAAGGTAGAGAGGAAAACTGTGTCCGCAAGATGGGAAAATACAAAATAGGGACACGCATTTTTGGCTAAGCACGGCGATTGTGTGTCCGGAAAATCAAAAACGCAGAAAAAGGGATACGTTTTTGCGGAGTAAAGAGAAAAGCTGTGTCCGAAAACTAGAAAAATGCAAAATAGGGACACGCATTTCTAGCTGAGCACGGCGATTGTATGTCCGGAAAACTGAAAACGCAGAAAAAGGGACATGCTTTTCCGAGGTAGGGGAAAACTATGCCAGAAAACGAAGAGAAAGATTATGTCGGTTAAGATGCTATACAGAAGCGAGCAGATCAACGGGAGGAGGTATCCTCGTTTGCCGGAACCTTACGGACTTCGGCAATGAGCTCAGCGCCAATAATAAGGATAAGGCAGGTATACTTTAGCCAAAAGAATAAGCCGAGAAAGCCCGCAAGAGATCCGAAGTAGAGGGAAAGCCGTGAAACGTGATCCAGTACATATCCATAAATGACGGTAAGCAAAAAGATGCCGACACCAGCGACAATCCCGCCGAAAGCGGCTTCACGCCAGCTGACATGTCCATGACTGACGAACGGCGCCGTACGGTAGAACAAAACCAGCGTAAAAAGGAAAAAGAAAAGCGGTAAATTACGGCCAAGGAAAGAGTTTAGGACACTGACAAGAACTTCCAGCTCCCGGATTCCAAAGTCGCGGATAGCACGCTCCGCTACCATGATGAGGCTGCGGGAAAAAACAACCAGAACCAACAGGAGTACAATGGCGGTTAAAAACAGCACCGTATACACAATAGCAAAGGTGCGGCGAACCACACTTTTGCCCCGTATGCGGAAACCGAGAGAGGTGTTCACGTCAAGGATGAGCTTGTTAAAACCGTTCGATCCAAGCCAAACAGCAGTCACCAAGCCGAATCCGACGGTGCCGGCATTGACGTTTTGCAAGAGAACACGCAGCACATCCGAAAGGATGTCGGCCACCACTTGTGGAAGCAGATGAAAAAGCGCATACAGCGAGGCTGTCGGATGGGCGAAGAAGAGCGAGCCTACGACGATAAACAGCAATAGTAAAGGAATACTGGCCATCAGTAAATCGTAGGAAAGAGAGGAAGCACGATAGAGAAGATCCTGATTGCGCAAGTTTCGAATGAGGCCGACGAGTACGCGGTGGGCCTTTGCGGGTTTTCGTTTGCGCCTTTTTAAACGGTTTGCTTCTCTTTGCGAATGGAACGGTCTTGCCTCCGGCGTGTCTGCAGGCTTCGTATCCAATGTGTCTATCGGCTTTGCCTCCGGGGTCGCCAAAGAGGACGTCTCGCTAGAAGACGGCAAATTCGTTTTTTTCACGTCCAAGACAGGTGTATGTTCTTCCAAGACTGTCTTTTTATCCATGCGATCCTCCTTCCATACAAAAAAGAGAAAAACCGGGTCGGCAAGCATGCCGACCCGGATCATCCTTATTTTTCTAAGTCTAACAGCATGGAAATGGCATCATCGGGAAGGCGATTCAAGCCTTTTTGCTCTTGTAGGAATGTCGTGCGATTTTCAAGGCTGTGGTGGACCTTTGCACGGTAGTCCGCATCATCCGGAACGTCAAAGCCTTCGATATCCGCATATTCCAGACCCTTCATCGCCTTCAAGGGCTTCCAGACGGTGGAACCGTCTACGAGGCTTTCGATTGCAGCAATCGTGACTTCCTTCGGCACCTTCTTATCCAGGAAGGAGCCGGTGTTAAGAATATAGCAATCCACGCCTTGCTCAAAGAGCGCCAAGAACTTGCGGAAATCATCGTTGAGCGGATAGGTGCGGAACGGGTTGGCATAGGGCTCGATGACCAGCTTATTCGGATCCACGCCTTTTGCCAAACGTTCGGCATTGCTGCGCTTCGTTGAAAGCGTAACGCCCATAAGCGCGGCAACATGCGGATCATGTACACGAACCAGCGGCGGCAGAACCGGATCCTTCATGATCCAGGCAACCGCGGTCATCGGCTGATGCAGTACATCCACGCGGTTCGGCGACCAGAGGCGCGACTTGACTGCACGGCCGTTGCCGTTACGAATGTCTTCCGAAACAATGATCTTTTTGCCGTCCTCATCCAGCGTGACGCCGCAGTTTTGAACGGTTAACAGATACTTGTTGTCCGGCGAGGAAGCGGGATAATCCGCTGTTTTATCGAAATAGGAAGGCTCAAGCGCTACCGAGCTGAAGTCCTTCGTCGAGATGATGAAGGCATCATCATGCAGCACGCGAATGTCATACTTTCCGTCGTGCTTTGCATGGGTCAACGTCGATTTTCCCGATCCGGAAAGGCCGAATACAGCAAGCGTGTAGGGCGAATCGCTGTTCGGGTTAAAAGTCTTGCATCCGCCGTGGCAGCAGGCATAATCATGGCGATTGGCAATGGACCAGGCTAACGTCAACGTGCCCTTTTTGTGCTCGCCGAAATACTTCATGCCCAACAAGGCGGCACAGTTGTGCGCCGAATCAAAATACGTAAGACCCAGGGGATGCTCTTCATGTGCCCATTGCGGATCCGAGAAGACATAGATGTCGCCTTCGCCGTGGATGGCTTTGGATTTTGCATACATTTCTTCATATTCCGGCGTACAGGGCTGGAAGTTCAACATCCAATCATAAAGGATATTTTCTTCCCCTTCCGGAATGAGAAGATGCGCACGCACCATAAAATCTTCATCCAGACCGACAAAGACCTGTGCATGGTACATGGTGTTCCAGCGCGTATCATAGACGGCTGTCATCACCTTGCGATTGAGATCAGCGCTGTCCACTCCCTCATCGCCGACGATGCGACGCGCTGCTGCGGTACGGCCGGTAACGCCGCCATCATTAAACAGCAATACTTTTGCGTCCGAGGGCAGACCCAATTTCTCTGGCTGCTCGATTGGTAGATCCGTAATCACGGTACCCGTGGAATGCTTCGCCATCTCGTAGGCTTCCGCAAGCGTTTTCACCTCCACCACGTTGTTGCCGTAAAACGGCGTTTCCACGATGGTGCGCAGAGCGCTCATGGCGGATAAAGACGGCCCCATCTCTTCACGCGAAAATCTGGTTTTTGTTGACATAGCACACTCTTTCTATTGCAACCGCAAATTCGTTTATGTTCGGCAATGCGCCGTTTGTTCTGTTCAACACTATATCGCAAGCGTCACGCTTTTCGCAACCGATGCATCGCTGCACCTTCGGATTTTTACTTAATCAATGCTTGCAGGGCCTTAAAGTGCGGATTTTTGGCATCACCGAGCAAATCGAAGAGAAGCGATTCCGTCGAGGTGACAATCGCGCCCATCTGCGCAAAAAGGGCCAGAGCGGTATCCTTATTGCGCCCATCGCGGGAGCTCACTGCATCGGCCGGAATGAATACCTGATAGCCTTTTGCCAGCAAGGTGCGTACACTCTGGAAGACGCAGATATGGGTTTCGATTCCGGTGACGATGACGCATTTTCTTTCCGCAAAGGGTTGTTGTTGGAGCGCTTCGTCGATCGCGGGCGTGATGGCATTAAACATTGTTTTTGCCTCCACCTTCGCATTTTCTAGCTGGCATGCGGACTGCAACGTTGCGACGGTTGCGCCAAGTCCTTTGGGATATTGTTCTGTTACGATGATGGGAAGCTCGAAGGCTTTGGCGGTTTCCAGCAAAACAGCGGCATTTTTCTCCACTTGTTCGGCGTTCGCCATGCTCGGAAGCATCCGTTCCTGCAGATCAATGAAGAGGATAAAGGTATCCTCGGGGGTTACCTTGTAAAGATCCATATTTAATACCTCATTTCTTTGTGTTGCATTTTCCGAAAAGCGGCATCAGGATGATTTACTGTACGGAAAATGCTTCGGCTAACATCCCTGTTGGAACTTCGCTTTGATTATAGCAGGTGATGGATACCCGGTGTAGAATCCCGGCAAAGCAAAATTAGGCCTTGCTTCCCATAAAACTTCCCTGAAACGAGGACAACTGGAATGCGCTACAATATCGAAGGAAATAAAAACAGAAAGAAGAGGGTGAAGATACGGATGACGAAAAGCAATTCGGAATTCGGGCAATACATCGGCATGCATCTGCGCAAACAGGAGAACGGCGAAGCCGAAGTAGAACTGACGGTGGAAAAACACCATTTGAATTCACAAAATATTGTACATGGAGGAGTCCTTTTATCCATGATGGATTTAGCGATGGGCGCGGCAGCATCCTCTTTCGGCGGGTCGGTCGTAACCATGGATGTGCAATATCGGTTTTTTCGTCCGGCTCGTTTAGGCGACAGTATCGTTGCGCGGGGGCACGTGTTGAAAAATGGAAAAACGATCGCGGTGACCAAGGGGACGGTTTACAGCGACGATACGGTCCTTGGGGAAGCGTCTGGACAGTTTTTTAAACGCGATTGATCGAAAGCCGCAGGAAACGAGAATGTCTCCTGCGGCTTTTTGATTGTTTATATATTGTTTATATAAGGAGAGGTAGTTACACCGAATGCATTTTGGTACCTATTTGATCGCCTTGGGACAGAGGCGGGAAAAAATGGTGCAAAAGAGAACGCAGAAGACAAGCGAAAAGAGTTGACAACCTGTAACCGTTTTGTTACATTTGAACCGCCAATAGTTACAAAATGATAAAGAGTATCTTTTATCCCTGTTTCCCTTCGTATCCGAACGGCGTAAAGTCGTGAAGAGCGTGGGAAGTGAAAGGAGAAAAAGAGAAAGGCGGAAACAAAAGATGAAGAACAGAAAAACGTACCGAATTTGGCTTTCCTTAGGTGTTGTGCTTGCATTGTTGTTTTTAGCGAAACCGGCTTTTGCGGTAGAGGGCGAGGGCTCGTCTTCTACAGAGGTACAGACCGGATTACAGGAAATTGATGGAAAACTCTATCTCTATGACAGCGATGGAACGCTGCGCTGCGATAATGCGTGGGTGAAATATCTCGGCAATTACTATTTTCCCAATGCGGAAGGAGTTTTATACCGTGATTGCGTCATTACCTTTGGCCCTAAGGTGGCATACTATATGGATCATGACGGCACCATCGGCACCGGCTTCCGTGAAGTAGGCAACACATTGATGTACTTTGATGCAGACGGCGTTCTCAACATTAGCAATGACTGGGTGCAGACGGAACGTGGCTGGATTTTCCCGAATGCACAAGGATGTGTCTATCGTGATCAACTCATCACTTTTGGCCCTAAGGTGGCATACTATATGGATCATGACGGCACCATCGGCACCGGCTTCCGTGAAGTAGGCAACGCATTGATGTACTTTGATGCAGATGGCGTTCGCAACATTAGCAATGACTGGGTGCAGACGGAACGTGGCTGGATTTTCCCAAATGCGCAAGGCCGTGTCTATCGTGATCAACTCATAACCTTCGGCCCTAAGGTGGCTTACTATATGGACCATGACGGCACTATCGGTACCGGCTTTCGTGAAGTAGGTAACACATTGATGTACTTTAATGCAGACGGTGCTCGAAACATCAGCAATGACTGGGTGCAGACGGAACGTGGCTGGATTTTCCCAAATGCGCAAGGCCGTGTCTATCGTAATCAGTTCATTACCTTCGGCCCTTCTGTGGCATACTACATGGGAAGCGACGGCGTTCCCGTTAAAGGCATGGTCAATGTGGGCGGCACCGTGTATCGCATGACGGGAAAAGGCGGCGCACGTCTGGTGCAAGAGGGAGAATACACCGCAGAGGGAAAGACCTTCTATGCAAACAGCTATGGCGAACCGGTACGCAATTCCTGGGTTACGATCAATGGTGTGAAGTATTATCATGGTCAGGATGGCGCACGCTTGTATCAAGATTTCACTCTGGATCAGAAAACTTATACGGTAAATCCCACCACAGGTGCGATTCAAGACGAACAATCAGAAAAGCAGTCTGCTGTCGGCGCAGGTGCCCCGAAGCTGTATAGTTTGCGCGATCTTTGGTTCCAAGGGGTGATCCGGTGGAACGGCTATAAATTCACGTATTATTCTCAGAGAGTTTTACCCGGTGGCGGACTCCGTATTCCCGGACGTCATGTCAATGAGGACGGCTATGTTGCGGACGGAGATGGCTTCATTGTTTTAGCCAATGACGCTCCCAAGGGAACTGTCATCCCGACACCCTTCGGCTATTTTGGAAAAGTATACGATCGAGGCGTATCAGGAAACCATTTTGATGTCTATACGAAATAGGTGATCCGCCGACCGAATACGATGTACTTGCGCCCGCTTTGTCGATAGCGACAGCATGGCAGGGGTGAGTAAAAACAAAGACGAAAGCGAATGCGTAAAAAAGGAAGAAGAATGAAGCAAACATGGTTTCAACGGTGTTGCCGAGTGGTAGCTGCATTTCTCATTCTCGGATTGCTTTTTGCTTTTCCGATGAACGAAACGCTTGCGAAAGGCGACAATGCCGGAAAAAAAGAGGATCCCGTTCCTCAAGCGGTTCGAGAAGCCCGGCAGGGGGAAGATCTGTTTCTTTATGATCATTATGGTCGGGTCATGAAGAACAATGCTTGGGTAGCATACAAGGGCAAATACTATTTTCCAAGCGCGGATGGCAAGGTATACCGTCATGTAATCTTACATTTCAACGATACGCTGGCCTATTATGTCAATGAAAAGGGAGAAAGACAAAACGGCCTAGTCGAGATGAACGGCTCATTACGCTATTTCTATGAATCCGGGGAAAAGAAAGACCGGATGGCGACAGATCAAGGTTGGGTTTGGAGCAACAACGGCTGGCTTTTCATAAATGAAAAGCAGGCGGTTTATCATGATCAGTTCCTTTCGTTTGGTCCCAATATTCGTTATTACCTGGGCGCGGACGGAACGATTCAGGAGGGACTGGTTCCCGCCAACGGCACCGTGTATCGCATGACCGGAGAAAAAGGGGCGTTGCTGCAAGAAGCGGGCGCCTATACCTATGAAGGAAAATGGTATTTCGCCGATGCCCAAGGCGAACCGTATCGCGGGCAGATCATTTCGTTTGGCGAAGCGGAGTACCTCATGGGCGAAGACGGCAGTCGTCAGGATGGGCGGGTTACCGTCAATGGCGAAGAATATATTGCGAATGTGCAAGAAGGTACCGTAAAAAAAATCAAGAAATATGATTTTCTTTGGCCGGTCAGCGGAAGAACGAGACTCTCTTCCCGCTTCGGCTGGCGTTGGGGCCGCTTACACAAGGGCGTAGATATTCCGGGCCCTTGGGGAACGCCGATTCGAGCGGCGCATGATGCCACCGTTCTGGAAACGGGATATCAATCCGCTCTCGGTAATTACATCAAAATGCGCGGTGATGACGGCTACTATACGAACTATTTTCATCTGAGTGAAATATTGGTTTCTGATGGACAGTATGTTCGAGAGGGTGAGCGCATTGGTTTAATGGGCTCGACGGGAAATTCGACAGGATCCCACTTGCATTTTGAAGTGCGTACAGGCGGCAGCATGGAAGAGCCTCACGATCCTTTGAATTATTCCTATAACTATTAATAAACGATGCGACGAATTTTTCTTCGCCAAGCAATGGTTGACGACGCGATCGCAAAAGTTGCACTACAAGAAACGGGCCATTGGCACCGTTTTTTTGTTTTTTTGCGAGCGTTGACAGAACAACATGGCCTTGTTACATTGATAGGGAGATGCGGAAATTGGTTTGCTATGCACAAGATAGTAACTGTGAATTTTACAAGGAACTTATTAGGAGAACAAGTGAAGGAGAGTGCGATTCTATGAGACGAAAGAATAGGAAGGCGCGTGTAGCGCTATTTTCCGCCGGCTTGCTGTTGGCCCTACTGTTGCAAGGACCCTTGTCTTATGCGGATGAACCGGCGGAAGAGGTCACGTCCACCGAAGAATTGGATTGGTCTGAAGAGGATGCTTCGCAGCGCCAAGCGGTTACAAGCTACGCATCCTATTCCGGCTTACAGGAACGAGATGGCAATTTATATCTTTATGATGAGGACGGAACGCTGCGCCGCGATAATGCGTGGGTGCAGTATCAGGGAAAGTTTTATTTTCCGAATGCAGAAGGCGTGCTGTATCGCGATCAAATGATTACCTTTGGGCCGAAGGTTGCCTATTACATGAATCATGAGGGAACAATCTCCACTGGTTTTCAGGAAATCAACGGGCGACTGATGTATTTCCAAGAAAACGGGATGCTGGATAAAAGCAACGCTTGGGTTAAAACGGATCGCGGCTGGATTTTTCCAAACGACCAAGGCATTGTATACCGGGATCAATTTATTACGTTTGGACCCAAAGTAAGTTTCTACATGGGGCATGACGGCGCCTATTGCACCGGTTTTCAGGAAATTAACGATAAACTGATGTATTTTGGTGACAATGGCGTTCTGGACAAAAGCAATGCTTGGGTGAAAACAAATCGCGGTTGGGTTTTTCCCAATGCACAGGGTGAACTTTATCGTAATCGTTTCATAACCTTTGGATCGAATGTGAAATACTTTATGGGCGCGGATGGCGCCATGAAAACCGGCATGGTGGAAGCTAATGGAACGGTATATGATATTGCAGACAACGGATTGGTCAATACCAAGCCGCACAGCTATGTTTATCAGGGAAAATGGTATTTTGCAAAAGAAGGCGGAGAGCCGTATCGTAATCAATTCATCTCTTTCGGCAGCATTCGCTATTTGATGGGCGAAGACGGAAGCCGCCAGACGGGCATTGTTCCTTTCAATGGTACGGCCTATCGCTTTGATGAATACGGGTGTCTCGTCCAGAAGTCCTCCTCCTATACGTATAACGGCAACACGTATTTTTCTAAACCGGATGGCACTCCTTATCGCGACCAGGTGTTAACCTTCGGATCCTCCTATGCGATGTACATGGGCGAAGACGGCACAAAACAATATGGCTTGTGTGCGGGAAGAGAAAACGCCTACTACGCGGATACGACGACTGGCAATCTGTTGCGAAACTATGGATTGTTTCAGTTAAATAACAAAATTTATCACAGCGGCAGCTCTTTTGCCCTGACCAGAGGATGGGCAGAAATTGACGGTAGCCATTACTATTTTGATAAACAGGCGAAATTTCCGGCCGCCTTCCAAAATACAGTGCGCACAATCGACGGCCTGGCCTATCAATTTGACGAGTATGGCCGCGCCTCGTCTGATGGAACCTTTTCCATGTCAGGCGAATGGACGTATGCAAATGGTTATTTGCAAGGACCGGCGGTTACGAATCGCTATGTAGGAAACAATTTTGCAGTGGTGAGTTTGAAGCATCAATATTTGTGGGTGTTCCGCGGCGGAAAACTTGCAGTTTCTACCCCGGTCATTTCCGGCAAACCTTCTACTCCGACGGTGCGGGGCAATTTCTCCGTTCAGGGAATGACGCGCGGCACATATTTAACGGGGCCGACGTGGAAATCCTGGGTGAACTACTGGGTTCCGTTCTATGCCGGATACGGCCTTCACGATGCTCCTTGGCAAAATACAAATAACTTTTATATGGATAGTCAAGCCTATACTTGGACAGGCAGTCATGGTTGTGTGAACATATTGCCATCTGTGATGCCGCGGGTATATGAAGCACTGTATCCTGGCAGTGCTGTGACGGTATATTGATTGCCGACATTTATCGAATCGTGGTAGAGATCAAGACGAGTCCAGAAAGGGCAGAATATGAACAAAAAAAGAGGTAAGCGTTTTGCGGCTCTCTCCGTTGCGCTGATGATGGCGTTGACGTTGAGTATGGTGATCAACCCTGTGCATGCAGAGGGTTCGATGGGTGTCGCAATTTCCACAAATCCGGCGGAGAACTCTTCTCTCGAGACGAAAACGGATGTTTTAACAACGGAGAAGGAAGACACCCCGGAACAAGAAACAACTATACAGAAAAACGAGAGTAAAGAAGAGAAACCGAAGGAAGCTTCCTCGAAAATGAAGGAGGCCACGAAGCCTCTGACGACGCTTTCGGCTGATGAGCAGGCATCTTCTTTGATGGAGACCACAGAGGAAGAAGAGACGGAACTGGAGATTTCTCCGGAGAGCAATTCCCATAGCCTTAAAGCACCAAACGGCAGCTTCTCTTCGAGACGGGGCGGCATTCAAGAGATCGATGGAAAGCTCTATCTCTATGACGAAGAGGGTACGCTTCGTAAAGACAATAAATGGGTGAAGTATGCCGGAAAGTATTACTTCCCCAATGCGGAAGGTGTCTTATACCGCGATCGAATCATTACCTTCGGGTCGAAAGTCGCCTTTTATATGGACCATGATGGTACATTCGCCACGGGATTTCGTGAAGTGGGTGGATGGCTGATGTATTTTCGAGATGACGGGGTGCGCGCTAACGACAATGCGTGGGTGGAAACGGAGCGCGGCTGGATTTTCCCGAATGCCGAAGGGGAAGTCTATCACGATCGAATTATTACGTTCGGATCGAAGGTAGCTTATTACATGCAAAGCGATGGCGCGTACGCTACGGGTTTTCAAGAAATAAACGGCAAACTCATGTATTTTCGTGAGAACGGGGTGCGTGCCAACGATAATGCCTGGGTGCAGACGGAGCGTGGCTGGATTTTCCCGAATGCCGAGGGCATCTTGTATCGTGATCAGTTCATTACCTTTGGTTCGAAAGTAGCCTTTTATATGCAGCATGACGGTACGTACGCCAAGGGCTTTAAGGAAATCAATGGCAAGTTGATGTATTTCCATGAGAATGGTGTGTGCGCAAATGATAATGCCTGGGTGCAGACGGAGCGCGGCTGGATTTTCCCGAATGCCGAGGGCGTGCTGTATCGCAATCGGTTCATCACATTCGGTCCGAGGGGAGCCTATTTGATGGGGTCGGACGGCACAAAACAAACGGGTGTGACGCGCTTTCTCGGTGCTCTCTATCCGCTGGATCCGACAACGGGTGTGTTGATGGATTTGTCTGTGGGCTATCATACGATTGAAGGAAGACGTTACTATGTACGTGCGGATGGCACCATTGCCGATGGCGGACGGTGGATTGAAAAGGATGGACGACGCTATTTCGAAAATGTGGATGGCACCTATTTTAGAAATCAGCAGATCAGTTTTGGAACAGTCTATTATTATATGGATGCGGATGGAGCAACGGCATCCGGTATTCACCGGGCGGGACGAAACTACTACTTCTATGACCCCGCAAATGGAAATCAAAGACGCAATACGGAAGGTCTTCTGGAATGGCAGGGCAATCAGTATTACATTGGCTCCGACGCGGCGATCGCAACGAATCAATTTGTCATGATTGGCAACAAAGGCTATGATGCGGATGGCAGCGGCATTCTCCATCCGACATCCCGTCGTTTGATCATTGACCTATCCACCCACCAGAAGCCGTATAATTTCGACTTTGATAAATTCAGCAAAGGCATATCCGGCGTCATTTTACGTGCCGGTTATACTGGCCACGGTACAGGCAATTCGTACTATCAAGATGCGGAGTTTGAGCGTTTCTACAACGAATTTAATTCGCGTGGCGTACCCATTGGAGCCTATTGGTATTCGTGTGCCAACGAAGTGAAGGAAGGCAAGGCGGAAGCCCAAGCCTTTCAGAATATCATCGCCGGAAAAAAATTCGCACTTCCGGTTTATTGGGACACGGAAGATGTCTATCATCAGCGAAAGACTGACAAAAAGACGCTGACCGATACGGCCCTGGCCTTTTTGCAGGAAATGGAAAGAAAGGGATACTATACAGGCATCTACTCGTCTTCTTCCTGGCTGCGCGATAATCTCGAGATGTCTCGCTTGGGCAACTACGACATTTGGGTGGCCCATTACGGTGTCAGCAAACCGTCTTACCGTGGAGAGTACGGAATGTGGCAATTTACTTCCACCTACCACAAAGAAGGATATCCCTATGGCGTGGACGCCAGTTGGGTGTTCAAAGACTATCCGTCCATTATCAAGGGCGCGGGATTAAACGGTTATTAAACCAATAGCGTTAGAAAACCGTACAATAGGACAAATGAGGGCGAGGGCAGGAGCCATTCGCCCTTTTCCTATGTTAAAATAAGGCATAACGAGAGGAAATAGAAATTTAAAAAACGCTATGGGAACAAAGGAGATAGAACGATCATGGGATTAAAACAGGAATTGCTCAACAAAATTGAAACGCGTTCCATTCGCGTCGGTGTGGTGGGCTTGGGTTATGTCGGTCTTCCGCTGGCGGTAGAGAAAGCGCGCGCCGGCTTTGAAACCATCGGCTTTGATGTACAGGATGAAAAAGTCAACATGGTCAACGCCGGTCATAATTACATCGGCGACATTGTTGACGATGATTTAAAAGCATTGGTCGAAGCCAAAAAGCTCCGCGCTACGACAGACTTCAGCTTTATTCACGATGTGGACTTTATTGCCATTTGTGTGCCGACGCCGCTGGATGCGCATCAGCAACCGGATATCAGCTATGTACAGACCTCTGCCGAAAACATTGCCAAGCATTTGAAGGCGGGCACCATGGTGGTTTTGGAATCCACGACCTATCCGGGAACGACAGAGGAGTTGGTGAAGCCAATTCTGGAAAAGGGATCCGGCCTTCGCTGTGGAGAAGACTTTTATCTCGGCTTTTCGCCCGAGCGTGTTGATCCAGGCAACAAGCAGTTTAAGACCAAGAACACGCCGAAAGTCGTTGGCGCCATCGGAAAAGATGCAACCGAAGTGATTGCCAAGATGTATTCCACTGTGTTGGAAGGAGAGGTCTATCCCGTTTCGTCTCCTGCCGTCGCCGAGATGGAAAAGATTTTGGAAAATACGTATCGAAACGTCAACATCGGCCTAGTCAACGAATTGGCCATCCTTTGCCATCGCATGGGAATTTCCATCTGGGAAGTCATCGATGCGGCGAAGACGAAGCCGTATGGCTTCCAGGCGTTTTATCCCGGCCCGGGCTTGGGCGGACATTGCATTCCGTTGGATCCGTACTATCTTTCCTGGAAAGCGCGAGAATACGGTTTCCATACATCCATGATCGAATCCTCGATGATGGTGAACGACAAGATGCCGGAATACACGGTGGATCGTGCAGCGCAAATGCTCAACCGCCACAAGAAGCCGCTCAACGGATCCAAAGTGTTGGTGCTTGGCGTGGCATACAAGAATGATATTGATGATTACCGGGAAAGCCCGGCCATTCGCGTGCTGGACATCCTGCGGGAACGTGGAGCCGACGTGGAATTCTTTGATCCCTACATTCCGTCTTTTCGTCACCAGGGAAAAACATACACCGGTATGACTGCTTTAACGGAGAAAGATGTGGCGGATGCGGATCTGATTTTGATTACCACAGCTCACCAGGCGTATGACTATCCGATGATTCTTCGTCAGGCGAAGGCCATCTTCGATGCGCGCAACGCGATTCCCGACGCGGAACAATATGAAAATGTTGAAACGCTGTAATTGCTGTGTCCTTCAAAGCTCATCAGGAATGCCTACAGTAGTCGGAAAGATTTGTTTCCCGCTTTTGCAAGACCCATCACCCAAGGAGGGATGGCATGCGCATCTGGATCGTGAATAATTACGCTATACCACCTCGATTTGGCGGTTTAGTGCGGCACTTCTATTTTTCCAAATATCTGCGCGCCAAAGGGCATGATGTGCGTATTTTGACCGGCAGTCAAGTGCACAATACGACCTATAATTTCGTCGATTCCGGAAAACTTCTAAAGGAAGTAACGTTTGACGGTGTTCCGTATACGTATGTGCATACCATGGGCTACACGAAAAACAATTGGCGTCGCATCGTGAATATGGTACAATTCTCGTTCCGTTGCAAAAAAGCAATGCGGAAATTGATGGCGGAGGGCGAACGTCCGGATGTGATCTATGCTTCGTCGCCGGTTCCCTTCTCATCCAAGAGCGCGATGTCCTTTGCTAAACGAAATCACATTCCCTTTGTGTTTGAAGTGCGCGACCTTTGGCCGCAATCTCTGGTGGAGTATGGGAATCTGAACGCCAAGCCGTATACGAAACCGATTGTAGCAGCGCTTTATGCATTGGAACATACACTCTATCGCGGGGCGGATCGCATTGTGTTTACGATGTCAGGCGGATTGCGCTATTTGCAAGATCGCGGTTGGAACGATGTCGCTTCGACCAAGTGTATTCAGGTCAACAATGGTGTTGATTTAGAGGAGTTTCGTCGCAATCAGCAACAGGTCCATTATGCGGATGTAGAATTGGACGACCCATCTACCTTTAAGGTGGTATATATGGGCTCTATTCGGATGACCTATGACTTGGATGTGATGTTGGATGTGGCGAAACGCTGTCAAAAGGAATTGCCTCAGGTGCGGTTTTTGTTCTACGGGGGAGGAACGGAACTTTCGCATCTTAACGAGCGCGTCTCGAAGGAGCAGATCACAAATGCTGTTTTCAGGGGCAAGGTAAGAAAAGAGGAGATCCCCAGCATTCTCATGCGTGCCGATGCGACATTGGCACATAATCGTGCTACAGCCATTACCCATTACGGTTCCAGCAACAATAAGCTGTTTGAGTACCTTGCTGCCGGAGCTCCGATTCTTTCCACGGTAAAAACGGAGGAATCGCTCGTTGTAAAGCATAATATTGGCATTGAGACAGAGGATCAGAAAACGGAGACCATTGTTTCGGCCCTCTCGAAACTAACCCGATTAACGCCGCAGGAGCGCGACGCGATCCGCATACGGGAAGAAAAGCTAGTCAAGGAGTATGATTATTCTCACTTGTCGTTGCGGATGGAAAAGCTTTTTCAATCCTTGATAGAATAGCGGGGATGTACGGAAAATATATCGCAAACAGCGCTTTACACACGGATGATAAAGTGCAGATGAGAGAGGTCATGGATGGATACTGTCGATTTACTTTACATCACTTTTGTTGATCTGAAAGGACCGGCGAACTCAGGGTCCAGTGTTCGGCCGCAGCAGATGCTTCGCGCTTTTCGCGAAATTGGCTGTAGCATCAAGATATTGGATGGCTGGCATAACAATCGAAAAGAACGCCGTTCCCATGTCAGGGAGATCATGCAATGGCTGGATACGCATCATGTTCGTTACTGTTATGTAGAACCTCCGGCGGGGCCTTTTTTTGTACGCGAGGACTTGATGCTCCTTAAGAAACTTCATAAAATGAGTGTCCCCATTGGCCTTTTTTATCGAGATATTTATTGGCGTTTCCCAGAACAGTTTACAGAGATCAATCCGCTGAAATTTTTTATCATTCAATGTTTACAGAAGCGAGACCTCTCTGTCTTTAAAAAAACCGTTTCACTTTTCTATTTTCCAACAGACCAAATGGCTAAAATAGCGGATTTTGGCATGCCTTATGATGTTTTGCCGCCCGGCGCAGAAGTTATGAAGGAATCCGGACAGAGTGAGGAGGATGACAAGCGCATCCTTCAAGAGGATATACTGACTCTTTTTTTTGTAGGAGGTTTGTCTCCTGGATATGGCTTTGATGTTCTGCTTGATGCAATGAAAATCATCAATCGTGATGCACTGAAGCTTCGACTCTTGGCGGTATGTCGTGAACAAGAATGGCTTGATTTTCAAAAACGCTATTCATTTGTACAACCAAATTGGCTGGAGATTCATCACGTCTCCTTTGGGAATGGCTTGGAAGAATTGTACAGAAAGGCAGATCTTGGCGTTTTACCGATACGAAAGTCGATATACAGAGATTTTGCTATTTCGGTGAAACTTTTTGAGTATATTGCGCATGAAAAACCGATTCTTTGCACCAATGTGGACGCTATGTCGCAGATTGTGCAAGAGAACGATTTGGGGTGGATTTGTAAAGATACGGCGGAAGATATGGCGAAAGCGTTAGAGGACATTATTGCGAACCGTCCCATGATGATGGAAAAAAAAGAAAATATAAAACAATTTTTGCCTGCAAATACATGGAAGGCGCGCGCAAGGAAGGTGTTTTCCACGCTGGAGAGTGTAAACAAGAAAAACAAATAGAGTTTGCTTGATGGATCATACATAAAAGTTGCTAGGGAAACAAAGATATAACGCATCTATAACAAAGACACGGCGAATCTATAATGTGAAATTTTATGCTGGACATTCGGATGTGTCAGGTGTATATACGGCTTAGCCATATCCCGTGGAACTGTACTACTACACACAGCAAGGAAAATGGGAGAAAGAACAGAATGCCGGGTTTTTTTATAACAAATGAAAAAAATGCATCCACTGCGTTTCGCAAAATCGCAAGAACGTCTCTTCTACATGATGATGCCATAGTAGACGGTTGGACCGTTTCCCGCGATGTGTTGGATCGTTTTGGCGAACACAAAGTGTTTTTTGAAGATGCGGATATCCTTGTCATTACGGACGGGATTATAACGAATGCACATCATTTGGGCATCTTGGAACATCCGGAAGGACTGGGCGGATGGATTCGTGATCAGCGAAAGACGGATCCTCTGTTCTTTAAGCGCTTCTGCGGTTCTTTTTCCGGCGCGATCTGGGATCGAGAAGCGAAAGAATGGACGATTTACACCTCTCCAACGGGGGATCGTGCTGTTTTTTATTGGCTGGATGCCGAAAAGCAACGTGTTATTGTCGGCTCTCAAATGAACTTTGTCACCGATACCATGAAACGTCTTGGAATTCCTCGTGTTCCCGATGAACAGGGGCTTAAAAATTTCCTCAATTTTGGCTATTTCACCGATACGCATACGGGTGTGCAAGGCGTTCGACGTCTTTACCCCGGCGACTATTTAAGCTTACGCGCTGCTTACGCCGAGACAAAGTCGTATATCACGTTTGCAGAAAAGAATCTTCCGGATAAAAATATCGAAGCGGCGATCACCTCCCTTCACGAAGCGTTTATGTCGACCTTGGAGGATGGCGTATTTTGGAATCAACGGTACGGGTATACGGGTTTAGTCGATTTAAGTGGTGGAGCGGATACGAGGATCATCTATTTTGCTTTGCAACATCTCGCCCCGAAGTCATTTGAGACGTTGACATATGCACAGATAGGGAGCCGCGATCACACGATTGCCAAACGCATCGCACAGGATGCGAATACGCCCTGGCATTTCATGGCACTGGATTCTCCGCAGTTTCTGACCGAAGTGGACACATTGATGTTGATGAATAACGGGGTCAGCTATTATTTTGGGATAACCGGGGGAAAACAGATGCTGGAGAAGCTGGCATCTTCACAATATGGTGTGGAATGGACGGGTATCGCGGGCGATATTCACGAAGGTTCCATGCTGACGGAAAATGGAGAGCAGGTTCCGCAGGTCAAAATAGAACGTTTTCGATTATCCAGACATTTCCCATATATGCCGACGAAGGGAAATGCAGATATCGGTCGCTTTGCCACCAATGATCGGTTCTGGTTTGTTACACGCGGCTTTTTAGCGGCCGCTTCGACCAATTTTATTCGGCAGTACTACACAGAGCCTTTAATGCCATTGGTAGACAACGCTTTTTTGCGCGAGTTGTTTGACATTTCTTGGAAGCAACGTGTTCATGATAAAATACAGATGCGTTGGTTGAAACGGGAATTTCCGGAAAGTGTAAAGTATCCGCATTCCGGAACCGGTTTGCCTTTATCCCGTGAATTTTATCCGTGGCACGTCCTAGAACGAAAAATTCATACGGCGTTTTCTGTGATAAAGGCCAAAAGAAAAGGAACGCCGACAGTTAATAACATGAACCCTTTGGATTACTGGTGGGAGACACAAGAAAAAATCCGAGAGGAACTCATTCGGTATTATCGCGATTCCATTTCGGCGGTACGGGGCGAGGAGATGCAAAGCATTGTGCGCGAACTATTTGAACGGGGTGCCCATTTTGTCGATCGCGGATTAGCCCTTTCGATCATCTCCTATTACAAGAATTATTTAGATTAAGAAGTAAAACAAGAGGATGAATATGATTGTAACGTTAACGGCGGGATACCCTTTCGGAGGGGAACCGTTTTTAATTTCAGAGGATCTATACGCTCCAAAGGATCTGATTTATTTGGCCTTACATCCCTCAAAAGAGGAGAACCAAAGCTGCCATCGCGGTGTACGGATTGCTGAAAAACGTAATATCTTCAGTATGGTCGCATGGGCGCTGCGTGGCCTGGTAGATCCACTTGTTTGGCGAGAAATGGACTGGATGAAAACACATCATAAACTTTCTCTTCATAATTTCGGCGTGATGCTTAGCTACTATGCCTATGCGAAACGATGCTACCGTGAAATATATCGATGGATGAAGCATGAAAATCTATTGCGAGAGGATACCATCATGTACTCGTATTGGATGGTAACCCAGGCAATGGTCTGTGCACTGGTCAAACGCAAAGTGCCGAATATGCGTATTTTAACGCGATGCCATGGCTATGACATTTATGAATATCGTTATCCGGGAAAATATCTTCCTTTTCGCGATTTTATTTTCCGTTCGATGGATGCAATTTGCCCTATCAGCGCAGATGGAGTACACTACCTCGAGCAAACCTATCCGGATAGCATCGATAAACGTAAAATTTCCCTGCACCGTTTGGGCACATTGGAGAATGGCATGACGCCTCCCGGAGGAGAAGGCGAACCGTTTCGACTCATTTCCTGCTCGAATATGATTCCCTTAAAGCGAATTCACCTTCTTATTGCCGCGTTATCGAAACTTGGAAAACCCGTTGAATGGGTTCATTTTGGTGACGGCCCGTTGATGGAGACATTGCAAAAGCAAGCAAAAGACTTCTTGTCGCAAACGCCCGTGCAGTATATATTTAAGGGGCATGTGCCAAACGATGAGGTTTTACAGTATTACCGGAAACATCATGTTGATGGTTTTATTAATGTCAGTGAGACAGAAGGCGTGCCGCTTTCCATCATGGAGGCTCTTTCTTTCGGCATCCCGGTCATCGCAACCAAAGTGGGCGGAACCGGGGAGATTGTCTTTCCCGGTTTGAATGGAATCCTTTTGCCTAAGGATTTTAAACCATCTCAACTGGCCGATGCCGTCCGGGAAATAATGGCGCAATCGGATGAAGAGCGCAACACAATGTGTAGAAATGCCCGCGAAAGTTGGGAGAGGAACTGTAGCGCTGAGAAGAATTATCGCGACTTTTATACCATGGTCCAAAAGCAGTGAGAGCAACCCCATGGTGTTCGACAATACTTTGGATGGAAAAGTAGTAAGGAGATATGTGTGAATCGCTTCATTCAGTTTCACGAAACACAAAATCAAAAACTGCAACAGTATATTGCTAAGCATATTCCAAATATACTGATAGAAAAACGGGAAAAACTTTTAGACATTAGTTTTTATTTTATGCTGCTTTTTTATACTGTGTGGGCTAATTTCTACAACTTTTCCTTTGGTCTCCGGTTACTTGTCTGTGGCGCGGTTTTTCTTTTTGATCTGATTCTGTTTTGTGACTCGCATCCCGTCCCGATGTTGCACAATGATTTTTGGACCATCGCTTTTTATCTTATGGGAATAGGAAGTCTTGCTACAGCCATTGTAGTTCGAGGAAAGGCGTATTTCTTATTATCCCTTGTATGGCTGCTTCTCTATCCTTTTGCAAGAGGCGTTTTAAAGCACGATGTCTTTCACTTGTGGCTGAAGCGATATTGCATTACCTTGTGCCACTTTTTTGTCGCCGTTGTTTTCATTTCCCTCCTCTTGTCCCCTTTAACGGAAAGCCAGTATGGCGGAATCTATACCGATCCGAATGACTTGGCGATGATTTGCGTCATGGCGATTGTTAGCAATTTTTATTTATATCGTATTGAAGATGTAAAGAAAAAAGGGCGGCATTTGCTTTTTTCCATTGTCGCTACAACCTTGATCTTTTTTTCGCGTTCCCGGACGGGCATGGTGATGATGTTTTGGGTGTATGCTCTTCTTCTCGCGTATTTATCGGTCCACAAAGAAGTGGTGTCGGGAAAGATTTCCAAGTTTGTTGCCGGCAACGTGCTGTGCTATCTGGCATTATATCTTGTTCTTTCCTATGGCACGCCCCTTGCGGCACATACCATTTATCCCTTAATTAATCCCGCTTATAAAGAGCAATTGCAACGCCAGGAAGGTAAAGAGATTACCTTTGAGGAGTCGCTGGCCCTGCTCCTCCAAAAGAGCATGAAAGGCGCGGGAGACAATCAGGATGTGAGTTCCGGGAGAATGCGGATTTGGCAAGCCGGAATGAAAAAAATGTCTGTCTTTGGTCATTTAGATGAACGAGTATTCGTGAGGGAATACGGCTATCGAAAGATGTTGCTACATAACGCACCTTTACAGATATGGTACTCTACGGGCGTTTTGGGCATGGCCGGCTATGTGCTATTAATGGTCGATGCGGCAAAAAAATCATTGAGGAGCATGAAACGTTTTTCCAGGTTGACGATGGAGAGCGTTACCGTGTTGTCATTTTTAGGATGTTATGCCTTATATCTGTTCTTCTTTTCTTCCTATCATCCTTTCGCATCTCCTCTTACATGGATCGCCTTTTTTGCTTCGATGGCGCCTCCTATTGCAAGAGATGATGTAATAGGAAGGAAAAAAGAGAATGCGTGAAATCCTTAAAAAATTAGCATCAACGGGGTTTTTACACATTTTCTCCTCCGAAGTATTAAATAAAATTATTGTCTCTTGCAGTGGAATTATTGTCGTCAACTTTCTTTCCAAAGAGGTGTACGGCATTTATTCTTATGCAATGAACATTTTGAGCACATTTCTAATTTTTAGCGGATTTGGCGCCTCATCCGCTCTAATTCAGTTAGGCAGTGAAAATCTGAATGATATAGAAAAGCAGGAGCAATTTACACGGTTTAGTTATCGTTTCGGGATGGCTGTCAATTTTGGCCTATTTTTTGCGATTCTAGCTTTTTGCATGTTTTTTTCGTTTCCCATTCCTGGAGCAAAAAATGTGCTGCTTCTTTTATCGTGTATGCCGCTATTTTATTTTACGGTGGAAACCATTCAGATTTATTTTCGCATTCACCTTCGTAATAAACAGTTTTCGTATTTAAATACGGGAATTGCCGTCGCAAATTCCTTGATGTTAATTATCGGCGCATTAACGAATCGACTGCCGATTTTAATTTTGCTCCGCTATCTGGGGTATCTTGGAGTTATATTCGTTACCATTGCTTTAACGCGACCGTCGTTCCTTCAGCATGACTTTCTTCCGCTGCGTAAAGAGCGAACAATGGGGAAGAATGACATTTCTCTGTCACCGTTAACAAAGGCGGAGAAGAAAGAATTTTTTTCCATCGGGCTCGTTTCGCTTTTTAATAACAGCGTATCCAGTCTGCTTTACATCATTGACGGCTGGCTCATCGGTTCCATTATTGCCGACTCTACCGTATTGGCAGATTATCACACGGCGACACTGATTCCCTTTGCGATGACGTTTGTTCCTTCCGCCATTATTACGTACGTCTATCCCTATGTGGCAAGCCATCACGAAGATATTCCTTGGCTTAAGAAGAATGTGACCAGGTTGTATGGCATTATGGCTGGGGTGAATGGCTTGATCAGTCTTGGCCTTTATTTCTTTGCACCTTGGATTTTTGCTATTTTATTTCCCGGCTATACCAATGCCATTCCGATTTTTAGGGTTTTGTCGGTCGGCTTTTTCTTTTCTGGGACGTTTCGCATCTTGTCCGGCAATGTTTTAGTCATGTTGCATCGACTGAAAGTGAATAGTGTTGTGGCAGTCATATCCGGCTTGTTGAATGTGCTATTGGATTACTTTTGGATTAAACAATATGGATCGATTGGTGCCGCCTATGCCACAACAGCGATCTACATTATATCCGGTGTATTGAGCACCGCATACGTTGCGTATTATATCTTTCGGCGTCCCTCCGGAACGAATACGATGGAATAAGGTATAATAAGACAACAAGAGTGGTCGGATGGAGGAACATATGAAGATCATGACCGTAGTGGGGGCCCGTCCGCAATTTATCAAAGCGGCTGTCGTGTCCCGCAAAATTCGTCAACAACAGCAAGAGATTCTGGTGCATACGGGGCAGCATTATGATGCCAATATGTCGGATGTTTTTTTTACGGAGCTTTCGATTCCGAAGCCGGATTACAATCTTGGCGTAGGCAGCGGAAGCCATGCGCACCAAACCGCCGCGATGCTGACGGGAATTGAAGATCTTATTTTTAAAGAAAAGCCTGATGCGATGTTGGTTTATGGAGACACCAACTCCACCCTCGCTGCGGCGTTAGCCGCTTCGAAGCAATTGGTGCCGGTATATCACGTGGAGGCCGGTTTACGCTCCTTCAATCGTTCCATGCCGGAAGAACAAAATCGCGTAGTAACCGATCACCTCTCGACACTTTTGTTTGCTCCTACCCAAACAGCCGTAGACAACCTAGCCCGGGAAGGCTTGACGGAGGGAGTTTTTCAAGTCGGGGATGTGATGTGCGATGCGGTTTTGTTTTACACCTCTTCCATGGAAAAACAAAACACAAAGGATGTCTTTTCTTCCCTGCGCGTGATTCGAGGCTCCCTTGCAGGAATAGAACATTGGATTCTCGCCACCATTCATCGCGCAGAAAATACGGATACGCCGGAAAAATTGCGAGAAATCCTAAAAGCTTTTGAAGATTTTCCGGTACCGGTTCTCTTTCCGGCACATCCGCGAGTACGAGAAATGGCCGTGAAACTGAGCGAAGAGGAAGGCTTTCGCAATACCGTGCTGGTGGAACCTGTAGGGTATTTGGAAATGCTATTTTTCACAAAGTATGCTGACAAGGTTGTTACGGATTCCGGCGGTTTGCAGAAAGAGGCCTACATCTTGCACACCCCCTGTGTTACCGTACGAGAACAGACGGAATGGGTGGAAACCCTGCGTGGAAACTTGAACATTCTTTCACGACCGATTGCCGCCGACATTGTCCGGAAAGCATTGGAAACGAGCATTGATGAGGATGCGTACTATCCTTACTACGGGCAAGGAGATGCGGGCGATCGCATTGTAGAAATTCTATCGAACAGGGGAGGAAGCAAATGAATTACGCCTTAATCGGTTGCGGACGCATTGCCATCAATCACGTGTATGCAGCCAAAAATAATCATCTGCACTTTGTTGCTTTGTGCGACGTACGACGAGCGAAAATGGATGCGCTCTTAACGCGTGGTGAAGTGGACCCGTCCACCGTGGCACATTATACGGATTACAAAAAAATGTTGGATGAACATCCGGAAATTGAGCTGGTCTCCATTGCGACGGAAAGCGGCTATCATGCCGAAATCGCGCTGGAATGCATTCGCCGCGGAATTCATGTCATTATTGAAAAACCGATGGCCATGTCGCTTGCCGACTCCGATCGCATTATCGCCTTGGCGGAAGAAAAACATGTTAAGGTATCCGCTTGTCATCAAAACCGCTTCAATGTAGCCATTCAACATGTTCGTGATGCCATGGACGAAGGCCGCTTTGGACGTCTGTCACACGGCACCATCCATGTGCGCTGGAATCGCAATCGCGGTTACTATGAACAGGCGCCCTGGCGCGGTACATGGGAAGAAGACGGCGGCGCATTAATGAATCAGTGCATCCATGGCATTGACCTGTTGCGCTGGATGCTGGGCGATGAAGTGGTAGAAGTCGTCGGCCGCACGCGTCAGCAGTTTCACGACTATTTGGAGGCCGAAGATCTGGGCACTGCCATCGTCACCTTTAAAAATGGCGCCATCGGTATCATTGAAGGCACCACCAATGTATATCCGCAGAACTTGGAGGAATCCCTCTTCCTCTTCGGAGAAACGGGAACCGTGAAAGTTGGAGGAAAATCCACTACGGACATCGAGGTCTGGGACTTTGCCGATCATCGTCCGGAAGATGACGGTTTAGTCGGAATGAAGGAACCCACATCAAACATTTACGGTAACGGACACACGCTGCTTTTCCATGATATGATGGAGGCAATTCGGGAGGATCGTGCACCGTATGTGGACGCCTACGCGGGTCGCCGGGCACTGGAGCTCGTGCTGGCCATTTATAAGAGTCAAAAGACAGGAGAGGCGGTCAAGCTACCCCTTACGGATTTCGCTTCGACGGATATGAAGGGGATCTTCGGCGAAGGATCGCTGGAATACGATCCGCATGCGCCCATCGTGGAAGCCGACTGATCAGAAGAAACATGCACTTAACATTGCTATCTTTGTGGAAGAAGCGTGAAAAGTACGAAACAGCGGGAAGGAGAGCCTATGCCCGACTATTTTGTTCATGAATCGAGTTATATTGACGAAGACGTTGAAATCGGCGAGGGAACAAAGATTTGGCATTTTTGTCATATTCAATCCGGCGCACGCATCGGAAAAGGGTGCAGTTTCGGGCAGAACGTCAACGTTGGCAACCGTGTACGGATTGGCAATGGCGTAAAAGTGCAGAACAATGTCTCGTTGTATGAAGGGCTCCGCCTGGATGATGATGTGTTTTGCGGCCCCTCTTGCGTTTTTACGAATGACTTGAATCCGCGGGCGGCGTATCCGAAGGGAAGCGTCGGTTACCATCCGACGCATTTGGAAAAAGGCGTTACGCTGGGCGCAAATTGCACAGTGGTTTGCGGCCATACACTCCATACGCAGGCCATGGTTGCCGCGGGCGCTGTCGTCACAAAAGACGTTCCCGCCCATGCGTTAGTAGCCGGCGTGCCGGCAAGGCACATCGGCTGGGCCTGCACGTGCGGGCATATTTTCTACGATACGGATCTGGATGCACAAGGTAGATACCGCTGCCCGGACTGCGGAAGGGTTCTGGAAAAGGACGGCGAAGGCTTAAAAGAAACACAGGCATGAGGAGGATCCATGCAATTTATTGATTTGGGGCGGCAATATGAAGCCGCAAAAGAACGTATTGATCAGGCCATCCGCGATGTGGTAGACGGTCGTCATTTTATTATGGGTCCGCAAGTACAAGAATTGGAAGAACGGCTTGCCGCCTATGTGGGACGCAAGTACTGTCTCACTTGTTCCAGTGGTACCAGCGCCCTGTATCTTCCGCTGCTTGCTTATGGCGTGAAGCCGGAGGAAGCCGTGTTTGTCTCCAGTTTCACGTATTTTGCTTCGGCGGAAATGATTCGCTTGGCCGGCGCGACACCGATCTTTATTGATTCCGATGAAACCTATCTGATGGATCCGGATAAGCTAGAAGAGGCGATTGAGAAGACGCTTGCCGAAGGAAAACTACGTCCTCGCGGCATCATGACAGTGGATTTGTTTGGCTTGCCCTGCGATTACGATCGCATTGAAGCCATTGCGAAGAAGTACGACTTGTTCCTGTTGACCGACGATGCGCAGGCGTTCGGCGGCACGTATAACGGCAAGCAGAGCTGCGCTTTCGGTGATGTGTCGGCAACCTCCTTTTTCCCGGCAAAGCCCTTAGGATGCTACGGCGACGGCGGAGCCATCTTTACCGATGATGAGGAACTTTATAAGTTGATGCATTCTTTGCGCGTCCATGGCCATGGCGCATCCAAGTATGATAACGTGCGCATCGGCATCAATGCACGTCTGGACACCATACAGGCGGCGATTCTCTTGGTGAAGCTGGATCTGTTGGAGGAAGAAATCAAAAAGAAGAACGAGCTGCGGGAGCGCTATGACGCAGTGTTGAAGGATACGTTTGAAACGCCCATCATTCCGGAAGGACGTACGACGTCGCTTGCGCAATATACTATTTTGACCAAAACGCCGGAAGAGCGGGCCTATTTATTGGAAGAAATGCCAAAACAGGGCGTTCCGGTGATGGTGTACTATCCCATTCCCATGCATAAACAGCGTGCGTTTGCCGACTTGGCATATGCACCGGAAGCGTTGCCCGTATGTCATGATCACAGCCAGCGTGTGTTAAGCCTCCCCATGCATGCCTACATGAAGGAAGAAGAGTTTGAAAAAGTCACGTCCACGCTGCTTCGCCTGACAAAGCAAGTGCGCGCGGAGCGCGCGTAACAAGGAGAACGCATGAAAGCAAAAACGCGTAATCTTTTTTCCTGGCGACGGCTTGCCGCCATTATCCTGGATATTCTATTTGTAAATATTGCCTATTTCGGCTCCATGTGGATACGCTTTGACTTTCGCTACAGTCTCATTCCCTATGAGCTGAGCAAGAATCTGATTACAGCAGCGCCGCTCTTTACCGTCTTAGCCCTCGCACTATACAGTGTGTTTAAGCTGTACCAGTCTCTGGCTGCCTATGTCGGCTTTCCGGAAATTGTACGCAGCTTTTTAGCGAACTTAGTGTTCGTGTGCATGCAATTCGGTATTATGCGTCTGACATTTGGAGATCTTTGGATTCCCAACGGATTCTATCTCATCGAGTTTTTCCTATTGTTTACAGGGGTAACAGCGCATCGCTTTTTATATCGTTTCCAGCTTTTAATGGAGCGGGCTTTACTGAAGAACGCTGTCGAAGATAACGGCATTCCGACCTTGATTGTCGGCGCCGGAGAAGCCGGGCGCACGCTGATTCACGAGATGAATGTTTCCGAAAAGGTGAAAAACCATGTGGTCGCTCTCATCGACGACGATGTCACCAAGCATGGTCGCACCATTGAAGGCGTGAAAATTTTCGGCGGCAGGGAGCAGATTGAGGAAGTGGTTCGCCAATTCGGCATTAAAGAGATCATTTTGGCGTTACCTTCCGCATCCCGTCAGCAACAGCGCGAAATTTTGGAGATTTGCCAGCGCACCGAAGCCAAGATGAAGATCGTTCCGGGCATTTACCAGATTATTTCCGGGGAAGTGTCCGTGAGCAAGGTGCGTGATGTCTCTCTGGACGACTTATTGGGCCGTGAAGCGATCCAGATCAATACGTATGAAGTGGGCAATTATCTGCAAGGAAAACGCGTCTTAGTGACGGGCGGCGGCGGCACCATCGGCAGCGAGCTCTGTCGACAGATTGCCCGCTTTCAACCGAAGCAGATTCTCATCGTGGATGTCAACGAGAACGGATCGTATGATGTTCAGATGGAAGTAAAGCGCCATCATCCGAAGGTGGATATCCGCATCTTGATCGGCTCCATTCGTGACAAAAAACGTCTGGACGACATCTTTGATACGTATCGCCCGGAGATCGTTTTTCATGCTGCTGCACATAAACATGTGCACCTCATGGAAGCAGCGCCCCATGAGTCAATCAAAAACAACGTGATCGGCACACGAAACGTTGCGGAGGTGGCCGATCGCTATGGTGTAAAGCGCTTTGTCCTGATATCCACGGATAAGGCAGTGAACCCCACGAGTATTTACGGCGCCGGAAAGCGCATTTGCGAGATGATTATTCAGGCGTTTGCGGATCGCTCCCAGACGGATTTTGTGGCGGTGCGTTTTGGAAACGTCCTGGGCTCCAGCGGTTCGGTGATTCCGCTGTTCAAAAAAGAAATTCAGGAAGGCGGTCCGGTGACGGTGACGCATCCGGATATCGTTCGCTTTTTCATGACCATTCCGGAGGCGGTTTCGCTGGTGCTGCAAGCGAGCTGCTTTGCCAAGGGTGGTGAAATTTTCGTACTCGACATGGGAGAACCGGTGCGCATTCTCGATATGGCGAAAAAATTGATTCGCCTTTCAGGCTATAAAGTCGGGGAAGATATTGAAATTGTCTTTACCGGTCTGCGTCCCGGTGAAAAACTGTATGAAGAAGTGCTGATGAGTGAAGAAGGACTGCGCGAGACCAAGAACCGGCGTATTCGCGTAGCAGAGCCGTTGCGTTTCGATCGCAACCGTTTTGAAACGCAATTAGACGGATTGGAAGCACTCATTAGGGACGAGAAAACCAACGTGTATGATGCCGTGGCGGACATCGTGGACACGCTAAAAGTGCCCATTGAAGGGATCCCCGTGGATTATAAAGAGTATCAAGAAGAGGGTAAGGACGCCTTAGAGAAACGTGTGCGAGAAGAAGTGCATAAATACGACCATCTGCCGCCGCAATAGTCGGAAAACGAAGAAAGATGGTCATCCGGTCCAAGCAAGAAAAGAGGAACGCATGGAACAAATAAAAAAAGTGGCCTTCTCACCGCCGGACATTCGGGAAGAAGATATTCAAGAGGTCATAAAAGCATTACGCTCCGGTTGGATTACGACCGGCCCGGTTACCAAGGATTTTGAGCACAAGTTGGAAGCCTATACGGGCGCAGAACGCGCTGTGGCACTAAATTCGGCTACGGCCGCGCTGGAACTAACGCTTCGCGCCTTGGGCATCGGCCCGGGGGATGAGGTGATCGTTCCGGCTTACACCTATACGGCCACCGCCTCAGTGGTCACGCACGTGGGCGCAACGCTAAAGATGGTCGACAGCTTGCCGGACTCTATTTTCATGGATCCGGCCGGCATCGAAGCGGCGATTACGGAACGTACGAAAGCGATCATCAGCGTAGATTTGGCTGGAATTATCGCCGACTATGATGCGGTGTATCGCATAGTAGAAACGAAGAAAAACCTGTTTCATCCGACCTCCGCGCGTCAAGAAGCGCTGGGACGCATCGCTGTCGTTGCCGATGCCGCACATTCTTTGGGCGCTCGCCAAGGCGAAAAGCGGGCTGGCGAAATCGCTGATTTCACCTGTTTTTCGTTCCATGCCGTTAAGAATTTGACCACGGCGGAAGGGGGAGCATTGCTGTGGCGTAAGGGGCTGCCGTTTGATACCGATGAGCTGTATCACGAGCTGCAGCTTTGGAGTCTGCATGGCCAGAACAAAGACGCGCTCGCGAAAGAAAAATTAGGCGCTTGGGAATATGATATTGTGATGCCGGGTTATAAATGCAATATGCCGGACACCTTAGCGGCGTTGGGTGTTTCGCAATTAGCGCGTTATGAATCGGTGTTGGAGCGGCGTCATGCCATTGTGTCGCGCTATCATCATGAACTGGTGGAGCCCTTCGGTTTGCAGGATTTGGCGCATGCGAGTGCGAAGCATCGCTCCAGTGCCCATCTCTATTTGCTTCGCCTTCCGGGCTATTCGGTCGAAGAGCGAAATACGCTCATCCAAAAAATGGCCGAATACGGTGTGGCTACGAACGTGCATTATAAGCCGTTGCCGCGCATGAGCGCGTATCGCAATTTGGGTTTCTCCATTGCGAACTATCCCCATGCCGACGCACTGTATCAGAATGAGGTTACGCTGCCGCTGAATACGGTGTTAACGGATGACGATGTCCAATACGTCATCGAGACGTTTAAACGGGTCTATCGTGCCAAGTAGGACGCGTAACGTTCGTCGCACAGAAAAAGAAGAAAACGAAAACCATGAGACTGAAACCATTTGCCGAGCTGCCTGCCGCTTTTCAGCGAGAGGAAGTTCGCCCATATTACGAGTATTTGGTGCAGAAGCACCTGCAACTGACGATCAAGCGGATGATCGATGTGGTGCTGGCGTTATTGCTTTGCGTGCTGCTATCGCCGTTTCTTTTGTTGACCGCTATAGCGATCAAGATCGATTCCAAAGGACCGGTGCTCTATCGTCAGGAGCGCGTGACCCAGTACGGCCGTCATTTTTTTATATATAAATTTCGCACGATGGTCGCCAATGCCGATAAAATAGGGGCGGCGGTGACCAAAAGCGATGATTCTCGCATTACGCGGGTGGGCCGCGTGTTGCGCAGGTTGCATTTTGACGAATTTTCACAGCTTTTTAATGTGCTGAAGGGCGATATGACCTTTGTCGGCGTTCGTCCGGAAGTGCCGAAATTTGTTGCACACTATACGCCCGAGATGTGGGCCACCCTATTATTACCGGCAGGATTAACCTCCCGATGCAGTATTGCCTATCGCAACGAAAACGATAAACTGGAAGGGGTGAAGGACCCTGAAAAAGTATATCTGGAAGAAATTTTGCCGGACAAGATGCGCATAAACCTAAGAGAAATGCGAAAATTTTCGCTTTTGCGTGAAGCAAAAACGCTCTTTGATACGATTCTTTGTGCCTTTCATTAAACGAGACGACACGCCGAAAACCGGATACGGAGGAGATCATGAAAAAACGAATCGGAATTTTGACCAGCGGCGGCGATTGCCAGAGCCTGAACGCCACCATGCGCGGATTTGCGAAGGCAATTTTCCGTATGAATCCGGATACGGTTATTTATGGCTTCGTCAATGGCTATTGGGGATTGATGTATAACGAATACCTGGAAATGGAGCCGAATCAGTTTTCAGGACTGCTCACGCGCGGGGGAACCATTCTGGGAACCAGTCGGCAGAGCTTTAAGGAGATGGCGTCGCCGGATGAAAACGGCATGAATAAACTGGAGCTCATGAAAGCAACCTACGCGCGCCTGCAGTTGGACGCTCTGGTCGTTCTTGGAGGTAACGGTTCGATCAAATCGGCACAGCTCTTATCCGAAAACGGATTAAACGTCATCGCCCTGCCGAAGACGATTGATAATGATTTGTACGGAACCGAGCTGACGTTTGGCTTTCATTCCGCACTGGATGTTGCTACATACGCCATTGACTGCGTGCATACCACAGCTGCTTCGCACAGTCGTGTATTTATCGTAGAGATCATGGGACATAAGGTCGGCTGGCTGACCCTGTATGCCGGTATAGCCGGAGGAGCGGACATCATTTTGCTACCGGAAATTCCCTATTCCGTGGATGCCATTTGTCGAGGCATTGCCCGCCGTCGCAGCCAGGATCATCGCTTTACCATTATCGCAGTGGCAGAAGGCGCCAAATCCATAGAAGAAGCGCAGTTGAGTAAAAAGGAATATAAAAAGACGATTTCAGAACGAGACACGACTTCGGTAGCCTATCATTTAGCCACTGAAATTGAAAAAAATATCCAAGCCGAGGTGCGCGTGACCGTTCCCGGACACATGCAGCGCGGCGGTTCGCCGACACCCTATGATCGCTTGGTGGCGACACGTTGCGGAGCGGCGGGCGCCGAAGCGGTCATGGAAGGTCGGTTCGGTGTATTGGTGGTCTTTCAAAATGGGGAAACGGCCACAATTCCGCTGGATGAAACGGCAGGAAAGCTAAAAACGGTGCCGACGGATCATCCTCTCATTCGCGAAGCGCGTGCGATGGGAATCAGTTTTGGATCCGAAGAAGACGAATAACGAAGCGGAAACAAAATCGAAAGGAGGAAGAGGTTGCGAAACGAGGAATACAAACCGATCCAACGAGACGATCGGACAAAACGTATGAAGCGAGCCAATGTAGACGAAACGAAGCGGATCAAGACGCGCCCACTGAAGTGGAAAGCGCTTCGTCCGGATGCGGCGGATGAAAAGCGTGCGCCTGTAGAAAATCCCGAAAAAAAAGGAAAACAAACAGCTCCACCCAAGCCTCTTCCCCGCACACGTCCCGGCGATATGCCGGCGATGGATGCACTTATTCGTAAATCCGAAGCGGAGCAATTGCGCAAGCGGCGTGAGGCGGAAAAACGTCGTCGGGAAGCGAGAGCGAAGAGCCCCGTAGCGTCGTCGAGCAACCGAAAAGAAAAAGAAGCCGTCGTGCGTGCACAAAATTCCGCAACAGGCCTGAGCAATTTTTCATCAAATCCTGCGGTTTCCCGTATGACGATTGCCGTGGGCACCGTCGCCTTTTTGCTGCTGGTGCTTTGGTTTTCCGCATCGTTCTTTATTGATGCGATGAGCGAACGTCCCCGAGGAAATGCGCAGGAATCCTCTGCACAGGAGAGTGTATCGCAAGCCTCGGAGTCTTCGTCTGTTTTGACAAGCAGTGCATCACAGGAAGAATCGGGATCCGAAGAGATTCCCAAACCCGTTACAGAAGGCAAAGCCAATAATCAGAAACCGGATACGTGGATCGGCAAAACGTTCCTCGTCGAAGACAGTGCGAATGTGCGAAGCGATGGCGGCACGCAGAACCCCGTTCTCTTTACGGTGAAACCCGGAGAGAAATTCATCGTGAAGCAGGCAAAAATGGTGGATGATGCTGCTTGGGTACAGGGGATCGCCGTCAAAGCCGACGGTTCCAAGCAGGAGGGATGGATTTACTCCTATTGTTTAGACAGGACGCCGCAATAAGCCGTACGAATGAGGAGGAACATCATGCGAGGATGGATACGTGTGGCGGCAGCGGTTCCGCCGCTGCATGCTGCAGATCCGCAGGCCAATGCGGAAGAAATTCGACAGGTGCTGAAAGAGGCCGATGAACGAGGGGCAGATGTGGTGGTTTTTCCTTCCTGCGCGCTGACAGGAGCGACGTCGGGAGACCTTTTTTGCACACAAACGCTGCAATCGGCGACGCAAGAAGCCCTGGATGAGGTGGTGGAAGCAAGCCGTAATACACGCCTCACCCTTGTGCTTAGTATTGTCGACGGTACACAGGCCAAAGCGCAAGAGCGTATTGTCGTGATTCAAAACGGAACTTGTATCGAGGATTCTCGCTTTCGTCTGATGAATCGCTATGACGGTTCGCTTCTTTGTCGCTGCACCGTTGCATCCCTTTCTCCCGTTTCCCGTGTCCGGATGAGCGATCTGGCACAGGAAAAGAATGCTGACCTATTCCTGCTTTCGGCGGCCATTCCTGCGCAGGTGGGCGGAACGAAACGCCTTGCACAAGAAATTAAGGCGCTTTCGGCTCGAGGTGCAGGCGTTGTGCTGGCTTGTGCCGGAGAAGAGGAAACGGGCATTGATACGTTTTATGCTGGAGATCGCCTTCTTGCCGAAAACGGACGACTCGTGGCAGATGGCGGAACCCTGGGACGTCCTTCCTTTTTTTACGGTGGCGTCGGCTCGCAAGGCTCGCTTCCTGATGAGGTAATCGGCGAGAGTGCCATATATTATGATTTCGACCTAGATGCGATTGCCGCCGAACACGAAGAGGGGGAAGTACCGGAGGAAGAAGTGGCATCCCTTCTGATGACGCCCCGTCGTCGTGCGCAGTGGAGCCACGTGGACAGCATGCCCTTTGTCGTGAAAACCGAGGAGGAATGCGAGGAAATTTTACAAATTCAGGCGCGTGCTCTGGCCCGTCGCATGCGGCATGTAAAGACGCGTCAGGTATGGATCGGTCTCTCCGGCGGCTTGGATTCGACGCTGGCCTTTTTGGTGGCTCTGCGTACCTTTGCTCTTTGCGGCTGGGATACGCAAGGAATTCATTTGGTCAGCATGCCGGCTTTCGGCACAGGAAAGCGCACCCGAAACAATGCCGCGGCGCTGGGAGAACGTTCCGGCTGCGATTTTCGTGAAATTTCACTGACACCCGTTTTGACCCGCCATTTTCAAGACATTGGCTTGCAGGAAGGGGATCATTCTGTCGCATTTGAAAATGCACAGGCACGGGAGCGCACACAGATTTTAATGGATTTGGCGAATTTACAGGGAGGCTTACATGTCGGCACGGGCGACTTCTCGGAAAGTGCGCTCGGATGGTGTACCTTTAATGGGGACCACATGGCGATGTTTAATGTCAACGGATCCATTCCCAAGACGTTAGTCCAGGCTCTTGTCGCCTATGAAGCCAAGAACCTGCCGACTTTGGCGGCCATTTTGAAGGACATTTTAGAAACGCCGATTTCACCGGAACTACTGCCCGGAAAAGAGGGCGAGATTGTGCAAAAGACGGAAGAAGTGATCGGCCCCTACGTGCTGCATGACTTCTATCTCTATCATTTTCTGCGTTTTCACTATGCCCCTGACAAGCTCCTTGCCTTGGCACAAAAGGCATTTAGGGGCACCTATTCGACTGCTACATTGCTATTTGTGTTGCGAAAGATGTTTTCGCGTTTCTTTGCAAGCCAATTCAAGCGTTCCGTGATGCCGGATGGCATTAGCGTCGGAGCCATCTCGCTTTCGCCGCGTGGCGGTTGGCGCATGCCTTCGGACGTGCAGGCAACGGCTTGGCTTATGCAAGTGGATCGTCTGCAGGAAGAAGAGGGGGACGCATGATGCGCGGCTTTTTCATTGCCCTGGAGGGCTCCGACGGGTCGGGCAAGACGACGATTCTCAACGGCATCAAGGCCCACTTCGCACAGGAGGGGATTCCTGTGCTCTATACCAGGGAACCCGGCGGCACACCCATTGCTGAAAAAATACGCGCCATTTTGCTGGATCCGGCTCATCAGGAGATGGATCCCATGACGGAAGCGCTGCTTTATGCCGCTTCGCGGGCACAGCATGTGCGCGAGGTGATTTTGCCGGCCTTAGCGGAAGGAAAAATTCTGCTCAGCGATCGTTTTGTTTTAAGCTCCCTGGTGTATCAGGGAATTGCGCGTGGCGTCGGCTTGGAAAAAGTTGCGGCCATTAATGCGTACGCTACGGGCGGCTTGACGCCGGATCTGACGCTATTTTTAGATGTGGATCCGCTTACGGTTTTGCGGCGCAAGGCGCATCACGTCCAACAGGACCGGTTGGAGAAAGCGGGTGACGCTTTTTTCCAAAACGTTTATAATGGTTACCAACAAGCCATACGAACCATGAACAATGTCGTGGTCGTTGACGCCTCGAAATCGCCGGAAGAAGTGATCGCCGCTTCCTGGAAAGCGATTGACCGCGCCCTAACGAGTCGACAGGAAAAATAATGTATACAGAAAGGAGCGACGCGATGAAATTATTGATCTGTATTGTTCAAGACAACGATGCGGCGCCGTTAACCGAAGATCTGGTGGAAAATCAGTTCCGCGTAACGCGTCTGCCTTCTACCGGAGGATTTCTAAAGAGCGGCAATACGACGTTGCTCTTGGGTGTGGAGGAAATACAGGTGGAAGAAGCACTGCGAATTATTCGCCGCAATTGCTCCCGCCGCAAGACCATTGCGCCCATGATGAGCCCGCAAATTGATCCCAGCTCCTACTCGTCCATTCCCATCGAAATCGAGGTGGGCGGTGCTACGGTGTTTCAGCTGGATATTGACCAGATGTATCGGTTATGAAAACCGCTGCCTCATCCCTTTTGCCGGCAGATTGGAAGCGATTTTTGCCCTCCTCGTCTCAAGAGGTTTCGCACGCTTATATTATAGAAGGCAATCGACAGGATGCTTTGCCGTTTGCGCGAGCCTTGGCGCAGCATTTGTTGTGCGTATCAAAAGACGGCACATCGGCTGCAAAAATCTTGCCTCCGTTTCGTGACTTGGCAGAGCAAACCGAAGAAAAAATTTCCATCGCGATGGTGCGCTCGCTGACGGCTTCCTTGTATCAACAGCCGTTGGAGAGCCGCTATCGTGTTTTTTTGCTGGATTATGCAGATCGTATGCGTGAAGAAGCGCAAAATGCGCTGTTAAAATCGCTGGAGGAGCCGCCGGAATATTTGGTCTGGATTTTGGTCGCGCAAAACAGCCGAAAGCTGTTGCCCACGGTGCGATCCCGCTGTCGTTTGCTTTTTCTCTCCCCACAAAACCAAGAAAAGAAAGAATTCGATTTTGTCTCTTCGCCGTCTTTCGACGAAAAACAATCCGGTGCGCAAACCCTTTCCGACGAGGTGCCGCTTACCGAAGAGGAAGAAGAGGCGCTTTTTGGTCTGCTTCGAGCCGGATTTTCCGGGCAGGGCGCGATCGTTTTTGATCGCCGGGATCGTCTGGTGCCGCTGATGGAGCGAAAAAATGATTATTTTGCTGCCATTCATGCGATTCTTGCGGATATGTTACAATACAAAAGTGTAGGAAACGATGTATCCCGGTCGCCGGGGCGCCGGAGCCGTGTGCATGCGCTGGCAGAACAGGTTACGACCGGTGCCATCAGCGTTGCCATCCTGCAAATAGAGGAGCTTAACCGCTTGGTCGAAGGAAACATCAACGCGACGATGGGATGGGAACACTTTTTCCTGCATCTTGGAAGAACCGACCTATAATATTTCCACCGATTACAACAGAAAACGCCAGACGTAGCGCTTCTGTGAAACGGACCGGATCATTGAGAAAACAGATTCAGGGAACCGGTATAGAACACAAATAGATAATGGAGGAAAACGAATGACAGAAGTTATCGGCGTTCGTTTTCAACGCTCCGGTACGATCACCTATGTCAATCCGCAGGGTGAACAAGTCGCGAAGGATGAGGACGTCATCGTTGCAACCGATCGTGGTGTTGAATACGGAACGATTCGCATAGAGAATATTGAACTTCCCGAAGAGCTGCTGCCGCCAATTCAGGCATCGCTGGTGCGCAAGGCAAATGAAGCGGATGTGCAAACCGTGGCAGAAAACAGTCGCCTTGCCCAGGATGCTTTAGCGCTTTGCAACATAAAAATCGAGGAACATCGTTTGGCGATGAAGCTGGTGGACGCCGAATACACCTTTGATCGTGACAAGCTGATTTTTTATTTTACGGCGGAAGATCGCGTCGATTTTCGCTCGCTGGTACGCGATTTAGCGCAGAGCTTTCATACACGCATTGAATTGCGCCAGATTGGCGTACGCGATCAGGCAAAGATGATCGGCGGCTTGGGGCAGTGCGGGCAACCGGTCTGCTGCCGACGCTATATGAGCGATTTTGTGCCGGTTTCCATTAAAATGGCGAAAACACAGGGCCTTTCGTTGAATCCGACGAAGATTTCAGGCGTATGCGGACGGCTGATGTGCTGTCTCAATTACGAGCAAGATCATTATTTGCAAAATACGAAGCGTGTTCCTGCCAAGGGGACACTCGTATTAACCGAGGATGGCCAGGGCTATGTCGTGGATCGCGACGTGTTGCAGACCCGGGTTCGGGTGCATGTGTATAAGGCGGATGGCTCCGAAGACGAAAAATACTATGCGGTCAGCAGCATCGAAGTATTGGCAAGACGAAAAAAAGGGCAGCCGCGTCCCGATTTGCGTGATGAGCGAGAACTGGATGAACACGAATTCATTCCGGAAGGACAAAAAATGACGAACGGGCGCAAAGAGTCCGATGAAGAGGAACTGGCGGCAGCGCCCTGCTGTTGTAAAAATTGCTCTTCTTCTCCCAAGGACACTGCTACCGTGGTCATGACTTCGGAACAGGAGGAAGAAGATAACGACGCTTCTTCCACCGAGCCCTACGCCCAAAAAGGACGTGCGAAAGCGAGGTCACGTCGGCGCGGACGCAGACGTTGATTCTTGACACCGGCGAAGGGAATGACTATGATAATTTTGTGACAGCCTTGACTGTCGTTGGAGTGAATTTGTTGGAGGAGGATACTATGGCATATGTAATTCATGATACGTGTATCGCGTGTGGCACCTGCATCAGCGAGTGCCCGGTCAGCGCGATCAGCGAAGGCGACATTTACGTGATCGATGCGGATGCTTGCATTGATTGCGGCTCATGCGCGGGTGTTTGCCCGACCGGCGCCATTGAACCGGAGGCCTAAGCCCGGACAGGAGGTGCTCTCTGAGCACTTCCTTTTTTTGTGCCCAAATAGGCATCCCAAAAGGAAGGATGTCGGAAAAGAGGTGGGAATGGGAGACGACTACGCAGAAAAAAAGTCCACGGGCATGTTGTACCTTGTGCCGACGCCCATCGGAAATCGACGCGATATGACGCTTCGCGCGCTGGATGTGTTGCGTACAGCCGATGTAATTGCCTGTGAAGACACACGCCATTCGTCGCCGCTTCTGGAATCGTATGCGATCCATCGGCCCTTGTTGTCTTACCATCAGCATAATGAGCAGGAGCGTTCCGAAGAGCTGCTTTTCCGTGTGGAACAGGGGGAACGTGTAGCAGTCATTTCGGATGCCGGAATGCCGGGCGTTTCCGACCCGGGTGGCGTATTGGTGCGCAAAGCGATTTCGCGCGGATTGCCGTATACGGTTCTTCCCGGCGCTTCCGCTGTACCGGTTGCCGCGGTGGCTTCCGGCATAGGGGATGGTCGTTTCGCTTTCTTCGGCTTTTTGCCGCGCAAAGGAAAAGAACGGGAAGAGGTGCTTTCTTTATTAGATTCGTTCCCACTGGCCGCCATTTGCTACGAGTCGCCATACCGCATTCGACAAACCTTGGCGGAGCTTGGACAGCGCTGGCCGGAACGTTCCTTTGCCGTGCTGCGGGAATGGAGCAAACAGTATGAAGAAGTCCTGCACTTTACCGGTCATGCCGGCAAGGATTTGGCGCTAACGGAAAAGGGCGAGTTCGCCTTTGTCATTGGACCGGCAGCAGCTCCTTCCGCATGGACAGACGAAGAGGTTATTCGAACGCTTCGAGAAAAACAGGAGCAGGGGATTTCCGCAAAACAAGCCATGAAAGAGATCGTTGCGACTTCCGGACGCAGCCGAAACGAGGTCTACCAGCTTCGGGAAGAGGATCGATCGGCCGAGAAGTAGAAAAAAAGGTCACAAAAACAGGTCAGAGAGCTCAATTTGTTACAGATCTGTAACAAATTGAGCTTTTTTTGCCTAAAAAATCGGTTTCTGTTTGCACGGAAAAAGGAACATCCCTATAATGGGAACGAATTTGGTAACAAAAAGATTACAAAAATGAAAGCTCGGTTACCGTTTCGGACTTCGACCATCCGGAAGGGACAGACCATCCCAAGGTGCCGGGTACCTCGCTGACCACGAGGAGGGAGGCTACATGAACAAACGATATGCAGTAAAGACACGTGCGCTGATTTTAGCCGGTGTCCTGACGTTGAGCGCGATTGCCGGAGGCATCGTTTATGCGCAACGTCCGAAAACCATTCACTTGACCTACAACGGCCAAGCGATCGAACTGGTAACAAGCAAAGAGACGTTGCAGGAAGCGCTAACGGATGCGAAATTGGCGGATCTCGACGATGCCAAAATCAGCTTGCCATTGAACGACGAAGTGCAAGATGAGATGCAGCTGGAGATCCGAACGAAAAAAACCGTTACGCTTTCTGATGGCGAAAACCATCAAACGAAAGTGACCTACGCGGCAACCGTCGGCAATCTTTTGGAAGAGAATGCGATTGTGGTGGATCAAGACGATGTCATTTCTCCCGCGCGCAGCGAAACCTTGCACGATGGCGACACGGTTCAAGTGGATCACATCGAAACGCGCGTCATCACCGAAAATACGGTCATCCCGTTCACGACGAAAACGGAAGAGACCGAGGAGATGAAGATCGGTGAAACCAAGGTAAAAAAGGCCGGCGTCGATGGAAACCGTCAAACGGTGACCCGCGTCGTGACAAAGAACGGCAAGGTCATAGAAAAGACGGAATTGTCCAATCAGGTGACGAAAAAGGCGGAAGAGGAGGTCGTACTGAAAGGAACCTATGATCCCTCCCCGACGAGCCCGAAGCTTTATACCTTGGGCCAGTTTCAATTCCAAGGAGTGGTCTACTACTCCGGTTACAAATATACTTTCTATTCCCAAAGTGTATTGCCGGGCGGCGGCTTGCGCATCCCCGGTCGTCATGTTAACGCGGACGGCTATGTCTGCGACGGCGACGGCTATATTGTTCTCGCCGGAAGCGCCCCGAAAGGTACGGTATTTCCCACTCCGTTTGGCCATTACGGCAAAATCTATGATCGCGGTACCTGGGGGAATCACCTGGATGTTTACGTCCGATAAAACTGTATATTTTCCGTTTTCTATGAAAAATCCCATCTTGTCAACAAGATGGGATTTTGCTATTTTTGACATATAGAAGGAAACATACAAAACACGGAGTATTCTGCAAAGAGACAGCAAAGGCGGTCGCAGAACCCAAAACGTAGCAAATCAGAAAGGCAGAGCAAAAGAAGAAGAACGTTGTAATGCATAAGAAAGGAGACGAAGATGCAGTATGAAATCAAAGGGGGGAATTTCCCGGTCGTTGTTTGTCAGCTGACAAACGGTGAAAAAATGATCACCGAAGCGGGCTCCATGGTGTGGATGACGCCGAATATGGAAATGTCCACGACGGGCGGCGGCATAGGAAGTATGTTCTCCAAGGTGCTTTCCGGGGAGAATCTGTTTCAGAACATCTACACCGCACGTGGAGACGGTATGATTGCCTTCGGATCGAGTTTCCCGGGAAAGATTTTGGCCCTCGATATGTCGGAACGGCACGAAATGATTTTGCAAAAGCGCGCTTTTTTAGCGTCGGAAGCCGGTGTAGAGCTTTCCATTCATTTTAATAAGAAACTCGGCGCCGGATTTTTCGGCGGAGAAGGCTTCATTATGCAAAAGGTGCGCGGCAACGGCATCGTATTTGTCGAAGTCGATGGCGACTATGTGGAATATGAATTGCAAAGCGGCGAGCAGATGGTTGTGGACACCGGCAATGTGTTGGCCATGGAAAGCAGCGTTTCGCTGGATATTCAGCAAGTCAAGGGCATGAAGAACAAGCTGTTGGGCGCGGAAGGCTTTTTCAATACCGTATTAACAGGCCCCGGAAAGATCTGGTTGCAGACCATGCCGATTTCCGGCTTGGCTGCCGCCGTCTCAGAATTTCTGCCCATAAATCGTTAAGAAGTGCAGAGAACTCTACGGTGATTTGGATTTTTAGGCGCGTTGCACATGTCGCATGTGCATCGCGCCTTGTTTCGTTTGAATGCGCATCCTTGACACATTCGGGGCGAAATCGGTATCATGAAGCGATGAGGGAGGTGGCCATGAAATACTTCGGAACGGACGGCTTTCGCGGCGAAGCGAACCAGTCGTTAACAGCGATACATGCCATGAAAATCGGGCGTTATTTAGGTGCGCATTTTCTGAAACTACAGAAGGAGTTGCGCGTATCTCTCGGTGCGGGCCATACGATGCCGGAATGGGCGGAAGAAAAACGGCCGCGCATCGTCATCGGCAAAGATACCCGCCGCTCCAGCTATATGTTAGAAAATGCGCTGGCGGCCGGCATTACCACCAGCGGATGCGACGTGGATCTCATGCACGTGACCACGACACCGTCCGTATCCTATGCGGTACGAGCGGATAATTTTTGCTGCGGCATCATGATTTCCGCCAGCCATAATCCGTTTTACGACAACGGGATTAAGATCATCAACAGCGCCGGCGGCAAGATGGAAGAGGAGCTGCTGGAAGAAATTGAACGATACATCGATGCGGAAACCGATGATTTGCCGCTTGCCGAACGAGGCGAAATCGGCATGGTGGAGGACTACTCGCGCGGTAGAAACCGCTATATCGGCTATTTGATTCAGACTGTGCGCCGTTCGTTTAAGCGCATGCGGGTCGGCTTAGATTGTGCGAACGGGGCGTCCTTTACCGTGGCGAAAAACGTCTTTGATGCTCTCGGCGCTGAGACGCATATTATTCACGATCATCCCAACGGCCTGAACATCAACCTGGATTGCGGTTCTACGCACATTCAGAGCTTGGTGGATCTCGTAAAATCCCAGAAACTGGATTGCGGCTTTGCGTTCGATGGCGATGCCGATCGATGTATCGCCGTGGATAATCACGGCAAAGTAGTGGACGGCGATGCGATTCTCTATATTTGTGGAAAAGAAATGAAGGCGAACGGAGCGCTTCCGGGCAATACCGTTGTAACCACCATTATGTCCAACTTCGGCCTGTACAAAGCCTTTGAACGCGCGGATATTCAATATGTAAAAACGCCCGTAGGGGATAAGAATGTCGCGGCGGAGATGTTTGAGCACGGCTATGCTCTGGGTGGCGAACAGTCTGGCCACATCATTTTTTCCAAATATGCGACCACCGGCGATGGCGTATTGACTGCGCTTCGCTTAGCCGAAATCATGGTGGAAAATAAAACCGATCTGGCTTCGTTGCATCAGGACCTCATTCATTATCCGCAGGTGCTACGCAATCTTTTGGTGGAAGACAAAAAAAGCGCCTTAGAGAATGAAAGAGTGCAGCGAGCGATCGAAGAGGCAAATCGCCTGCTGGGGCAGGAAGGACGAACGGTGGTGCGTGCTTCCGGGACGGAGCCTTTAATCCGTGTCATGGTCGAGCATCTGGACAATGATTTGTGCGTAGAAATGGCGGAGCATATTGTGCAGGCGTTTCACGATGAGGGATTTACCGCATGATGTTTTCGGACGAGGCGCTTGTCGTCTTGCGTCGTCTGGAAGATGCGGGCTATGAAGCCTGGATCGTCGGTGGCGCTGTGCGCGATCTTCTCATGGGAAACGCAGCGTCCGATATCGACTTTGCTACCAATGCAACGCCGGAACAGATAGAAGCGGTTTTCTTTGACGAACACACTTTGGATGTGGGAAAATCCTTCGGCACGATTCGCGTCGTGATGCCCACGGCGGTCTATGAAGTGACGACGTTTCGGGCGGAAAGCGACTATCGGGATGGACGCCATCCGGAACAGGTTCGCTATTCCATGCACCTGGAAGAGGATTTACAACGGCGCGATTTCACCATGAATGCCATGGCCTGGCATCCGGAGAGAGGCCTTCGCGATCCCTTCGGTGGAGAGCGGGACCTTCATGCGGGCCTGCTTCGGGCGGTTGGCTGTGCAGAAGAGCGCATAGCCGAAGATGCCCTGCGCATGTTGCGTGCCGTGCGTTTTGCTTCCCGTTTTCAGTGGAAGATGGATCCTTCGTTGCGCCGGGCGATCCAAGCGCAGCATGAGCGCATCCGCTTTGTTTCGATGGAGCGATGTCATGAAGAGCTGGAGCGCATGCTGACGGGGGAACATCCGGATTCGGCGGTGGCGCTCTTAGAGGAAACAGGGCTTTGGAAGTCGCTTTTCACGGATACGCCCGCAGGCGATGACGCGTTGCTGTTTTCCGTCAAAGAGGTCTGCTCTCCTCTTCTATGTATCGTGCCTCCGACGCCGGCATTGCGCTGGGCTGCGCTAGGCTTCGGGCCTTCGTTTGCCGGGTCAACAGAAGAAACGGCGATGCGCCTTTCACGCATGGATCGGCTGTTGCGCAAACTCAAGACTTCCACGAGACTACGCGACGAGGTACGGCTGCTTCTTCGCGAAGTACACCTTCCTTTACCGGAAACAAGGGCAGATGTACAGCGCCTGATCGGACGAACGCAACCGCAGCAATACCAGCTTCTTCAGCTTATGCAAGCGGCAAGCACAGTGGCTTCTGCTTCTTCCCACGAAAGAAACGAGCGCATGGCGGCTCTTTCCCGCGTGGAAAAACAAATGCATGAGGTGGAGCAGCAGCACTTGCCGGTAGAACAAAGCGATTTAGCACTTGGCGGGGCGGAACTGCTTGCAATGGGTATGAAACCGGGGAAGCGTGTTGGAGAAATGCTCGCTTGGCTTCTGGATCAAGTGATTGACGGACAGGTGGAAAATACGGTTGCGACCTTAACAAAGACCGTTCAACAGAGGATGAAAAAGGGAGAGAAGGAATGAAACGAATCATTGTTACCGACTCCAGTTGCGATATGAATCAGGCGATGGCCGAAGAGATTGCGATTTCGCGCGTGCCCTTTTCGTTAACCTGCAACGGTCATCATTATATTGACGACGGCAGCATGGATATCGATGCGTTTCTGGCGGATGTGGATGCATCGGATACGGTTGCACAGAGTGCGGCCATGTCTCCCCAGCAGTTCATGGATGCCGCAGGAGATGCCGATGAGATCTTTTTTTTAACGATTTCCGGAAGACTCAGCAGCGCATATAATAGCGCGCAAATTGCCGTACGGGAATTGCGGGAAGCAGGAAAAAAAGCGCATGCGTTTGACAGCAAAGCGGCCGCTGCCGGAGAAAGCGCGTATCTCTTTCGGCTGCATCAGCTGCTGCAACGCAATCTCTCTTTCGAAGACATTTTGGCTCAAGAAGAAGAGATTGCTCAAACCAACTACACCTATTTCGTGTTGAATGACTACAGCACATTAGTGAAATCGGGACGTCTGCCGCGTCTGGCGGGCAACATTCTCGCCACCCTTTCCATCCGTCCAATTTGCCGCGGCGTGAACGGGGAAATTGGCCTGAAGTCGATTGCTCGTGGGATGGATCGCGGCGTGGTGCGCCTGGCGGAACATATTGCCTCTGAAGCGGTGCCCTTTGCAGAACGCACCCTCTTTATCACGCACATTCGTGATAAAGAGAGAGCGGAACAGGTAAAGCGTGAGATTCTTGCCCGCGCGCCCTTCGGCCGCGTGGAGATCGTAGAAGGCGGAGGACTCAACGCGTGTTATGCGAATCGGGGAGGCATCGTGGTCGGCTTTTAGCCGCCTTTGCCTCATTGTGCTATAATAAAAAAATCGTGTCGAAAAAAAGCGTAAAGGAGTAATGACCAATGGCAAAACTGGTATCACAGGAGAATAATCGGGCGGTTTACACGCTGGAGATTGCTTGGGACACTTTTGATGCAGAAATTGAAAAAACGTATCAGAAAAACAAACACCGTTTTCCGGTGCATGGTTTTCGAAAGGGCAAAGCCCCTCGCAAGGTGATCGAGATGAACTATGGCCAGGGCGTGTTTTATGAGGACGCCCTCAACAGCTTGTTGCCGGAAGAAATTGAGAAGGCAACCAAAGAGCTCGATTTAGAAGCGATTGGACGTCCCGATGTGGATATCAAAACCCTCGAAAAGAAGCAGACGGTGGTGATTGAGGTGTCCACCGACACCATGCCGCATCCCGAACTTGCCGATTACAAGGGAATGGAAGTCGAACGGCATCCGGTAACGGTCGATGAGGCAGATGTGGATCGCGTCATTGCCGCAGAACAGGAAAAGAATGCCGTGATTCGTCCGGTCGAACGCGAGGCAAAAACAGGCGATACAGTATTGATGGACTATGCCGGAAGCGTGGCAGGCGAAGCGTTTGAAGGCGGTACGGCCGAAAAGCAGACGTTAGAGCTTGGCTCCGGCGCGTTTATTCCGGGATTTGAAGATCAGATCGTGGGGCATAAAGCCGGCGAATCCTTCGATGTTCATGTCACGTTCCCTGAGAAGTATCATGCGGAAGATCTGGCGGGAAAAGAAGCAGTTTTCGCTGTAACGCTGCATGAAGTGCGGGAAAAAGAGGTTCCTGAAGCGGATGATGATTTCGCGCAGGATGTTTCCGAGTTTGACACCATGAAGGAATATCGCGAGTCCGTGCACAAGAATCTGATGGAGAAGGCAGAAGAGCAGGATCTTAACCGTCGTCAATCGGATGCACTGGCAAAGCTTGCGGAGCTTTCTCATGTGGAGGCGCCGCAATCCATGATCGACGAGCAGGTGGATGTCGAATTGCGCAACATGGCCAACCAGATGCAGCAAATGGGTCTCTCTTTTGATCAGTATCTGCAATACAGCGGACAGAGCATCGATATGATTCGCGCAAACTATGTGCCTGCCGCACGTGCGCGTGTTCAAGCGGATCTCGTATTGGCAAGCCTCGTCGAGGAACAGAAGTTTGAAGCGAGCGAAGAGGAAATTGAAAACGAGATGAAGGAGATCGCCGAGACATACGGCGCGAAAGACCCGGAAGATTTCCTGCGTCGTATGAAAGAAATGCACCAAGAAGAGCTTGTTGCGGATGATATTCGTAAGAAAAAGGCCCTGGATTATCTGTTAAAGCAGGTAAAGTGGGTGGATGTTCCGGAGGAAAAACCCGAGACGGAAGAGACAGCGCACGAAGACGCAAAGAAAAAAAATGATAAAAAAGGCGACAAAAAGGAGAAATCCAAAAAGTCTGCTGAAAAAGAAGAAAAAGCAAAAGAATCGGAAAAATAAAACGGATCAACGGATCCGAAAGGAAAAGAGGAAACCATGCCTTTAATCCCTACAGTGATTGAGACCACCGGTCGCGGGGAGCGTGCATATGATCTGTATTCGCGCTTGCTGGAAGAACGCATTATCTTTGTGACCGGACCGATTGAAACGCAAATGGCCAATCTGATTGTGGGTCAGCTCCTGTTTTTGGAGCACAAGGCCCCCAACAAGGATATTCAACTCTACATCAATTCGCCGGGCGGTGAAGTGACGGCGGGCTTGGCCATTTACGATACCATGAAGTACATTAAAAGCGATGTCTCGACGATTTGCGTCGGCATGGCGGCGAGCATGGGTGCTGTGTTGCTCGCGTCCGGTACAAAAGGCAAGCGCTTTGCACTGCCCAACGCGGATATCATGATTCATCAGCCTTCCGGCGGTGCGCAGGGCATGGCATCGGACATTGAAATTACAGCGAAGAAAATTATCGAAACCAAAAAACGACTCAACAAGATTCTGGCGGATGCGACCGGCCAATCGCTCAAGGTGATTGAGCGCGATACCGACCGCGACCGTTGGCTGAATGCCGAAGAGGCCATGAAGTATGGCCTCGTCGACCAAGTCATTACCTCCATGAAGTGAGGAAAGTAAGGAGGCAAAATGGCGGATTTTCACGAAGATCCGGTACGCTGCTCGTTTTGCGGAAAATCCGCGGACGAAGTCGAGCAGATGGTTGCCGGACCGGGTGTTACGATCTGCAATGAATGTGTCGCTCTTTGTCATGAAATGATTGAAGAGCGGCTCCAACGTGCGAAGAAAGAAAAGGCGATCAAACGTCGACTGCCCACGCCCGAAGAGATCAAACGGGCGCTGGATGATTATGTGATTGAGCAGGAACAGGCGAAAAAAGTGCTGTCGGTGGCGGTCTATAACCACTATAAGCGCATCTACCGTCAAGAAGAAACGGCGGTGGATATTCAAAAATCCAATATCTGCCTGATCGGACCGACAGGCTCGGGAAAAACACTGCTTGCCCAGACGCTGGCAAAAACGCTTCAAGTGCCGTTTGCGATTGCGGATGCTACGACGCTTACGGAAGCGGGCTATGTCGGTGAGGATGTGGAAAATATCATCCTGAAACTGGTACAGGCTGCGGACTACGATGTGGAATTGGCCGAGCGGGGCATTATTTACATTGATGAAATTGATAAAATCGCCCGCAAATCCGAGAATCCATCCATCACGCGAGATGTGTCTGGGGAAGGTGTGCAGCAGGCGCTCCTTAAACTGATTGAGGGAACGGTAGCCAATGTCCCGCCGCAGGGAGGCCGCAAGCATCCGAATCAGGAGTTTATCCATGTGGACACCTCGAATATTCTGTTCATCGTGGGAGGGGCCTTTGCCGGCATCGAGCGGGTGATCAAGGATCGCCGCGAAAAGAATCCCATCGGTTTTAATCAGGACGTGATAGACCATTCCAACGAGAGCGTTTCGGAAACGTTGCGCCATGTCATTCCCGAGGATCTTATGAAATTCGGACTGATTCCCGAGCTGATCGGGCGCGTACCGGTGCTGGTAGCGCTCAACGAGCTGTCGGTCGAAACGCTGGAGCGCATCTTGACGGAGCCGAAAAATGCGCTTGTCAAACAGTATCGGGAACTGTTTCGCATGGATGATTGCGAGCTGACGATTACGCCGGCTGCGATCCACGCCATTGCCGAGAAGAGTTATTCTCGCAAGATGGGAGCGCGCGGGTTGCGTTCCATTATGGAATCGATCCTGACGGATGCCATGTACCATGTTCCGGGAGATGATCGCATACGCCAGGTTGTGGTGGACGAAGAGAATGTTACAAACGATATGCCGCTCGCACTGTTGAAGCAGACGGAAATGCAGGGACAGCAGAAAATGGCGCTGCATGCGAAAGAATCATGACAGGCACCGTGAAACCCGGCGGCGACTGACAGCTGGGAAACCGGCTGTTTTTGTTAGGAGGAACCATGTTACCCCAATATTATGAAGCGAAAAAAACGGTATTGCCCATTTTGCTGGTGCGTGGTTCCGTGGTTTTCCCGAATCAGGTGATTCACTTTGATTTGGAAAGTGAAGAGGCGGAAAGCGTTCTGGAATGGGCGACACGCAATCATTCCCAAGTGGTCGTTGTCTCGATGTTGGATCCGACTGTGGAAGAGCCCACGTTGGGAGATTTTGCCGAGTTCGGCACGATTTCCACCATTCGCCAGTCGTTTCGTCTTCCGGGCGGACCGAGCAAGGTTGTCGTAGAAGGCAATGCACGAGCAAAAATCACGCATATTATTCGCACCGACCCCTATGTGGAGGGGGAAGTGCTGGAATACACCTATTCCCCGGATCGTGTCGATCGGGATGAAAAACTGAAGAACGTGATGCGTTTAACGGCGACGGCAGCGGTGAATTACTTAAAGGAATCGATGCAGGTGCCGGAAGTGTTCCTGTTTCCGCTGTTGGATGCGGAAGACCCGGGAATGCTCAGTGACGAGCTGGCTACCCATCTGGATCTTCGCCATGATGAAGAATTGGATCTGTTGCAGGAGCTGGATCTGCAGGAACGACTCTATAAGCTGCGTGTCGACATTTCCCTGTTGACCAAGCTTTCCCGTCTGGACAAGGAAATTAACGAAAAAGCACAGGAGCGTCTGCAGCAGTCACAAAAGGAATTTGTTCTGCGCGAACAGATCAATATTTTGCGCGCGGAGCTGGGAGAAACCGAAGGGGATCCCGACTCGCTGGTGGATGAATATCGCGAAACCTTTGCGGCACTCCCGCTTTCCGAAGAAGCGCGTTCGGCAGTGGATAAGGAATTGGATCGCTTGGCGTATCTTTCGCCGATGTCCCCGGATGTCAATGTCTCGCGAACGTATTTGGATACGCTGGCTTCCCTTCCTTGGGGAAGCTATACGAAAGATGTGGATGACCTGTCCTTTAGCCAGCATATTCTGGATCGCGACCACTATGGCTTGCGCGAGGTAAAAGAGCGCATTTTGGAATTTATTGCGGTGCGGCAGCTTCGTAAAGACTCCAAAGGATCCATTCTGTGCTTCGTCGGCCCGCCGGGCGTGGGGAAAACGTCCATTGCGCGCGGCATTGCTGCGGCCATTGGACGAAAATTCGTTTCCATGCGCTTGGGCGGCGTATCGGACGAGGCGGAAATTCGCGGACATCGCAAAACCTATGTCGGCGCCATGCCGGGGCGGATTATTTATCACATGACAAAAGCGCAGAGCATGAATCCGGTGTTTCTGCTGGATGAAGTGGATAAGATTGGTAGCGATTTTCGTGGCGATCCGGCCAGCGCGCTGTTGGAAGTGCTGGATCCCGAGCAAAACATGGCCTTTCAGGACCGCTTTTTGGAAATTCCCTTTGACCTCTCACAGGTGATGTTTATCACGACAGCCAATACGACGGAAACCATTCCGCGTCCGCTGCTGGATCGTATGGAAGTCATTCGCATTGAAGGCTATACCGACCAGGAAAAAATGGTGATTGCCAAACGCCATCTTTTACCGAAGGCGCGCAAAGAAAGCGGATTAACGGCACGACAACTCTCACTTCCTCCTGCCATGCTTTCGGAGGTACTGCATTTTTACACTCGCGAAGCGGGTGTGCGCGAATTGGAGCGTCAGATTGAAAAAATCTGTCGACGTGCGGCGAAACGCATTGTTTTAGGGGAAGAAACGGTGCGCATCGGAAAAAAGAATTTACCGGATTTTCTGGGCATCCCCAAATATACGGATGAGCCGCTGGCAAAGACGCCGCAAATCGGCGTGGTGAACGGCTTGGCATGGACAGAGGTGGGCGGCGAGATCCTTAAGGTGGAAGCCAATCTTATGACCGGGCACGGCGGTGTGTTGACGACCGGCTCCATGGGGGATGTTATGCGCGAATCGGCGCAGCTGTCGTTGTCCTTCGTACGTGCCAATGCGAAGCGCTACGGCATCGATCCGGGCTTTTATAATTACTTTGATATGCACATTCATATGCCGGAAGGGGCGGTGCCGAAAGACGGACCTTCCGCGGGCGTAACGATTCTTACAGCGCTGGTTTCCGCCCTGACAAAACGACCGGTTCGAAACGACATCGCCATGACGGGAGAGATGACCCTGACGGGGCAGGTTCTCGCCATCGGCGGCGTAAAAGAAAAGGTGCTGGCGGCGAGACGATACCACATCACGACCATCTTCGTCCCCAAGGAAAATCATCGCGATTTAATGGAAATGGAAGACGAAGTGAAGGAAGGCATTCGCTTCGTGGAGGTTAGCCACGTGGACGAGGTGATTCAGGCGGCCTTGCTGGAACCGGTGGAACGCAAGAAGCCCATCGTGTTTCGCGCGGAGCAAAAGACCGGCAATCTCGGCTTTCACCTTGCGGATAGGAGGTAGGAATGAAGCTCATTACGTCCACCTTAGAAGCCATGGCTGTGGAGCCTTCCCAGTATCCGAAAGAGGAACTTCCTGAAATCGCCTTTGCCGGGCGCTCCAATGTTGGAAAATCCACGTTCATCAATACCTTTTGCCAACGAAAAAAACTGGCGTATACGTCCTCCACGCCGGGAAAAACCCGAACCGTTAATTTTTATGGCGTAGAGGCGGAGTGGGCGGAAGCGCGTCATCATTTTCGCTTGGTGGATCTTCCCGGCTACGGATATGCCAAAGCGGCGCAGCAGGCGCAGGAGGAGTGGGCAAAAAGCATCAATACCTATCTGGAGCAGCGTCAAGGGCTGCTTGAAGTGATCCTGCTCTGCGATCTGCGCCATGCGCCGACTGCGCAGGACGTTCAGATGCTGGAGTGGATTCATGCACAGGGTTATCGCGGACTGGTTATTGCGACCAAGGCGGATAAGCTTCCCACTACGAAAGTGCTGGCGCAGCGCAAGGCGATGGCGAAGACACTGCATCTGCCGTCGCAAAATATTTATCCGTATGCGGGCAGTGTCGCGACGAAATCGTTCGGCATCGAAGCGATTCGGGAACTGTTTTGCCGTCTGCTGTCATAAAAAAGAAACCAGAGATGCGCTGTCGTCGGACGAGAGCGGATGAGTTTTTGCTACGCAGAGGAGAAAGGGAACGCCATGAAGGTATTGCTTACCAGTGACTTGAATCCGGATTCTGTCAACGGAGTGATTGTCTCCGTGCTCATGCTCAAGCAGGAGCTGGAACGACAAGGCTGCGAGGTGAAATTGCTGACGCTCTCTTCTTCCCTGGAAACGTATCGGGATGGAGATGTATATTATGTCGGCTCGGTTCCGTTGGGCGCGATCTATCCGGATCTGCGGGCTTCACTGAATACGCACAGTGCTTTGGTCGATGAGCTGATTCGCTGGAAGCCGGATATCATCCATTCGCAATGTGAATTTTTCACGTATTCCTTTGTACAGCGCATTGCAAAGCATTGTCATTGCCCCATTATCCATACTTACCACACACAATACGAGTACTATACGAAATACGTTCTTCCGGGAAAATGGGATGGCCTTTTGGCGCGCGTCATGGCCCTGCGCCTGCGCTCTGCCGATGTCGTCATTGCGCCGACCGAGAAGACGCGTCGTTATCTTTTGGATGAAAACATCTGCTCCACAGTGCGCGTGATCCCGACGGGAATTGATCTGGACGCATTTTCACAAGCGGGGACGGCGGAAGAAATGGCTGCGTTGCGTCAAAAGATGGGGGTGCCGGCGTCATGGCGCCTTTATGGAAACGTGGGGCGCATTGCACAGGAAAAAAATTTGGACGAAGTGCTCGCTATTCACCAGCGCGTGCGCAAACAGCGCGATGACGTGGGATTACTCCTCGTCGGCGACGGCGCGGGCATGAAACAGCTAAAAAAACAAATTGAAGCGCTTGCACTGAAAGATAGCGTTTTTCTTACCGGCATGGTGCCAAAAGAATCCGTGGGCTCCTATTATCAGCTGTTGGACATCTTCGTTTCCGCATCCGTATCCGAAACGCAGGGGCTCACCTATATCGAAGCGCTGGCGAACGGACGGCCGGTCATTGCACGTCGAGATGAAGCCATTGCCCACGTGGTCCAAAGCGGAGTCAACGGCTATCAGTATGATACGCCGGAAGAGTGCGTGCGAATTCTATTACAGCTCTTTTCGGATGACGCCTTATATGCGCAATGGAAACAGGGCGCCTGGGAGAGCCGCGATCAATTCAGCAAAGCGCATTTCGGCGAACGCGTATTTGCCTTATATCAGGAGCAGCTGCGTAGAGCGGAAAAAAAGAAAGTATAACCCTGAGAACCGAAAATCCTTCGAAGGAGGACCCATGTCGAGTCTGATTACAACCCATGACGAAGAACAACAGGAAAAAGACGAAAAAGCGCATGCCCTTTCTTCCTGGCGAAAGGCACATCCGATGGATCCCAAAAAAGCGGCAAGATTGCGTCGCTTGATGACCATCGCGACGGTTTCAGGCATTGCCCTTTGCTTGGCCCTCGGCATGTATGGTTGGCATTTAGGCATTTTTACCAGCACGGAACGAATGCAGGAATTCATCTCCGGCGCGGGCGTGTGGGGCTTCTTCTTTTTCTTTTTATTGCAGATAATCCAATGCATCATCCCCATCATTCCGGGAAACGTGACCTCGCTTTTCGGCATTTACTTTTTTGGACCGCTGCCGGGATTCCTGTTGAACTATTTTGGTATTTGCGCCGGTGAGATTATCATCTTTTTGCTTGCGCGCTTTTTTGGGCCGACGTTTGTTCATGCGGCGGTGAAACCCGAGACGTTTGATAAGTACAGCAAATGGCTAGAGGCCAATGACGAAAAGATCAAGAAGTTCTTTATTTGGACCATGGTGCTTCCCGGCATGCCGGATGACGTCATCTGTATGATGATGGGGCTGACGAAAATGCCGGTGAAGACGTTTGTATTGCATTTGGCTTGGACCAAAATTCCGGCCCTTCTCGTGCATACATTCTTCTTGGACTATGTTTTCCAGCAGGGCGGGGAGATGCTTCGCTGGCTGAAAAGCAATTTTATGTCGTAAGCGGGTCTGCCGCAGCCTGCTCTGTTTGGTGGCGGGGGGGGCTTAGGCCCTGGTTTCAAGCTTTTGTCAGGGGCGTCGGGCCCTGATAAATTTCCGTATTATGCCATCGTCAGGGACGCTGTCCCTGACGATGTTCTATTTTGGTCATTCATCAGGGTCGACCGGGTCCTGTCAACGTTTGAAATTACACCTTTGTCAGGGTCGCTGCCTCTGACGATGTTATATTTTAGTCATTCATCAGGGTCGATCGAGCCCTGTTAATGTTTGGAATGACGTCTTTATCAGGGTCGCCGCCCCTGATAACTTTCCATATTACGCCTTTATCAGGGTCGTCGACCTGACGATGTCCTATTTTCGTGGTTTATCAGGGCTGATCTAACCCTGACAACATTCGATATTTTGCTTTTATCAGGGCCGCTGCCCCTGACAATGTTCCATTTTCGTCATTTGTCAGGGTTGATCTGTCCCTGACAACGTTCGATATTATGCTTATGTCAGGGCCGCCACCCCTGACGATCCTTAATATTACGTTTCTATCAGGGTCGTCGCCCCTGTTAACTTTCCGTATTGCGCCTTTGTCAGGGCCACCGCCCCTGACGACTTTCTATTTTGGACCTTTATCAGGGCCGATGAGACCCTGACAACGCTCCGTATTACATCTTTGTCAGGGCCGCCGCTCCTGACGATGTTCTATTTTGGCCATTCGTCAGGGCCACCACCCCTGACGACCTTCTAATTCGGACATTCATCGGGGTCGATCGAGCCCTGTTAATGTTTGGAATGACGTCTTTATCAGGGTCGCCGCCCCTGACGATGTTCTATTTCGGTCATTCGTCAGGGCCACCGCCCCTGACGACCTTCTATTTCGGCTATTCGTCAGGGTCGATCGGACCCTGTTAACGTTCGGAAATTACGCCTTTGTCAGGATCGTCGCCCCTGACGACTTTCCGCATTACGCCTTTGTCAGGGTCGTCGCCCCTGACGACTTTCCATTTCAGTCATTTATCAGGGGTGATCGGCCCCTGTTAACGTTCAATATTACGTCTTCATCAGGGGTCTCGCCCCTGACGACGTTCCCGTATTACGCCTACGTCAGGGGTATGGCGTTCGTTGGCATTGCGAGTTCCAGATGGCGGCATCTTCATAGGACGGAACCTTCATAGATAGATTCATCGCCGCGAGGCTTTCTCTGAAAATACAGCTTCTACAGCACATGCGCTGAAGAGTGCCGAAAAAGCCTGGGGCTAGAACTGAAAAAGCTGTGGGACGAGATGAGATCAAATGGAAATGCGAGCGAGACACGACACGTGAGAGAATAAACTGAAACCGGAGAATCCGAGGTTCCTAGAGGAATTGGAGGTCAAGCATGACAGGGAAAAAGGATATCGTGGAAGCGAGGACAAAGTTAAAACAGCTCAGCGCTTGTTTACGTGTGCTTCAGCCGGAGTATGTGGAAGGACGGCTGGAAATTAAAACTAACGGAAAGACACCGGAGTACTTTTGGCGCACCAACCAAAACGGTAGGATTCAACGTAGTTATATTCAAAAATCACAGCTGGATTGCGCAAAAACCCTTGCACAAATCAGCTACAACAAAAAGGTCGCGCGGCGACTAGCGAGCTTGGCAGAACAGTTACCTTTATCCGTCGTAGAAATCGACCAAGCGGTGGATCAAGTGTATCTTGACTTGCATCCCTTGCGAAAGGAGCTCGTTGTGCCTGTGCAAAAAACGGGAGAGCAGAAATTTGATGCCTGGAAACAACAAAGCTATGAAGGATTACCGTTTCGGGAGGGAGATCCGACGGAAATCGTTACAAATCTTCAGGAACGAGTTCGTTCAAAATCGGAGAAAATTTTAGCAGATTTTTTTCTTTCGCAAGGTATCTTTTACAAATACGAGTGTCCACTACAACTTTCGGATACCACGGTATACTACCCGGATTTCACTTTTTTTCATCCACGGCGAAAGCAAGAAATCTATTGGGAACATTTTGGACGGATGGACCTTTCCACGTATGCTGTTAACGCCGTGAAGAAAATACGCTTGTACGAGGAACATGGTATTTTTCTTGGAAAACAGCTCATCACCACGTATGAAGGGGATCCGCTTGTTTTGGATATGCGACGTGTACAAGCGCTCATTGACCGTTTTGAACTACGACTTTGCGCTAGATAAAAGCAAGAGGAGAGCAAACAAAGAAAGGGCGACATCCGAACGATGCGTTCGGATGTCGCCCTTTCTTTTTGACGGAAGTGCCGATTCATGCGATCTCCCTTTTCGTAGAGTCCTCGTTTTCAGAGAGCACTTCTCGTTTTTTGCAGAGTCCACTTTTTAGAGAGCACATCCCCTTTTCAGAGAGCCCCGTCCCGGGGTCCCTCTTTCCGGAGAAAAGCGCTTCTTCATCGGCTACGGTGCTTATTCATTAACCGGTTCAAATTCATCTTTGCCAACACCACAGACGGGGCATACCCAATCTTCCGGCAAATCTTCAAAGGCTGTGCCCGGCTTGATTCCGTTTTCGGGATCGCCGATTGCCGGATCGTAAATGTGCCCACAAGCGGTGCATTCGTATTTTTTCATGTTGTTTCCTCCATCATATTTATTTCGTTCAATTCGTCGCACTTGCACGAAGCGCTACCCTATGTATACCATGTTTCCTTTTTTTTAAACCACTTTCCCACATAAGCGGGTCCTTGCAATCAAGAAAGTCACGGACAGGATGGAGAATAGAAAATGCGCAGTTTCAAACGTGGCATGGGAACACTGCCTTCGGCGGAATCGTTACGATTGCCCTTGTTGGGGTATGTAAAGGGCGGATGAAAGGAAAGAGAGACGGGCAAGACGCAACTGAGGGGCGCCAGGCTTACGATCCCTTTCCGAACGAACGAGCGCGAAAGGAGGGTTTCGTGACGTATGATTATTCTTGTGCCGTACCGAGCGAAATCGCTTCGGTATGCGCGGCCGTTCATGAACAAATTGCGAAAATGCAAGAACAGTGTGCGTTGGACAGTGAACAACTGATGGATCTGCGCCTGATCCTCAGCGAACTTATGATTAACGGCTGCGAGCACGGTAACCGCAACGATCATGGAAAGCGCGTACATTTACGTCTTACTGTCACCGACACGCTGATTCACATCCGCGTGCGTGATGAAGGCAGCGGCTTTGAGCTGAATTTGGAAAACAACGCACAGAATCATCTGGATTGCGGCGGGCGCGGGCTACGCATCGTTGCGAAGCTGGTGGATGAAATGGACGTGAAGCAGAACGAAGTGCATTGCGTATTGCGCCGTACAAGGCGCTTTTCGCCGAAATGGTGAAGCTAAGTCTTAAGAAGTCTTAAGAAGCATTAAAAGGAAATCACGAATAGGACACGCAATCAGGGCATGCCCCTGATTTTTTTATGGTATCCGAGTCCATGTGTTAAAATAATGGCGATTGTGATTAAAGGAGTGTGGAATGCAAGATAGGCAAAAAATACGAAACGTCGCCATTGTGGCGCACGTTGACCATGGTAAAACGACGCTGGTGGATGCGCTGTTGCGCACCAGCGGAACGATACGAAAAAATCAAGACGTGATGGAGCGCGTGATGGATTCCGGCGACCTGGAACGCGAACGCGGCATCACCATTCTCTCCAAGAACACCGCCGTTCATTATAACGGCACAAAGATCAACATTATCGACACACCGGGGCATGCCGATTTCGGCGGAGAGGTGGAACGAGTACTCAAGATGTGCGATGGCGTCATCTTAGTGGTGGACGCCTTTGAGGGACCGATGCCGCAGACGAAGTTCGTGCTGCGTAAGGCCATTGAACTCTCGCTTCCGGCGATTCTCTGCATCAACAAGGCGGATCGGCCGGACGCTCGTATTGCGGAAGTGCGCGAAGAAATCTATGACCTTTTCCTGTCGATTGATGCGCCGCTGTCTTATCTGGATAGCCCCGTGGTCTTTGCGTCCGCCAAAAATGGCTGGGCGGTAGACGAACCGACGTGGCAGAAAGCACAGGATAAAAACGAGGAAGCCGTCGGTGAAGACATGCGTCCACTGTTGGATTGCATCGTCAACACGATTCCGGCCCCAAGCGGCGACGAAAAGGCTCCGTTTAAACTGCTCATTTCCACCGCCGATTACAACGACTATGTCGGACGAATCGGCATTGGCAAGGTGGAGCAGGGGGTTGTTCATGTCAACGATGAGGCGGTGATCGCTAATTACAATGCTCCCGAGAAGCAGATGAAAATCCGCGTGACCACTATTTTTGAATTTGACGGGCTCAAGCGTGTCCCCGTGACGGAATCGGGCGTAGGCTCGATTGTTGCCGTATCCGGCGTGGAAGGCATTGAAGTGGGCGATACGCTCTGCGCTCCGGAAGACGTGACACCCTTACCTTTTGTGAAGATTTCCGAGCCGACGCTGCAGATGACCTTTTCCGTAAATGACTCGCCCTTCGCCGGGCGCAGCGGACAATTTGTGACATCACGCCATTTGCGTGCGCGCCTGGAAAAAGAATTGCACACGGATGTCAGCCTACGGATGCATCCGGGTGACTCCACCGACACCTTTTTCGTCAGTGGCCGCGGCGAATTGCATTTGTCCGTGCTCATTGAAAAGATGCGTCGCGAGGGCTATGAGTTTATGGTCTCCAAGCCGGAGGTTCTCTATCGTCAGGATGAGGCAGGACATCGCCTCGAGCCGATGGAAGAGGCAACGGTGGATGTGGATCAAGACTATTCCGGTGCGGTGATTCAGGCCTTGGGGCAGCGCAAAGGAGAATTGCAGGAGATGAAGACGTCGCCGTCCGGCTTTACCCGCTTGGTATTCCGGATTCCGGCGCGCGGACTCATCGGATATCGCCAACAGTTGATGACGGATACCCGCGGTACGGGCGTGCTCAATAACGAATTCGCCGGGTACGAGCCATATAAGGGAGAAATTCCGACGCGTGCGGTCGGCTCGCTTGTTGTATACGAGACGGGCACCACAACCACCTACGGCCTTTTCGCAGCGCAGCAGCGCGGGGCGCTCTTTATCGGCCCGGGGGAAGAGGTCTATGAAGGGGAAATCATCGGTTCGAATCCGAAAGGAGAAGATTTGGAAGTGAATGTTTGCAAAAAGAAGGCGCTTACCAACATTCGCTCGGCGGCGTCGGATGACGCGTTAAAGCTCGTCACACCGAATCGTCTCAGCCTGGAACAGATGATGGAATTTATTGAGACCGATGAGCGCATCGAAGTGACACCGGCTGCCTATCGCATGCGTAAGGCGGTACTGAGCGGACAGGCACGCTATAAAGCTGCGAAATATAAGAAGTAAAGGATTCGGTTCGACAAAGAACGATCCACGAACGCCGCAAGAACAGAAATGCAGGGCGCTCAGAAGTAGAATGGGAAAGCAATGGATATCGGCATACTCTTCAATTTGATTATGCAAAATTCATGGTGGATCAACATCGTGTTAGCGTTGATCATCGTATATGCCAATCGTCGTCGCCCGGCGCGTTCCACGATGCTCTGGGTGATGATGATTGCGATTTTTCCCCTCATCGGATTTATTCCATACTTGCTGATGGGAAGGGATACGCGACGCCGCAAACTGTTTCATCAAAAAGAATCGTTGGACGTGGACGTATTACAACATGCCTTGATCAAGTGGGATGAGGTGACGACCCATATTCCGATTGAAGAAGAGGGACGCTATCAGGATTATTTGGAGCTGATTCGCCTCAATGTGCGCATGGGTTTGACCAATTTATCCGGCGACAATGAAGTGGAAGCCTTCTTTGACGGACGGACGAAGTTCCTGCGCCTTCTTCGCGATATTGATGAAGCCAAAGAAGAAATCAATTTTCAGTATTATATTTTGAAATCGGACAATCTCGGTGCGACCGTCATAGAAGCCTTGATGCGAGCCGCCCAGCGCGGGGTGAATGTTCGGGTGTTAACCGACGGCATCGGCGGCCGAGACCTGTCGAAAGAAATGCGTCGCATGATGCAGGAAGCCGGCATACGCATCGGCATCTTTTATCCTTCGTTTTTGCGCTATATCAATTTGCACTTGAATTATCGAAACCACCGAAAAATCGTCACTATTGATGAGCGGATTGCCTATATCGGCGGTTTTAATGTGGGCGATGAATATATCGGCCGTTACAGCCGTTTCGGGTATTGGCGGGATACGCATTTGCGCATCGTGGGTTCCGCCGTCGCGGATTTGAAGATGCGTTTTTTGCAGGATTGGAGCTTTGTCATGGGCGAGCCTGAGTCCTTGCAACATGAGGTGATCGCCCATCCGAGTGAAAAAGGCGATGCCTTTTGTCAGTTGGTTTTCAGCGGCCCGGATACCCCATTGGCGAATATCAAATTAGCCATGCTCAAAATGATTGCTTCGGCGGATGATGTCATTTATATTCAGACTCCGTATTTCATTCCGGACCAGTCCATCTATGAAGCGTTGGTTCTGGCCTTACAGCAGGGGGTAGAAGTAAATCTGATGATTCCGAATCGTCCGGATCATCCGGTGGTTTTCCCTGCTACAATGTCCTTTGCGGGGGATCTCATCCGAGCGGGCGCGAATGTATATCGGTATGAGAAAGGATTCCTGCACAGCAAGGTGATGATTATAGACGACTATGTTTCGATGGTGGGTTCCTGTAATGTGGACGAACGCTCGTTCTCTTTGAACTTTGAAGCATCCGAGTTGGTGTATTCTCCTAAAACCAACGCCGCGCTCAAGCGAGCCTTTCATGAAGATATGCAAGTCAGCACGCTGTTAACACGGGAAGAGTATGATTCCCGTGGGATTATGTTGAAAATCAAAGAGCCGATTTGTCGGCTGTTTGCGCCTTTACTGTAAACGGGTGTCCGAGAGGGAGGAAAATCATGTCTATACACGAACCTACAAGACTGGGCAAGCTGCTCTCGATCTTGCTTTTTGTGAGTCTGCTGCTTTTTGGCGGCATTCTGGGTACCGTGTTTCTGCATTGGGGCAGTTCACAGTGGCCCATTGTGTTGCTTTCGCTTCAGTACTTACTGAATGCGGTCATTTGGTTATTTCTTATCTTGCATGTCGTGGCGATTTTTCTGCGAAAGGAAGCGGACGGCATCGAAGTGATTCAGGGCGTAGCGGAGGCGATTCTGCTTTGCAGTATGGTACCGGAAGTTTTTACCGCTTGGCAGGCCTTCACAAAGGATCCTAGCCTACTGTTTTCTCTCTTCCGTGAGCCTCACTATTTTCGGTTCTGGTTTTTAGCACGGATGGTGAGCCTTTTTGTGCTGCTGTTGATGCTGGTGGGGCCAAGATGGATACGAAAAGCCCCCAAGCCGCGTCTAACGTTAGCGGATATCGAAACTAACAGCGATGAGACGTGAGCAGAGGAGGAACGGATGAAAAAAGCGATATCCAGCGCCGTCATTCGGCGATTGCCAAAGTATTTACGCTATCTTACCGCGCTTCATGAGCAGGGAAGAGAGCGCATTTCTTCTCAGAAATTAAGCGAGATCACCGGCTTTACCGCTTCGCAGATTCGCCAGGATCTCAATCATTTCGGCGGCTTCGGTCAGCAAGGCTACGGCTATAACGTTGAGTCCCTGCGGGAGCAGATTATTCATATTATCGGCTTGGATCATCCGCATCGGGTGGCCATTGCTGGTGCAGGACATCTGGGTGTGGCACTCGCGAATTCCGATTTGTTTAAGGAAAATCACTTTCGGTTGGAAGCGCTTTTTGATATTCGTCCCGAATGCGTGGGGCAGTGCATTGCCGGAGCCGAGGTCTATTCCATTGAAAGAATGGAAACCGTGCTTCGGGAACGGCAAATTGATATATTGACCATTACGACGCCGCGCGATGTGGCGCAGGATCTGGCCGACCGCGCCGTGGAAGCGGGTGTGCGCGGAATCTGGAATTATGCGCAGACCGACTTGCATCTTCCGCACGGGGTGGTGCTGGAGAACGTCTATTTGAAAGAAAGCCTCTTTACCCTCGCCTACTACATGGGAAACTGGAAGGACTATAAAGGCTTCGAGGAATAATTATGGCGGAATTGACCGTACAACAATTACATAAGCAGTTCGGTGTACGCTCTATTCTGGAAGACGTTTCGTTTTTGGTGGAAAAAGGCGAGAAAATCGGCATTGTCGGTGTGAACGGTTCCGGCAAAACGACCCTTATGCGCCTTTTGGTACACGATTTGGAGCCCGACGGGGGCCACATTTTTCATCGTGACGACCTGCGCATAGGCTATCTTCGGCAGAACGTGCATATTGAGAGCGAAGACAGTCTGTATGAAGAGTGTAAAAAAGGATATGCACGTGCCTTTTCTTTGGAAGCCCGATTGCGCGAGCTGGAACGGGAAATGGGGCACTTGGCGGATCGCCCAAAAGAATTGGAAGCCGTGATGGAGCGCCATCGGCTGCTGACGGAGCGCTTTGTGGACGAGGGCGGCCTCTCCTATGATTCCGAGATACGCGGCATCCTGAAAGGCATGGGCTTTGAGGAGGATCGCTTTTCCACACCGGTCAATGTACTTTCCGGCGGTGAAAAGTCACGGCTGGAGCTGGCCACCATGCTTTGCGGTCGTCCGGACATCCTTTTTCTGGACGAGCCCACAAACCACCTGGACATGGAGGTAACGGCGTATTTGGAGCAAATGCTCGGCGCTTTTCGCGGAACGGTTTTGCTCATTTCCCATGACCGTTATTTTCTGAATCAGGTCTGTCAGCGCATTTTGCTGGTCGAACACCGCAAAGTCTATTCGTATGCCTGCGGGTATCAGGAATTTGCGAAGCGGCGTGAAAAAGATCTGGAGATCCAGCGCAACGCCTATGAAAACCAGCAAGAGGAAATTGCGCGCCAAAAAGAAATTATTGAGCGTCTGGGGCATCTGGGCGGCTCCAAACGAAAGCGCGGAATTGCACAATCGCGTTCGCGGCAAAAGTTGTTGGATAAAATGGTATTGGTGGAGAAACCGCCCGAAGACATCGCTCACATGCGTTTGCGACTCACACCGAAATATCCCAGCGGAGAAGATGTGCTCCGCGTGGAAGGACTGAGCAAATCCTTCGGTGTGCGCCGTCTATTTTCCGACGTGTCCTTTTCCCTGTTTCGTGGACAGCGCGTCGGGCTGATCGGTGAAAACGGCGTAGGGAAGACCACCCTGTTTCGCCTTCTTCTTCATCAGGAAGAGCCGGACGAAGGACAAATACACTTTGGCGCTTCGGTCAAGATCGCTTTTTTTGACCAGGAACAGCGAACCCTCTCGCCGGAAAAAACGGTTTTGGATGAACTGTGGGATCGCTATCCGCACATGGATCACTATTCTGTGCGCGCGCATCTGGCCAAGTTTCAGTTTATCGGCGACGACATTTTTCGTCTGGTGGGGGATCTTTCTGGCGGCGAAAAGACACGCCTGGCGTTGCTTAAGCTCATGCTTTCCTCGGCAAATGTCTTGCTTCTCGACGAGCCCACGAATCACCTCGATATCGAGAGTCGGGAAATTTTGGAGCAGGCGCTGTTGGATTACGAGGGAACGGTTTTTGTGATCAGCCATGACCGCTATTTTCTCAACCATGTCTGCACGCATATCTTTCGACTCCAGCCACAGGGCATGCAAACGAGTACAGGAAATTATGACGAGTATCTGCGCACCATCGCACAGAGTACCTCGCCCGGAGGCAGCGTCGAAAAAGACGTAGAGCGATCCAAAACCAAAACGCAGGAGAAAAAAGAAAAGAAACAGGCAAATGTAGAGAAGAAGCAGCTGCGCCAAATGCGTGCGCGCGTGAGCGCCGTACAGCGGGAGATTGACGCCTTGCATGAAGAGGAGGCACGGCTGCAGAAAAAAGCCTGTGAACCGGCACTCTATGAGGATTACGAGGAAGCACAACGCGTTCACGATGAGCTAAGCGGCATACAGCAAAAGCGGGAGGCGCTAGAAGAGGAATGGTTGGAGCTGGAAACTACGCTGGATGAAGCGAAGGAAGGGGAAGAAAGATGAAAATTTATTCCTACCGCGGGGATCACGAACACCTCCCCGAGAATACGATGATCGCATTTCGTCAAGCTTTGCTCAACGGCGCTGAAGGCATCGCCTTGGATGTTCTTATGACCCGCGATCGGCAGCCGATTGTGTTTCGAGACGAGTCACTGGGTCGGGCGACGGATGCCATCGGCCTGGTACGACATCATGATCTGAATGAAATTCAGGCGGCGGAATTTAATGAGCCGTACACAAAATTCAACGAGCACATTCCTTCCTTGGCGGAATATCTGGAATGGGCGGCCCTGCTGCCGCATAAAACCATTCTGATGATGAATAACGATAATTTTCTCTATTCCAATTTTGAAGAGGACATCATGGCCTGCCTAGCAGAGGCGGAAGGACGGGAACGTCTGATTTTGGCCACTTCCCGGCTTTCGAGTCTGCGCCTGTTACATACGCGCTACCCGGATATTGCCTTAGCGTGGATGCCGGAATCTTGGCTTCCCGAAGATTGGGATCGACTAAAGGACCTCGAGGTGGATCACGTGTTGGTTCCGCTGACGCAGACCACACGGGAGCTAGTGGAAAACTGTGCCGCGCGTGGTGTGAAAATTATGGCGCAGGGCGTGTCTACAGCGGAACAGATTTTGCGTTTGCAAGAACTTGGGGTGGAAAACATTTTGGTGACCGATATGACGACGGCACGTGCGGCTCTTAAAGAAACCAAGATGCCCTTTTCGTCCGAGCAACTGAAATATGCAACAGAAACGCCGAGCGAAGAGGGACAGAAGACTCCCATGCAGATGCTGGCGCAGCGAGCGAAGAGTCTCACATACGGCAGAGGCAAGCGAAACGGGAAAAGTAACCTTGTGGCCATTGCCCTCAGCATGATTTTATGTGTGGCAGTCGCAACGTTTCTAGCCGGCCTGTTCATGAATCTTCTGAAAGGGCTGTTTCACTAATAAAGCAACGCTACAGCGCAAAGAAATAAGGAAAAAGGCTGTGCCGAACAGAAAAGCTCGGACACAGCCTTTTTATTTACCGAAAGATCCTTGCGAAAGCGGATTATTTTTTTTGCGATTTTTTCGCACCGGCTTTGCGATCCCAGTTGCTGACCGCAAGAGCGGCCGTCGCATCGCCAGTGATATTCAGCGTCGTGCGCCCCATATCAAAGAGACGGTCGATGCCGGCGATGAGCGCAATACCCTCGACCGGCAAATTCACACTCGTCAGAACCATGGCCAGCATGATCATGCCGCCACCGGCAACGCCGGCTGTGCCGATTGAGGCCAAAACAGCAGTCAAAACGATGGAAACGAGTTGCGCAACACTTAAATGCACACCGTAACACGAAGCGATGAAAAGGGACGTGACGCCCATATAGATCGCCGTACCGTCCATATTGATGGTGGCACCGAGCGGCAAGACAAAGGACGAAATGCTGGGATCGGCGCCCAATTCATTGGAACAGCGGATGGTCAGCGGCAACGTGGCGTTGGAGCTGGACGTCGTAAAAGCGGTTGTCATGGCCGGTGCCATGCCGCGCAAAAAGGTGAGCAGGCCCATTTTGGAGAACAGATGGACGCTAAATCCATAGACGACGACGATGTGCGTAATGTAGGCAAGGTAGGCGACCCCCAGAACGATGCCCAGCGACGAGACGATGGAGGCGCCATTGACGGCGACGACATTCGTCATCAGGCAGAACACACCAATGGGGGTCAACCGAATGACTAGCTCCATCATTTTCATAATCACTGCATAAATGTCTTTCACACTTTCGCCCACGCGCTGTCCGGCATCCCCGGAAAGAAGAATACCAAGCCCAATCAGAAGCGCCGTAAGGATGAGCGGGAGCATATCCGCTTTGAGCAGCGGTTCCAGAATATTTTTCGGGAACATCGCAACGATGACTTCCATAAAGTTGGCGGTTTTTGCTTCATAGGTCAAGCCCGAGGTTTGTAGAACCGGGAAGAAACCCTGAAAAAGCGTGGCAAAGGCGATGCCGATGATGACCGCCACGGCGGTCGTGGACATGTAATAGACGAAGGTTTTCCATCCGATGGAACCGACGCGGCGAATATCGCCGAGCGAGATCGTACCTTCAATAATAGAAAAAAGAACGACGGGCACAACCATAAATTTCAACAGATTGATGTAGATGGTTCCTACCGGCTGGAGAAAGGTCGAGGTGAATTCGCCCTTTCCCTGTAAGAGAATGCCTGCGACAATACCCAACACCAAAGCGATGAGAATTTGCAGGCCTAAATTGAGGCGATGTTTGTTTTCCATGATAGCTCCTTTCGCTTTCGGAATACCATTTTCCTTCCTCTTTCAGTATAGCGTTTTGCAGACTGCAAAAAAAGAACAGCTTTATAGAAAAGCAGACAGTTTCTCTTGCGCAAGAGGAGGAAAGCGGCTATAATATCAATTAGTCAAAGATGGTCAAAGAAAAAGAAAAACGACACAGTAGACCGCGTTTGACCGGAAAGGAGGATGCTTTGCAATTTCAAGATTACTATAAAACGCTGGGCGTAGAAAAAAAGGCATCCCAGACAGACATCAAAAAAGCCTATCGCAAATTAGCGAAAAAATATCATCCCGACCTGCATCCGAATGATGAGAAGGCGCAGGAAAAATTCAAACAGATTAACGAAGCCTACGAGGTATTGGGAGACGCGGAAAAGCGGAAAAAATATGACCAGTTCGGCGCCAATTATAATTTTCAAGGCGGGCAGAACTTTGATCCGTCGGATTTCGGTTTTCAAGGGTTTGGATCCAACGGAACAACCTATACCTATCATACGACAGGCGGCGGAAGCGGTTTTTCCGACTTTTTCGATTTGATCTTCGGCGGGGCACAGGGCTTTAGCGGTGCTTCCGGCGCGAGAACCTATACCGGCAAAAGCGCAGGGTTTAGCGGATTCGGTGACTTAGGCGATCTGCTTCGCGGCGCACACGGGGGAGCAAATCGACATTCCTCTGCACAAGGCTTTGGTGGCGTTGGCCCCGAAGCGTATCGTGCGGCGCAGGCCGGCACGGCGCGCAAAGCGAACGACCGTTATGAAACCACGATGTCTCTTGCGCTCAAGGATGCCTATCAGGGCGGTGAGCGAACGATGCGTTTTACCATCGGCGCCAAGTCCTATGACGTTACAGTGCGCTGGCCGGCAGGTATTCAGGATGGGAACCGCATCCGGGTGAAGGGCGAAAAATTCGGCCTGGACGGCAACCTCATGGTGAAAATTCAACTGCTGACGACAGGGCACCTGGAAGGTATCAATCTGGTTCAGCCGCTGGCGCTCACGCCTTGGGAAGCCTATTGCGGAACGAAGAAAACCGTGGAAACGCCGGATGGGCGTATCCAGGTGAGTGTACCGAGGGAAATGACTTCCGGAAAGCGCATTCGGGTCCCCAAGAAGGGATACCGCAATCGTAAAGGAGAGCGCGGCGATCTGCTGTTGGAGATTCAAATGCAAAATCCGGCAACCTTAAGCGACGAGCAGAAGGCCTGCTATGAAAAGTGGATGAAGGAAGAAAGAGAGTAAAACCATTCGGCGAGCGTAGAGTTGTCCGGATGGAAAGAAGTGCGAAAGGTGTCCAATTAAGGCCCTGGCCGGATAGCTTTTCGCACAAAGCATTGAATAAAAAATACAGAAAGGAGACTTTCTATGAACGAACAATATACCAAAAAAGCATTACAAGCGATTCAAGACGCGCAAAATGCGGCGATTAAAAATGGCAACCCGGAATTGACGGATCTGCATTTGCACGATGCCCTGATTCGGGAATCGGACGGCATGGTGGCGCAGGTGCTCGCGCATCTCGGCGTGCAGATTGCTGCCTACCGCACGGCAGTTCGGCGCGCAATGGAGAACCTGCCGCAGCAACAGGGCGCTTCACAGGTCTATCCGAATGCGATTTTTCAGCGCATTCTGCTCAAGGCTAAAGATGAAGCGGATAAAATGGGAGACAGCTACGTTTCCACCGAGCACCTGTATTTGGCGCTGCTCGACGAACGTAACATCCCATCGGAAACCATTCTTGCGGAATACCATATTACGCGCGAAGCCTTTGCCAAAGCGTTGGATGGTATTCGCGGCTCCCGGAAGGTGACGACGGATAATCCGGAAGACACCGAAAACGTATTGGAGAAATACGGCACCGATCTGACGGCAAAAGCCAAAGAAGGAAAAGGTGACCCGGTCATCGGTCGGGATGAAGAAATCCGCAATGTGACCCGTATTCTTTCACGGCGCACCAAAAACAATCCGGTGCTGATCGGTGAACCGGGCGTAGGCAAAACGGCTGTGGTGGAAGGTCTCGCGCAGCGCATCATTAACGGAGATGTGCCGGACGGCTTAAAAGACACCACCATCTTCGCTCTGGATATGGGCCAGCTGCTTGCCGGCGCAAAATACCGCGGTGAGTTTGAGGAACGGCTGAAAGCCGTGCTGGAAGAAATCAAAGCTTCCGACGGAAAAATTATTCTTTTCGTGGATGAGCTGCACCTCATCGTTGGTGCCGGACGTACCGACGGCGCCATGGATGCTTCCAACCTGATGAAGCCTGCGCTTTCGCGCGGCGAGATTCGCATGATCGGCGCGACGACGCTCAATGAGTACCGTCAATATATTGAAAAGGATGGCGCGCTGGAACGGCGTTTCCAAAAGGTGATGGTCAATGAGCCGAGCGTGGAAGACACGGTCTCCATCTTGCGCGGCATCAAATCAAAATATGAACTGCATCACGGCTTGCGCATTTCCGACGGAGCGGTGGTGGCGGCAGCGAAGCTGTCCGATCGCTATATCACGGACCGCTTCTTGCCGGATAAAGCCATCGACCTGATGGACGAAGCGGCCGCCATGGTGCGTACAGCACTGGATTCCATGCCGGAAGAGCTGGACGAAGAGCGTCGCCGCATTCTGCAGCTGGAGATCGAAAAAGTGGCGCTGCAAAAAGAGACGGATGAAGCGTCCAAGAAACGCTTGGCGGAGCTCACCGAGGAATTGGCGAATCTCAATGAGTCTTACAACGAAGGCTTCATCAAGTGGCAAAATTCGAAGTCGGCGTTGGAGGGGCAGACGAAGATCAAGGAAGAGATAGACCAGACGCGCCATGCCATCGAAGAGGCGGAGCGCGATTATGATTATGAAAAGGCGTCGGCACTGCGATACGGCAAGCTAAGCGAGCTGGAAAAACAGTACGCAGAAAGCGAGAAGGCGCTAGAAAAAGACAGCGAAGCGGTAAAAGAAGAGGTTACGGAAGAGGAAGTGGCGGAAGTCGTGTCCAAATGGACGCATATCCCCGTTGCGAAACTGGTGGAAAGCGAACGGCAAAAGATTTTACGCTTGCCGGAGCTTCTGCATCGGCGCGTTATCGGCCAAGATCAGGCTATTGATGCGGTTTCCGAAGCCTTATTGCGGGCACGCGCCGGCCTTTCCGACGATACGAAACCGCTCGGCAGCTTCATTTTCCTCGGTCCCACGGGCGTCGGCAAGACGGAGCTCGCCAAAGCCCTTACCGAGGCGATGTTTGATGATGAACGCAACATGATTCGCATCGACATGTCCGAATACATGGAAAAATATTCCGTGTCACGCCTGATTGGTGCGGCGCCGGGCTATGTCGGCTATGAAGAAGGCGGACAACTGACCGAAGCGGTGCGCCGCAAGCCGTATGCGGTAGTGCTCTTTGATGAAATCGAGAAGGCGCATCCCGACGTGTTTAACATCCTGTTGCAAGTGCTCGACGACGGGCGTCTGACCGATAACCAGGGGCGGACGGTAAACTTCCGCAATACCATCATCATTATGACATCGAACCTCGGGGCCGACACGATTCTGCAAGGCTTAGACGCTCAAGGGAACCTCACTGATGCGGCGCAAAAGACGGTCGACGAAGCCCTGCATCGCGCGTTCCGCCCGGAGTTTTTGAATCGTATCGATGACATTATCACGTTTAAGGGCCTCACGAAGGATGAAATCGGTCGCATTATCGACCTCAATTTGGCTAAAATTTCCGCTCGCCTCGCCGAGCGCGACATTACCATTGAAGCCGACGCCACGGCGCGCGACTTCATTCTGGCCCACGCCTATTCGCCGCAGTTCGGTGCCCGTCCGATCGAACGCTACTTGCAGAAGCATCTGCAGACCATTCTCGGTCGTATGCTGATAGAAGGCAGCATTGCCGATCACGATCACGTGACCGTCACGGCAGACGCCAACGACCTCAAAGTACAGGTCGAACCGCGTCCTGCCGCAGCGACCTCCTCCGAAGACTCTCATGGCGAGGGCACCTACGAGGTGGTGGAATAACATGGACGCCTAACGGTGCCAAGAAAGAGCCGGCCTGCAACCGGCGGTTCAAAACAAGTAGCGCCACTTTGACGGCGCAGATAGATAGAAGTGGAGGGCGGCCCGTCGGGCCGCCTTCCTTTTTTGTATACGGCTGGCGGTTGTTGCGATTACGGGTCAAAAACGCGAAAGTAGAGAAATGACCCGTAAAGTGGGTGGCAAAATTACGGGTCAAAAACGCGAAATGGAGAAACGACCCGTAAAGCGGGTGGTGGAATTACGGGTCAAAAACGCGAAATGGAGAAACGACCCGTAAAGCCGGTGGTGGAATTACGGGTCAAAGACGAAAAACGGAGAAACGACCCGTAAAGCCGGTGGTGGAATTACGGGTCAAAATCGCGAAATGGGGAAAGGACCCGTAAAGCGGTCGGTGAAATTACGGGCCAAAAGCGCGGAATGGGGAAATGACCCGTAAAACGGTCGGTGCGATTACGGGTCAAAAACGTGAAATGAGGAAAAGGCCCGTAAAGCGGTCGGTGCGATTACGGATCAAAAACGCGAAATGCGGAAATGCCCCGTAATCTATACATAGGCGCCTGACGCCGCCCGTAAGGCGTCGGCCGCTCCCCGGCCCCCCACTTTCATAGCGGTACATCGCATCAGCGGAAGGTGGTAAAATGAACCAAATGCAAGAAAAGAGGTTGTTATGATTACTTTCCCTTCCGACTACGTGCCCAAGCTGGATCATTTCGAATTGCAGCGCGCCATCGATTACGTCAAAAAGACGTTTCAGGCGGAAATTTCGCAGGCACTGAATCTCCAGCGCGTTTCTGCGCCGCTCTTTGTGCTACGTGACAGCGGTTTAAACGATAATTTAAGCGGCAAGGAACGTCCGGTTTCTTTTGATATTCCCGATGTCGGCGCCGAGGCGGAAGTTGTGCACTCCCTGGCCAAGTGGAAGCGCATGGCCCTCGGTCGCTACGGCTTCGAACCCGGCCAAGGCCTGTATACCGATATGAATGCCATTCGTCGCGATGAAATCTTGGATAATCTCCATTCTATCTATGTGGATCAATGGGATTGGGAGCGCATCATTACGCCCGTTGAGCGCACGGAGAAAACCCTGCGCGAAACCGTTCAAGCAATTGTTTCGACCATTTGCAATGTCAATCACCTGGTGCAGGCCCGATTCCCATCGCTAGACACCCAAATCCGCCGCGAAGTGACGTTCTTCACTGCCCAAGAACTCGAGGATCGCTGGCCGGACAAAACGCCGGAGGAGCGGGAAGCCGCGGCCGCGGAGCAATACAAGACGATTTTTATTCAGGGCATCGGTGGCACGCTGCGTTCGGGCAAGCGCCACGGCGATCGTGCGCCCGACTATGACGACTGGACGCTAAACGGTGACATCATTCTTTGGAACGAGGTGCTGCAAACAGCGTTCGAGCTCTCCTCCATGGGAATTCGCGTGGACGAAGCTGCGCTCACCCGCCAACTTAAAGCCGCCCACGCCGAAGAACGCGCATCGCTACCGTTCCATCGCGCGCTGCTGCAAGGAGAATATCCGCAGACCATCGGCGGCGGCATCGGCCAATCGCGCCTTTGCATGCTCCTGCTCGGCGCGGCGCACATCGGCGAAATTCAAGCAAGTGTCTGGGACGAAGAAACGCAGAAAGAATGTGAAAAAGCGGGAATCAAGCTGTTGTAAGGAGGAGAAACATATAGTTTTCGATAATAGGTGTTATAAGAGAAGTCTTATTTAAAAATTAAGAAGAGACGACAAGTGCGCCTTCCATCTGTAAGTGAAGATTCTGATGATCCTTTACCTCTTCACAGATAGAAGACGCACTCGTGTTACTTGTCCCAGATTAGAATTGAGCTTGTATTTTTAGAATTCAGCATGATCTGTCCACAATTCGCATTGCGTCATTACCGTTTGGACAGCGTCTTCCATGCCTTCCGGTGGATAGTGATGCTTTTTGAGTAGTCTTTTGATCATCATGCGCATTCTGGCCCGCGCAGAGTCACGCTTTTGCCAATCGATCGTTTGATTTTTACGAAGAGCTTCGGTCAGTTCTTTTGTGATAGCAATCAGCTCATCATTCTCATAAAAATCTTTAATTGCTTCCGGCCTGGTTAAAGCGTCATAAAATGCTAACTCCTCTTCTGACAGACCCATTGCCTTTCCTGCATTACGAGCGTCTCGAATCTGTTTTGCTATCTTTAACAGCTCCTCGATTACCTGCTCGTTGGTAAGCATTCCATTCAGATAGCGATTCATCACACCTTGTATGATTTCACTGAATTTTTCAGATTTAACAACATTATTATGCTTATATATTTGCACTTGATCATCTATCAATCTTCTTAATAGTTCAACAGCAAGATTTTTTTCCTTCATTTTTGCAATTTCTTCGAGGAACTTTGGATCGAAGAGCGAAAACTCAGTTATTCTTGTTACTACTATCATACTCCGTTTTTGAGAGAAGTTCTTAGTAAAATTGAGTCATGCTAAGATAAACAAGAATTTAGAAGAGCAAGCAAAGGCTCTATATAAAAATCGTTTTATCGACTTAATGCCCTTTAAAGGGACTATTCCGGAAGAGTGGCATCTTGGAACTGTAGCGGAAATCATAGAGCTACATGATGCAAAGCGAATTCCACTTTCTAGCCGAGAACGCGCGAATCTTGCCAAAATTTACCCATATTATGGAGCCACATCTGTTATGGACTGCGTGGACAGATATTTATTTGATGGCATCTATCTTCTTCTTGGAGAAGATGGCACTGTTATCGATAGTAAAGGTTATCCAATTTTGCAGTATGTGGAGGGAAAATTCTGGGTGAATAATCACGCTCATATCATAACAGGAAAAAACAATTTTTCTGTTGAGCTGCTTTATTTGCTTTTGGCGCTTTTGCAGGTGCGGCATCGGAAATAAGCGCATTGCTTCTTTCCGCTTGGATAAGTTCGTGTCGTTGAAGAATAGGTCAGAATATGGCCACATTCCGCGCAGATGGGCAAACTTGATGCGTCGATTCTGACACAGGCGGAAAAACCGAAAAGCGATTTTCTGGTGACCTATGAACGGTGCCGGAAGACTGGGGATGCTGAAAACTTGAAAGGATATGGTTATACTCAAAGGCAGCTGAGCTACCGCGAAGAAGATCAATGAAACCGAAGACGCCATCATTTATGAATATGGTGGGTATGATTTGGATGAGGCACGAATCGAAAATCCGGATCAACACTGTGAAGGCACCATCACTATTAACAAAAGCTCCCGCGATGAATTGAATCAGGGAGCTACCTCTCCTACTTCAGAGAGCCGGTTGGAGCAAATACCGCAGTTGCTTTCCTCTGGTGCCATCGATATTTTCACAAACGGAAAACACGAAGACCCGCAGGATGGAAACGTCAATCCTGTGGCAAGTTGGATTCTTGCCGGCTTGTTCTTCCATCTGGATGAAAATGGCAAGCTGACGGATTCCATTACTTTAATCTCTTGAGTAATATCGGCTTAGAAAAAGAAACAAAATTCAGATGAACTACCGGTTATCTGTGAACGGGTATCTAAGATCGAAAAAATAAATTCGGAGGTGAAAATGGGAAATTTTATTGAACAAATACTCGAGAACCAGGAAAGAGAATCTGAACGCCTTGAATTCAAGGATTACCGCTTTGAACAGGGGAAATTTAACAGTCTTGGCCAAAAAGAATCTGATAAATTCCTAAAAGAAATTTGTGCCTTCGCGAATACCTATGGTGGCACCATCGTATTAGGCATTGGAGAAGATGAGAATCATAATCCAGACAAATTAGTGGATACTGGCGTCACTCCCGAACTGTTTGAGGAATGGGAAAAAGCCTTGCGCAATAAGATAGCCACACAGACCATCCCTGTGCTTTACGGTATCAAAGCAGAGCACATGACAGTTCGGGAGAAGAATTGCATTCTCATTACCGTTCCAAGGAGTGTATTAAAACCACATGCATTCAACTCTGGAAGCCGTGATGACATCTATATGCGTAATGGGAATACTTCCTCTCCAATGCGCTATAACGATTTAAAACATTCATTTCTGGAGCTTGATCACGTAATGCAGAAGATTCAAGGATATAGGGATGAACGCCTATCTTTCTTACTCAATGGTGATCTCGACGAAACCTTAATAGAAATGCCGTTTTTGCTTCTGCACATCTTACCTGAACAGTCTTTGGATATGAGCACCACCGTTGAACTATCAAAAATAATTTATAATTCAGCCTTTCACCCAATTTGCACAACTTCTTATAGCGTATATTCATACAATTCCGACGGACTTATAAAAGTCAAATTAGGGCGGGGCCAATCCGGGTTAAGCTCATACATTCAGCTCTCATTAAATGGATTTTTAGAGTCCCTAACCCTAAGACTATGGGACGATGAAAAATATTACTTACCACTATGGGATGATGTCGAGGAGGTCGTAGTCAAAGACATTTATTCTCTTTGTCATGAATTGAATATTTTAGGTTTGGGTGATGTGTACCATATTGGCATGACTCTCGCTAACGCTAAAGGCAAGTCATTGCCTTCGCGCGCTTACTACAACGAGGATGCCCTTCCTATCAACAAAAACTTAATAAAGACATCTTTTGTTCGAGTCGATATCAATAAGGATTTTGCTGCATCAATCCTACCAATCTTCACTAAACTGTCTCAGACAATGGGCTTATCACATTCGACATTATTCGAACAAGATGGAAGCCCAAACCAGAAGAAGTTTTCATTCATGAGACAGGCAGACAATGCCCAATGAGCGCGATAAAATCAGTTCAACAACCAAAACTTTGCTTAACGCTAACGCGCAAATAAAACTTTTGTAGCAAGCACAGTCAGTGTCCGGCCACTGACGACAAATTGATGAAGCAGCCTCCTCGGAGTCCTGCTTCTTTTTTTCAATTTGAATCTTGTTAGGGCGAACCCTTAGACCCCAAAAAATACTGCACGGAGGAAATAACCATGGTAAATCGATTGAGAAATGAACGCATTGAAATCAAGTTGACGAAGGAAGAAAAGAATCTGTTTTGGCAAAAGATGAAGCTTGCCAGGTTCCGCAATATGAGCCTATTCATCCGCAAGTGCGTACTGGAAAAAGAAATCCAGTTGGTCGATCTGGAACCATTCCGTAAGCTGGAAGGACGGCTTGCCAATATTGCCAGCAACGTCAATCAGGTCGCCAAAAAAGCCAACGCCACCGATGAGATTGACCCTAAAGACATCCGCAAAATGCAGGAACAAATTGATGATATGGGCAAAGAAATCCTTAAGATTCATGCCCTTTTACTAAATCGAACGACCTCAAAACAGGAGAAGACAACCGATGGCCATCACGAAAATCCATCCCATTAAAGCGACCCTGAACTATGCGATTGACTACATCACCGATGCGCACAAAACCGATGAGAAGGTTCTGATTGATGCTTTTGATTGCCTGCCTTCCAGCGCAGCTGTGCAGTTTTTTCGCACCAGAGAGGATGCGCATGCGCGAGGAAATGTGCTGGCGCGTCACTTGATTCAGTCCTTTTTGCCGGGCGAAACCACGCCCGAACAGGCTCAAGAAATCGGCCTTTCACTCTGCGCGAATGTGCTAAAAGACGAATATGAATATGTGCTGGCCATGTACGTGGATAAAGGCCACCTTCATAACCACATCATCTTCAATAACGTCAATAAAGAGACAGGGAAATGCTATCAGTCCAACAAGCGGAGCTATCACCGGATTCGCACAATCAGCGATAATCTCTGCAAAGAAAACCACCTCTCTGTGATCGATGAATATTATGAAGCCTATCGCCGGAAGTATAAGACCAACGGAAAAGCTGGTTTGAACAGCAACAAGCCAAACAGGGAAAGTCCTGGAAAAGTCGTCTGCAATTCGACATTGACCGGACGATCGAAGCATCCAAATGCTGGGATGATTTTGTGTCCCGGATGGAGGAGCAGGAATATGAAATCAAGCAGGGAAAGCACATTGCCTTTCGCCATAAGGATAAAGAACGCTTCACCCGTTCCAAGACAATCGGCGAAGATTATACGGAAGAGCGGTTGAGAGAATGCCTTGAAGAAGCACTTGCCCGGCCCACCTTTGCCGTCAAGAAACAGATTGGAAAAATCATCGACGCCAGCAAAAACGCGAAGGCAAAAAACAGCTCAGCGTATGCCAACTGGATCAAGAAACACAATCTCAAAATGACGGCAGAATCCATCGTGGCTCTGCGTAATCTGGGCATTCAGTCCATCACGCAGTTAGACGCTTTGCTTACGCAATCCGCAGATGAGCGCAAGTCTCTTCAGGATGAAATTGGGGAACTGGAAACGCAGATGAATGCGCTCTCTCAAGATATGGAAAACGTGCATATGGTACAGACCTACCGTGAACTGTACAAGTACCACAAGGCGCATCCGGAAGATACGGCTTTCGCTGAGGAATACCGCAGTGAACTGGCCGTCTACAAGATGGCCGCCATGGCGATTTTGAAGCGCCATTCCGGCCTTCCGGATAGCAAAGGGCTTCTCAAACAGCTGGACGATCTGGCACAAAAAAGAACGCACAGATGTCCCGGTACGAGGACAACAAGGCGCAATTTGAGGAACTGATTGAATAGCGCCGGAACTATGAGCAGGGCATTGAAAAGAAGATGGAGAGGTGAGAAAACTATTGTTATTCCTCCTCTTTTAGTAACGCTTGAAAGGCTTTAGGTTTAAAGTTTAAGGACTCGCCGTCTTCGTTCTTAGAAATTGAAACTATATTAACTTTCTCCAAGGAACACGCAATTTTTAACTGATCAGCGTCTTGAATTTTCGGCTTCTTATTATCAAAAACATTGGCCAGACTTCTTACCTTATCAATTCTCTCAATTCTAGTCCGTATTTTATGAGGTTCATAAGCCTTTGTGATAATATGCTCCAGAACATCTATTTTCCTCGCTTCATTTAGTGCACTTGCAGAGAGTAAATCATCAATATATTTGCTAGTCCACAGGTGTCCTTTTGTTTGCTCGAAAAAAGTATCATTGGCAAGGAGACTCAAAAACTCTGGCCATAGATCTAGTGTGGATGCTGTTTCAATAATAAGCGGTATATCTTTCTCACAGAAGGCGTTGCTGAGTATATATCTTCGCATGAATGGCGTGGCGTTAGGTATTTTGAACAGAGATATCTTCATCCCTGTCTGCTGTAATAAAACAGTCAGATTATTGTCACTCAAGCTTCGTTTGTCAATAAGTAGCGTTATTTGACTTTGTGTCAGAATTTGTATGAGATTATTGTTTTGTAAGAACGCGAGGAAATTATCTTTCTGACAATCCACATATGATAGGAAAAGGCCATTATCTTCATGCTTCACAATAGTATTGAAGTTTTGTAGCGTTAGCTTCAATTTATTATTTTGAATCAAAGTGAGAACCCGATTTATCGGCATCTCAGAACTCAAAAGTTCAATACTGGTGTTGGATTGTTGTAGGGCATCATTAAAGGAATTCTCGACGATAGTTGGCCTATTAAGCAATTTGTTTGCCAACCCTGTCGGCAATTTCATATGATTGTTGTCTATATAAAATTGATTAAGCATATTTTCCATGGTCGGAGTGTAATTGTATTTTTCCCAATACGTCAGGATGTTTTCCGGTGTAATAAGAACCAACTTTTGCTGAATCATTAGATCCCACAATGAGGCATCAATGATGTTTTTTAGTTGAATTACAGTTGCCTTTACGCAAGCAATCAGTTCATGTTTTAGTTTCTCTGCAAGGATGCTATTCAGCATCTCCTGCATGGGTTTATCGGAAAGCTCGGCCTTTGTTTTATAGTTTTGAATATCATCAATATATGCCTGAATCAGAGAATCCGGAGAAGAAAGAACCTCTGCACGATATAGCTCATATAAAGGATTATCTAGTAATTCATTTAAGAACATCACCCTGATTTCATGCTTTTCCAATTGTCGGATAATGCTCATAAGGTGTGCTAAATTACGATAATTCATTACAACCAAGGCTTTTTGAGCAAGGGTTTCCGCGATCTTCTTTTTGATATCAAGACCGTCGATATCAATGAAGCGGATGCCTTCTTTTTCTAATCCATCTAAGAATTTGGCTGTTATGTCCAATCCTTCCATTGTAAGTATATCACTATTTGATTCAATAAATGCAGTTAGCTCAGGTACATTATTTTTTATCAATTCCGGATGTTCATAGAGAATTATGCAGATGCGATAATTAAGCAATGTATTTTTATGCTCAGTTGAAATGATGGCCAAAATTGTGTCAATAAAAACGGGAAACAAGCAGAGAATAAGCTTGGTTAATGAGGATGGGTCTAAAGCAGATAGGTATGACAGAATATCTGTTTCGTTCTTATTCTTGAGTGCCGTGTTAATGATTTTGGACAGTGCATCACCCTTGTTATTACCACGCAGAAAATCAATTAGCTCGTGATTAAATGTTTCCGAACGAAAATAATCGTTTGGTTTTAATCTTTCCGCGACAAGCGCCGGATTGTCCAAATGGAAATGTGCGTCAAGTGAAGCCCTCTCGAGTAAGGATCTTAAGAAAATGGAATCATTCGAGCCAAGAGAATTCTTATAAAAAACGCCCTTATAATCCGGATAAGCTTCATCAATGAGCCCTTCTAGAAGCAAAAAACGTATGAGGTTAAAATAATGATCACTTATAATTGGCTCTTCACCGCCATTAGTAATATTCACAGTTTGCGTTGTGAAAAATTCTTCCAGTTTCCCAATTGATTTTATCCTTAACAATTCAGAAAGATACATATTCGCGACCTGTGATTTTTGAACTTCAAGAGAATTGATTTCTTCTTGCAGGTTTTCAACTTGATCCAGAATTGGTCTAGAGTCATGTCTTTCCCAGCGAATTTTGAACTTTTCATCTTTCTGGGATAAGTAATCAATGAACTGATTGAAGTCACAAGAATACCCTCTGTCATTCAGAATAACAGAGGCATGTTGTGTAGGCGCTTTTATCCAATCACTAAGAATCTCTGATACTGTATTACCACTAGTTGTAAATTGCGGCTGTATTTGGAAATGCAAAGGCAAATACATACAAATAAGTTGAGCTTCATTGCGTGGGATTGACTCTTTCTTGTTTGTTTGACGCAACTGCAGTTCCTTGATGGCGTTTTCAATCTCTTCGACCTGTTTAGCACGTTCGTTTTGTATCTTAGAAAACAGAGAATATATATATCCGGTATCCTGCTGTAGACGACTGAACTCCTTAGGGAAAACATTTTTTAGGACTACAAGCGCCAGTAACTTATCGGGTTTCAGTCTTCTTCCTTTTAGATCAATTACTTGTCGGTAGATCTCGTATTCGTTTCGTATGCTCAATAGTAAGCGCATATCGTCAATGTATAACGATAAGGCTTCTAACGTCTCTCTTGATGGCAGAGATGCAGTTTCCGTTTCATCGTTCTGAAAAAGTTCTAGCATCTTCCCTTTGGAATTATGCGAATCAATAGCTGGAATAATAGGAAGAATAAAGTCGAAAAACTTTGTTCTGTCTTTCGATTCCAAAAGGTCGTCTCGAAGCATATAAACGAAGCGAATAGGTTTTCCATTTGTTGCCTTGACCTGTGCATTGACAAGGTAATTTAACTCTCTCAATTTAACGAATAAATTGACATCCTTGAAACGGTCTAAATCCTCAAAAACGATGGTTTGTACTTGTCCGGCAATAATCAGATAAACAAGCTCTTGCATGTTATTATTTAACACATCATCTTTTTCAGGAGCACCGATTTCGGCTTCTAAACCCTTGAAATTGATTTTTCCATGCTGGAATGGTAATTGTTTCATCAGTCGAATAGAAAAAAACACTAATGGAAGCAGCATAAGTATTGCCGATATAACTCGATAAAATAACACCCAATGGGTTGTAGAGAAAGCGATTGGGAATGACGCAAATACGTCCTTTGCAAAATACAATAACATACCGCCAATTGCAAATGCTAATACCATTAGTGCGAGCAAGAGTTTTTCACAATGCGCTTCCGGCATTTTTACAGCATATTTGCTACGGGATATTTTCTTCGGGTCAAGCTGAAATAAAAGCTGGTTGATAATTTGCTTTTCGATCGCTGCTTGGTTCTGATCTTGAGACGCGATTTGTGTGCTTTCTTCCTGTTCAAATGCAGCAAGGGATATGGTAACTGTATTACCGACATTGGACTTTCGTTCAATGGCCACACTGGAGTCGTCTTGAAGATATGTTTTCCAAAAACTGCTTTTCCCAGCGCCATAGATTCCAGTTATTGCTATGTTATGGATCTTTGAATTCTGAAACGCTTGATCCATAGCTGTAGCATATGACTGAAATTTTTCGTCACGCTCAACTACGCCGGGAAGTAAGGCCTTGTATTTAAACTCTTTATAATTAGTCTCAGTCATAACTTTTCCCCACTGTAATAAGAATATTCGTCAGCCTTTCAACCATTAAATAATCGTGAACCCGCTCTTTAGAAAGGTATCTTCATCCACAGAAACGATTTCTGGTAAACCGTCTCTTTGAAAGGCAACAGATATGTCCTTCTTATTAACTCTAACAACACATCCAACACGGCCAGTATGCTTTTCTTTCACCCTGGATCCAAAATATATTCCATAAGGGAACTTCCATTGCCTATCACTGTTAATCAAATAATGCCCTGGGCTCTCAGCGACCAATAGCTCACCCTCAACACTATGTGCATCTGTAGGATATTTAACAGCATAATCTATGTATTCTTTCCAAGCAGGAGCCTCCATCCAATCTCGTTTCCGAGCGCAGAGATCAATCAAGCTTACTAAGCTCCCCGGATGTGCCTGCCCAGTTGAAAACATATTTATGAAATATGACCTGTACTGGGCCAAAGTAAACGGAACAATATTCAAACGTTGTTGTTCGTCACCCTTTGCATACCAGACTCCATGGCGGAAAGTCTCAGCCGTATTAGTGTCAATTTTTACCGCGATGAACATGCCATAGACTGGCTTGTCATAATTCAGAACTGCATCAGAGACATGCCGTCGTACAGGTTCACCTTCCATGGCTTCTTGCCTGGATGAAGTAGACATTGTAACTTCAGTTAGAATAGTAAAATCATTGAATTCACAGTAGAGATCACCCTTACCGCCTCCGGCAGCTGAGACAGGCAAATAGTCAGAGTCCAGTTTGAATCCGCGCACCTCGTAGGGCTTGTTCAGCAAGTGATCTATTGCAAGGGCAGCACGCCAAAGCGTCCATTCCAGATAGGCCGGCGTTTCATCTTTGGGTACTTCAATGATGTTATCTTCGTCATATTCAATTTTTCCGCCACCTTTTATCAGCAAGGACATGTAATCGGCAATTTCACGCCATTGATCTTTTTGCTCGGCAGCGTATGTCAGCTCATCAGTTTTTGAAAGCGTGTCTTCTAGTCTTTGACGAGCAATGTTGATTTGAGTTGTTGTTTCCAGTGGTAAATCAGAAATATCAAATAGAATGTGCCGTTCCTTCATCTGTTTCATCAAGTCCTGAAGAATGGCCATGGCAGTCTCGGCATGGTCAGACGGAAGTGGAGCGCCAGTGCACAACTCAAAAAGCGCATTTTTCAGAGTAATATTTCCTGGCACACTTTTAGCAAGCTGTTCAACCAATAGATGCTTTGACGGAACAATGACTAAACCTCGTCCCTTTCTCTGCAGAACACCCGTAATACGTAGATAACGCATGTTCATATCAGAATAGTCAAGGAAATTCTCTGGCTTTTTATCATAATGTTTACTGCGCTCTGCAATTTCTTTCTTGTCAAAAGTTCTTTTAGCAGGAGCCTTAGATCTTCTTTCACGCAGGTCCAGAATCTGATCGACGACCCAATTGACATCATAAAGAGGATTGGTTGTATGCCCCCAGAGAGCAAATTCAATGCGTTGCATCTCGGATGTTCCCGTGCGTTTTTCCAGTTCCAACATGATTGCTAATATCCATCTTAGAGGCGAAAACAATCCCGAATGATCTGGAAGTTCAAACTGCTCGACACTCATCGCTCGCAAATAACATTCTTGGACAGCGGGAAACGTATCGGCTTGTAGAAATGATCTTCCAAAAGGCGTAAGTTCATCCAGTGTGCCCAGTTCCGACTGTTCAAAACCATCACTCTTTTTTATTTGAGGATAGATGAACCCATGTTTGGCAAACATTAGTCTCCATTTTCGAGCATGGCTTCCGGAGGAATCTTTGCCGGCCACATTTTGAATAATTCCTTTTTCATTAAGAAGGTTCATAAAACCAACTTCATTTTCTCGTCCACGTAGATTACCTACATACGACGATTCAGCAAAAATCCTTAATCCTTCTTGAATACGATTAGGACTTCTTAACCCGGTATTGCCTACAAGCCAAATTGAAATATTCTCGTCCATATTTCTCCTCAGTTAAACGCGACAAATAGGTATTCCTGGACTCGATTCCTGTTGGTTTTTACATCCTTCTGGTTCCCAAATGAATACGTATAATCTATGGGAATAACCTCGACATGATTCTTATGTTTAGCCAATAAGGCAACCATTTCATCCTTCGTGGGCAGGCTATTCGATGAATACGAGACGATTAAAATACTGTCTTTGTATTTCTTAAACAGCCGATCAAAAGCATCCGCTGCGCCTGTCTTAGTGGAAAAAGGCGTAGGATATGACTTGAATTTTTTAGTTTGAGTATTTTCTTGTATCTTAACGCCTTCCCAGTCGCAGGCTAGACCTTCAACAAAGTGATAACGTCTTACATATTCATTGTCTGATAGCGGTGAATAGTACGGAGGATCTATATAGACTAAATCAGCTTGCTTCGTCCGAAGCTCCATTGCGTCTCCGCGTTTAGATTGGTTTTTCATCCCGTTATCAAATACGGCTTTATTCACCGCATTCACTGCATCAAGGAAATGGTTGCGCAGTGACTTTTTTAGATCTTTTCTGCCATCATCATATCGATGTCCGGTATACGTAAAAATACCGCGCGGTCTTTTTTTTGTGCATGCTCTAATCAGTGCAGCCAGAGCAATGGCTTGTTTGAACGGATCATCCATAGCCCAAATATTTGTACGAAGGACATCAATAAGATCATTGTCTTCATCAGAAAAATAGAGTCCAGCAAAAGTGTTGGAAACAAAGTGGTCATATTCTCCTGGACTATGCAAAAGCTGTTCAGCTTCTTCGTCGGACAACACTACTGAATTATTCTCGATCATGGCTTTGGCAAAAACGGCAGACATAGCCATATAATCATTGCTTAACACTTGTTTTCCTTGGGCTTTGAACATGTAACCTACAATACCTGAACCCGAAAACAGATCAATGACCGTCGTAAACTCAAAACGTGATGCAACGCCCCAGATTTCTTTTAACAGCTTCCTTTTAGAGCCCATGAACCGAGTTGTTGGGTATAATGCAACATTTTTGTCAAGTTCAACGCCATCAAATTTGATAATTGGCGGAATAGAAATGATGACATCTTCACCCTTCCGACTACTACCTTTACTTGAAATAAAGCGTTTTGTAGATAGAACTTCTATCGGATAATCTGAATAAAGCTCATGAACCAAGGGATGATTGGAATTTGTAAGGAGGGTATGACATCCCAAAGCGCGCAAATGCTCTATTTCTTGAGCTAATTCACGATGATCTTCTTCATAGAATTGTTCCTTTGTATATCTCTTAAAATCAGCATATTCAGAGACAGGTAAATATGGAGGATCTAGAAAGACGTAATCTCCTGGCTTTACATATTCACGCAAGACAACTTTATAATCACCGCATACAATTTGAGCTCGTTTCAGTAACGATGATGCCGCTCTTAATCCTGTTTCATCGCATATCGTTGGATTTTTGTATTTGCCATAGGGCACATTGAACTGTCCCTTCCGGTTAACTCGATATAGTCCATTAAAGCAAGTTCTATTCAAATAGATTGTCCGGGCTGCAGCCTCAGATTTGCTAAGCTTTTCCCAGTCTTGGTTTCTAACTTCATAAAACATCTCACTCGTATTTTGATATTGAGAAAGATACGAAATTACTTCATCAACTGAGTCAGCAACCTGTTGATAAACATTGATAATCTCCGGATTGCTATCTGCAATCACGGCATTTTCAGGTTGTAATGCAAAAAACAGCGCACCACCACCAAAAAAAGGCTCAATGTAGGTTCGGAATGATGCTGGTGTTTTAGGTAGCAAATCAGGAAGGAGTTGCGTCTTTCCGCCCGCCCATTTAAGGATTGGCTTAATGCGAACAGTTTTATCAATTTTTTTGCTCACAACGCTTCCTCCTCATCCTTGGAAATTTCCATAATGTCGCTTATATCGCAATCAAGTGCCGAACATATTTTGACTAAGACATCTGTGGTCAAGTTTTCGTTCTTTCCGAGCTTAGCCATTGATGCATGACTTATGCCAGCTGCTGCACAGAGATCTTTTTTCTTCATATCTTTATCAATCAAAATTTTCCAAAGCTTTTTATAGCTGATCGACATGTGAACTCCTCATCATTGATTGCTGAATATAATTCATTCTTCGCTGAATTCAATAAAACTATATCATATGTAAAAATGGCTCTCAACAAAAAAATAAGAGCGGTGCAGCCCGAAAGCCACACCGCCCTTTTCATCTTTCCTGTTCCTTGCTCCGTCCGCCGGACGGCGTATCCTGTTCCTCGGCCTTGAAGTCCGCAATCTGCTGTAAGATCGACGGCTTCTCCGTTGCCTCCGGCTCTTTAATCCGTTCATCCACGTCATAGGTGGACTCCAGATAGCCGCTGTCCTGAAAGGCGTTATCGTTCCGGTCGGGAATGCCATCGTTGTCCATATCTTTGGCCAGGAGATCTTCTACAAACCTAGCGTTCTCGTTCCGCCGAATCAGATCATTGAGCTGACTTTCTTCGATGTAGAGCAAGTCGCTGAAATCGGAGAGATCAATCTCGTCTTTCATGTTTCGCAGGGGGTTGATCTGTTCTTCGCCTTCGCGTACAAAACTTTCCACGACGACCGCCACCTCATCCACGTACTGCGTCCAGGTCTTATCTTCCAGATTGAGTTCGTACTGAATGCTGTGCCGGCCGTCTTCGGTTTCCGTATAGGCCAGGGCCACATGTTTCAAGTCCAGATAGAGAGTGTCAAACATGTCCACCGTGTTGTTTTCATCATATTCTCGGTTGCGAAATTCCATAATGGTACGCATGACATCTTCGAGCAGCGGAGAAGGATTCTTGAGTTCTTCCACTTCGCCCATATCAAGAAGTTTGTTGAGTTCGGCCAGGCGCAGCACCTTATCCTGCAGTTCTTCAGCCTTATCAAAGGGCTTTTGAAGCTCCTCCTTGGCGTTTTGCAGAGCATCGCGCGTGGCTTGTAGCTTCTCTTTCAGCGTCACTTCCTGCTCGGCGCGGCCCACATCGGCGAAATTCAAGCGAGTGTCTGGGACGAAGAAACGCTTGCAGAGTGTCAAAAAATGGGTATTCCTCTGTTGTAGGACGATGCACCTACAACTCGCTAGCAAGAAGGAGGGCCTATGAAAAAGCGGATTTGGATGGTATGGGGTTGTATCTTGTTGCTGATTCTGACGGCGTGCGGCGCCAAGGCCTCCCCCACGGAACAAGCCAAGTCAACTGTCGAAGGCTTCTTTCAGGCGTTTGCCAAGATGGATGCCAAGGAAATGGCCAAGTTCCTGCCAAAGGAGATGCGCGAAAAGCAGCAGAGCGCTGAAAAGGAAAGTTCAAGTTTGAACATGGACGATCCCAACGTGAAGAAGCAAGTGGATATGTACAAGTCGGTTTTTGCGAAGGTGCAAGCCGCTTACGTGAGTGGCGAGATCGAGAAAGGAAAGACGGAAGGAACGCTGACTTATAAGGTGACAGCCCCCAATATGATGGATCTTGCGTCCAAAATGATGAGCATTATCGGGCCGAATGGTCAGCCGGACTATTCGCAGTTAGATCTTTCCACCGTTAAGACGGACGAAACATCGCTTGATATCGACGTGAAATATGACGATGATCGCTGGGTAATTGCGGATCCGCAGACGCTCTTTATAAAAACCATGGGCGTTCAGGGAAATGCAACGGACATGATGCCGATGCAACCATAATCGGCGCAGTCTGCGAAAGAAGTTCGTGGAGTAAGGCAACGGCACCTTTGTAAACGATGTGAGACCAAAAACATAAGAGAGTTTCCTGTATTTAGCCCTATGGATGGCGGGCTAACCCGCCATCCATAGGGTACGTTTTTTCATGGGCATTAACCTTTCTTTGTTTGGCTGATACTTTTTATGTACAGGATTCTCTCTCCCCGCTCCGCAGCACCGAGTAATGACAAAAAGCTGTTCCCGTGCTACGCTACAATAAATTAGAAAAAATGACCAAATGGGCAGGAGAAGGAACGATGCATCACAAAGGCACACAAATCATTGAAACGCCGCGCTTAATCTTACGACCTTTTACCATGGATGACGCGGAGGCGATGTTTCGCAATTGGCATGCCGACGAAGAAGTCACGAAGTTTTTGACATGGCAAGCAGTGAAATCGGTGGAAGAAACCAAGGCGGTTTTACAGTCTTGGGTGACATCCTATGCAGATCCTTCTTTTTACCAATGGGCCATTGAGCTCAAAGAGCTTCAGGAAGGGATCGGCTCTCTTTCGGTTGTCGGAAAAGAGGAAAGGACCGACACGGTCCATATCGGCTATGCGATTGGGAAAAAGTGGTGGCACAAGGGAATTACGACCGAGGCCTTCCAAGCGATCATTCCCTTTTTATTTCAGGAAGTTGGGGCGAATCGCATTGAATCTCAACACGATCCGAATAATCCGCATTCCGGGCAAGTGATGAAAAAGTGCGGCTTGACCTATGAAGGGACGTTACGGCAGGCGGACAGAAGTAATCAGGGCATCGTGGATGCGGCCATTTACAGTTTATTGAGGGAAGAATGGGAGAAAAGGGGAAAATAACTATCGCTATTTTCGGATACTAGCCACCGGAACCAAATAGCAGTGAAACGAGTCTCCATACTGGTACAAGAAATTTTCCATCGTATCGATGCCTGGGAATAAAAATGCGAAGGAGGTGCAGCATGACCATCCCAAAGATTAATAAAGAAGACATCCAGAAGGCACTGGAGTATATCGATAAAAACGGTGTGCCGCAAAAAAACAGAAGCACAAAATATATCCTTGTTGCCGAGGATGGAAAAGAGTATCCACCAAAGTACGTAGTGGCGGTGGCGGACCATTTGGCAAACGGTCTTCCTATCTCCATTGATGCAATTAACAGTATTGATGTCAACAATTGGCTAAAGCATCGGGGTTTTACCATCGAGACAAAGCAGGAAAAATTTGAGCTAACGATTACTGCCGAGAGCATGGAATCGACGGATGAACGCTTTACGATCGATAATTTACATCTGGGCGACAACTATACACCGTTGGATGCCTATATGAAGAGGGCAAATGGCGAAATAATAAAAAGAGACTACCGAAAAAGCGAACAAAGAATTTCCAACCAAACCTTGCCGCGTATTGCTTTTCAGGTTTTCGAGAAGCAGATAGCCGCCTTATCCGTGGAGGAGAAAGAAAACTTTCCGGTCGTTAAATATGACCCGGAGAGTGAGGTAATTCGAGGTATCTATACAAGCTTTGAAGAATTCCTGAAGCACTTCAATTCGGATCGGCAATTTTCAAAATACAGTTACGATAACGGGCGTCAGTTCGTTATCTATTGCTGGAATGTGTTTTCCACGCTTTATTTCGTGCAGGAATGCCTGAAGCGCTTTGGGGAACCGGGGGATCGGTTTATTCTGACGTATCGTGAAAAAGAGAAGAAGGAAAGTGAAGCAGCGGAAGAGGAAGCAGCGGTTCGGGAAGACCTTGATCCGAAAAATAAGGGCTATCTTAATCCTTATTCGTCCATGCTGGTGGAATCCAAAAATTTGATTTTGAGAGGAGCGCCCGGCACCGGAAAAACCTATTTGGCCAAAGAGATTGCCGCCGATATTATTAGTGACGGCTATTTCCACGATTATACGCTTTTGACGGAGGAGCAGAAAAAGCAGGTGGCGTTTGTCCAATTCCATCCGAGCTATGACTACTCTGATTTTGTGGAAGGCTTGCGGCCCAAGATTAATGAAGACGGGACGATGGGCTTTGAATTGCAGGATGGTATTTTTAAAGCATTTGTTGCCGGTGCTCGTAAGAACTACGAGGATTCTCAAAAATCCGAAGAAGCGGTGGAAAACGAGGCTTCGGTGCAAGAGGCCATGAAGGCGTTTTTCGACAGTGTCGAGTTTGGTGTGGACACCTTTCAAACGATTAACGGCAATGTGTTCACCATTACCGATGTGGATGACCGACACATCTATGTGTATATTTCCGAGAACCCGTCGGTAAACCGCCTCACTTTAAATCTGGATATCCTTAAAAAGATGCTGGAATCCGGACAGGAATTCGAAAAAATAAAAGATATTACGGCATTTTTCAGCAAGACATTTGCCACGCAGGGCTATTCGTATATCTTTCCCCTTTATAAAGCCATCCGAGCGCAGAAGAATACAGCGGCAAAGGCACAAACAAAACCGGAAGAGTTAAAAAAATATATTTTCATCATCGATGAAATCAATCGCGGCGAAATTTCAAAAATATTTGGGGAACTGTTCTTTGCCATCGATCCCGGGTATCGTGGCAAAGCTGGAGAAATTGCTACGCAATATGCAAATCTGCACGCAGATCCGGATGAAAAATTCTATATTCCCGAAAATGTCTATATCATTGGTACGATGAACGATATTGACCGCTCGGTGGACAGCTTTGATTTTGCCATGCGCCGTCGTTTCCGCTTCGTAGAACTGAAAGCCCATGAAAATCTGGCGATGTTGGCAAAGCTGGAAGATGAGGAACTAGAGGCAGAAGCCATCCGGAGAATGACGGCACTGAATCACGAGATCGCCGGCGTTGAAGATTTGAATGAGAATTATCAAATTGGTGCCTCGTACTTCTTGAAGCTGAAAACCATTGATTTTGATAAACTTTGGACCGATTATCTGCAACCGCTCCTGCAGGATTACATTCAAGGGATGTACGATGAAGAGAGCGTTATGAAGCGCTTTGCCAAAGCTTATGGCTATCAGAATGCCCCCCGAGGTGATGAGGATGAAACTGATAAAGATCAAGGATAATGCGCAACAGAAAAAGGAATATTTTTCTTCCATCGGTAATTTGACCGAAAAAATTTCGGACAAAACGTTGGAACAGCTGGAGCGCGAAGGCATTTTTATTTATCCCCAAACCGTTAAGGAAGCGGAGGATATCACGACAGAGCAGATGATTCTCCAAAGCATCAACGCCTTTTATCGCTCCGGTAATGTTATGGGATTTCTCGGCTACGGCGATGAACGGCTCATTATCGAATCTCGTTTTTGTGGTGCGGGGGAGGATTATTTTTTACGTTATCTGTTAGATAGGGTGCTGTCCTTTCCGAATATCGTGAATTTGAAAGCGGATGCGGATTACGAGGATCGACTGTTCAATTTTTTGTTGTTTCTGTTTCCGCATTATCTCAAGCTCGCGATGCGAAAAGGCGTATTCAAGAAATACCGTTGTTACCGGTACAATGACGGCAATGTCAGAGGCACAATTGATGTGGCGCATCATATCCTCATTAACAGTCCGTTTGTCGGAAAGGTAGCCTACAGTCATCGTGAGTTTTCATACGACAATGCCCTGATGGAACTGGTGCGGCATGCCATCGAGTATATCAAAGGGAAACCTTACGGACAGAGGCTTCTTAATAAAGTAAAAGACGAGGTGAAGGTTATTATCGAAGCGACGCCGAGCTATGAACCGCTCAACAGGCGAAAAATAATTGCTCTCAACAAGAAGCATGCGGTTCGCCATGCATATTTTCGTGAGTATCTCGCGTTACAACGGTTATGCCTATTGATTTTGCAGCATCAAAAACACAAAATTGGAACCGGTATTAGGCAGCTTTATGGCATTCTCTTTGACGGCGCTTGGCTGTGGGAGGAATACGTGAATTTGCTCATTAAAGACGTGTTCTATCATCCGATGAATAAGAGAGGCACCGGGGCGCAAAGACTCTTTGATCGCAACCGGGGGATCATTTATCCGGATTTCATCAGTCGAAACTGTCGCCCCAGAGTCATTGCAGACGCTAAATATAAGATGATGGATACAATCGGCAATCGTGATTATTTGCAGGTGCTTGCCTATATGTTTCGTTTTGAGGCAAAAACAGGCTACTACCTCTATCCCGAAGCCGAAGGCTACGATGCTTCGACCATGAAGCTTAACCGCGGCTTGACGTATGAAGATAATGTCACGCCGCGTGAGGATATCTCGGTCACGAAATATGGTTTAAAAATTCCGACGAATGCCGAAGATTATGGCGAGTTTAGCGCGAGGCTGCAGGCGCAGGAACAGGAACTTATCAAAGTGTTTCATGCGTGATGGGAAAACAGAAGAAAATAAAAAGGCTGCTCCAAAATCTCGCCGAAAATCGGCATTTTGAGGCAGCCCCTTTTTATGAAGTAAATATTGTATTTCAGTTATTTTTTGCCAACGATCCGATCGGATCCCAGGGCTTGAGTTCGATGACTTCGCCATCGTAGGCTTTGAGCCATTTTTTATCCACGTATTTGCGATCCACCATGATCTGGTAAGTGAATTCGTTCATCCAGGCATCGCTCATGGAATAGATGCCCTTATCGCCATTTTCGTCGCCCCAGCTGTTTTCCACTTTCCATTTCAGCGGGTTGCCTTTTTTGTCCAGATCGACGCCGACAAGAACCATGGCGTGCGTGAGGACGGATTCGCTGTAGTCTAGGCGTTCGGCTTTGGTCATGCCCGGGGTGAAGCCCAGGGTGTCTTCAAAGTCGTAGGTTTCCAGATCCATGATGCCTTCCTTGCGACCCAGTCGCTGGCCGACATCGCAACCGAACCAGACGGGATGACCATCTTGAATGGAGCGAATGGCTGCCTTTTTGAGGTCTTCCATGGGGACGTTGACGTAACGGACCGGATCCGCCTCATAGATCGTACCCAGATATTGGACGGTGTAGGCTTTGCCGTAGGGCTTGTCTACCGTAGGGGCATTGATGAGCGAAATCTTGTCGTCCATGTTCCAACCGACGTACTGGTTGAAGAATTCCTGCGGCGTAATGCCTTCGATGCGATGGAACTTCTCGTCTTCATCGCGATAGGAGAAGTCGAATTTCGTCGGCACTTCGCCCAAAGCCTTGGTCAGGATGTTATAAATTTCATAGAGCATGTCATCCTTTTCGGCACGTAGCGCTTTCTCTTTTTTGCCTTCTTTGTATTGCTGACGAATGCGGCAGGCATCTTCACGCAGACGTGTGGTCATGATGGTGTCGAGCATGTGGGAATTCGAGGAATGGAAGGTTTCCGGCATGACGCTCTTGGGCACCGCACCGTATTTTTTTAAAATTTCCTTGAACATATCCCACTGGCCGCCATCCTGCAGCGGTGCTGCCAACAAATGCTTCATCAAGCGGGAATCCACGTCCTCATCCAACGTATGGAGAATGTTCTCCAAAAAGTAGTTGGCTTTTTCGAGCTTGTCCCAGAAGAACGTATAGTTCTGTGAAAACTCGAACGTCTTTATGTTCAGTTTTTCCATCACCGAAACGCGTGCTACATTCAAAGATGCGAACATCCAGCAACGACCGCTGCTCTTTTGGTTCGTGATATCGCCGCGTTTGGTCTCATCCGAAAACACGAAATTGTGCTTTCTCAATACGTTATTGTTGAAGGAAGCTTTCTCAAAGCCCACCGAAGCAATGGCGTTTTTTACCCCTTGCGATTGCGGATCTTCGGCAAAGCGCTTCGAAAATTGATCCAGTAATTTCTTATCCATTTCTACCTCCTTTATTTAACCTTCGCGAGTTATTCTAGACTAACGAGGAGAAAAGAACAAGACAACGCCTTGCGTTTATGCTGGTTTCAAGCTATCACTTGGAATGACTAGTCCAGAGTGGGTTTATATATGACAACAGTGTTTAAATTTCGGAACGCCCTGAGAAAAAATGCGGAGACAATAAGGGAAGGGGTGTTTTCACTATGAGGGATGAGGAATGAAACTGTAACATTATTATGGGAAGGGAAATATGGATTATTTGGAGTTCGTTTTGCGCAAGACATTATTGAAGTATAAGACAGCATGGAGTGAGCTGGAAAAAAGAGAATCGGTACTTTCTCGTACCTCGATAAAGGGAAGGCTGGTCATTTCAAAGTCGCACAATCGCTATCAATTTTATTGGATAACTCGCAGCGAGGAGGACGACACAGGAAAACAAGAAATCGTAAAACGTTACTTGGGAAGCGATAAAAGCGAAACGGTGCGCTCATTGGCACAAAAAAGTTATGATATGGCAGCGCATCGATTGCTCAGCAAAAGAATCCCACAATTGGAGGCCCTGTTAAGAGACTATCAGCCAGGGGAATTAGATCTTCTCTACGAAATTCTGCATCCCATGCGTAAGCGATCTGTGCAACCTTTGCTGCCAACGAATCAGCAACGGATGGATCAATGGAAAAGTCAGGTTTTCCAACCGAAATCGACTCGCAATGTGCGTGAAAATCTTTATACAAATAAAAATGAAAAAGTGCGCTCCAAGTCGGAGAAGATCTTAGCGGATCTTTTTACTGCAAGAGGGATTGACTATAAATATGAATGTCCCCTGTATCTGCAAAATGGGATCTGCATCCATCCGGACTTTACGTTTTATCATCCGGAACGTCAAATTGAAATGTATTGGGAGCATTTCGGCATGATGGATGTTCCGGAGTATGCGAACAATGCGCTTCGCAGAATTGCACTCTATGAATCCGCGAATATTCATCCGGGCGATCGGCTGATCATGACCTTCGAGAGCTCGGAATGTACTTTGGATTTGCGCATTGCCGAAGAGCGCATTCAGCGATATTTATGGACTGACCATCAATAATGAAAGAGGCGGGGCCAATGCTATTGCCGTCTAAAATGAGGTTGACCGAAGAGGCCGAATGTAGCCGCTTTGCGTCGGGTGATGATCTTTCGTATGCTTCCTGGTAAAGGGTGGCGCCGCAATTACGGGTCAAAATGGCAAAGTGTGGAAGTGACCCGTAAGCCTGTGGGGGAAGTTACGGGTCGAAATGGTGAAATGGGGAAATGACCCGTAAAACCGTGAGGAAAGTTACGGGTCAAAATCGTGAAACAGCGAAATGACCCGTAAAGCCATCACCACAATTACGGGTCAAAATGGCGAAGTGAAGAAGTGGCCCGTAAAACCGTGAGGAAAGTTACGGGTCAAAATCGTGAAACAGCGAAATGACCCGTAAAGGGCTCGCCGTAATTACGGGCCAAAATGGCGAAGCAGCGAAATGACCCGTAAAACCGTCGCCACAATTACGGACCAAAATCGCGAAATGGGGAAATGACCCGTAAAACCGTGAGGGAAGTTACGGGCCAAAATGGCGAAACAGCAAAATGCCCCGTAATCTTCCCACGGGCACTCATAAGGAGCCGGCCTGCGGCCGGCGATTGGAAAAGAAGGAAGGCGGCCCAGCGGGCCGCCGACCTCTTTATAGCTTCGGCCCAGCGGGCCGCTGACCTCTTTATAGCTTCAGCCCAGCGGGCCGCCGCCCGCCTTTATAGCCTCAGTCCACCAGGCATCAACCCGTTACACGGGCGGTTCGGATGGTGCTTTGCATTTGACAGCCGCGCGCATTCTGTTATAATTCTATGGTAACGCGTTTGCGCGTGGAGAGCTGTCCGAGTGGCCGAAGGAGCATGATTGGAAATCATGTATACGGATTCCCGTATCGAGGGTTCGAATCCCTCGCTCTCCGTTGCACTATATGGGGAGTTAGCGGTGCCCTGTACCTGCAATCCGCTTTAGCAGGGTAGAATTCCCGGCCCCGGGGCAGAAGGCGAATCGCAGGTGTCGGTTGACCGTGCTGACGCCATGGTCTTGCACAATGAAGGCGCATGAACCATGTCAGGTCCGGAAGGAAGCAGCATTAAGTGTTGTTCTTCATGTGTTGCGAGGCAGCCATGGTTGAGCGGAAGACCGTCGTGCCGGATCCGTTGCCTGTCACAAAGCCGGGTGTGCGCACTTATTGAGAAGCCGAAAGGCTTCTTTTTTTGTGCCGAGCATTCGCCAGCAAAGACAAAGCACGTACCCGGCATTCGTCAGCATGTAAAAAGCACCCTTCTTTACCGAAGGGTGCTTAATTATGCGGAACAGTTTTCTATGCGGAACGGCTTTCGTTACTTACATCTCATCCGGCTTGCCGATGGTTTCGCAATAGATGCAACGATAGGTCTTCGTTTCCGGATCGGTCAGGCGGAAGACGTGATCCAGCTCCTGCTCGATAGACGTAATGCAGCGCGGATTGTGACAATGCAGGATATTGGTGATAGTTTCCGGCAGCTTCGGATGCTTCTTTTCGACAATTTCGCCGTTGTGAATGATATTGACCGTGATGTGCGGATCAAAATAACCCAGAAGTTCAAAGTTGAGATCGATGTGTTCCGCCACTTTCAAAATGTCCTTTTGGCCGCGCTTGGAGCTGACGGCATTTTCGATGAGCGCAATCTGCGAGTTGAGCTTATCGAGGCCTAAGTAGTGATAGAGTACCATTCCTTTGCCGACAGGAATGTGGTCAATGACAATGCCTTCGTGTAAATCGCCTAAAATCATGCTGTTACCCCCAATAATTTCATGATGAGTGCCATACGGATAAAGCGGCCGTTTTTCACCTGACGGAAATACGCGGCACGCGGGTCCTTGTCGACTTGGACGGAAATCTCATTTACACGCGGCAGCGGGTGCAGCACGCGCATCGTCGGCTTCGCCGTCGCCAGACGTTCCGGCGTAAGAATATAGGTATCTTTCAGACGGATATAATCCGCCTCATTGAAGAAACGTTCGCGCTGGACGCGAGTCATATACAGAATATCCAATTCCGGCATGGCATCGCTGAGCTTACGCACCTCCTTAAAGGGAATGTGCTGTTTTTCCAAAATTTCCGTGCGCACGTGTTCCGGAATGACCAGCTCTTCCGGCGAAATCAACACAAAGCGGACGTTGGGGTAGCGGCTCATGGCTGCGATGAGCGAATGTACGGTGCGGCCGAATTTCAGGTCTCCACAGCAGCCCACCACCATGTTGTCCAGATGCCCCATCTCGCGATGGATCGTCAAGAGATCCGTCAAGGTCTGCGTCGGATGGTTGTGACCACCGTCACCAGCATTGATGACCGGAATATCCACGGAACGCGAGGCGACAAACGGTGCGCCTTCCTTGGGATGGCGCATGGCGATGATATCCGCAAAGCATTCCACGGTGCGCGCCGTATCCGCAACACTTTCGCCCTTGGCAACGGAGCTGGATGTGGCCTCGGAGAAACCGATCACATCGCCGCCCAGTGCCAGCATGGCCGACTCGAAGCTTAACCGAGTACGAGTTGAGGGTTCATAGAACAGGGAGCCGAGCACGCGGTGTTTGCACACTTCCTGAAAGCGCACGGGATCGGCGATAATTTCCTCCGCCACCGCAATGAGCTGGTCAATCTCTTTGGTGGTGAGATCTTGGATGTCAATCAAATCCTTCATCGGCATTTCACTCCTCCTTCTGATTTCGGGCAATGCCCGCCATCCACGATTCATCCGCGGGATGATCGCGAAATTGTTTCAACTGCGGAACCTGTTCGGCCGGAAGCCGTCCGGTTTGAACGGCAACATCCAGGATGGTGTCAAAATCGGTCAAACTTTCCATCGCGATCCCTTCCGCGGAAAGGGCCTCGCGGCTTTTTTGCATGCCATAGGTAAAGATGCAGACAATGCCCAGCACTTCGGCGCCGGCATCCTGCAAAGCGTGAACGACATCTAATACGCTGCCACCGGTCGAAATGAGATCTTCAATGACCACGACGCGCTCACCGACCGTCAGCTTTCCTTCTATACGGTTCTCGCGTCCATGGGATTTATTGCCGCTACGGACATAGCCCATGGGCAATCCCAGCAACGCGGCGGCCAGGGCCGCGTGAGCGATACCGGCGGTCGCCGTTCCCATGAGCATCTGCGCTTCGGGAAAGTGGCACTTTACGGTGTCAGCAAGGGCCTGCTCCACCTGTCCACGCACGGCCGGTGCAGATAAAATCAGGCGGTTATCCGTATAGATGGGGCTGTGGATGCCGCTTGCCCAGGTGAAGGGCTGTTCGGGGCGCAGAAAAACGGCACCGATGTCCAGTAAATCGCGAGCGATCGCTTCTCGTTGCTTTCCTTCCATGGTTTCTCCTTCCTTTTCTATCGATTTGCCATGCTTTCGGAGTTCGTCGCTATCGAAAGCACATTCGATCTTTTTTGCTGCAAGTAGCGAAACCGGCGTCTATTCGTCCGCTTTTCCGAGAAAAGCGGCGAGTGCTTTATGATAGGCGGCAACCGGATCGTCGGCCTTGGTGATGGAACGGCCGACCACGATGTAGTTGCTGCCGAGACGTTGGGCCATTTCCGGTGTCGTCACGCGCTTCTGGTCGTCCTTACTGCCTTCGGCAAAGCGAATGCCCGGCGTGACCGTCAGAAACGCATCTCCGAGCGCTTTATGTACCATAGGCGATTCCAGCGGCGAACAGACCACGCCGTTGAGCCCGGAGGCCTTGGCTAACGAGGCATATTGCACGATGACGTCGTTGATAGCACCGGCAATGCCCAATTCGCGATTCATGGTTTCCTGCGAGGTGGAAGTCAGCTGCGTGACCGCCAGCAAAATCCCATCGGGATAGCCTTCGCGCGCGGCGCGCATCATGGCGCTTCCACCGGCGGCATGCACATTGGTCATATCCACCTGCAAGCGATGCAGCTGGCGCATGGCACATTCGGCGGTGTGAGGAATATCATGCACTTTCAGATCCAAAAAGATGGGATAGCCCAAATCCTTGATCTCGCGCACGATGTCCGCGCCCTCCGCATAGAAGAGCTCCATGCCGATTTTCACAAATGGCTTTTCGTCGCGAAAGGGACGAAGGAACGCCATCGTTTCTTGGCGATCGGCAAAGTCCAGGGCGATAATGACCGATTTCATGAGACATCCTTTCCGGGGTTCGTGTTTCTGCCGTGACACAGGCTTACTTTTTATGCATTGTCGTGATGCGCCGCACCGATAATTTCCGATAGATTTTCCACACCCAGGCGATCCGGCATGGCTTCAAGGTCTGTCAGAAGAGCATCCCACATATCGGGATCCGCCAATCCGGCAGCTCCAATCTGCACCGCAGAGGCGCCGGCCATCATCATCTCGACGACATCTTCCGCCGTCTGTACACCGCCGCAGCCGAGGATCGGCACCGAAACGGCTGCGTACACGTCATAGATCATGCGCAGCGCAATGGGGAAAATAGCGGGGCCGGATAGTCCCCCGGTGCCGTTTGCCAAAAGCGGCGCGCGTTTTTTCCAATCGATGCGCATGGCTTTGACGGTGTTGATGAGCGTTAACCCGTCGGCACCGCCCTCCACGGCGGCACGCGCCATGGCGACAATATCCGTCACATTGGGCGTCAACTTGACGAAGAGCGGCTTATGAAGGACGGCTTTCACCGCCGCGGTCACCGCTTTCGCCGTTTCAGGATGCACCCCGAATTCCATGCCGCCGCTGTGTACATTGGGACAGCTGATATTGAGCTCGATGGCGGCAATCTGTTTCTGCGCATCCATCTTTTTGGCCACCTCCACATAGTCGTCTATCGAAAAGCCGGCGACATTGGCAATCATGCCTTTGTGCGAAACGGCGGCGAGCTTTGGAAGCTCCTCGGCAATGACGCGATCCACGCCGGGATTTTGCAAGCCCACGGCATTGAGCATTCCCGAGGCGCTTTCCGCGATACGGGGCAGGGGATTGCCGAATCGGGCCTCTCGCGTCGTGCCCTTCAGGGCGATGGAACCGAAAAAGTCCGGATCCAGCACATCGGCGCGCTCATAGCCGAAACCGTAACAGCCGCTTGCCGGAATCAGCGGATTCTCCAGCATCAGTCCTGCAAAGGAGACGGCAAGGCGCGGTGTTTTCCGCGCAACAAGGCGTTCGTTCATGCCCATGGCAGATCCTCCTTTCGGAATACCGGCCCTTCTTTGCAGACACGGCGCGGTCCGTTGGTCGTTTCCACTGTACACCCCATGCAGATACCGACCGCACAGCCCATGCGCTCTTCCAGACTGAAGGCGCCATCGATTCCCTTTTCCTGCATGGCGGAAAACAGCGCACGAAACATCGGCATCGGGCCGCAAGAATACACATACAACTCCTCAGGACGATGCATTTTGCAAAGTGCCTCTACACCCGGAAGAACGGTTCCCTTCGTTCCGGCGCTGCCGTCCATGGTGAAAAGCTCTACCCGGCAACCCAAGGAACGAAAGTCGTCCGCAAGGAAAATTTCGTCTTTGGTATTGAAGCCCAAGAGCACCACGGGCGTATTTTTCTGCGCGACCAAGGCCTTGGCGAGCCCGAAGAGGGGCGGAACACCCACACCGCCGCCGATCAACACCGGCGTCTTGCCTTCGCTGTCGGAAAGCGTGAAGCCGTTGCCCAGACCGACGAGCGCATCCAGCGTTTCCTCGGTGCTCGCGGACAACGCGGCAGTGCCTTTGCCGACGACTTTATAAAAGAGGCGCAGTCCTTCGGCATCCCAGTCGCTGACGGACATCGGGCGACGAAGGAAGAAGCCGGGAAGACGAAGCGCCAGAAATTGTCCGGGCGTGTGCAGGGCGCGGGTGTCTCCGGCTAGGCGAAGCTCATACGTGTCTTTCGCGACGAGACGGTGCGAAACAATGCGAAGTTCAGTCAAGACGACGCTCCTTCCAGCTTGGATCTTCATAGGCGATCTTTCCGCCCACCAGCGTAGCCTGACAGACACCGCGTACCGTCCAGCCGGCAAACGGCGTGGCCCGTCCTTTGGAAAGGAAGGTTTCCGGGTCGATGGTCGTAGCGGCGTTAAGGTCCCAAATACAGAGATCCGCGGGAGCACCGGGTTCGATGCCGGTTGCGATGCCGATACTTTCCTTCGCTTCCTTAATAGAGGAAAGAGAGAAGGCTGTTGCCGGATCGATGCTCATCGCATGAAGCAGGCGTTCCAACGAGAGTTTTCCCGTCAGCACTAAGCGTGTGTAGAGAACCGGAAAGGCGGTTTCCAGCCCGACGATGCCGTTTGCGCTATGCGCAAGACCGCGTGCTTTTTCTTCCGCAGAATGGGGTGCATGGTCGGTGGCGACGGCCAAAAGCGTTTCATCCGCCAGCGCCTCGATGAGCGCCTCGCGATCCGCACCGGAGCGAATGGGCGGATTCATGCGAAAGCGTCCGTCGTCTTCCAGATCTTCATCGGTCATGGTGAGATAATGCGGGCCCGTTTCGCCGGAAACGGCGAGGCCCCGCTTTTTGGCGTCGCGCACGAGCGCAACGGATTCTTTCGTAGAAATATGACAGACGTGGTAGCGCGCGCCGGTTTCTTCGGCCAAGGCAATATCTCGCTCCACCTGCTTCCATTCACTTTCCGATGGATTCCCGGGAAGGCCGTGCCGTTTCGCGTACGTACCGTCGTGAATGACGCCGCCGCGCACGAGCGGCAGGTCCTCGGCATGGGCCACGATGGGCTTTCCCAGCGCTTTTGCAGCCAGCATGGCTTCCCGCATGCGCGCGCCGTTCGCCACGCCAACCCCATCGTCCGTAAAGCCGACCACGTAGGGGGCCAGCGCTTCAAAATCTGCGAGCGTTTCGCCCTTTTCTCCACACGTAATGGCTCCATAGGGAAGTACATGCACGACGGCATGCTGCCGAATCACTTCGCGCTGCACCTCCAGATTTTCCTGCGAATCGGGAACGGGACGCAGATTCGGCATGGTACAGCATACGGTGTATCCGCCGTGCGCCGCTGCTTTACTGCCCGTTTCGATGGTTTCCTTATACGAAAAACCCGGCTCGCGGAAATGCACGTGCAAATCAACGAAACCGGGAAACAGGTGAAGGGAAGAACAATCCATCACGTATTCTTGATTTTCTTGGGAAAGACGGGAACGGGAAGGAGAAAGCGCTCCGGAGGAAAGGGAGGAAGGATCGAGACGAACAATACGTCCGTTTTCAATGGTAACATCCATTCTTTGCAGACGATCCTGATAAAAGACCGTTCCATTCACGAGCTTCAGCTTGTTCATGGCCACTCCTTTCGTCTCTGCCACCGCCGGGCAGTTTATCTGAGCTATCTTACTCTAGCGGTAAAGGAGCGTCAAGGGGAAAAACGAAAAATGTCGTATTAAATTTTTATTTTTTCGCCGGCGTCATGGATGCTTCCAGAAGCGCAGCTTTCAGCTTTGCCAAGTAGGCTTTATACGTATCCATCAACCCGTAGAAATGAATGCCATCCGTGTTTTGATAGAGCTCGGGATGCTTTTTCGCATAGCCTTCCCAGTCCATAATGGTAATAAAGGGAAACTCCTTGGCCACGTTTTTCATCGCCACGCCGCCCGCATGATGATCCACCTCGCCGCTGTAGGGTGTGACAAAGATCATCCGCGTTCCGGCGGGCACGGCCTCCGCCATTTTGCGCAAGGAGTTTTCACGGTTCTCAATGGCGTTCGCACCCAGTGCAATCACCACATAGTTGCCCAATTTTCCGTCCGCCTTCATTTCCTGAATGACTTCCGCTCCCTTTTCGGCCAGCCGTTCGCCCTCCGCATCCACAAAGGTCTTAGGCAAATTCGCCATGAGAAATTCACGCGGCCCGAGCAGCACACTGTCGCCGATGATGGTAATGCCCTTGTTATCGAGCTTTTGCAAATCTTCATCCTTCGCGCCGCTGTCGCTCTGCAAGGCGTCCTGCACGGTTTTGCGCTGCGCCAGAAGCTGATCCACATCATTTTGAATTTTTCCCAGATCCTGTTTTACCGAATTTTCCCAGATGGATTGCTGCAACGAAAGCATGTCGGGCGCATTCCACGCCGTAACAGCCGTGACCATCGTCAGAACCGCGCAGCCGGTGAGAAGAGACGTGGGAAAGGCAAGCAGCCGCCGCCACAGAGCCTTCCCTTTTTCTTTGATAGGGCTCGCCTCGTCGGGAAGGGCGATGGCGGGAAGGCTTTTTACGCGCGAAAGATACCGATAACGCAGGAAAAGCAGCGCCGCCGTGCAGCAAAGAGCAAACAGAGCGCCTTTGAAGGACCCCAGGCTCTTGCGGCTCATGACCAGAAGAGGCCAGTGCAGAAGATAGATGTCATAGGAAAAGGAGGCTGCCTTGCGCAAACGCGCCGGGTCTACTCGCACCGTCTCATTGCCGTAATTCCAGATAAGGAAGGCGGTCAAAAAGTCCGCGACGAAAAAACCGACAAGGTAGGTCCAACGGTTGGTGTAGGATAAAACAAAAGAAAGCGCCCCCAACACAAGGAATCCAGCGACAGATAGCTGTGGCAAATAGATATAGACTTTTTGAATGCGTTTGCGATACACCGCAAGCATAGCACCGACAAAAAAAGAGGAGAACCGCGTGCAGTCTGAAAAGTACATCCAGGACAAACGGTTCGAAAAATCCAACTGGCCGTAAAGAAGAAGACCGAAGGATACGAGATACAACACCCCGGAACTGACCAGCACGAATTGTTCCACGTCCTTTCCTTTTTTGTTGGCCCAACGCAGTAATGCCATCAAAAATAGAGGCCATAACAGGTAGAAATGGATTTCCACCGCCAAAAACCAGGTGTGTACAAAGATATGCGGGGTAAATTGGGCTTCGTAGCTTCCACCGCTGAGGATTTCAAACCAGTTGGTCAGAGAAGAAAAGGCAGCAGCCGTTTGCCGATCAATGCCCACGCGCAAATCCGGCTCAGCAACATTGACCAACAGAACGCCCATCACTAGCAGCAACAGAAAATCCGGCAACAAGCGCTTGGCTCGCTTGGCGTAGAAGGTCGAGAGGGAAAAATGACCCGTCTCTTTGATTTCCTCCAGCGCATGATGCGTCACTAAAAAGCCGGACAAAACAAAAAAAACATTGACGCCCAAAAAACCCGCCGGCAAGATCTTCGGCGCGAAGTGATACACCAAAATGAAGCCCAGCGCAACGAGGCGCAAGGCGTCCAAACCATAAATTTTACGTGCCGAAGCGGCGGGAGAGCCCGCAGGGGCCTCCACGACGGACGCATCGGGCACGGTACGATCCTGTTCGGTTGTCATTTTTTCTCCGTCCATTGCTTCTCGCCTTTGATCCACGAGGTTTTATCGTCCAGGGTGATAATTATGTCATGACTGCTTTTTTTCGGTATAAAATTGGCGGAATATTGCCAACCATCAACGGACTGAAACTTGCCGTCGCCGGAGAATCGCCCCTCCGCAAAATTGCCTTCATAGATTCCGGATGGCGATCGCAGGGTGCCCTGTCCGTCAAAAAGATTCTCTTTCAGATTTCCGGTATACTGCAAGTCCTTTCCCAAAGGATATGCAGAAACCATTCTATTTGGCGCCTGTGGAAGAAAAGCATAGACGCCCGCCGCCAGCATCAAACCGGCAATAGCGACGTATTGTTTCATATGTTGTTGGATTTTCATGGCTTTGCTTGCTCGCCTTTCTTTTTCGCCTATTTCCGGCGCAACCCCTATGATACAACATGGTACAATACAGTGCAGGTCAAAATTGCTTTTTTTACGACAAAAAAGAAAAAGAATGCGGCGGAGAAAGGAATCTACATGGCAATTAACGGAGTAATGGTACAGTCGTTTGATTGGGAATATCCGGCAGATGGTACATTTTATCGGCGGTTGGCGGAAATGGCCGAAGCGATGGAAAACATGGGCGTCACAGCCGTATGGATGCCGCCGGCACACAAGGGCACAAGTGATCAGGACGTGGGCTATGGTAGTTACGACTACTGGGATCTGGGCGAATTTGATCAGAAAGGAAGCGTTCGCACGAAGTACGGCACACGCGAAGAGCTGGAAGCCTGTATTAAAGCATTGCAGGATCACCATATCGCTGTCTATGCAGATATGGTCTTTAATCACAAGGGCGGTGCGGATGAGACAGAAGTTTTCCGCGCAGTGATGGTCGATCAGAACGACCGCACGAAGGATGTCGGGGAGGCGCATGACATCGAGGCGTGGACGAAATTTACCTTTCCCGGCCGCAAGGGAAAATATTCTACCTTTCAGTGGCATTTTTACCATTTTACGGGCGTGGATTACGACCAGCGCACCGATACGAACGCCATTTTCCGCATTTTGGGCGATGGCAAATACTGGTCGGATGACACCGATTCCGAGAAGGGCAATTTCGATTATCTGATGAATGCCGACATCGACGTGGCGCATCCCGATGTGCAGAAGGAACTGTTGGATGTCGCCTATTTCATGATTGATTCCATCGGCTATGACGGCTTCCGCTATGATGCCTTGAAGCACATCGATACGGGATTTATTGATCGCCTGTCCGCCTTTATCCTTGAATACAATCCCGACTTTTTCTTTGTCGGGGAATATTGGAAAAACAGCGAAAGTAAGATGAACCACTATCTGGAGGAGACGGATTATAACATTCACTTGTTTGATGTGCCATTACATTTTAACTTTGTCGAGGCCTCGCGCAATGAAGACTATGATATACGCCAAGTTTTTGATGATACCTTGGTGGCCACGAATCCCGTGCAGGCCGTGACGTTTGTGGACAATCACGATTCCCAACCCGGACAGGCTCTGGAAAGCTGGGTGGATCCGTGGTTTAAAGAAATTGCCTACGCGCTCATTCTTTTACGTCGCGACGGCTATCCCTGCGTGTTTGCCGGTGATTATTACGGCATTCCTTCGGCGGAGTATCCGGGCGTAAAGGATGCCCTGCTTTCGCTGATGAACGTTCGAAAGGAATTCGCGTATGGCGAGCAGGACGATTACTGGGTGACGCCGACGAAAATCGGCTGGGTGCGCCGGGGAAATGAAGAACATCCCTATCCGCTGGCCGTTCTGATTTCCACAGGAGACATGGATGAAGAACGCATGTTTGTGGGTGAACAGGAAGCGGGCCAAGTTTACTGCGACCGCAGCGGGAAAAATGCCGACATCACCATTGACGACGAGGGCTTCGGTCTGTTTACGGTTGCACCCGGTTCGGTAACGTATTGGACGCGGCGCGACCTACCGGAAAGCTGAGGTGGACGATGACCTATTATGCGGTTCGCGTTGGCAGAAAACCGGGAATCTATGCCACTTGGGCATCCTGCCGCGAGCAGGTGCACGGCTTTGCCGGCGCCCAGTTTAAGAAATTTTCCACCGAGGAAGAGGCGAAAGCGTATATGCAGGACGCTGCAGCGGCAAGCGAAAAGACCCTGCCGGAAAAGATTCCGGCAGGGGAATGCCATGCCTATGTAGATGGCTCCTTTAATAACAAGACGAAAACCTTCGGCTACGGCGTTGTCTTCTTTTCCGCGCACGGAAAAGAAACCTTTTACGGTTCCGGAAAGGATGAACATGCCCGCCACCGCAACATTGCCGGCGAGCTTCGCGGTGCGGAGAAAGCGATGGATCTCGCTCTCGCACAGCACGCGAAGACGCTGACCATTTATCACGACTATGCCGGCATTTGTCACTGGGCATTAGGCGAATGGAAAACCAACGTGGCCTTGACGCGCGCCTATGCCGAAAAGGCAAAAACGGTGCGGGATCAGCTCACCCTCCGTTTTGTAAAAATCAAGGCGCACACCGGAAATGCCTATAACGAAGAAGCGGATGTCTTGGCGAAAAAAGGGGCGGGGCTAGGGTAAAAAAGAAGCGACAGGATTTCTGTTTGATCTTGTCGCTTCTTTTTTTACTTCTAGTCCAATGTGGACGTGCAATGCGGGCAACGCGTCGCATCAATGGCTACTTCCGACTTGCAGTAGGGGCAAGTTTTTGTTGTCGGTGCCGCTTCTTTCGCCGGTACCATTTTATTAAAGGCTTTGATCAGCAGGAACATTACAAAGGCAATGACCAAGAAGGAGAACACGGCGTTCAAAAAGTTGCCGACCGAAAAGACAATGGGACCGGCTTGAATCGTCCATTCTTTGAAATTCACCCCATTCAGAAAAACATTGAGAATCGGTGTAATCAGATCTGCTACAAGGGAATCAATAATTGCTTTGAATGCGGCGCCCATAATCAAGCCAACGGCCATGTCCAGCACATTGCCACGAGCAATAAAGGCTTTAAATTCTTTGATCATTTGCATCTCCTTTTGTTGTTTCGCGCCGCTTTCAGCGGCGCTGCTATTTTTATCATCCGCTTCCCGGGGAAGCGATGCCTTGCGCAAGCCGTTTTTCCTGCGCGTTCGTTCTCGACGCTTGTATACCCAAAGTGCATGAGACCTGTGCTTTTCTTTCTTTTGCCGGCAAGAGGCAATGGTATTGTCTTTCGGTATTGTCTATAATAGAAAAAAAGGCCGGACAACCATCCGGCAGAATCTCGTTTGGAGGTAACCATGAACTTTTTAGCTATTGTTGCCATTCTTGTCGGCGCGGCAGCGATCGCGCTGGCCATGATGAAACTGCAAGTGATTCAGCGGCTTCCTGCCGGAACAAAGGAAATGACGCATATTGCAGGTCTTAACCGCACAGGCGCCTTCGCCTTTTTACGACGGGAGTACATCGTCATCGCTGCGCTGATGGTCGTTGTTTTTCTCGCGATCGGCGTGGGTCTCGGTACGTGGTCTACGGCCATTTGCTTCCTCATTGGCGCAATTTTCTCGATGCTTGCCGGCTTTATCGGCATGAACGCCGCCACGTTGGCCAACGTGCGTACGACGAATGCGGCGGCTACCAAGGGCATCAATGAAGCACTGCAGGTTGCATTTTTCAGCGGCTCCGTGATGGGCTTGGTGGTTGTCGGCCTCGGTGCCATCGGTGTCAGCTTTTTCTATCTGATTTTCCATGATGCCAGCATTGTCATGGGCTTCAGCCTCGGCGCCTCCTTTGTGGCCTTGTTTGCCCGTGTAGGTGGCGGTATTTATACCAAAGCAGCGGACGTCGGTGCTGATCTGGTCGGTAAAGTAGAAGCGGGCATTCCGGAAGATGATCCGCGTAACCCCGCGGTTATTGCAGATAACGTCGGAGATAATGTCGGCGACGTCGCCGGTATGGGGGCGGATCTGTTTGAATCCTATGTCGGCGCCATTCTGTCGGCGCTCACTCTCGGTACGCTGGCCTTCCAGGAAAAAGGCGTGCAATACGCGCTCACCTTGGTTTTCTGCGGTTTAATTTCCTCGATCATAGGCATTCAGTCCGTGCGCGGATCGGATAATCCGCAACGTTCCTTGAACATGGGCACACTCTATTCGGCTGCCATTTTATTGGTCACCTCGCTGCTCTTCAGCTTCATAGTTTTCGGCGAAGTGCGTCCCTTTATCCCGGTGCTTTGCGGCATTGCCGTTGGCCTGGGAATTTCGAAGATCACCGAAATCTACACGTCGGAAGCTTTTCCGTTCGTGAAAAAGATTGCGAAAGAATCCACAACCGGTTCCGCAACGAATATCATTTCCGGACTTTCCGTCGGCATGAACTCTACCGCCGTTCCGATTCTCTTTATTGCGATCGGCATCATCGTGTCCTTTATGGGCATGAACGGAATGGGCCCGAACGCCGGCCTTTACGCGATTTCCTTAGCCGCCCTGGGCATGTTGGCTACTTGCGCTATGACCATTGCAGTCGATGCCTACGGCCCGGTAGCGGATAATGCGGGCGGTATTGCGGAAATGACTAAACTGCCGGAAAACGTGCGCGCTATCACAGATAAATTGGATTCGGTCGGAAACACCACCGCCGCCATCGGCAAAGGCTTTGCGATCGGCTCGGCCGCGTTGACGGCGCTTTCCCTGTTTGCTTCCTATACGCAGCATGCGCAGCTTGCAACCCTGGACGTCACGCAGCCGCAAGTGATTGCCGGGACGTTTATCGGTGGTATGCTTCCGTTCCTGTTTAGCGCCTTGACGATGAATGCCGTCGGCGATGCCGCCAATGCCATGGTCGAAGAAGTGCGTGGACAGTTCCGTAAAAACCCGGGCATTATGCAGGGGACAGCGTCTCCGGATTACGGCCGTTGCATTGATATCTCGACGAGAGCCTCTTTGCGCAAAATGATCCTCCCGGGCATCTTGGCCGTTGCTGCGCCGCTTTTGGTGGGCATGCTCATCGGCGTGGAAGCGCTCGGTGGCCTTCTGGTCGGTGCGCTGATCACCGGTGTGTTGCTGGCCATCATGATGGCCAATGCCGGCGGCGCTTGGGATAATGCCAAGAAATATATTGAAACCGGCGTATATGGCGGAAAGGGCAGCGATGCCCATAAAGCAGCCGTCACGGGCGATACGGTCGGCGATCCGTTCAAGGATACGTCGGGTCCGTCCATCAACATTCTGATCAAGCTGATGACGACGGTATCGTTGATTTTCCTGCCGTTATTCTTATAAGCATTCACCCGGGAACAACCTGGGACGGATGGCGTAATAATGGCGTACAGAATGGCGTAGAAATGGCGTAAAACGCCGAAGGGAACGCTCGGAACCCTTGAAAATAAAGGAGTTGTAAGAAAATATGAAACTAGGTATCGTCGGTTTGCCGAACGTCGGGAAATCCACGCTTTTTAATGCGATCACCCATGCCGGCGTACCGGCGGAAAATTACCCATTTAATACCATTGAACCGAACATCGGTCTGGTGGAGGTGCCGGATGCGCGCCTTCACGTTTTGGCCGAGCGTTTTGCATCGAAGAAAGTCATACCGGCGGTCATCGAATTTTACGATATCGCCGGTTTGGTGCGCGGCGCAAGCAAAGGAGAAGGTCTGGGAAATAAATTTCTGGGCGATATCCGTACGTGCGAAGCCATCGTCGAGGTGCTGCGCTGCTTCGAAGACGAGAATGTGACGCATGTTGACGGCTCCGTGGATCCGCTGCGCGACATTGAAACCATCAACTTAGAGCTGATTCTGTCGGATCTGGAACAGATTGACCGCATTCTGGTCAAAAAAGAGAAACAGGCCAAGGCGGACAAAGAAGTGCGCCCCGAAGTGGATCTCTTACAGCGCATTAAGGAGGTGCTGGAAGAGGGAAGGTCCGCGCGCGTTCTCGACCTGAACGAAGAAGAAAAGAAGCTGCTCAGCTCCTATCAGCTGTTGTCGGTGAAGCCAGTGATCTATGTGGCCAATGTCGCAGAAGAAGACTGTGCGGATGACGGTGCCACAAACGAGAACGTGCAAAAGATTCGTGCTTTTGCCCAAACAGAACAGGCTCGCGTGGTCGTGATTTCCGCCAAAACGGAGGCGGAAATTGCCCAATTGGAGGAAGAAGAGCGCGCCGAATTTCTGGCCATGATGGGGCTCAGCCAGTCGGGCTTGGATCGGCTCATCGTCGCATCGTATGACTTATTGGGGCTCATGTCCTTTCTTACCACAGGAGAAGATGAAACACGCGCTTGGACCATTGCCAAGGGAACCAGCGCCTGGGAAGCAGCCGGAAAAATTCATTCCGATATCCAGCGCGGCTTTATTCGCGCCGAGATTTTCTCCTATACGGACTTTATGGAAGCCGGTTCCATGGCGGCGATTCGCGAATCGGGGAAATTGCGTTTGGAAGGAAAAGACTACATCATGCGCGATGGCGACATCGTGCATTTCCGCTTTAATGTGTAACGTTGACCTAGCGGCGGACCTTTCGCCGTGGACTTTGCCGATATGGCAGAAAGGAGCATTATGAAAATTACAGAGCGCTTGGAAGCCTTGCGCAAGCAAATGGCTCAACGGGATTTGGAAGCGTACATCGTTCCTACCGCAGACCCCCATCAATCGGAATACGTGCCGGATTATTACAAGACACGTGTATTTATGAGCGGCTTTACCGGATCTGCCGGCACCTTGGTGGTGACTCGAAAAGAGGCCGGACTGTGGACGGACAGTCGCTATTTTCTGCAAGCCGCAGAGCAATTGAAGGGATCGGGAATTACCCTCTATCGCATGGGCATCGATCAGAAAATGGAAGATTTCCTGCGAGAAAACGTCTCCCCGTTTGGAAAAATCGGCTTCGACGGGATGTGCTTCTCGGTTTCACGCTACCGTGCGTTGGCAGAAGCCATGGGCAAACGCGTTCTGGTCATTGATGTGGACTATATTTCGGACATTTGGACCGATCGTCCGGCGTTGCCTTCCAAACAGGCGTTTTTCCTGGATAAGGCGTATTCCGGCGCTACGATTGAAGAAAAGCTGCGCATTTTGCGCTTTATGTTGCGTGATCGTGATTGCGACTACACCTTTATCAGCGGCCTGGATGATATCGCGTATCTCTATAATATTCGCGGCTATGACGTGGAAGACACCCCGGTGGTGTTGAGCTATGCTCTTGTTTCGGAAGACGAAGCCAAGCTCTTTGTGAATATGGAAAAGATGACTCCGGAAATTCAGACGAGCTTGGCAGAAGCCGGCGTTGAAATTTTGGATTACGATTCGATTGGGTCGGCTTTGGCGGAAATTGCCGGCCAGAAGATTGTCTATCTCGACCCCAATTATACGAGCATCACGCTTTTCCGTTGCCTGCGTGAAAACGTGAAAATTCAGCAGGGCACCAACCTCACCTCGCTGATGAAGGCCATCAAAAACGAGACCGAAATTTCCAATATGAAAGAAGCGTACATCAAAGACGGCATCGCATTGACCAAGTTCTTCAACTGGGTGGAAACGGGTGCACCTTCCCGCGCGGTCAATGAGCGTGCGGCGGTACGCAAATTGCATGAATTACGCGCGGAGCAGGAGCATTTCCTGATGGACAGCTTCGGTGCGATCATTGGCTTTGGCCCCAACGCGGCCATCGTCCATTATAATCCGATGCTCAGCAAAACCACGGCGACCATCGAACCCAAGGGGATGCTGCTGGTGGATAGCGGCGGCCATTATCTGGAAGGCACGACCGACATCACCCGCACGGTAGCCATGGGACCGCTGACCGATGAGGAACGCGAAGATTACACCTTGGTATTAAAGGCACACATTGCCGGCATGACGGCGGTTTTCCCGAAGGGAACGCCGGGCATCTATGTGTCTTCCCTCACCATGTCGCCGCTGTACCAGGCCCACAAAACCTACTTCCACGGTACGGGACACGGCGTCGGCCATATTTTGGCCGTCCATGAAGGCCCGCAGTCGTTTACGAATGTTCCGAGAGGGGGCGGCATCGTGGAGCTGGCTCCGGGCATGGTCACCTCGATGGAACCGGGTCTCTACATTGCTGGCAAACACGGCATTCGTATCGAATCCATCACCCTCTGCGTAGAGAAGGAAACCAACGAGTTCGGCACTTGGTATGCCTTGGAAGCTCTCACCTGGGTGCCCATCGACACGCGACCGGTCAAGGTGGACATGCTCACGGAGGAAGAGCTGCAGTGGCTCAACAACTACAACGCCACCTGCTTTGAAAAACTCTCGCCGCATCTGGAAGACGAGGATCTGCGGTACTTGACGGCACGCTGCAAGCCGCTTGAACGCGAGACGAGGGAATGAAGGATTTTTCCGAGGAGCTAAAACGCGTCCCGGAATCGCCGGGCGTGTATCTGATGCGCGATGCCCACAATGTCATCATTTATGTGGGAAAGGCCATTTCGCTGCGTCGGCGCGTGCGCTCCTATTTCACGCCCTCTTCTCACGGCAAGAGCCCGAAGGTGCTTGCCATGGTGGAGCACGTGGATCATTTTGAATACATCGTCGTGGACAACGAGGTGGAAGCACTGGTGCTGGAATCCAATTTCATCAAACAGCATCGGCCACACTATAATATTCTGCTACGCGACGACAAGCAGTATCCCTATATCTGCATTCCGAAGGAACGCTATCCGCGCCTTCTGAAAGTGCGGCAGGTCAAATCGAACGGCGCCACATACTTCGGCCCGTTTCCGAATGCCTATGCCGTCAATGACACCATTCGTCTTTTTCAGCGCCTTTTCGGTCTGCGCACCTGCCGTCTGGATTTTGACCGCGGTGCGCGCCTGAAAAGGCCTTGTCTCAATTATGACTTAGGCCAGTGCCCGGCGCCTTGTGTGGGCTTGGCGGACGAAGAGGAATATCTGGCGCAGGTGCGTCAGGTGGAAGACGTGCTCAAAGGAAACGATCGGGCCATCCGTGCACAGTGGACGCAGGAGATGGTTGCCGCATCGGAGGCGCTTGACTATGAACGAGCAGCGCGCTTTCGGGATGCGCTTTACAATCTTGACGCCTTGCAGGAGAAACAAAAAGTGACGCTCGCGCGTGGCAAAGATGCGGATGTGATTGCCATGGCCCGCAGCGGCGCGCAGGTGATTATGCAGGTGTTTTTCGTCCGCGGCGGAAAGGTCGTGGATCGACGCACGTTTCGTATTCAGGAAGAATATCAGGAAGAAGAAAAAGCAATTCTCGGCTCGTTTTTAAAACAGTTTTATCTGGACGCGACCTATATTCCCGGCGAACTTTTTATGGCAGTGTTGCCGGAAGAGGAAGCGGCCATTGCGGCTTTTCTGAGCGAGCGAAAAGGGCGGACGGTACAATTGCGGGTGCCGAAGCGAGGCGATAAACTGGCACTCCTGCGCACAGCCCAGGCCAATGCGGAGGAACAGCTAACGAAAGCGTTGGCACGCGAAGAACGAAAAGAACGCAACAAAGATGCCGGCATTCGCGCGCTGGAAACGATTGTCGGTCGCGAGCTTTCCCGTGTCGAGGCGTATGATATTTCCAATGTTTCCGGGGTACAAAACGTCGGCGCCATGGTGGTGTTTCACAGAGAACGCAAAGAGCCGAAAGAATACCGCAAGTTTAAAATTCAAAGTGTCGAAGGCAGTGATGATTATGCCTCCCAGCGCGAGATGCTTTCCCGGCGCATTGCCCACGGCTTACGCGATCGCGAGGCCGGAAAGACGAACACCGGCTTTGGCGTTTTGCCTTCCGTGATCCTGATGGACGGGGGGAAGGGGCATGTGCATGTGGCCGAAGAAGTGCTTCGCGCGCAACATTTGGATATTCCCGTTGTCGGCATGGTCAAAGACGATCGTCATGTGACGCGTGCGTTGTTTTATAAGGAACAGGAGTGGGAGCTGGATACGCGCTCGCCGCTTTATCACTATCTCTATGTGGTACAGGAAGAGGTGCACCGGTTTGCCATCACGTATCATAGACGGCTGCGCTCCAGCGCCATGACACAATCCGCCTTGGACGGCATTGCAGGAATCGGCAAGAAGCGCCGCACGGCCCTGCTTCGTGCGTTCGGATCTCTTGAGCGCATGCAGGAGGCTTCCGTGGAAGAGCTTTCTTCGGTGGAAGGGATGACCCGCACGGCTGCGCAGGCGGTTTGGAACTACTTTCAACAGGAAGCACAATACAAGACGCGAGACGAGCAGAAAGAGGAGTAGCGATGGAAGGCGAAAATCGAACCGTAAAATTGTCCGAACTGGTGGAAAAAACCGGGTTGGAAGTGGTGTCGCGCTCGACAGATTATGAAGACATCATCATCAAGGGTGCGGACGTCAACCGTCCTGGCCTGCAATTGGCCGGCTTCATGGAGAATTTTCCTTGGGGGCGTTTGCAGATCATCGGGCGCGTGGAATACATTTATTACATGCAACTTTCTCCACAACTGCGCTATGAACGCTTTCGCGGACTTTTTTCCTATCCGATTCCGGCGCTCATTTATTCGTATGACCAGGCCATCACGGATGATATTTTAGATTTGGCGAACTATTACAACAAAACGGTTTTGCGCACGCCGCTGCAGACTACCAAGTTGGTAGCAGAGATGAACCAGGAGCTGGAAAAATTGCTGGCGCCGCGCACCACGGTGCATGCCGGACTCATGGATGTCTTCGGAACTGGCGTGCTCATTCAGGGCAAGAGTGCAGTGGGAAAATCCGAAACGGGCTTGGACCTCTTGATTCGCGGGCATCGGCTGGTAGCGGATGATGTGGTGGAGCTGACGCGTGTGGACAACAGCTTGATCGGGCAGGCTCCGGAAAATATTCGTCATTATATGGAAATTCGCGGGCTCGGCATTCTGGACATTCGTCGACTTTATGGCATTGGATCGGTCAAAGAGGAAACAGAAATTGAAATGGTTATTAAGCTGGAAGATTGGCAGGATGACAAAGAATACGATCGTCTCGGCATCACGGATGAGTACACTGAGATTTTAGGCGTCCGCCTTCCGGCCATTACCGTGCCGGTGAAGCCGGGACGCAATCTCGGCATGATCATCGAAGTGGCGGTGCGCAATAACCGTCTCAAACAAATGGGGTATAACGCCGCATTGGAGTTAAACAATCGCCTGATTGAAGAGTCGAATCGCCAGGCACGGGAAGAGGGCGTGCAATAGGATCGTGAAAAAGCGCGAAATCGGTGGGAAATCGCGGATCGTGGTGTGCGGGATGATGATCCCTATTGGGCGAAAGTTTGACGGAAGAACGGCTTTATTTTATACTTTAAGGTAGTTCTAAAAGATGGAGAACAGTGGGGATTTCCCCAGAAAACGGCAGGATGGCCGCGGAGAAAGTCAGGAGTAACTATGGTCCAAAAATTCAAAACAATGGATGGCAACGAAGCTGCTGCTTACGTTTCGTACGCGTTTACGGAAGTGGCAACGATCTATCCGATCACCCCTTCGTCCCCGATGCCGGAGCACGTCGACACCTGGGCGGCTAACGGGATGAACAACATTTTCGGCAAACCGGTGCATGTGGTGGAGATGCAATCCGAAGCCGGCGCGGCGGGGGCCGTGCATGGCTCGCTTGCCGCCGGGGCGCTGACGAGCACCTACACGGCGTCACAGGGCTTATTGCTCATGATTCCGGATATGTACAAGATCGCCGGTGAGAATTTGCCGGGCGTCTTCCATGTGGCGGCACGTGCTGTGGCCAGCCATGCGCTCTCCATTTACGGAGATCATTCCGACATCAACTCGGCGCGTATGACAGGCTTTGCGTTCCTTTGCTCCAGCTCGGTACAGGAAGTTATGGATCTGGGTGCGGTAGCGCATTTGAGTGCCATTGAAGGTTCTTTGCCGTTCTGCCATTTCTTTGATGGCTTCCGTACGTCGCACGAAATTAACAAAGTTGCGGTTTGGGACTTCAAAGACCTGGATGAAATGGTGGATCACAAAGCGATTCAGGCGTTCCGTGACCGTTCGATGAATCCGAATCGTCCCAAGACGATGGGGACTGCGCAGTCTCCGGATATTTTCTTCCAGAATCTGGAAGCCTCGAACCGTTTCTATGAAGACATTATCCCCATTGTGGAAAAGAATATGGCTAAGGTCTCCGAAAAGACCGGCCGTTCCTATCATCTGTTTGATTACTACGGCGATCCCGAAGCGGAAAACGTCGTGGTGCTCATGGGATCTGCCTGCGAGGCTATGGAAGAGGTCATTGATGCCGAGGCCGAAAAGGGCAATAAGCTTGGCATGGTGAAGGTACGCCTCTATCGTCCGTTCAGCCGCAAGCACTTCCTTGAAGCGCTCCCGAAGAACGTGAAGAAGATTGCCGTTCTGGACCGCACGAAGGAAAAAGGCGCTCTGGGCGAACCGCTCTACATGGATGTCTGCGCGGCGCTTTACGATGCGGATATTCATCCGCTGGTCGTCGGCGGACGCTACGGCATGGGTTCCAAGGATACCATTCCGACGCATCTTCTGGCCGTATTCCGCAACCTGGAAAAAGACGAGCCCAAGAATCACTTCACCATTTCGATTGAAGATGACGTGACCAATCTCTCGTTGGATCAATCGGAAGTGCTGCACATTCGTGAAGAGGGAACGACCCGTTGCAAGTTCTGGGGTTTCGGTTCCGACGGTACGGTCGGCGCGAACAAACAGGCGATCAAGATTATCGGCGATAACACCGATCAGAATGCGCAGGGCTATTTCTTCTACGATTCGAAGAAATCCGGCGGTTTGACCATTTCCCATCTGCGTTTCGGCAAGAACAAGATTCGTTCCACCTATCTCTTGGATGAAGCGGATTTCGTTTCCTGCTCGAAGCAGGCGTATGTCCATCAATATGATCTGTTACGCGGCCTAAAAAAAGGTGGCGTGTTCCTGCTGAACTGCACATGGTCGAAGGAAGAGCTGGATTCGCATCTGCCGGGACAGATGAAGCGCTATCTGGCTCAAAACGATATTCAGTTCTACATTATTAATGCCTCCAAGCTGGCACAGGATATCGGTCTGGGCAACCGTACGAACATGATTGTTCAATCGGCGTTCTTCAAGCTGTCCGGCGTACTTCCCGTTGAGGAAGCGGTGGCACATTTGAAGGATTCCATCGTGAAAGCCTATGGCCACAAGGGCGAAGACATTGTGAACATGAATAACAAGGCGGTTGACCTTGGAATCGAAGCGCTTGAGAAGGTGGACATTCCGGCCGCATGGGCCAATGCAGAGGACGAGGTCGTGGATCTTTCGGGAACGCCCGACTTCTTTAAGAAAGTGGTGCGCCCGATGCTTCGCAACGAAGGCGACGATCTTCCGGTATCGGCGTTTGTCGGCCGTGAGGACGGACACTGGGATGCCGGCACTGCTCAATACGAGAAGCGCGGCATTGCCCTCTATGTTCCGGAATGGCAGATTGACAACTGCATTCAGTGTAACCAGTGTGCGTATGTTTGCCCGCACGCGGTTATTCGTCCGTTCCTGCTAAATGAAGATGACCAGAAGAATGCGCCGGAAGGCTTTGTTTCCAAGAAAGCCATCGGCAAGGGAATGGAAGGACTCAATTTCCGTATTCAGGTTTCGCAGCTGGACTGCACGGGCTGCGGAAACTGTGCAGATGTCTGCCCGGCCAAGACCAAGGCGCTCATCATGAAACCGTTCGAAGAGCAATATGAAGCACAGAAGGGCTTCTGGGAATATGCGCATGAGAAGGTTGGCTATAAAGAAGATGTCATGCCGGATACGACGGTTAAAGGCTCGCAGTTCAAGCAATCCTTGCTGGAATTCTCCGGCGCCTGCGCAGGCTGCGGCGAAACGCCGTATGCACGTCTTTTGACACAGCTCTTCGGCGATCGCATGCTCATCGCGAACGCCACCGGCTGCTCCTCCATTTGGGGCGCTTCGGCACCGTCTACGCCGTACACGGTCGATGCCAACGGCTGTGGCCCGACGTGGGGTAACTCGCTCTTTGAAGATGCTGCAGAATATGGCTATGGCATGTTGCTGGCGACGGAATCCAACCGTGACCTGGTGGAGACCAAGATGAAGCAATTCCTGGACCTCAAGATCGATTCGCCACTGAACGACTTGTTCCATGCCTGGATGGAAGGCAAGGGCGACTATCGTGCCTCCAAAGCCGCTACGGCGGACATTTTGGAAGTGGCCAAGGCGGGCGTCAACAATGCCGAAGGACAAAAACTCCTCGACGAAATTGTCGACCTGAAAGATTACATGACCAAGAAGTCCCAGTGGATCTTCGGCGGTGATGGTTGGGCCTTTGATATCGGATACGGCGGATTGGATCACGTTCTTGCTTCGGGCAAGGATGTCAACGTCCTCGTTATGAACACCGAGGTCTACTCCAACACCGGCGGTCAGTCCTCAAAGGCGACGCCGCTCGCTGCGATTGCGCAGTTTGCCGCTTCCGGTAAACGCATTAAGTCCAAGGATTTGGGCCTCATGCAGTCCACTTACGGTTATGTCTACGTTGCCCAAATCGCTATGGGCGCGAACCAGAACCAGACGATCAAAGCACTGCGCGAAGCGGAAGCCTACGACGGACCGTCCCTCATCATCGCCTATGCACCGTGCATCAACCACGGCATCCGCATCGGCATGGGCAAGAGCCAAGAACGCGAGAAGCAGGCTGTCGAAGCCGGTTACTGGCATCTGTGGCGCTACAATCCGCTTCTGGCCCAAGAAGGCAAGAACCCGTTCCAGCTGGATTCCAAAGAGCCCACAGCCGACTTCCAAGAGTTCCTGATGGGTGAGGTTCGTTACTCCTCCCTCAAACGCAACTTCCCGAAGGCGGCCAACGAACTCTACGTCGCTGCCGAACAGGCTGCGAAGGAACGCTACGAGAATTACAAGCGCTTAGCGGCGATTGAGTACTAAGGAATGAGACACGTGCCGGGTTTGTGAACGGCCAAAGAAACAAAATTTATTCAGGAAGAGCACCAAGCACAAATCTTGTGTTTGGTGCTCTTTTTAGGGTAATCTTATGACATATGAGATATAGGGAGGAGCTTGCGAATGATCAACACGAATCAGCGTACGGAACTGCATTCAGGAGCGTATGGCATGGTCACGGAAAACGTGCGCCTGTCTTCGCTGACCACATTTCATTTGGGCGGTCCGTGCGATCTGTTAATCGAGGTGACTTCCGAGAAAGAAGCGTTGCGTACCATCCGATATTTGCGAAGCAATGACATTCCTTTTATGATCCTTGGCAACGGATCGAATCTGTTGGTGCGCGATGGCGGGCTGGATGGTGTGGTGGTCAAGATGGGCACGGCATTTTCCGATGTGACAGTGAATGGTAACGTAGTTACGGCGCAGGCCGGCGCGGCGCTGGCAAAAGTGGCACAGGCAAGTTTTCAGGCGGGCCTTACCGGTATGGAAGCTCTTGCCGGTATCCCTGGCACGGTGGGCGGCGGCGTGATCATGAATGCGGGCGCGTATGAACGCGAAATGAAGAATGTGGTTTCTTCCCTTCATGCCATCAATCAAAACAATGCATTATGCACGTTGACACGCGAAGAGATGAATATGGGCTATCGTACCTCGCGCATGATGCAGGAGGGGATGGTCGTTACCGAGGTTACCTTTACGCTCGAGCCCGGAAACCCGGAGGCCATTCGCGCGAAAGCGGAAGAATATGCCCTGCGTCGCCGCACGAAGCAACCGTTGGATAAGTATTCTGCAGGATCGACGTTTAAGCGACCGCAAGGGCATTTCGCAGGCGCCCTGATTGAACAGGCGGGACTGCGGGGCTATGCTATTCGTGGGGCACAGGTTTCGGAAAAGCATTGCGGGTTTCTCATCAATAATGGCGAAGCGAAAGCAGCAGATGTGTTGGAGCTGATCGCATATGTGCAGGATACAGTGAAAAAACAATCCGGCGTGGACTTGGAGCCGGAAGTGCGTATTATCGGCAAAGAATAAAGTGGAAAAATCGCTCCATCGCATGGCATTGCGTCGGAACGGAGCACGGGGCGTCGGAAAGGAGGCGGATCACATGAAAATGGTTATTGTCACAGGCATGAGCGGTGCGGGAAAGAGTTCTGCATTGCGTTTGTTTGAGGACATGGGATACTATTGCATGGATAATATTCCGCCGCGCTTGATCAATAATTTTCTGGATTTGACCAGAAGTGCTTCGAAGCCCATGAATCGCATCGCTTTAGGCGTGGATATCCGTGGCGGTGCCTTTTTTGAGGATTTGCAGTCCACCGTGGAAGCCCTGAAAAAAGAAAAAGATCTGGATGTGACCACCCTGTTTCTGACCGCCTCGGACGAAACTCTGGTGCGTCGCTATAAGGAATTGCGTCGTCCGCACCCCATGGACAAAGCGGGCAATATATTTGACGGTATTCAACGAGAGAAGAACTTCCTGGAGCATCTGCTGCAGTCGTCGGATGTGGTGATAGACACCACGGATAAGACCTTGGGCGAATTAAAGGAACAAATTGATCTTCTGTTTTTGCCGCAAGGAGAGAAACCGGCGCTTCTGATCTCCGTCATGTCTTTCGGCTATAAACACGGCATCGTATTGGATGCCGACTTGGTCTTTGATGTACGCTTTGTCAACAATCCGTTTTACATTCCGGAGTTGCGCCATCAGACGGGTTTAGAGGAACCCTTGCGCGATTATGTAATGCAATTCCCCGAAACCGAGCGTTTCTTAGCAAAAACGCTGGATTTACTTTCTTTTCTGATCCCTCTTTACATACGGGAAGGAAAGCGGACGCTGACCATCGCTTTAGGATGCACGGGCGGTCGCCATCGCTCTGTCGTCATGGCGGAGATACTGGCCCAAAGGCTGGGCGAACGATATCCGGGCGTGAGTGTTTCGCATCGCGATCGCCGCTATTGGAAAGATTCTGCACAGAAAGGAGGGGCACGATGAAAGAAACCAGCGCCGGTGGCGTCATCGTCAAAGGAAAAGAAGTGCTTGTCCTGCGTAAATTTCGTGGAGACTGGGTGCTGCCAAAAGGACGCATCGAGGCTGGCGAAACGCTGGAAGAAACGGCATTGCGCGAAGTGAATGAAGAAAGCGGTCTCACTTGTCGCGTGGGCAAGTACATCGGCTTTGTGCGATATAACTATGCGAAACCGAACGGTATAGAAGTACACAAGACCGTTCATTATTATACGATGACGGCAGAGGGTGGAACGATGAAGCCGCAGCGAGAAGAGGGCTTTTGCGATTCGGCATTCATGCCCTGGAGAAAAGCGGTAAAACTGCTTCGCCACGACTCCGAGCGCAACATGGTGCGCCAAGCCTTTACAGGTGTTGCGGCCTCTCCCAAAAAGGACCCATTCTCTCCGGAGAAGAAATTATGAGTTTTTCCTACGATACAAAAAGTGAATGCGCACGTTTACCCGTGCATTCCAAAATAGAAGCTCTGTTGGAGCTTTCCGCCATGGCGCGGCTGAACGCCGCCATGGTCATCAATCGCGATGGACATCATCTCCGTTTTTTTTCCGAGCATCCCGAGGTGATCAGCTGTGTAGCCAACCTGTCGCGTTTTTTATTGCAAACGGAAGGCGAAATTCGTTCGCAGCAGGATGAGCGGCTGCAAAAGAAGCCCGTCTATTATATGGATCTTCCGGAAAAAAAAACGGAGACGCTTTTAGAGCAAAGCGGGGTGGACCTTTTCGGCCATGCGACACAAAGTCGCGAGGCCATATTCGGACGCCTTCGCGTAGAGGCAAATGCCTGTGCGTATCTGCGCGGCGCCTTCTTGGCTGCGGGCTCGGTGGTGGATCCGGAAAAGTCCTATCATTTGGAAGTGGTCACAAAAAACGCTTGGGATGGCGAAATTCTGGAACACGTTTTTCGTACGCTTTCGCTTCCTGCCAAGCAAACCAAGCGTGGCGCATTTACGGTATACTATTTCAAAGATTCCGAGGCAATTTCCGATATGATGATTGCGATGGGCGCTTCGGCGTCCATGCTGGCATTGGAAAATGTCAAAATCAAAAAAGAGTTAAAAAATGAAATCAACCGCAAATCCAATGCGGAAACCGCCAATCTGGACAAACAGTATCAGGCGGCGCTGGAACAAATTCGCGCTATTCACTGTATTGATGAAAAACGCGGATTAGAAAGTCTGTCGGAATCCTTACGTGCTGTAGCACAAGCGCGGCTTGAGCACCCCATGGCAAATCTCAGACAACTGGGAGAGCAGTTGAATCCGCCTTTAAGCAAGTCCGGCGTTATGCATCGCATGCGTCGCCTGCTGGAAGAGGCATCGATGTTGGAGGAAAAATGAATCCCTATAATAAGGAAGAAGATCCGCGCGCACGTGGTTCGCGTGGCCCAGAAAAACGCCGTCGTTTTCCGGATGATGCATATGAACAGGAATCGACCGAGGATACGATGCCTTTGACGGTGGCAGATGTGCGACGGGCGATGCGCGCCGACCAAGCTGCGCGCCAGGCACGAAACGCCGAAGAAGCGAACGAGGGCTATCGGTATCGCCCTACTTCGGCAAATGTGCCGAATGAGGGAAAGCCCCGTAAAAAGAAGAGCTGTTTGGGCCGCTTGTTTCGTCTTTTTCTACTTCTTCTTGTTGTCTCTACGATCGCGCTTGCAATCTATCTGTTTCTTTGGGATCAGGAAAAGGAAGCCTTGCCGGTACCGGCGGCGGACGAAGGCAATACCTTGGCTCCCATTCAGGATGACCTTCTTGTTCTGCTGGCCGGCGTAGATGATACCGGCAGTGGACAGCCTCAGCGAACGGATACACTTTTGCTGTTGCGTTTTGCGTTTAAGGAGGGACGCCTGATCGGCTTGTCCATTCCTCGCGATTCGCGCGTTTATGTGAAAGGCGAGCTTGATAAGATCAATCATGCGCATGCGTATGGCGGCATAGAGCTTACCATGAAAACCATTCGGGATTTTCTGGGCGTCGACCTGGATTACTATGTTGAGGTGGACTATGAGACGGTGAAGGCCGTCGTGGATGCGGCTGGCGGCGTGCGTTATGACGTTCCGGAAAAGGCGGCGCCGGTTCCCGGGGAGATACATCGCGTGGGCGACCATGTGCTGGACGGCCCGGAAGCGCTCAGTTTTTTGCGCCATCGTCAAGGCTATCGCAATGGAGACCTGGATCGCGTAAAAGCACAGCAGGCCTTTATTCGGGAAACGGCCAAGCAAGTGGTATCTCCGCTGCGTTTCTATCGCTATCCATTGGTATTGCACGCTTTCCGCACGAATGCCAAGACGAACCTTCCGGCGCTTCCCTTATTGCCGAAAGCTCCGGGCGTGCTGCTTTCGGGTTTATCGAATATGGAGCTGCATACCGTTCCGGGCGACGGGCAAATGATTGATGGTGTAAGCTACTATGTCGTGGACAGCGAAGACACCGAGGAGTTGGTCAATGAATTATTTGCTCCGTTTGTCTTCTAGAGGGAGGAGGGCGGATGAATTGGATTCAATCATTCGAGCTTCTTTGCTACGCAATTACCCTTGTGTTTTTCATGGATCTGCTTCAAAACAACAAAAGGAATGAGTTTTTTCTATTTTTATCCGCTGCTTTTGCGGGTTTTGCGTTGGAGCTTTTGGCGGTCCGCCTTACCGGAATTTATCATTATAGTCGTGATTTTTTCATTCAGATCGGCCCGGAACCATATCAGTTTCCTTTCTTTGGAGGGCTGATGTGGGGCACTCTGGCGGTATGCTCCTTGCGGATCGCACAGAAATTTTCCTTATCGAAAGTAAGGACCGCTCTCTTATCCGGCTGGCTGATTGTTTCGTTTGACCTTCTTTTAGATGTTGCGGCGATTCGCCTTAACGGCGGCTTTTGGGTTTGGGATGGCCGGCCCATAACATTAGAAATGAACCACCATCTGTTCATGAGTGTGATCTGGGTTAATTTTCTTGGCTATCTTTTTGAAACTCCCACCGTTGTTTACCTATGGCTTGCTCAACAGGAAAAAGGTGAAAAAAACCTCTTGCGCGCATTGGGCAACGCCATATGGATTGGCTTGGCAGGCGTTGGCGTAGTAGGCCTCGCCTCTGCTGTTTCTTTATGGCTGGATCAGTGGAGTGATGAGTGGTTTAGCTTTCTGGCGTTTGCAATCATTTGGATTGCTGTGTTTATCCGTATCATCCTCTACTTGGTGCGTCACAGAAAAAACATTGCATGGGAAACGAAAAAAGATAAAGCCTTGCTATTCACGTGGGGAACTCTTTATTCCTATTGCTTGGCGGCATTGATCGAGCTCCAAATACTGCAGGAAATTCCTTTATATGCGCTCTTTGCGATATCCATGCTGGGGCTGACCTTGCTATTAAGTATGATTCGTATTGAACAAACGCAAGAAGCACTCTAGCGCAGGCATGGATATAGGGAAGACCGAGAATAACGAAAACACGGCGCATTCGAAAAAAATACAATTTAGTGTTGACAGACATTTAATCGGGTGGTAACATACTCAAGTCGCGCCGAAAAGGACGGACGTTTGAAAAAGAAAAAGATAAAATAAAAGCTATTTTTTCTTGACAAGTACTTTATGGCGTGATAGACTATTCAAGCACTCCCAAAAAGGGAGAGCGCGAACCTTCAAAAGTGAATACGTGAATAACTTTGAGTTAAAAATAATTCAAACAACAAATTTAGAGTCAAGATATTGGCTCTCAAAACTTTTTTTGAGAGTTTGATCCTGGCTCAGGATAAACGCTGGCGGCGTGCGTAACACATGCAAGTCGAACGAGAATGTGCTGACGGAACCTTCGGGGGAAGATAGCGCAGGAAAGTGGCGGATGGGTGAGTAACGCGTAAGAAACCTGCCTTTCACACCGGGATAGCAGCTGGAAACGGCTATTAATACCGGATGATACTTTTTCATCGCATGGTGAGAAGGTCAAAGAATTTCGGTGAAAGATGGTCTTGCGTCTGATTAGCTCGTTGGTGGGGTAACGGCCTACCAAGGCGACGATCAGTAGCCGGCCTGAGAGGGTGTACGGCCACATTGGGACTGAGACACGGCCCAAACTCCTACGGGAGGCAGCAGTGGGGAATTTTGCACAATGGAGGAAACTCTGATGCAGCGACGCCGCGTGAACGAAGAAGGTTTTCGGATCGTAAAGTTCTGTCCTGGGTGAAGATAATGACGGTAATCCAGGAGGAAGCCCCGGCTAACTACGTGCCAGCAGCCGCGGTAATACGTAGGGGGCGAGCGTTGTTCGGAATTATTGGGCGTAAAGGGTACGTAGGCGGCTTGTTAAGTTTGGCGTTAAATTCTGGGGCTCAACCCCAGCAAGCGTTGAAAACTGGCGAGCTTGAGTAGTAGAGGGGACAGTGGAATTCCTAGTGTAGCGGTGAAATGCGTAGAGATTAGGAAGAATACCGGTGGCGAAGGCGACTGTCTGGATACATACTGACGCTGAGGTACGAAAGCGTGGGGAGCAAACAGGATTAGATACCCTGGTAGTCCACGCCCTAAACGATGAGTGCTAGGTGTCGGGAGTCAAATCTCGGTGCCGCCGTTAACACAGTAAGCACTCCGCCTGGGGAGTACGCACGCAAGTGTGAAACTCAAAGGAATTGACGGGGACCCGCACAAGTAGCGGAGCATGTGGTTTAATTCGAAGCAACGCGAAGAACCTTACCAGGGCTTGACATAACAGTGACGGGTTAAGAGATTAACCGTTCCCTTCGGGGACACTGCTACAGGTGGTGCATGGTTGTCGTCAGCTCGTGTCGTGAGATGTTGGGTTAAGTCCCGCAACGAGCGCAACCCTTGTCGTTAGTTGCCAGCATTAAGTTGGGGACTCTAGCGAGACTGCCGGTGATAAACCGGAGGAAGGTGGGGATGACGTCAAATCATCATGCCCTTTATGTCCTGGGCTACACACGTGCTACAATGGCCGAAAACAGCGTGAAGCAACCTCGTGAGAGCAAGCGAACCACGAAAAGTCGGTCTCAGTTCGGACTGTAGGCTGCAACTCGCCTACACGAAGTCGGAGTTACTAGTAATCGCGAATCAGCATGTCGCGGTGAATGCGTTCCCGGGTCTTGTACACACCGCCCGTCACACCATGGAAGTTGGTAATACCCGAAGCCGCTGAGCGAACAATTGGCGCAGGCGTCGAAGGTAGGATCAATGACTGGGGTGAAGTCGTAACAAGGTAGCCGTAGGAGAACCTGCGGCTGGATCACCTCCTTTCTAAGGAAGCGAGAAGAGAGGAAGGATGGAGATACACGGAGGAAGAAATTCGGAAAAGGCCGTTACCAAACGGAAGAAGTACG